>JAIOJA010000055.1 GCA_019912315.1 Planctomycetota bacterium
AGCAAGCCAAGACGTGCATCAGTTCAGGCATGAGCTGATGCATCACGTTTCAGCGATCCTGGTTGACGCTCAGGGCCAAATGAGAATCGAGGGCTCCCTGGTGGGTGCCCTCGATTCTGTACTGAAATTGGTAGCGGGGGCCCGATCCGCACTTGAGTACAGAGTTGAGCTGAGATGGACGTCGGGTGTGCGCCTGCCGGCGTAAGATACGTCTGTAGGAGGCAATCCGATCAACTCTAAAGCTTGGTGATCGACTGAACCTTCGACCAGCTCATTTGCCGAATCCCGCCCAGACAGCACACTTGGGAACGACAGGGACGAAAGATGCGAGTGGGGCGTTTCGCGGAAGGTACCGCTCCGCGCTGGGAGGATTCGGGGGACATTCTCTGTTTACGCCCCATGCGCCAAGTTTCTGCACGGGGCTTTCACTCTCCCGGCTGCTTCTGCGGCGCAACCGTCAGCAGCACCTTTACCGTCCACAATCCGGACCCGCGATCGGGAAAGAGTTTGATCTCGCCCTCGTACTGGCCGGCTGCAAGCGCGCGAGGATTGGCCACAATCGTGACGCTGTCCTCAAGCTTCACTTTACCCGGAGTGACGGACAGCCAGGCGGCATGCTCCTCCTCAACTTGCACCTTGGCGTACTCGCAGAAGCTACCGTCTACGCGCAGTTGAGTCGAGACGAGCTCGCCGCCCGCTGCTGCCTGAAGTGTCACGTGATCTGGCACGTTCAGCTGTCCGGGGCCTCCGGGACAGGCCGAAGCAATCAAAGCGGATGTCAGCAGAAAGCCAAGCAGCGAGATTGGTCTCAAGAGTCTCATATGCGTTTGCTCCTCGCTCCCCGGTTCGCTGGCGATATCTGTGCTGTGGTGCCACGTCAGCCGCCTCTTCGCAGTTGATCTTCGGCGTGTGGATGGCTTTCCTGGCTCGACGTTCGCTTTATCCGAGATCCCGTCTCAGCAACATGTACCAGGCGCCTTCAAGCCCACGAGTCCACAAGAACAGCCGAACCGGCGTCCGTGCGCTTGCTGCAGTTTTGCACCACAAGGGTCTCCATTGCAATCAAGACTTTAAGATGGAGTTTTCGGCAGCGACCGCGCTTCGGCGGATATCTCTTTAACTAATAGCGGCATCGATCATAAAGTGGCCGCTGACCTGGAGGCGCCATGCAAAATCTTGCTGTAGGATTGCTGCTGCTGATTTTCACGCTGCCCGGGCCGTGCAGTGCAGACCCAAGCTCGGCGACAGCCCTGGACCCCGACCAGCCGCCGGATCACCCGCGTAAGTCAATTGAGCGTGAGGTTCTCGCGACCGGCGAGTTCGGCCAGACCACGTTCGGCCAGTTGATGCAAGGTGTGGTGAAAGACTGGCGCGCCAAATTGGACCCCGAAGTCATTGAAGGCCACCCGGCGGAGATGCAGAAGGTTAGAACCGACGGGTTCTGGTGGGACGGTCTCGCCACCCTCAAAGTGGAAACCGTCGACGGCAAAGAGCACGGCTATGCCGAGGCTGCCTACAACAGCAACAACCAGACTTTCGCCAAGGGCAACTTCCGCGACGGCAGCATGCACGGGGCGTGGTTGTTCTACACGGAAGAAGGCCAGCTCGAGCATGTCCGCTGCTATGCCAACGGTGAGCTCGACGGCCCAAGCGCGAGCTTCAGCGACGACAAGACCACTTTGCTCGGGCAGTACGTCAAGGGAAAGCAGGCCGGCGCCTGGTTCAGCTGGAAGGACGGCCGCCCGTGGCGTCATAGCGTCTATGACACCGACGGCAAGCTCAGCGAAGAACGGGAGTACGACGCCACCCGCGGACTCGCCAACTACCGCAAGTTCGAAAACGATGCACCCGCGCAGGCCATCATCGCCTGGCGGCGCGGCAATGGCGACTCACCGGTAGCAACGGAAGATCCCAAGACTTCAGCCCGGCTCGAATTACTCAGTATTGGACCGGATGGTCAGTTTGAAGGCTGGCAGACGCTCTACCACCCGTACACTTGCTATCGCCAGTACGATGTTTTCTTTGTTCATGGCGCGCAGAACGGGCCTTTCATCGAGTATGACAAGTACGGCGCAAAGCCGGTTCGAAGCGGGCACAGGCTCGACGGAGTTGATGTCGGCGCCTGGGTGACCGTTGACGACGAGGGCAAGACGCGCGAATTCACACGGGATAGCGACGGTCTGTTCCACGGGCGATACACGACAAAGACCGCCGACGGCCGGCTGATCAGCGACGCAACCTTTGAGCATGGCAAGGCCATAAAGATCAAGCTGGCCTCCACGAAGGCGTCGGCCCTTGATAAGGAGTACTACGAAGAATTGGACGATCCCGGCGCCTGGTGGGCAGGCCGCGGCGACGTGGACGAAATTCCGCGTCCCACAGGCCGATGGAGATATACACGAGACGACGAATCGCTGGCCGCCGAAGGCGAGTACATCGATGGGCGGATGGCCGGGACATGGAAATACTACTATGCGAACGGTGTCAGCCTGCGCTTTGAGGCCGAGTTTGTCGGCGACCTGATGAACGGCAAGTGCACAAAGTACGACGAACAGGGCAGCAAAGTGGAGTCAGGCAGCTTTCAAAACGGTGCTCGTACCGGTGATTGGACCGGCTGGCACACCAACGGCCAGGTTGCATGGACAGGCACCTATCGACCATGGAGAGGCGATACAAACGAAAGCAAATCTGCACTGTGGCGCTACTTCCGCGAAGACGGAACACCACGCGAGCGGGGCGAGTACGACGACTGGGGCAGTAAAACGGGAAGGTGGGAGTACTTCGACGAAGGCGGGGAACTGAACGAAATCCGAGTACACGGCAGTGGTGGTGCCGAGAGCCGCATCGCTCGCGAGGCCGAGCTTCTGGAAGTTCCGGAGGGGTTCAAGCGCGACGCGGAGAAGATGAACGGGACATGGGTCTGGATGGCGGGCGAAGTAACCCTGCGGCGCGCAGTCGTGCTCAACAACGAGTTCGCCGGCTTGTACCGCGAGTACTACCCGAACGACAAACTGAAAATCGAAGGCGCCCTTCACGGAGAAGTTCGCACCGGCACTTGGACCAGCTACACAATCGACGGCAAGCCGGCCGAGACGATCGGATTCGCTGGCGGCAAGAAACACGGGCCATACAAGGCCTGGCGCATCGACGGAAGCCTTATGAAGTCCGGCGAGTACGCCAACGATGCCCAGACCGGCACTTGGCGCAGCTACCACCCTGACGGCAAGACCATTGCAACTGAACTCAGTTTCGGCCCCTCAGGCGAATATGAGGGGCAGTACCGTGTGTGGGCCAGCAACGGGCAACTGGTGATGGATGGGCAATACGCTGCCAGCCACAAGCATGGCGAGTGGCGGGAGTGGTGGGCAAACGGCAAGCTGAAAACCCAAGGCACGTACAAGGACGGGCTGTCAACCGGTGTCTGGAAGAGCTGGACTGAAAGTGGTGATCTCGCCTCAGAGAAAGATCACGGCGCCGAAAAGAAGTAGCCATGTTTCGTGCCTAACGCGGGCAGCAGCTTCAGCGTTGCCAGCCGGTGAAACTCGGCGCCGCCGGGGGAATTGCGCAGGAGAGTATTCCCGAGCAGGTGAACGTGCGTGGGAGCATGCCACGCACAGCAGGGGCGGCCGGGGGCTCACTCCTCCATCGCCAGCCGCGCAATCCATGCTGCGCCAATCCCCTTGGGGGTGTGCGCGCGTCGAAGTAGGATGCACAGCATGAGAACAAACCGGTCGATCCTGGCGCTGACAGTTGCCACTCTTCTGCTCTGCTGCCCAGTACTTGTCGCGGAAGAGAAAGCTGCGGCTGACGGAGTGGATACCACCATTCCCGAGATCACGGGAACCTTCGCGCTGTTCCCTTCGCAAATGCCGGACGATGCCACCAAGCAGAAAGAGTGGAGAGCGTCTGCCAAGGTGCTCAAGGCCGGCTGGCAGGGCAAGATCGGCAAAGACCAGTTTCTGGGCTTTTTTGGAACGCCTGCCACGGAAGACGCGGATCTGAAGAAACTGGGTGGCCTCACCGTACTGCAATCGCTCAATCTCACCTGGTGCGAACATGTCACAGACGCTGGGTTGGCAAACTTGAAGATCCTGACGGCACTACAAGTGCTCGACCTGACCTTCTGCACCAAGATCACCGACGCCGGGCTGGCGGCCTTGAAGGACCTTACCGCGCTGCAGTCGCTCAGTCTCCACGCGTGCAAGTCAATCACAGACGCTGGGTTGTCGAACCTGAAGGGCCTGTCCGCGATGAGCGATCTCAATCTCACCGGCTGCCCGATCACGGACGTCGGCTTGGAACATTTGAAGAGCCTGACCTCACTGCAATCGCTCCGGCTGGCAACCTGCGTCGAGATCACGGACGCCGGTCTGGCGAACTTGAAGGGATTGAAAGCGTTGCAATCTCTCAGTCTGTCTTATTGTCGCAGGATCACTGGCGCTGGCCTGGCGAACCTGACGGGCATGACCGCGATGCGAACGCTCGATCTCTCCCAGTGCGGACGGCTCACGGATCATGGCCTGGAACATCTGAAGGGCCTGAACACGCTGAAGTCGCTCAATCTTTCGGAGAGCAGTAAGATCACGGACGTCGGCCTGGAACATCTGAAGGACCTGACCGCGCTCCAATGGCTCAATCTCTTCTGTTGCTACGACATAACTGACGCCGGCCTGGAACATTTGAAGAACCTGACCACTCTCCAATCGCTCAGTCTCAGGGGTTGTAGTCGGATTACCGGCGAAGGCCTGGCGAACTGGAAGTGCCAAGCCGCGCTGCAGTCACTCAATCTGGAATCGTGCACGAATCTGACGGATGCCGGGTTGGCAAGCCTGAAGGGACTGACTGCCCTACAGGTGCTCGAACTGTCCCGTTGCGGCAGGATCACGGACGCCGGGCTGGCGAACTTCAAGGGCCTGGCCGCGTTGCGATCACTCAAGCTGGTCTATTGCGACAAGGTCACGAACGCCGGGCTGGCCAACTTGAAGGACCTGACCGCACTGCAATCGGTCGATCTGCAGGGTTGCGCTGGAATCACCGACGAGGGCCTGGCAAGCTTGAAGGGCTTGGCAGCGCTGCAGTTGCTCAACATATGTGGTTGCGAACAAATCACGGACACCGGTCTGGCGAGCTTGAAAGGCCTGGCCGCGTTGCGAACTCTCTCGCTGTCCGGGTGCGAGCGAATCACAGACTCCGGCCTGGCGCACTTGAACGGCTTGATCGCGCTCCAATGGCTGGATCTGTCATCTTGCGACAAGATCACAGACGTCGGGCTGGAAGGGCTGAAGGGCATGATCGCGCTGCGAACGCTCGACCTTAACAACTGCGAATTGATAACCGATCTTGGGCTGGCCAGCTTGAAAGGCATGACCACACTCCAATCGCTAGGCCTCCGCAATTGCAGCAAGATCACGGACGCCGGGCTGGTTCACCTGATTGACCTGACTGCGCTGCAAGCGCTCAATCTCAGCAATTGCAAGCAAATCACGGACGCTGGGCTGGCCCACCTGAGTGGCCTGACGGCGCTACGCACCCTCAATCTCAACGGGTGCAAGCAGGTCACTGACGACGGAGTTGCCGCACTGAAGAAGAGCCTGCCAAACGCGACGATCGGGCGGTAGCACCGCGAGTGCAATGCGCGGTCAGGTTTGCATCGCGCCCCACCATCCACTCCACCACAGGTGTTGCGCCAGTTCTTTACGTTCATACAAACGCCCCGGTTTACGACCGACGGAGTATTCGTTAGGGACTGACGCTTCACTCAATTGCCTTTGGTCCGGCAGGTTCCGGAGTAGGGCTGAAGATTTGGACAACCGAAAGCAAATCCGCATCTGGTTGATGCTTGTAGCGATTCTTGTCGCCGGCATTACACCGTTCCTCGGCATGTGGCTCGGCGGCTGGAGTGGCCTTGAGACCATGATGGCCGTGTGGCTGGAATTGGCCCTCGCCGTTGCAATCCATGTAGTGCGGAGTGGCATCGTGTTCTTCTGGGGCGAAGACGATGCGTCGGCGTACTTCGGTGACTCTTTGAAACTGGTTGGGCTAGGCCTGTTCGCCTCGGTCGGCTACTTCGTGCTGCCGTCATTGCTTGACGCAAACGAAGAGGGGGTCGCCACTGCCGCATTGGTGTTATCAGAAGTCGCCATGCTGTTTCGTCTTTTCACCGAATCTCCAGCGCTTATCTTGCCGGCCTTAGCTTGGGCGGGTGTGGAAGCCCTCCGTTTGTTTCGCGACGGCCTGCGCGGCAAGCTGAAAGCCAGTGAGGATTTCGGCTCCTTGATTATGTTTCCGTCGCTCTGCGCGATGATGGTAACCGTGTGGCTTTTCGGAGACGATGAAACGGCGGGGCTGCTGCTTGGCAGTTTCCTCATGGTCAAGCTTGGCGCCGATGTCTTCTACCACGGGCACGTTGGCCAGTTGCTTGAGCGGCGTCCCAGAGTCACGCGCCCAACGCCACCCCGAGAGGAACTACTCTCGGTGCTGCGCCAGATTGAAGTCTCCCTGCGCGATTGCGCCAATATGAAACTGCACGACGAGGCGGCGACGCCGATGGAGCAACTGAAACAGCTCGGCATCTATATCCAGGTGCTAGTCGAACGAGAGCTGCCAGACCTACGAGAGTTGCGCAAGCTATGCGAGGCGATGACAGGAGCCGGCTTCGACAATCAGATCGAGAGAGCGCAAGAGCTGATCGCTGCATTGGCCACGCCATCCTGAACAGCCCATAAGAAACACCGGCGTCCAGGCATCCGCAGAATGGCCGGTGTCGCGACCGAAAACGCCGTCGAGCATATCTCTATGGGTTCCTATGCGTTCCTGAGCCCCGGAGATTGTCGAGAAGCTGGCCAACTTGAAGGACCTGACCGCACTGCAATCGCTCAATCTGCAGGGTTGCGTTGGAATCACCGACGAGGGACTGGCCAGCTTGAAAGGCATGACCACACTTCAATCGCTAGGCCTCCGCAATTGCAGCAAGATCACGGACGCCGGGCTGGTTCACCTGATTGACCTGACTGCGCTGCAATCTCTCAATCTCGGCAATTGCAAGCAAATCACTGACGCGGGGTTGGCTCACCTGAAAGGCCTGACTGCCCTGCAGCGCCTCTACATCCACAGGTGTGCGCAGGTCACGAACGAGGGTGTGGCCACACTGAAGAAGAGCCTGCCAAGTACGACAATTGAGCGGTAGCACAGCGTGCGCAACGCACCGGCTTGCTTGCGAAGCTACCCGCGAACCATCTGTACTGCGCCAATCCCCTTGGGAGTATGCCCGCGTCGAAGTAGGATGTGCAAAATGAAAACCACCCGCACAATCTTGGTACTGACGGCCGTCATTGGTCTCCTTGGCTGCCCAGTCCTCACCGCGCAGGACAAGCCTGCCGTAGACGGCGTCGATACAACCATTCCCGAAGTCAATGGGACCTTCAAGCTATACCCATCGCAAAGGCCGGACGATGCTGCAAAACTGGAGGAGTGGCTCGCATCGGGCGAGACACTTCAGGCGGGATGGCACGGGAAGATCGGCAAGGAACAGCATCTTGCATTCGTGGGAACGCCAAGCACCAGGCGCAGTTCGTCTTCCACACAGGACGCGGACCTGGCGAAGCTTAGAGAGTTGACCGCGTTGCAAACCCTCACTTTGGGCTCTTGCCGCGAGATCACGGACGCCGGACTAACGCACCTCATGGGCCTGCCAGCGCTGGAGACCCTCGTACTCAACTCGTGCAGGCAGATCACGGACGGCGGACTTGCGAAACTTAAGGGCCTGACTGAGCTTCAACACCTCGACTTCGCCGGGTGCGAAAAGATCACTGAGGCCGGGCTGGCATACCTGGAGGGCCTGACTGGGCTTCAATACCTCGACCTCGAAGGCTGCGAAAAGATGAAGGGCGCTGGACTAGAACACTTGAAAGGCCTGACCGCCCTACAACACCTTGGCCTCTCCCGGTGCAGCGAGATCACAGATGCCGGGCTGGCACACTTGAAGGGCCTGACAGATCTGAAAATACTTTACCTGAGCCGGTGCAGCGGGATCACGGATGCCGGGCTGGCACACTTGAAGGACCTGACTGAGCTGAAGTACCTCGATCTCGATGGGGACGAAGAGATCACGGACTCCGGGCTCGAACACTTAAGGGTCCTGACGGAGCTGCAACACCTTGAGCTTCGTGACTGCAACAAGATCACGGACGCCGGACTGGCACACCTGAACGGCCTGACTCAACTTCGGTACCTCAGTTTCAGCCGGTGCAGCAAGATCACGGATGCCGGGCTGGCGCATTTAAACGGCCTGACCGCTTTGCTAGTCCTTGATCTTTCCGGCTGCGACAAGACCACAGAATCTGGGCTATCCGCTCTTAAAAAGAGCCTTCCGAAGCTGCACATCAGCCAGTAGCGCAGCGGGCGCAAAGCGCGATCTTCATCGACAATGGACTTACCAACCAATACTGGTCCCGTGCTGCGCATGAACGAACTGCATGCCCGCCTACATACAGCGCAAACTGACAGCGCAAACTAAGCCTAATCCATGAGGTTCGGGATGGGTGACTGGCCCGCTCCACGTAGAATCCCTTCCGATCGTGTCGGTGCTTTCGGTAGGATGTGCAACATGAAAACAACCCGATCAATCTTAGTGCTGGCTGCTGTCGTTGTCCTGTTTGGCTGCCCAGTGTTGGTCGCGCAGGACGAGCCTGCGGCAGTGGGCGTCGATACCACCATTCCTGAAGTCACCGGGACATTCACGCTGTACTCGTCCCAAAGGCCGGACGATGCTGCGATGCTGGAAGAGTGGAAGACGTCGGGCAAGGTGCTTGAGGCTGGCTGGCAGGGCAAAATTGGCAGGGACCAATATCTGGCATTTGTTGGGAAGCCCAGCAGTTGGGGTGCCTCAACACACACCCAGGACGCGGACCTGGCGAAGCTCGGCCGCGTCGCCGCGCTCAGTTCGCTCGATCTGGATTCTTGTAGCAGTATCACGGACGCTGGTTTGGCAAACCTGAAGGTCATGCCCTCTCTGCAAACACTGTGCCTTGGATGGTGCCGCGAGATTACAGACGCAGGGCTGGAACATTTGAAGAGCCTGACCGCTCTGAAAATGCTGGTCCTCGAATGGTGCGACTTGGTTACAGACACCGGGCTTGCACACATGAAGGTCCTGCGCGCACTGCAAGTTCTCGATCTGACCAAGTGCGACAGGATCACAGACGCCGGCCTCGAGCATCTGAAGGGCTTTAGCGGCCTTCAAACGCTCAATCTTTCCCTTTGTGGGAAGATCACCGACGCTGGGCTCGCACACCTGAAGGTCCTGAGCGCGCTACGAGCGCTCAGTTTCTCGGGCTGCAGGAAGATCACAGACGCGGGGCTGGTGCACTTGAAAAGCCTGACCGCACTGCAGTCACTCAGTCTCTCCGGCTGCCAACTGACGGACGCTGGGCTGGTGCATCTGAAAGACCTGACGGCCCTGCAAACGCTCCTCCTTTCGACCTGTGGTGAGATTACGGGCGCAGGGCTTGGCCACCTTCAGGGTCTGTTAAGCTTGCAGTCACTCGACCTAAGCCTTTGTGGAGGGCTCTCAGCTTCCGGGCTGGTGCAACTGGCGGGTTTGGCATCGCTCCAGTCCCTCAACTTTTACGGCTGCCAGCAGATTACGGACGCTGGGCTTGCGCCCCTGAAGGGCTTGACCAAGTTGCGATCGCTGAACCTGAACATGTGCGAGGAGATTACAGATGCCGGAATGGCGCACTTGAAGGGTCTGACTGCGCTGGAATCGCTCGACCTTTACTACTGCGGGCAGATCACTGATGTAGGGCTAGCTTACCTGGAGGGAATGTCCGCACTTCAATCGATCTACCTCAACCAGAACAGGAACATCACTGACGCGGGGCTGGTGTATCTGAAAGGAATGACTGCGCTGAAAGTGCTCGGGCTCGGCGGTTGCGAGCTGCTTTCGGACGCTGGACTAGCGCACCTCACAGGCCTGACCGCGCTACGAAAACTCACTCTATCCGGATGCGATCTCACGGACGCAGGTCTGGCTCACCTGCAGAGGCTGACAACCCTGGAAACGCTCAGGCTAGACTGGTGTGGGAAGATAACGGATGCGGGGCTTGCGCATCTGAGAGGTTTAACCGCACTGCAAGAGCTCAATCTCCGTCAATGCAGCCAGATAACGGACGGGGGCCTGACTCACCTTACCAAGATGCGCAGCCTGGAATCCCTCTACCTCGCTGACTGCGACAAGATTACGGAAAAGGGTGTCGCTGCACTGGCGAAGGAACTGCCCAGACTCAAAGTGTACCGTTGAGTTGTTGGTCCGTTCTATCGACTGTCATGACCTCCCAGGTTTGCGCATGTCCCTACCGAAAATTCCATCGAGCCAGCTTCTGGGCATTCATGAGATCCGGCAACTTGAACAAGGCCCGGCAAAGAAGCATGTGTTCTCGGCGCCCATGGAGCCATGTCGGCAACTTGCAGGGAGTACCGATACGCACATGTGAGTTCGGCGTTGGTAGCGGGGTTCGGCGGACGTCGAGTCGAACCAGCGATCTGAGCTGGATCCGCAAGTCAGCGTTTAGTCTGAAGTTACAAGCGCCCGGTCAATTGACCGGGCGCTTTGGTTGGTAGCGGGGGCCCGATCCACACTCGAGTACAAAGTTGACTTGAGATGGACATCTGGCATGCGGGTAACGCGTGAAAGCCTTTACTAAAGGGCTTTCCGGGCGACAAAGAAGCCAAGTGATCACTCACTACTCGCCCGCATTGCTGTCGAAAACTACCAAGACGGCATTTTCGGTAATGACAACAGGTGGAGATGACGCAGCGCCCCACGATCTCTCGCTGCGCCATCCCACAACTTCCGACAGCCGCCTTGGAGGGTATTGCCCCTGGCGCCGTTGCCGGACGATTCTGCGCTACCCGCCTGATTCTCTGTCTCCGGCGAACTTTGCGGCAACGGCCTTGGCTTCTGTCAGGCTGGTCGCGACTCGGTTCGTCGGCCCCAAAGGCCGGCCGAAGTGAAAGTCGCGCAGGACGCTTGCGTACCTGTCCCGAAACAACTGAGAAGCTCCTTCGGGAACATCATCCATGCCCAAGGGCTCAGTCAGCCTCGACGCGCGTCCCCTCTCCTTTCGAACCCCGCTGGTGTCCTTGCCGTCAGTCCGACCTTGAATGCGTTTCAGCTGTGCCGCGTCGGCCTGCGCCCGTGCACGACGCTCGTCGCTGCCAGGGCCGCCTACGATATGGGCTGCGAGTCGTCTTTGCTCCGCGCTATGGTCGAAAGCGCCGGCGTTTTTGGCTGCCTTAACTCTATCGGTCTCCCTCTTGAGTTCCTGGCGATCGTCGGCTGCATGTTGATCCTGCGTGCGGCTGTCGTCGCGGCAGGGTTTCTTCGCCGGATTGGTTGGCTTCGTCATACTTTCTCCTTGCGCTGTTTCGCGAGCGGCATCGCTCGGCGGGGGCCGGATGCGCCGGTTTCGGCATGATTGCCATCGACCGGCGCATCCGGAGCTTGCTCGCTACTTCTACTTCTGCTGCTGACCCTGCGGCTGCTTGTCTGCCTGCGGCTGAAGCTGGAAACCTGCACCGGTGCAGGC
>JAIOJA010000056.1 GCA_019912315.1 Planctomycetota bacterium
GTGCCTAGTGAGCGCTCAGGTTTGAAGTATCGGGTATAGGTGCTTCAGCTTGATTCTGGCGTCCTTGGTTGTGAAGCGCCAGTCCACTGCCCGGACTTCCTTGTTTCGCTGGTGCTGCCGGACGGTCACCTGCTTCCGCAATTCCTTCAGCGTGGCGATCCTGCGGTCAAGGCACTGCCCCGTCAGCGCCCGCAACTCGATCTCCGCGATGTTCAGCCAGCTTCCGTGTTTTGGGGTGAAGTGCAGATCGATCCGCTTTGCCAGCCGGTTCGCCGTCTTGGCATCGAAGGCTTCGTACAGCGACGACTTGCGGTGCAGGGCGCGCTCGATGCCCTCGGTGACGCACCACATGCGGATGCGCTCGACGGTACGCAGCGCTACATGCAGGACAGCGGCAATCTCCTTGTCCATGCGGTTGTCGGCGTTGGCATCGGCCAGCAACAGGATGTTGGCATGCTGAACGGCGCGGGCCGAGGCTTTCCCCGCCTTGGTCAAGGAGAGAAGCTGTTGACGCTCATCGGGGGCAAGTCGGACAACGTACTTCTTCGCCATGGTAGGGCTCCAGAAAGAGGATACCCACTGATTGGCAAACCAACGTCAGCCGCTACAACAAATCTGAGGCCCCACTAGGCGCGCGCTGGACCGTCGTGGAGAGACTACGGATTCACTCTTGGCGCTGATTGCGCGGCGGCGGTCGTAACAGGTCGGCGGGCCCGTATCTCCCATCCGCAAAGTCATTCCCAGCCGGGCAGATTCGCCCCGCTTTCGGGCGCAGCGCCGTGCCGCCCGGCCGTCGTCATCTATACTGCCCCCATGAAGCGAACTTTCCTGATACTGCTCATCGGTCTGCTTGTGGCGTCATGCGGCAGCGAGGGCGCTGAAACACCCGAGCTTGCGGCCACACGGTTTTTAGAGGCCCTGCAAAGCGGCGACGCCGACGATGTTTACGCGGCGGTGGTGCGCACAGAGGCGGACAGTTTTCGGAAGACCGACGAGCGTCTCAACTTCAACCGTTGGGACGACAGCAACATCGAAGACTTCGAGATCAAAGGCAAGGAGCTGGACGGCAACCGCTACCGGGTCACCGTGCTGGTCACGCGCGAAATCGACGGCAAGGAGCAGGCAGGCGAAGAAATCGTCGTCTGCGTCGAGGAACACAAGCGCTGGAAGGTCAGCATTTCGTCATCGTCCAAGAGCTTCGTTCCCAGTGGCAAGCGCCCGGACTGAGCCGACGCTCAACCCGCCAGTTCACGCCCGTAGTCCGTGATCACGCGCCCGCGCGGGGTCTTGCGCAGCAGACCCTGCCGGATCAGATGCGGCTCGCAGCTTTCCTCGATGGTGTCTTCCTCTTCGCCGACAGCCACGGCGATGGTCTTCAAACCAATCGGCCCGCCCCCCTGCTGGATGATGCAGCGCAGGATGCGGCGGTCGAGCTCGGTCAATCCGTGCGCGTCGATGCCAAGCATGTGCAAGCCGCGCTCGGCGACTTCCCGGGTGATGTCACCGTTGCCGGTCACCTGGGCAACGTCTCTCAGGCGCCGAAGAATCCGGTTCGCCACGCGCGGCGTGCCGCGCGAGCGCTCGGCCACCAGGTTGGCGCCCGCGGCGTCAATACGCGCATCCAGCTTGAACGCGCTGCGGCGCACGATTTCCGTGAGTTCGTCCAGAGGGTATGGGTCTAGGCGCTCCAGCACGCCGAAGCGCGCGCGGAAGGGCGCGGTCAACAACCCTTCGCGCGTTGTCGCCCCCACCAGCGTGAAGCGGTTCAGTGTCAGTCGCATACTGCGTGACTGCGCGCCGGGCTCAAGCACCACATCCAGGTAGAAATCCTCCATGGCGCTGTACAGAAACTCCTCGGCGGCGCGGGGCAGGCGGTGTATTTCGTCCACAAACAGTACCGCGCCGGGCTCAAGGCGCGTGAGGATGCCGACCAGATCGCCCGGCTTCTCCAGCGCCGGCCCGGAGGCCGCGTGCATGGGGACACCGAGCTCGGTGGCAACCAGATGGGAAAGAGTCGTCTTGCCCAGTCCGGGCATGCCGGAAAACAGGATGTGGTCCAGTGCCTCGCCGCGTTTCTTGGCGGCCTCAATGAAAACCAGCAGGTTGTCCACGACTTTGCGCTGGCCCACAAAATCAGCGAGGCGCTGCGGGCGCAGGACGTTTTCCGCGGCACCTTCGGCCTCGAGTTGGTCGGTGTCCAGCACGTCGTCAGCAATCACGTCCATGACAGCCCTTTCGGGTACGGGTACCGGGTAATCGGCAGTTTGGCCGTGCGGCTTTAGAAAAATTATCCGGACGTAGTTCAGGGATCAGGTTGCAGGGCAGGGTTTATAGTGTCGGCACTTGCAATCCACGTCGTCAGGGCGCCAGCACCACGTTGTCGATCAGGCGGGTGCTGCCAATAAACGCGGCGACTGCGGCCAGCGAGGGGCGATCAACCCGCTGGATATCGGACAGGTTCCCGGCGTCCAGAACTTCGGCGTAGTCGAGCTTGTCCACGTGGTTGGACAGCCCGGTGACCAGCGAAGCCCGCAGGATCGAAACCTCGCGGGTGCCCTTCTGAAACAGGGTCTCTACGGCGCGCAGGGCTTTGCTGATGCCGGTGGCCCGCTCGCGCTCGAGGGCGCTGAGATAGCGGTTACGGCTGGACATGGCCAGCCCGTCGGGCTCACGGATGATCGGGCACGTGATCAGCTCAATGGGAAGGTTGAGGTCATCCACCATGCGCCTGAGCACAATCACCTGCTGGGCGTCCTTCTGCCCGAAGTAGGCGCGGGTCGCCCCCGTTATATGGAACAGCTTGGCGACGACCGTGGTGACGCCGCGGAAGTGCCCCGGGCGCGTCGCACCGCACAGCCTGTCGGTAAGACCTTCCACATCGACCCAGGTGGCGAAACCGGGCGGGTACATCATCTGCTTGTCCGGGGTGAAGACCGCGTCAGCCCCGCAATCGGCACAGAGCTGCAGGTCCTGCTGAATAGTGCGAGGGTACTTTGCGAGGTCCTCACCGGGCGCGAACTGGGCAGGGTTTACGAAAATGCTGACCAGTGTGCGGGGATTGTCCGTGACGCTGCGGCGAATCAGGGAAGCGTGGCCCTCGTGCAGGGCGCCCATGGTAGGAACGAAGCCGACTTCGCTGGCACCGCGCCAGCCGCGAACCGCGTCGATAGACGAAAGTGTATCCATGGCAGACACATTGATGCATCCCGACGCGCGGAACAAGCCCCGGAACGAACAACCCGCCCCGTGTCACATTCACAGGGCGGGTTTGAAGCTGGAGCCACCTGTCGGATTTGAACCGACGACCTACGCTTTACGAAAGCGTTGCTCTACCACTGAGCTAAGGTGGCCGACTGTCAAGCCACTCCGCACCCCGCGAGCCTCTCAGGGCCGGCGGGCGTAAATGTGGCTTGACCGCGACCCTCCGTCAATGGGGGGCCTAGTTGTTGCCCCGGCTGGGGCGGTTTTCCCAGCGCCCGCCCTTGGACGAGTTGTCAGCGTTGCGCTGTGGCAGCAACCCCAGTTCATAGAACTCGATCTTGCCAACCGGGAACACCAGGTACTGCGCCGGGCCTTCCTCCAGCGAGCGCATCACCACCGTTACCCATCCGTCCGTCACATTGGTTACCTGTATGTCGCGATGCGTTTCGCCGGCCCGGAACTCGCGCCCAGCCACCTGCAGGAACACCAACTGGCGCTCGACATCAAAACCCTTCGGCGCTTCCATCGGGTGCTGGGCGGAAACGCCGCTGCTGCCGAAGCTCAACACCGCCACGAATACCGCGCCCAGTGCCACTGCGATCGCCGCGATCGACAGGACCTGCAATTTGATGATCATTGCCTTCATAACTGGCTCCCTTTCAAGTGAGATCGGTCCGAGCATATGACGCGGGTCATCGGGCGACGAGGAATTGTTTGCCGGGAGCGTCTCCAAAGGTCAGCCATTACTAGCACAGGGGCCGGCCTGTACCGGAGCTTCGCCATGCGAATGCCCTTGCTGTTTCTCACGGCTTGTTGCGCGCTATTCACTACAACGGGATGCGGTTTCGTTGCTCACGCGGTCGCCCACGACGCGATCCATCACGCTGACGACGCCCACCACGGTCACCGCGCCCACCACGGACGGCGTCACCACCGCGGGCACCACGGCCACTGATCGGCGCTGTGATGGGCGTGGGTCCAGGCGACACGACCCACGCCCGCGCAACTCTATTCAAGCGAAAACCGGGCACCTGCGGGATTTCTGCTCCCGGACAGGAAAGTCCGTGACAGACTTGCAGGCAACCGCCGCTTTTCTGTTGCGTATTCCACCGTATAACGTCCGCCACGGAGGCAGCGCCGATGAACAAGGAACACATACACCTGAAGCTGGGCACGGTGAAAGAAGCCGAGGCCGATGCGATCATCAGCGAGATCAACAACGACCTGATCTTCGCGCCGGAGGCTCATTGCAGCCTTGGCCCGGACGTGGACACGGAGATTATCCGGCAGTGCCTGGCGATCGGGAAACTGGAGTTGGGCGAAGCGGTTGTTACCGATGCCGGCGATCTTGACGCGCGCTGGGTGATTCACGCCGCGAGCATGAACTACGACCAGATCAGCACGGAAGAGAGCATCGTGAACTCCCTGCGCAGCGCGCTGACCAAGGCTAACGAGATCGGCGCGCGCACGGTGGCGATCCCGCCGATCGGCATGGCGACCAGCCACGTGCCCGTCAAGCGCGTCTCGGAGCTACTGCTGAGCGAATGCCTGCGCCACGACAACCGCGAAAGCACCGTCGAGGAAGCGACGTTCTTCCTGCCGGACAAAACAATGATGCGCGTGTTTGAAGAGTGCCTGAAGCAGGTATAGATGCTTCAAGTTGATAGTTGACGGTTGATAGTTGATAGTGGCGGCCCGGCTCGGGCCGCCGTTTTATTGACCGGTATGAATCACCAACAAAACGACTGAGACTCAAATGGATATCCGCGAATCGATCCTCGACTGCGTCGGGCACACCCCGATGGTCAAACTGAACCGCATCAGCGACGGGCTGGGCTGCACGCTTGTCGCCAAGCTGGACCACCTGAACCCGGGCGGCAGCGTGAAGGACCGCATCGGCATCGCCATGATCCGTGACGCTGAAGCCAGCGGCCTGCTCAAACCGGGCGGCACCATCACCGAAGGCACCGCCGGCAACACCGGGCTCGGGCTTGCCATCGCTGCCAACGTGCTTGGCTATAAGTGCGTCTTCTGCCTGCCCGACAAAATGTCGCGCGAAAAAATCGATCTCCTGCGTGCCTACGGCGCCAAAGTCATTGTCACCCCGACGGCCGTCACCAAGGACGACCCGCGCCACTACAACGCTGTCGCCAAACGAATCGCGAAGGAGACGCCGGGCGGCTGGTATGCCGGGCAGTTTCAGAACCCGTCCAACCCGGAAGTTCATTACGCGACGACAGCGAAGGAAATCTGGGAGCAGACAGACGGCAAGGTCACGCACTTCTTTGCGGGTGCGGGCACAGGCGGCACGATCAACGGCGTCGGCAAGTACCTCAAGGAGCACAACCCGAAGGTCAAGATCATCCTGTGCGATCCTGTCGGCAGTCTGTACGCGCTGTACTACAAGGACAAAAACGCGGCGCCTGTGAACCGCCAGTACACGGTGGAAGGCATCGGGCTTGATTACATCCCCGGCACCATGGACTTCGCCAACATCGACGACGTGGTCCAGGTGACCGACAGCGAGTCCTACCAGGTCGCCCGCCGTCTTACCCGCATGGAAGGTATCTTCACTGGCGGCAGCAGCGGCAACAACCTGGCGGGCGCCCTCAAGTGGCTGAAGAAGCACAAGCCGGGTGAATGTTTGCCTGTTGTCTTCATCTGCGACGTTGGCGACCGCTATCTATCCAAGATGTACAACGACAACTGGATGCGCGAGAATGGCTTCCTGGAAGAATTCGACGTGACGGCCGCCGAGTTGCTGCTGCACAAACCGGGACAAGCGCTCGTGACCGCCGAGCCTGACCAGACCTTGTCGGAAGTGATCGGACACGTGAAGACGCTGGACCTGTCACAGATTCCGGTGCTTGAGAGCGGCGAGCCAGTGGGCGCCCTGTACGACGACCAGTTGATCAACCTGCTTCTGGAAGGGCGCAAACTGGGTGAAATCAAGGTTCGTGAGGTAATGGGGGCGCCGTTGCCCGTTGTCAGCGACGAGGCCACCGCGACCGAACTGCTTCGCACGTTCCAGGGCGGCGCGCCCGCTGCCCTGGTGAAGCGGGCATCCGGCGAATGGGGCATTGTCACAAAAGCGGACCTTGTGGCGGTACTTTAGGCAACCGGCATATCCAATGTCATGGTCGCTGGTTACGCTGCTTTGTGCGTGGGGTACGCGTCCGAATGCCAGAAATCCGGAAACCTTACGGGCTGTAAGACGTTCTCATAAGTGAGGGTGTCGAGGAGTCCGACCATGCACGACATGAATGACAGGGACGTCGAGAAGGTAACGCGCCGCTACAGGGGGCTCACATCCTCGCAAACGGTATCCCGTCTGCGTGATCGGTACACCAAGCGCCTTGATGCGGTTCAGAAGTTCACGGATCGTCTGCAAAAGAACGGCGGGCTGGTGGACGACGCTGAAGTTATCGCGCTGCGCGCGGTAGGCGTCAGTGAAGAAGAGATCGAGGCGCTTGTCGAGCGCTACGCGGCCTAACCCCGGATACTTCCCACTGACGGTGGTTCTCAAAGGACGCTCTGAATGCCCATGGGCGCCGCGTGCGATCGCGCGAAAATGTGCATTTCTAGGCATTCTAAGGCGATGCGATTTGTGATTCCGTTTGGCGAACGGGAACCCGTGGCATAGACTTAACACTCTAACCTTCCGGTTAGGTGGGGCTTACCGGAGAACCATGTGAGTAACGACGACAGCATCAGCAACAAGGACACACGGCGATTAGCCAACACAACCGAAACCGCTATGCGCCTGCGTGAAAAGTACACGCGCCGGCGCGACGCGATCCAGCGCTTCACGGATCGTATGCAGAAGAGTGGTTTCGCCGACGAGGCCGAACTCGAGACCCTGCGTGCGGTAGGGGTTTCCGAGTCCGAGATTCGGGCTCTGGTTGAGAAGTACGGCACGCCTTAGCCCGGCACGGCGGATGGTTTCGGGGCGCATCCCGGCAATGTGGTCCGCTTGCCGGGATGCGTGCGTGAATCTCTCCACATGATTGCGGTGGCCTGTCCGCTCGCTATGCTGGCGAGAGGCGCCCCGTTCAGGGGCGTTGTGCGTTAGTCTGGCGTGGTGGATGGGCCGATGAACAAGCATGTCACCAAACACATCATCATTACTGGTGGGGTGGTTTCGTCGCTCGGAAAGGGCTTGACCACGGCCTGCATGGGTGCGCTGCTTGAGGCGCGCGGCTTGCGCATCCGTATCCAGAAGTTTGACCCGTACATCAACGTTGACGCCGGCACCATGAACCCGTTCCAGCATGGTGAAGTCTACGTCACCGTTGACGGCGGCGAGACGGACCTCGACCTCGGGCACTACGAGCGCTACACCAGCGCGCCCCTGATGCGCAACAGCAACATCACCAGCGGGCGCATCTACCGCGATGTGATCGCCAAAGAGCGCAAGGGCGCGTACTTGGGCGGCTGTGTACAGGTGGTCCCGCACATCACGAATGAGATCAAGGCCAACATCCGCCAGTGGGACGGGCCTGAAGTTGACGTCGTTTTAAATGAGCTTGGCGGCACGGCCGGCGACATCGAGGGTGCCGCGTTTCTGGAGGCATTCCGCCAGTTCGCCTATGAACTCGGGCGCGAGAATTGCATTTTTCTTCACCTGACGCTGATCCCGTTCCTGCGGGCGAGTGGCGAGAGCAAGACCAAACCGACGCAGCAGAGCGTCGGCATTTTGCGCCAGATCGGTATCCAGCCGGACATGCTGGTTTGCCGCACCGAGAAATCGATTACGCAGGAAATGCGCGACAAGATCGCCATGTTCTGCAACGTTGAAAAGAAGCACGTGTTCGAAGAACGCGACGTCGCCAACACGATCTATGAGCTGCCGCAGGTGCTGCACGACGAAGGGCTCGATGACGCGATCATCAGCCGCCTGGGCCTGCCTGCTGGCTCGGCTAACCTTGCACCCTGGCAGGAGGTCGTTCACACGGTTACGAACCCGACTTCCACGGTGGACGTCGCCGTGGTCGGCAAGTACGTGGAGCTGAAGGACGCCTACAAGAGCGTCTACGAGTCGATCGACCATGCCGGCATCGCGAACAAGGTCGAGGTCAAGATTCATCGCATCAACGCGGAAGAGCTGACTGATGAGAACGTCGGCAAACGCCTGCGTGGCATGAACGGGATCCTTGTGCCCGGCGGTTTCGGCGAGCGCGGCATCGAGGGCAAGATCAGCGCCGTGCGCTTCGCACGCGAGAACAAGATTCCGTACTACGGGCTTTGCCTGGGTATGCAGATTGCCGTGATCGACTTCGCCCGCAACGTAGCCGGTCTCGAAGACGCCAACAGCAGCGAGTTCAGCAAAGAGACAACGCATCCGGTCATTTCACTGCTGAAGGACCAGCGCGACGTGAAAAACATGGGCGGGACCATGCGCCTGGGCGCGCAGCCCTGCAAGCTGATCGAGGGCACGATCGCCCGCGCGGCCTACGGCGCCGAGCTTGTGCAGGAGCGGCACCGCCACCGCTACGAGTTCAACAACGATTATCGCAACCGGCTGATTGAGCGCGGGCTGGTTGTCAGCGGGGTAAACCCGGAACTGGACCTGGTGGAGATCGTCGAACTGAAGGACCACCCGTTCTTTGTGGGCGTCCAGTTCCACCCGGAGTTCCAGAGCAAGCCCCTCAAGCCGCATCCGCTGTTCGCGGGCTTCATCAAGGCCGCCGTAGAGCGCGGTCGGAACCAGTAGGACGTCCCGGACAGTCCGCCCCATTGCCCCTAAACGACAGCCGCCTGTACGACCGTGCTTCGGCGTACAGGCGGCTTCTAAGCTGGCGAGGGTGACGAGACTTGAACTCGCAACCTTCGGCGTGACAAGCCGACGCTCTAACCAATTGAGCTACACCCCCAGCGCGGGGCAGATAAATAACCCCTGCCGGTAAACGCGTCAAGTGGTGGTCTTGCTTCACTCGAGGGTGTGTTTTTTCCGATGATAGGGCGATGGAGATCCTCAAGGCGATCATCCTTGGTGCGGTGCAGGGGCTCACGGAGTTCCTGCCCGTCAGCAGCTCAGGCCATCTTGTCATCCTGGGCGAGATCCTCGGGCGTGAGTTGGGCGGCGAAGGCAGCACGGCCCAGAGCGTCCTGCTGCACCTGGGCTCGTGGCTCGCGATCCTGATTGTCTTCCGCAAAGACCTCCTGAAGCTGTTCTACCCGAAGTTTGATACGCGCTCGCTGGCGATCCTGGTGCTGGCCAGCATCCCGGCCGCTATTGCCGGTATCACCATCAAGAAACTGCTGCCCGACGCCGACAGCGCCTGGATTGAGCAGAACCTGCTGCAATCGCCCTGGGTTGCGTGCGTCGGGTTACTGTTCACGGCAGGGGTACTGTGGCTGGCAGAGCGCAAACGGGAGTTGTTCGTGAGCTTCGCGACGGCCAAGGGATTGCATTTCTGGCTGGTGCTGGTGGTCGGGCTGGCGCAGATGGTCGCGCTGCTGCCGGGCGTCTCGCGCAGTGGCAGCACAATCTGCATCGCGCTGATGCTGCACTGGGTGCGCAACGATGCCGTGAAACTCAGCTTCCTGATGGGTTTGATAGCCATCGGCGGGGCCGGCCTGATCGAGGCCCGCGAGATCAGCCAGATCGAAGTCGCCCCGGCGGCGGCCGGTTTTATCGCCAGCCTGATCTTCAGCCTGATCGGGCTGTGGGGCATCAGGCTGGTCGTCCACAAGCAGAAGCTGCGCTGGTTCGCCGCCTATTGCGCCGTCGCCGGCGTGGCGGCATTCGGGTACCTGCTCATTTCACCTCCTTAGCGATCCACAGCGAGCCACGCTTTCAGTGCGAGCAACATCCGGATGCACTCTGCCTCGTACTCCTGCTTGCTCTCGCGATAGAGGTTGCGCATCGCAACGACGTCGTAAGCGCCCGTCGCGCAACGCCTGCGGGTTTCGGCGGCCTCTCTTTCGAACTCGCTGGCAATACGTAAGGGGTTCGGTGCGCGCGTTTTCGTTGCCTCGCTTTCCAGGCTTCGACGGTCAAGGTAACTGTGCGTTGCGGGGTCTCCGGTGTACTTGTTGTCGTTCATGGCTCTCTCCTTCGCCGGGAGAACAACCCGGCGGATCACGCCGTTGTCACCGGGTGTTGGCTTCCTTGTCCGCTCATGAATTATGTGGGAATAGTTCGCGCACCTAGTTCAGGTCGGCTGGGTGGGCCCAGGCCCCGTAGGCGCTCAGGCTGAGCATCGCCTGCTGGTAGAGTGCCCGCTTTCGCAGGAATTCCTCGTGCTGGCGCCGCCGCTCGGCGTCGAACACAAGTTTCAGATCCACTTCCTGCTTCTGCTTCTGCTTCTGCTTCTTTTTGCGTCGTCGGAAGAACATGACATCTCCTGTCAGGTCCCATCGACAAATGTAACGCCCTATTCAGATACGGATAATCCAACCCAAATGACACTGAGCGCGTTAAAGCGCGCTCAGTGTGGGCGTTTCAGGGCAATCTAGCGTTTTTTTGTACCCTTCTTTTTGGGTTTTGCCTTTGGTTTTACGACGGCCTTGCGCCCGCCATTTTTCTTTGGCGGCTTGCTGCGCTTGGCGACTGGCTTTTTCGTCGTCTTTCGCTTCGCGACCTTGGCCGTCAGCTTGGCCGTCTTCTTGACCGACTGCGTGTTGCGCGGCTTCTTCTTTTCGCTGTCCAGATCGTCGATCTTGTCGATGCGTTCTTTCAGTTTCTCGTAGTCTTCCTTGAGCTTGTCGTAGTCCTCGCGCAGGGACTTTACTTCCTTGTTGCTGCCCTGGGACGCGCGGATGCCTTCGATGGATTCCTTGGCGCGCTTCTTGATGCGGCTGTCCGGTGAGCTGCGCGCCAGTTTCGCCAGCGCCGGCAGTGCCTTGATTTCCCGGAGTGCCGTCAAGCCGCTGATGGCGGACATGACCGTGCGGAAGTCGCCCTCGAGGCATTGCTCAAGGATCTCGCGGGCTTCCGTCTTGTCTTTGTCCTCGGTGCTCTCATGCGCAAGTCTTCCCAGCGATGCGATGGCCGCGAAGCGGGCCTGCTGAGGCTTGCCGTAGCTTGTCCATTCCTTCAGCACTTCCAGCGCCCGCATGTCGCGCAGCTCGCAGAATCCGCCAAAAATGTGCGCACGTATCACGTCGTTGTGGCTCTCGCGCGCGAGTGCTTCGACCATGGTGTCGTACGCCATGCTGTCGCGTGTCTTGGCAATTGCCAGAGCGGCCTCGGCGGCGACGTAGTAGCTTTCGTCCTTCCTGAGTCTGGCCGCGAGCGTGGCGGAGGCCCGTCCGTCGCGGAACTCGCCCAGAGCACGCGCCACGGCGCGGCGGGCCTTGGGGTGCTTGATTGCCGCACATTCAAGCAGCGCTTCCAGCGCCGCCTTGCTGTGGATTTTGCCAAGCGCCGCGGCGGCCTCGGCCTGCACGCCCCAGAACTTGTCTTCCGTGAGGGCCTTGGCCAGCGCCTCAGTGGATTTCCTGGTCGGCTTGCCTCCAAGGGCGCGGGCAGTGTGCACGCGCCCCATCACGTCGTCGTCGTTGGCGAGCTGGCTGATCAGCATTTCTTCGCTGTACTCGAGATCGAGTGTCTTGGGTACCGCATTGCCGGGGTCAAAGGCGATCCACTTCGGGCGTGACGGCAGCTTGATGTGGTAGCGGTGCGCGGGCTTGTCGATTTCGAACTCGCGGGTTTCTTCGCCGCCGCTGTAGACGAAGCGGACTTTGACCGGCGTGCGGAAGATGGCCGTCAGGTCGTCCTGCTTCTGTTTCTGAAGAATGCTGAAGTCGAGGCTGCCTGTTTTGTCGTCCCAGCGGGCTTTCACTTTGAACTCCGGGTGCCCCCCACCGTAGATCCACTGGCTGAAGAACCAGTCGTAGTTCTTGCCAGTCACGTCCTCGATGGCCGACGCAAAGTCCTGGGTGATCACATTGCCGCCGCCGTGCTTGGTGAGGTAGCGGTTGATCACCTTCCACCACAGGCGGTCGCCGAGTTGCTTGCGCAGGTGATGCAGTATCACCGCGCCCTTCTGGTAGAGGTGGCGGTCGAACAAGTCCAGCGGCTCGTTGTAGATGTTGGTCTGGATCGCGCGGCGGTAGGCCCCCTTGTCTTCAGCCAGGTAGGCGCGCCAGTCGGCGTCCAGGTAATACTTGAACTCGTCGTCGCCTAAGGACTCCTCGCACCACATGGCTTCGAAGTAGGTCGCGAAACTTTCGTTCAGCCAGGCGTGGGACCAATCCCTGCAAGTGACGTAGTCGCCGAACCACTGGTGCGCAAGTTCGTGGCTGTTCAGCGGGTCACTGGAAAAATCCAGATGGGCCCGCGAATCGTGCAGTGTCAGCGATGTTTGCAGCGTTGCCGTGGTGTTTTCCATACCGCCGAAAATGAAGTCTTCCGCGGTGATCTGTGCGTACTTGGCGTACGGGTAGCGCACGCCGGTCTTTTCACTGAAGAAGCGCACCATGTCCGGCGTCGGGCCGAAGCTGCGTTCGCCGTCTTCTTCGCGTCCGCGCGGCACGTAATAATCGACCGGGATGCCGTCCCATTCCTTGCTGATCTTGGCGTAGTCGCCGATCACCAGCATCATCAGGTACGGCACGTGCGGGACTTCGTGCTTCCAGTGGTGGATGGCGTGGTCGCCCTCGTCCTTCTCGTCGATCAGCGCGCCATTGCTCAGGCTGGTCATCCCCTTCGGTACGCGGGCGATGATCTCGCTGGTCAGCTTCTCATTCGGATAGTCAAAGCAGGGGAACCAGTAGCGCGAGTCCTCATCCTGCCCCTGGGTCCAGAACTCTGTGTGTTTGTTCGGGTAGCCGCTGTCCGGGCCGACAAAGTAGGCGCCACGCTTCGGCACCGCGGAATACTTGACGGCCAGCTCGACGTGTTTGTCGGCGTCCAGCTTGCGCCCGAAGTATACGGTCAGGTTCTCGCCGTCATGGTTGAACTCGAGTTGTTTGCCGTCAACGGAAACGCTCTCGATTTCCATTTCACAGGCGTCGAGCACCATGAAGTCTGTGTCGTCGTAGATCGGCGCCACCGTAAGGGTGCTCGTCCCGCTGATGCTCCTGGTTTCAAAGTCCGGGGCGATTTCCAGCCTGATGTGCTGCACGTCGACCAGGCGGTCACGGCACCACTTTGGCGGCGTCCCTTTCTTCATGAACGGCTTGTAGCTGGGTTTGGCATCAAGGTATTCGGCACCGAACCCGTTGAAAAACCGGGCTTGCTCCGTGAGGGAAAAGTTCATGATGGGACTATCCTTTGAACGCAGTTGATCCGTATTTGATAGGCGAAACGTCCCACGTCAATGATTGTGGCCATGAGGAACGCATGAAATACACGCTCGCCGTACTATTTGCGATGATTGCCTTTGGTGGAATGGTCCACAACCCGGTTATTGCGCAAGACACCGTGGTTGAAGACCAGCCTGGGCAGGGTTTTGATGAGAAGTCACTTACCGAGGACCAGAAGAAGAATGTCGAGGTCCTTGACCGCGCGCTGGAAATCATTCGCAACCAGTTCTTCGACAAGAAGACGTACGCCGGGCAGGACCTGAAAGACCTGCGGGCCCGCTACGTTTCCCGCATCGCCCTGGCGGAGGCCGGTGAGCCTTTGCACAAGGTGCTGCGCGAAATGCTGGGCGAGTTCAAGGTCAGCCACCTGACGGTCATTGAGCAGGAAGCCTACGACAACCACTTCGCCCCCGAGATGGACAACACCAAACGGCGCCAGGTCGGCTTCGACATCACCGAATTCGACAAGGGCGAATACTTCGTCAGCGATGTGCTGATTGGCGGCGCCGCCGACAAGGCCGGCGTGAAACGGGGCGACCGGGTGATGGAGCTCGAAGGACAGCCTGTTGCGGGCAACACGCTGCTGGTAGACGCCGGCGGCGACCCGGGGCTGCCGAACCAGCACGCCCACTTCTTTATCCGCAACCCGGTGGACGGCAAGCTGAACGTGAAGTTACAGCGCCACGCCAACGACAAGCAGCTGGTTGAGCTTGAAATAGAGCCTTCGGACATGAACATGATCCAGGCCACCAAAAACAGCGTGACCATCATTGAGCACGAGGGGCGCACTTTCGGCTACATCCGCTTCTGGCACTTCCTGCATGACGGCATGACCAGCGCCCTGAAACGCGCACTCAAGAAGGAATGGGAACTGTGCGACGGGCTGATCATCGACCTGCGCGGTCGCGGCGGCAGCCCCATGGTGATGAACGCCTGCTTCGCCCCGTTCGGCGAGCCACCGGCCATGAGCATGTTCCCCGGCATGCCGGGGCGCCGCATGGACTTCAACATGCCGAAGTGGAACCGCCCGGTGGTGGCGCTACAGGATTCCGGCTCACGCAGCGCCAAGGAAGTCTACGCCCACAACTGGAAGTACCTCGACATCGGCCCGGTTGTCGGCGAAAGCACGCCCGGCGCCGTGCTGGGCAGCACCTTCGAGCAATTGCCCGACGGCAGCTACCTGCTGTACCCGGCCCAGAACCCGCGCAGCCTGAGCTACGGCAACGTCGAGCTCGAAGGCAACCCGGTCGAGCCCACCCACCCGGTGAAGGATTTGCTGCAATACGCGGCCGGCACGGACACCATCAAGGAAGCCGGCATCAAGGTGCTGTACGGGCTGGTGAAGGACCTGCCGATCCCCACCAAGGAAGACGAGAACAAGGACAGCCCGGAGGCTGAAGAAGAGTTCTAGGTCAATTCGGTGCCGACAAAACATGAGCCCCGGACGGAAGTCCGGGGTTTGTCTTGGGTCCTTGGCTGACACTCCCTGCTAGGCTATCCTGCGCGCGTGCAGGGGAACGCACGATTGCTTTAGGGGAATGAAGTGTCGCCAACCGCGGAAGCCACGGCCGAAACGCCGGCTCTTGTTAAATCCACGACAACGGAAGCCAAGCCTGAGGACCTGACGGTTCATGCCTCGGGCGAATTGCCTACCTCGGACGAAGTCTCGGGCATGGAGATCGTGATTCCCCTGAGCGCCCTGCCCGGTGACGAGGGCTACCACATCACCAAGGACCCGCGCGTCAAAGCAGTCGAGTGGCGCGACCTGGTAAAAGTCAGCAAGTGGCAGGCGTTTAAGGAAGTCACGCTCAGCCTGCCCTGGATCGCCGCCAGCCTCGGCTGCTTCTGGCTGATCCAGTACACCGGCTCGTGGTGGTGGATGATCCCGGCCCAGCTCAGCGCCTTCTACCTGTTCCTGACCGGACTGCGGCAGACGCACAACGCGTATCACTATGCGGTCGGCGTCTCGCGCCGCAGCTGCGACCTGCTGATGTACTTTTTGTCGATCGTCATGACCGGCAGCATGCACGCCGTGCAGATTAACCACCTGCACCACCACCGCCACAATCTCACCGACGAAGACGTGGAAGGGTTCACGGCCAAGCTGTCCTGGTGGAAGGCCATGGCCGTCGGGCCGTATTTTCCTTTAAAACTGCACTGGTTTGCCTTCAAGATCGGCAAGCCGAACCAGATCAAATGGGTCTACGCGGAACTGATCGGCAACCTGATCTGGTACGGCGTGGTCGCCTGGCTGACCTTCGCGCTGAACCAGTGGTGGCTGGGGCTGTTCGTACTGACCATGTGGGCCGGACAGAGCGGCACCGGCTTCTTCGCCGTCTGGACCGTACACCACGGCTGCGACGACGAGCACCACATCGCCCGCACCCAGCGCGGCTGGTTCAAGAACTTCATCAGCTACCAGATGTTCCACCACATTGAGCACCACCTGTTCCCGGCCGTGCCCACCTGCCACTGGGCGAAGCTCGGCAAGCGCCTCGATGAGCAAGCGCCCGAGCTGCGCGAGATGTCCGTGTATTAGCGGGCCTGCGGGGCGAGAGTGTCCACAGGACGTCAACATGAGTGGCGCGTGTCGCAACACAGCCTAAACTCCGTTGCATGTACGAGAATCGCTTCAAGCCGGCGCACAAGCCCATCAAGGACTATTACAAGTCCGTCGCATCGCTCAGCAAGACCGGTGCGAAGCACGAAACCGCCCTGCGCGCCGCCTTTCAGGAACTGCTGACAACCGTCGCCCGCAAACAGGGTTGGACGTTCGTTCCTGAAAACCCCGTCACCGTCAAAGGCCATCGCGTCGTTCCGGACGGGACATTGCTCAATGAACACAATATTCCACGGGGTTACTGGGAGGCCAAAGACCTGGCTGACGACCTCGACGCCGAGATCCAAAAGAAGAAAACCAAAGACTACCCGCTGAACAACATCATCTTCGAAAACGGGCGGGATGCCGTCCTGTACCAGAACGGCATCGAAGTCAGCCGCAAAGACCTGACTGACGCCGAACAACTGTGCCAGTTGCTGAACATCTTCATCGAGTACACACCGAAAGAGATGCAGACGTTCGCGCAGGCCGTTGCGAAGTTCAAAGAAGACGTGCCAGAGCTGGCGGCCGGGCTTGAAAAGAAGATCACCAAGGCCCACGAGAAAAACCCCGCCTTCAAGAAGGCCTTTGCCGACTTCTTTGAGCTGTGCCGCAGCAGCCTGAACCCGAACATCAGCCAGCACGCCGTGGACGAAATGCTGGTGCAGCACCTGCTGACCCAGCGGCTGTTCAGGACGGTATTCCACCGGCAGGACTTCACCCGCCGCAACGTGATCGCCAACGAAGTCGAGAAGGTCATCGACTCATTGCACCGCGACTTTGACCGCAGCAAGTTCGAGCGCGACCTCGATTACTTCTACAAAGCGATTGAGCAGACCGCCCGCACACTGGAGGACTACAGCCAGAAGCAGGCCTTCATGAACACGGTTTATGAGGAGTTCTTCAAAGGTTTCTCGCCCAAGACGGCCGACACCCACGGCATTGTCTACACGCCGCAGGAGATCGTGGATTTCATGTGCGCCAGCGTGGATGAGGTGCTGCAAAGCGAGTTCGGGACGACATTAGGCGGCAAGGACGTCTGGATTCTCGACCCGTGTACCGGCACGGGCAACTTCATGGTGAATCTGATCAACCGCATCCCGCTGGGTGAGTTGAAGGACGCGTACCGGAAGCGGCTGTTCGCCAACGAGATCATGCTGCTGCCGTACTACATCGCGGCCATGAACATCGAGCACGCCTACGCCGAGCGCATGGGCGAGTACGAGCCGTTCGAGGGGCTGTGCTTCGTGGACACGCTGGAACTGGCCGAGGACAAACAGCGCGACCTGTTTTTGTCATTGGAAAACAGCAAGCGGGTAGAACGCCAGCGCAAGTCACCCATCACAGTCATCATCGGCAACCCGCCCTACAACGTCGGCCAGAAAAGCGAGAACGACCAGAACAAGAACCGCAAGTACGGCGTGATCGACAAGCGGGTCAAGGAGACCTATTCGGCTGACTCAAAGGCGACCAACAAGAACGCCCTGTCAGATGCGTACGTTAAATTCTTCCGCTGGGCGGTGGACAGGCTGCAAGGGCGCGACGGGATTGTCTGCTATGTAAGCAACAACAGCTTTGTGGATCAGATTGCGTTTGACGGCATGAGAAAGCATCTGGCCAACTGCATGACCACCAGCTTCAGGTTAGGCCCATTTGGCGGAACATTGTGCCTTTCTCGGTGAAGTAGCGACGCGTCTTTCCTCTTGTCTGCAATCCGAACTCGATTGCCCTCGCGAACAGCAGCGGGCGCTTCTCC
>JAIOJA010000057.1 GCA_019912315.1 Planctomycetota bacterium
GGTGGAGCGCCTGTTCGCCTGGCTTCAGAACTTCCGCAGACTCGTGACACGCTGGGATTACCATGCCGCCAACTTCCTTGCCTTCGTGCAGCTTGGGTGCATCATCATCCTGTTGCGCCGTTTTTGATACCGCTTCTAGTCAATGCCCGCTACTACCCTGAATAGTCTATCGGATGGACCGCAAGAGCCGGTTGCACCACTTGGTGTTATCGTTGCGGCTGTCGGCCTACTCATGTCGGCCATAGCAGCAGGGTTGTTGCTGCTCGACCCATCTCAATGCTCGGTTTGTAGCAGCCACGGGACGAGGATCTTGGGAGTGCCGCTGGCGCTTCTGGGTGGGGTTTCGATCGTTGTCTTGCTCGGTTTGCTGGCAGCTAGTCGGACGCGACTGACTGGCGTAATCGGGATGGCGATCATTGGTGGTGTTGAGATTGCCCTAATCAAGGTCATGTTCGACACGAGTCATCTCTGCCCGCTGTGTTTGATGTTTGGTGTCGGAATAGGTGTAGGTTACGTGGCCTTGTTGATATCTTTTCCGAGAATGCGCTACTTGATGTGGGCAATCTTGCTCGCATCTGCTACCGCTTCGGTCTTCCTGATGCCGTTTGTCGTCGAACCCCAACGGTGGGATGATCCCGAACAACTGCCCGGTGCTTACAAGAATGCGTTCGTTGAGGCCCAAGACTTTTGCAGTGACACTCGCGGTGTATGTGTGGTTGTCTTCGAGCGTCCCGGCTGCGCCGCCTGTAACATTCTCAAGACAGATTCCGACCGCAAGACACTGGAAGGCTTTGCTGGCTCATCCGTAGAGATCACGCGTTTGCGGGCCTCTGAAGAGATGGTCGTCCCGACGGTTGTGATAGGCCACCGAGGAACGTGGGCTGTGTTTCGCGGAGCTCCAACGCAGTCGCAGCTTGAGGCATTTCTGCTAGAGCCAGGCGAGTAACACTTGCTTAGCCGACCTTGATGACGCAGGCCATGGCGGTGTCGCCGGCGGCGCAGCCGCTGAACAGACCGTAGCCTCCGCCTGACTGGGCCAGCTCCTCAATCAGCTCGATGATTACTCGCATGCCTGTTGGGCCTTGCGGGTGCCCGAAGATGAGCGGGCTGCCGAAGTTGTTGAACTCTTCGAGCTTCTTGCCGGTCTGCTTGGCGAAGTAGACGTCGTTCACCGCGAACGGGTTGTGTGTCTTGATCGCCTTCATGTCTTTCAGCTCAACGCCGGCGGCCTTCATGGCGTTCTGGGCCGCGGGTACGGGCGCCGTGGGCATCATGCCCTTGCCGACGCGGCACTGGCCGAAGCTCAGCACCTGCACCGGGATGCTCTTGTCTTTGCTTAGCTGCTCGGCGCGTTCCTTGGTGGCGATGATCATGCCGGCGTTGCCGTCGGCCGGGTGGGTCTGGGCGCCGAACGTGACGCTGCCTTCCGGCATGACCGGCTTGAGCTTGGCGAGCCCGTCCTTCGTTGTCGGAAACACGCCGTCGTCGGCTTCGATGATCTGCGCGCGTTTGCCGCGCCCAATTTCTAGACCGTAGATGTAGCGCTTCTGGAAATCGCCGAGCCCCTTTTCGTACTGCTCGTGGCGGATCAGGGTGCACTCGTCCTGCTCTTCGCGGCTGATGCCGTGCTCCTTGGCGACCTTCTCGGCTGTTTCGATCATGGCGTTCTTCGCGTACGGGTCGTGCCCGAAGTTGTCCATCACCCAGTTCTCGGCGTCAGCGGTGCCGCCGGGGGCAAGGGGGGCGGGGTAGACGACGTGCGGGCCGTTTGAACAACGATCGAATGTAAGGCCCAATACAGTTTCAGTCAGACCGGCTTCGATCTCATGGGCAGTGCCCGCCAGCACACGCGCGCCAGTGGCGCAGGCCTGCGCGTACATGGGCCCAGTGATGCCGGGCGCGCCGATCAAGCCGGCGACCCATGGCGCGCCATAGAAGCTGTGTTTCTGCGGGACGGTAAACCCGAGCGCGACGCTGGTGAAGATCTCGGGCGAGATTTCACGCGCGGCAAGCCAGCGCGAAGCGGTCGAGGCCGCGAGCACGACCGAGTTTTCGTTGGCCAGGGAGCCCTGCCATTTAACAAAAGGGCTGCTCCAGTAGCCGCCGTAGGGGATGTAGACGTTTTTGAGTGCCATCGGGTTCTCCTGAGTCTCGGGCTGCCGAATCCGGAGTATGGGGCTGACCCTTGCACGGGTCAACGAGGGGGCCGAAAACTAAGCCGCCCGACTTCACAGGTACCACGTTGCGCGAGCGTGTACACGCGCCGGAGGCATGATAAACCGGAACGATCATGCCGGAACCGCTGAAACTGAAGGACATCAAGCTGCGTATGCAGGCCTACGGGATTCGCCCCAAGAAGCAGTTCGGGCAGAATATCCTAGCGGATTTCAACCTGCTGAAGGCCATTGTCGCCGACGCCGAGATCGACAAGGGCGACTGCGTACTCGAGATCGGCACCGGCGCGGGTTCGCTCACGGGCTACCTGTGCGACGCGGCCGGGCTGGTGATCAGTGTTGAAGTTGACTCCGGCATGTTTGAGTTGTCGCGCGATATTCTGACCGGCGTCGACAACCTGGTGCAGGTGAAGGTTGACGCGCTCAATCGCCAGGGGCGTGGCTTGGACGATGAGCTTGAGGGCTCGCTGCGGGCCTACATGCAATCGGGAGACTTGCCGCTGCTCGGGGACAGCCCGACAGGATTGTCGGGCCCACCCGAAAGCCTTGTGGTGCACTCACACCTGCCGGGCAAGCCGCCGCGCTGCGGCCGTCTGAAGCTGGTCGCGAACCTCCCGTATTCGGTAGCGACTTCGATCCTGATCGCGGCGCTGGAATCCGGGCTGCCCTTCGAGCGTATGCTCGTGATGGTCCAGCACGACGTGGGCGAAAAGCTCGCCGCTGAGCCCGGTTCCAAGCACTGGGGGCTGCCATCGCTGCTGCTGTGGTGCTTCGCACGCGGCAACATCAAACGCAAGGTCGCGGCGAAAGTCTTCTGGCCGAAGCCCAAGGTCGAGTCGGCGCTGCTGGAGATCGTCCCAAACACCACGCGCCCCGACATGGAGGGCTACCACAAGCTGCGGCGGCTGGCCCATGTGATGTTCCAGCACCGGCGCAAGGCGAGCTCGAATGCGCTGGCCCTGGCCCTCGGTGAGGACAACCGGCAAACAAGTGACTGGATCGAAAAAGCCGGTGGCGACCCCGCAGCCCGCCCGGAGCAACTGCACCCGGATGTGCTGTACACGCTGGCTGCGAACACCGATGTTGAGGCGCTGGTGCGCAAGGCCATGTCGCTGCACGAGGACCAGCTGGCCGAGCAAGCCGCGAAACGAGCGCGGCGGGCGGAGTGGAAGAAGCGGGTCTACGGAGAAGATGAGTGACGTCACGTGGCGTCCCAAGGCGAAGTGGACAGTCAAAAGGCAATGTACTGCTTGGTTTGTCGGCAGTTCACTTTTGCCTTTCTACTTGCTCCGGCTTTGACTTACGTCGCCAGACAGATTGCCCATTGGTCTAAGACGTTCTGCTTGTTAGAAGCAATCCCCTTCCGAGTAAGCCGGAGTATTCATGGTTTCGGTATTCATTCCCAAAGAAACCGCAGACAACGAACGCCGCGTTGCCGCGACGCCCGACACGGTCAAGAAGATGACCGGCAAAGGGCTCAAGCTCGTCGTGCAGTCCGGCGCGGGTGCGGGCGCGCACATCAGCGATGACCAGTACAAAGAAGCGGGCGCCGAAATCGAAGTCGAGGCGGCCAAGGGCTTCGGCAACGCCGACATCGTGCTACAGATCAACATCCCGACCGAAGCGCAAATCGGGCAGATGAAAGAAGGCGGCTCACTGGTCAGTTTCCTGTGGGCGTTCGAGAACCTCGAGCTGGTCAAGAAACTCAACGAGCGCAAAATCAGCATGTTCGCCATGGACGCGATCCCGCGCACCACTCGCGCCCAGAAGGATGACGCGCTTTCAAGCCAGGCGAGCCTCGCCGGCTACAAGGCCGTGCTTGTCGCGGCGAACCATTTGCAGAAGATCCTGCCGATGATGATGACGCCGGCCGGCACGATCAAGCCGTCGCGTTTTGTCATCATTGGTGTTGGTGTCGCGGGCTTGCAGGCCATCGCGACGGCCAAGCGCCTGGGCGCGATCGTGGAGGCTACTGACCCGCGCCCGGAAACCAAGGAGCAGGCCGAGTCACTGGGCGGCAAGTTCCTCGAGGTGGAGGGTGTAGAGGTCAAGAAGGGCGAAGGCGGTTACGCCGCGGAACAGACGGACGAATACAAGCAGGCCCAGGCGGAGATGCTGAAGAAAGCGTTTGCCAACGCCGACGCGATCATCACGACGGCGCTGATCCCGTACAAGAAGGCGCCGATCACGATCACGACCGACCACGTGAAGTCCATGCGCAGCGGTAGCGTGATCATTGACCTGGCTGCGGAGCGCGGCGGCAACTGCGAGTTGACCGAGCCAGGCAAGACCGTCGTGAAGGAAGGTGTCACGATCGTGGGTGAGTTGAACTGGCCCAGCACCGTGGCGACCAACAGCTCTGACATGTTTGCAAAGAACGTGCAGAACATCCTGTTCGACGCGCTGGACAAGCAGGGCGCCTTCAAGTGGGACTACAAGGATGAAATCGTGGACGGCGCCATGATCTGTCACGCCGGCGAGGTCCACCACCCCAAAGTCCGCGAACTGCTGGGGCTTCCGCCGCTTGCCAAAAGCGAGCCCTCCAGCGGACAAAAGACCGGCGTCGCTGCTGAAGGCGAAAAACCGGCCGCTGAAAAACCCGCAGAAGCCAAGGACGATGGCGACTACGAAAAGAAGCCTGACGGCTACGAGAAGAAGGACTAGAGCATGACCGGAGAAGTCCTGATCGGGTTCTACACCTTTATCCTCGCCTGCGTGGCCGGCTACCAGTTGATCACGAAAGTGCCGCCGACGCTGCACACGCCGCTGATGTCCGGCGCGAACGCAATTTCCGGCGTCACGATTCTCGGCGCACTGGCCATGACCAACGGGCACGGCACCATCGGCGCAACGATCATCGGCTGCCTCGCGGTTGTGTTCGCCATGATCAACGTAGCGGGCGGGTTTATGGTTACCGAGCGTATGTTGAAGATGTTCGCATCGAAGAAGAAGTAAACCAACGAAGGGCACACACGTGTTTCTTGGAATGACCGGACCGGTATCCACGCAGGACCTGATCGCGCACGCGGGCTATCTCGCGTCCGTGCTGTTGTTCATGTTCGGCATTATGCGCATGGGCAAAGTGCGGACCGCACGCTCCGGCAATCAGATGGCGGCGGGCGCCATGGTACTCGCGATGATCTCCCAGTTTGTGGAAATGGGGCAGATCGAACCCTGGTTTATCATCGCCGGGCTGGTTGTCGGCTCGCTGGTCGGCATCATTGTCAGCATCAAGGTCGGCATGACCGAAATGCCGGAGATGGTCGCCCTGTTCAACGGCTCCGGCGGCATCGCGTCGGCGCTGGTGGCTTTGGCCGCTTACGCCTTTCACAGAATTCCCACTGTGCCACTGATGAACGCCGGCATGGGTGAAGCGCCACCGAGTATCGTCAACGGGCTTGCAGTGATGCTGTCCATCGTGATCGGCTGCGTGACATTTACAGGCTCACTGATCGCCTTCGGCAAACTGAGCGGCAAGGTCAGCGGCTCGCCGGTGTTGCTGCCGGGGCGCCACATGATCAACGCCGCGCTGCTAATCATGGCGCTTGGCGGCAGCGTGATGGTTGTCTTTACAACAGGCGGAATGCCCGGGCTCGGCATCGTGGTGGCTGTTACCGTCGTCGCACTGATTCTGGGGGTGATGCTGGTAATCCCGATCGGCGGCGGCGACATGCCCGTCGTCATCTCATTGCTGAACAGTTATTCTGGCCTCGCCGCGGCCATGGCAGGCTTTGCCATCAACTCCCAGGTGCTGATCGTTTCGGGTTCACTGGTCGGGGCCGCAGGTCTGATCCTTACACAGATCATGTGCAAAGCCATGAACCGCAGCCTGGCCAACGTGCTTTTCGGCGGCTTCGGTGCGGAAGACACCAGCAGCGGCAAGGGCGGCGGTGCGGACGAGTACAAGAACGTCAAGGCTGCTGAGGGTGAAGAAGTCGCCATGATCCTTGAGGACGTCGAAAGCCTGATCGTGGTGCCGGGATACGGCATGGCGGTAAGCCAGGCGCAGCACCTTGTGCGCGAACTGGGCGACATCATGGAAGCCCGCGGTTGCAAGGTGAGCTATGCGATTCACCCGGTCGCCGGGCGTATGCCGGGTCATATGAACGTGCTGCTCGCTGAGGCGAACGTCCCCTACGAGCAGTTGTTCGAGCTCGACCAGATCAACAACGACTTCAAGAACACCGACGCCGTGCTGGTGATCGGCGCCAACGACGTCGTCAACCCGGACGCCGTGGACAAGAAAGACAGCCCGCTGTACGGCATGCCGGTACTGAATGTCTGGGAGGCACGCACCTGTTTCGTCATCAAGCGCTCGCTCAGCCCCGGCTTCGCGGCGGTCAAGAACCCGTTGTTCGAGGCTGACAATACATACATGGTATTCGGGGATGGTCGTAAGGCCGTTGAGGACATCATTAATAACCTGAAGAGCTCGTAGTCGTAGCTTTCCTGCCTCCAAGCCCCCGCCCAGCGGGGGCTTTTTTGTTTTGCCGGCGCGCCTTGCAAAGCGCCCGCAACACTTCATCATGCCGTGAAGGTTTTAAACGGAGTCGAACATGAAAAGCGCTTTGTTCACACTGTCGCTGCTGATGCTGGCCGGATGCGTCGCCAAGCCGTCGCGCACGCCTGTCGCGCCAGGGGTCCGGGACGCCCAAATCGGGCTCGTCGACGGCTACAAGGGATACGTGGTAGCGGAAGGGTTGAAAAACCCTTCATTTGTCAGCTTCCACCCGGATGGGCGCCTGACCATCTGCGACAGCGGCAACGGTCGCGTACTCGTCGTTGATGAGGGCAAGCTGACCCCGGTCATCGAAAACATGCGAACGGAATACTGGAAGGTCTACAAGAACGACGCGGGCAAAGAAGTAAAGGCGTTCAAGATCGGCCCGCTGGCGGCGCACTGGCTCAGCATCTACCGCCTGGTCGTGACCGACGCCGGCCTGAAAGACGGCGAGGAATCACTTGTCACGATTCATGTTTCGAGCGACGGCCCGTCAGCAAACCGTGAGCTTTCACGCACCAACAGCGTCCCGCCGACCAGCACCGACCCCGCCGACAAAGGCGAGGGCAACCTCAGCGGCATGTGCGTCATGCCTGATGGCGACACGTACTACGTGTGCGGGCAGGGCTATGATGGCAAGTCCTGGGTGCTCGGCGGCAGTCTGTCGAAAGGCACACTGGAACCCATGTTCTCAGCCGACGAAAACAAGATTGACGTGAACTCGCCTATGCAGGTTGTGCCCTGGAACAACAACCTGCTGGTGGTCTACAGCGGTGCGGGCGGCGAGGATGACGGGCTACTGGTTGAGTGGAACCCCGTAACGCGCAAACCTGTACGCCAATGGAAACTGACGGGGCTTCTCGACCCGATGTCGATTGCCCAAGTACCCGGCACGAGCAGCCAGTTCGTGGTGACGGACAACAACTGGAGCCTCACGGGAATAAACCCGGGCAGGCTTGCTCTCGTCACCATCAACGACGACACCGCGACGATTCGGCGAATCTGCGACCGGATTTACGGCCCCGTACACTGTGCCTTCGGCCCCGACGGGCGCCTGTACGTGTCCTGCCTCGGCTACGAAGTTGACGGAAGCGCGGGGCAGGTAATTTCGATATCCGGGTTCTCTCGCCAGTAGTTGACACGTCAAGACTATGTGTTATACTTGCAACCGAGGAGATTGAGATGACGCACAGCTTCAATAATTCCAATTCAAGGAGTCGCAGCGCGGCCTGAGTGGGTTATTGAAACCAACTAACGGCGCCCTGCGACTTCGCAGGGCGCCGTTGCATTTGGCAAACCACAGGGGTGTGGTGTTAATTGGTAGCACGTCTGGTTGTTACCCAGAAAGTCGGGGTTCGAATCCCTGCGCCCCTGCCAGCCGCTCGAACCGGAGAGCTCATGCCGACAGTCATAGATCTGCGGACGAATCCAAACCGATGGGGCAATGCCCTCGTATTCTGCACGGGAGTCCTGCACTTCACAGGCGATCAATACGAAGAACAGGCCTGGCTGTGCAGTCGAGACCCCGCAAAACATGACGAGGTGCCCGACGGCATCGTGCTAGGCGGTGCCAGCGAAGCGAGCCGCCTTCTTCAGCATGTGAGAGGGGTGCCCGGCGGCTTTCTTTATGACGAGCGCGATGTCGTTGTTTGGGGTGTGGTCAGCTACGACTATTCAGGGATACCGGCCATTGTCCACGTCCGCCAAGTCGAAGCTTACGGACGTAAGGGGAGCGCAAGGCTCATGTTCGACGATGCTCTGTCTTTGTAGCTGACGGCCTCGGAACATTCTTAAATGAGAAGAGGCGCCCCGCACCGTGGCGCCTCTTTTCGCTTTCAGTAAATCGTTCTACCGACCGCCCCCGAAACCGCCGCCTCCGCCAAAGCCAGGGATCATTCCGCCCAAGTCGCCTGCGCCCGGAATCATCCCGCCCATGCCGGCACCGGATTTCTCGTACTCTTCCATCTGTTCCGGAGTCATGACTCGCTCAAGCTCCAGCTTCTGGTCATCCTGGATCTGCTTGACCTCGGCCTGGATTTCTTCCTGGGTCATGCCGCTTTCGCGCGCATTCGTCATCGTCTCGCGAATCTTGTCGCGCGTCTCGCCTTCGATGCGCAGCACTTCGCTCTTCTCGTACTCGCCGAGGTTCAGCGGCTCGAGGCGACGCTCGGTCATTTCCGTGCGCATGGCTTCCATGGCTTTGGCGCGCTGGACCGGGTCGCTCATGATCTTCATGATGCTGCCGCGCGGGTCGGCTTCGTCAAACTCGAACCCGTACTTGTCGGCCATCTTCTTGGCTTCGGCCATCTGTGTGGCGCGGCGTTCTTCCTGTGCCTTCTGGCGTTCCGCGTCGCGCTCAGCGCGGTCACGATCGGCCATTGCCTTGAACTTGGCATAATCCTCGTCGTCTACCGCAACCTCGCCTTCCGGCATCTCACCCTCGATCTTCAGCGCGGACTTGGCAGGCGCCGTTTCGAGATCCGCCAGGCGCGCCTTGGCGGCCGCCAACTCTCTGTCTTGCTTGTCGAGACGAATGATCAGCGTGCTCATGTCGAGCGGCTTGCCGTCCTCGCCCGGTTGGATTCCGTCAATCTGCCCGCTAAGACGGGCGTTCTCATCCTGCAAAGCCGCGACCTGCTGCTTCAGTGTGGCAACTTCACGCTGAGTCTCGGCGTCCTGGCAGCCGATCAACCCGAGCGTGGGAAGCATTAGCAAAGCGGCGAGCATGAACTTTTTCATCGTTGTCCTCCGTGGCTTTCGTGGCTTTCGTGGCTTTCGTGTGGCTTCGGTACTTGTGTGCGAGGCCAACAATTCCCTCACGCACAAACTTCTAAAACGCGGAAACCGCTCGCGAGAACACGAGCGGCATCTGCGTAAGTCTTTGCCTTAGTAGGTCTTACGAAACTGCTGCATCAGGCGCTGGAGCATCGCCGCGTCTGTGCCGACCAACGCGCGGTAGAAGTTCCCTTCGCGCCAGATTACCACGACTCTGTCCCCCACCGTCACTTCCGCACACTGCCAGTCGCCGGAAACCACCCCGTCAAGGCAGTCGCAGGCGATCACTAGAAACCCGAAGCGCTCACCGTCCGGCGAGTCGTAGACGGCTTTCATGATCTTGCGCCCATCCAGGTCGTCACAGTCCCAGTCCGACATCAGCAACATGCGACCGTCAACGAAATGCGGCAACTCGGGCGCGTCGGCAAAGTGTTTGGTGTATTCGGCGTTCGCGTCGCCGTAGCGACATTTGCTGGCCCTGGGCGCGTCGAGCGCCATGGTCGACACCATCGGCGCAAGACCATCGGGCAGTGAATCCGTCCCGCGTGGCACGCCGCCGAACATCAGCACCAAGGCCACAACGAGCATTACGCCGGCCGCCGCCATCATGATCGCGCCCAGCCAGGGAAAGCCGGGCAAATGCCGATGCCGCTGACTTCCGGCGGACTTTTCGATCTCCATCTCGCACTGGTCAAGCGCCATCAGTACGCGGGCGCGCAGACTTTCCGGGCACTTGGTCGCCTGCTCATTGACGCAACGGCGCACAGCCGCGGCGAACTCCTTCTCGGTTTCGACGTATTCCTTGGTGTAGGGACAATCACACAGGAAGGCCTCAACGCGAGCTCTGTCATCTTCGTTCAATTCACCCGCCAGAAAGGCGTCCAGATTGCGCCATACGAAGCGGCGCTCCTCGGGAATTTCCGGCGTCGGATGATTGTCCATGGCGGTATCTGTCATTGTCTACCTTACCTCCACGGTGTCGTCGGCCCGCCCTTGTGAATGCCGCAACACGCTTTCCGATGGTGAATCAACGCCGGACAACTCTTCACTGCCGAGCTCGCCTACGCGATCCCGCAACAGCGCCTTTGCCCGTGACAGGCGCGACATCACGGTGCCCAATGGTATGCCCAAAGCACTGGCAATATCTTTGTACGGCATCTCACCGATCACGTTCATGATCAGCACTTCGCGGTAATCGTTCCCCAGACTCTCAAGCGCCTGCTTCAAGCGGTCGTCGAGAGAGTCAAGAAACGCCTCGTTCTTCATCAGTCCGGCTAGTGCTTCGCTTGACTGAAAGTCGTGAATTAACCGCCGGTCATCGTCGCCGATGAACTCGCCAACGTCGTCATAGCTGGCGGTCTCATTGCGCACCTTCTTGCGGCGGTAAAGGTTGATGAAACGGTTAGTCATTACGCGGAACATCCAGGCCTTCAGGTTTGTCCCCGGCTTGAACAGGTGAAAACGCTCAAACGCGCGCACGTACGTGTCCTGCACCAGGTTTTCGGCGTCGTGCGGATTACGCGACAGCTTCATGGCGCCAGCGTACAGCACGTTCATTAACGGAAGAGCCTCCCGTTCGAACCCGGCCCTCCGCTCGTTCATCGTCTCCGCCACGCCGTCCTCGAAACAGGGCAAGGGCGCCGGGCATTCCGACAATTTCCTTCCCGCACTGGTTAACGAATGGGACCCCGACACCTTGCCGGAGCTAAGAGGATTTTTCGGTCTTTACAGCCGCGGTTTCCTTGCCTTCAAGCAAGGAGTTCCAGAAGGCTTCCGTAAACACCTCGAGGCGCTCACGGCACAGCTTTGCGCGCCCCAGCATTTCGCGCAGGCCAAAAATACGGGCCGGGTTGACAGCAAGCTTGCCTATGATGCGCGAACTGCTCAGGCGGGCCTTCTCGCGCACGTAGCGTTCGAGTTCAGGTACGCGCTCGTCAGACATGTCGAAGATGCTGCGCGCCACCACGAAGGGAATCTTGGCTTCGTCGGCGATGTTGGCGATGGCAATTGCGCTCTGGTCAACCACGTCGCACTGGGTCGACATGTGCAGCGACATTTTCTCGGACGGATTCCGGACTGGGTCAAACACCGTCACGATGCTGCCCAAGATGCCGCCGATGCCCGGTACGCTGCGGATCACTCGGCGCATCATTTCCTGCACCGTCTGCTGCAGCACGATCGGCTTGTACTGGCTGCCAAGACCAATCTGATTGATGAAGTTCACACCTACCACCACATCGCCGACATTCAGGGCACTCGAAAGCGCGCTGCCAAAGCCGATGCTGACAATGGCCAGCGGCTTATCCACCTGGATGGCCTCGCGCAGCGCCGCCGCTGTCGCATCAGGATTGTGCCCGGTAATCAGGCACTTTGCGGACGTGTAGTGCCAGATGCCGCCATGCACCAGCCCCACCTTCTGCTTGTAGGTGCGCGGGTTTTCGAGACGACTAATGAACTGGATCGCGTCCGATTCAGTAGCCGCCACGAACAAAATTTTGGGTAACTCACGCATTCGCCCGTCCGCGCAAAGCGGTGTTCAAGGAAACAAATCTGCCCAATGTGCGGTCAATGGGCAAGAGGATTGTGCATGAGTCACGAACCGACGCGGCTACAGAGGCTCGGAAAAGATCCCGATGGCCTCAACCTTTTCGCCCGCCTCGCGCTTGGCCTTTGCCTCATTGTAGCGCTGAACCCATGCCTCCCACGTCTTGCCATCGGCGAAGTCTCGCCCCGTGAAGTCGACGTCACGGATCATCTTGACCGGGATCATGCGTACTTCCGCAGCCTTGGATGGGAAAAATTCCACTGAATCCGAGGCCAGGTTGAACACAAAGCCCTCGACCACCTCGCCGTCCGCCAGCTGAAAGGTTACATCGCCGCGGTAATCCAGCGCGCGCTGCAGTTTGCCCGACAGCTCCGCCTGGGCCTGTACATCCGATACGGTCTCAATGCGCTTACCGACTGCCGGCGGCGTGATGTTCTTGCCCTTACGGCTGTTCAGTCCGCCCAGGGTGGCCGCCACTGTCCGCGCGAATCCCTTCGCGCTGTTGAAGGTCTGATGCACGGCCGTGGGCTCGTAGCCACAATGAACCATGCAGTTCTGGCACTTGCTGTTGCCGCTGGCGCGCCCGTAGTTTTCCCACTGGGTGTCGTTCAACAATTCCTGCCACGTGTCGGCGTAGCCTTCCTGCAGCAGATAGCATGGCTTCTGCCAGCCAAACAGCGTGTAGCAGGGGTTGCCCCACGGAGTACATTCCAGGTGCAGCTTGCCCATCAGGAATTCCATGAACAGCGGCGACTGGTTGAACTGCCACTTCGGTTCAGGATCCTTCAGCAGGTCGCGGAACAGGTTGAAGGTCTTTTCGCGGCTCAGGAAATTGGCCTGGTCAGGCGCTTTCTGATAACTGTAACCGGGGCTCATGGTCAGCCCTTCGACACCGAGGTCCATCATCCGGCCAAAGAAAGCGCGTGTGCCTTCAACGTTGACGTGGCTGAACAGCGTCGTGTTCGTGCAGACGCGGTAGCCCAGCCCGACTGCCAGCTTGATCGCTTCCTCGGCCTTGTCGTAAGTCCCCTCGCGGCAGACTGCAAAGTCATGGGCTTCGCGACCGCCATCCATGTGGACGTTGAACGTCAGGTACTTGCTGGGCGTAAACACGCCTTCTTCGAGACGCTGCTTCAGCAGCAATGCGTTCGTACACAGATATATGTACTTCTTGCGCTTTACCAGCTCTTTGACCAACTCGCCGATCTTGCTGTACATGAGGGGCTCGCCGCCGGGGATGCTGATGATCGGGGCGCCGCATTCCTCAACGGCGCGCAGGGCGTCGGCGACTTCCATTTCCTTCTTCAGTATGTGGGCCGGATACTGAATTTTGCCGCAGCCGGCACAGGCCAGGTTGCAGCGCAGTAGAGGCTCAAGCATCAGCACCGTCGCGTAACGTTTGCGGCGCAAAATGCGCTGCTTAAGCACGTAGCTGGCAACGGCCCACATTTGGGAAACGGGTACAGCCATGGTCCAAGCCTCTCTCCGGACAATCGGACGAGTCTAGTGGTGATACATCACGAGTCAATCAGTCGCGACGCGTTCGGCGATTACCCCAACCACTGGCATTTGTCATGGCAAATGTCACCAGGGTGATGTCGCGTCATTGGTCCCAATGTTGCAGAATTAGACTTGCACTTGATTCATAGCTGTATTTTTTTTTGAATATTTGTAGTCTTAGCATACGCCGGATATGCTTCTTGCGGGCATTCCTTTGCTGCTGACCGCTTCCCAACGGGGTTTCTAAAGTGGAGAGACAAGATGAACCACCGCCATGTGATAGCAGTTGTGCTCGTCGCACTTGCGACTGGCAATGCCGCACTGTTCGCTGGGCCGAACAGAAACGTTAGTGTCACGAAAGAACAGGAATAGTGAAGACGAGAACAAGACAGCATATGCAACCATCCACGACGACGGAGCGTTCGATGAGGATGCAGGTGGTTCGCAGACAAATCACGGTTACGTGAAAGCGGCGCGGAACAGCTATACCACCTATATCAATGCTGAAATCGTAATCTGGTACGTCGCCACAGGGGGCAGTTGGACTCGCCATTACGGCCTATATGGTTACGACACGTGGGATCGGGAGTTCACGATCACCGGATGTGAGTGTCCCCGCTTTGTATACACTGCCAAGGTCGCCTCCACCGTCACCGCCAAGGCGCAACTGACCGGCGAGGTCGAAACAGGGGATGTCTACGCACGCGCCTCTGGAATGTTGAAATTCGAAGTGGACGGGGTGGTGGTAGGACAGAGCGACAAGGAATGTCTCGCCGGAACAAAAGACCTCGACAACATCAATACACCTGAGATCGCTGACGGAAGCTACTCATACCCCATTCCAGGCGGAGAAAAGCACGGGCTTGCCGCGCATTATGAGACCGAGGGCGATCCCGCAGTAGCCGAGCAGACAATGAGCATCTTTGTACCCGCAGCCACCAAGAACGGCGGAAAACTTAACCTGAACATACGGTCATGGGCGATGGTGAAGGTTCGTGTGCCCTCAAACTACGGCTGGGGACATGCGTCGGTCAAACACAAGTTCTATACAACGGACTTCGCCACCAACGATGACTGGGAAGTAAAGGTAGAGGCCTGGGACGACGACGATCCTGACAATCCGATTCGAATCAAGGCAGAACTTTACTTTTGGACCAAGTGGGGAGACTGATCGCCTGTCCGCCAGGTAAACCCACGTGCATTCGCGCAGGAACGGCGAAAAGGACCAGCCATGCGAGCGTCGAGAACAGCGCAGGCAGTGGGCGTGATCGTCATCGCGGCGGTCGTCGGGTTGCTTTTCTGGTGGTACCAGCTCCAAGATGACGCTCGGGTAAATCTCTCACGACAAGCGCCGAATGAGACCGCAACCGTTGATGCTACCGAGCCGCTGAATACACCGAGCGATGAAGCGGGATTGATTGTTCGCGTCACTGGTGCGCATTCAGACGAAGTCACTACGGTACTGGCACAGCAGGCAAACACCCGCATCTTTGGCGAACGGCGAACGAATGGCGAATTTGTCTTCGCCAACGATCTCGCCGGGGGCGCGCGGCTCGTTGCATGGACCGTTGGTTCAAGCACCGACCAAGTAACCGCAGTGTCGGATCTAGTCCGGTTCGACGGTGCCAGTAGCCAGATACACCTTCATCTGGGGCGGGTCTGGCCGCTTGAAGTAGAGTTGCGGCGCCAAGGCGGGAGCCCAGACGACGACGCGGATGTAGGACTCAGGTTCCCCACTGTGGACCTGGCAACTACATGGGCCCAGAAAGTTCAGGTTATCACCACCAAACCCGTCGCTTGGTTTCTCAAGACGCGGGCCCAGGACGGATGTTTCTCGCTGCCGTTAATCCCTGCGGCAACAACGATCCGGGCCTCAGGGACTTGGGGCAGGTTCGCCGGCGAATCTTCGGACTTCGAACTCTCGGGACCCGAACGAATCGTGCTGGGACTAAGTGCCCTTCCGGCCAGCCGTCTAATCAGGGTACGGGACGGTACCGGCGTGCCGGTCGAGGTGAAGTTGGCCGTCGATGTAGGCTCGAAGCCCGACACGCAAGGCGAAACAACCTGGCGTATGGTCCGTGACGGCACAGGTGATGATGGGCTGCTCGAGGTTCCCACCGAGGCGGCAGACCGACTGGTTGTAAGGATTGTCGACGAACGTTGGGTTCCGGAAAGGTACAAGTACTCACTGGATGCCGGAGCGGACATGCTTGACATTCAAGTCCGTCCCGCGACGAGCCTGCGACTACGGGTCCAGTACGACGACGCCCAGCCATACCTTGGAATGGTTCGCGTCGAGCCCGAATATCCAGAACGTGATCCGACTGTTTCCGAGTATCTGCAATGGTCCGGCCGGTTGGTTGACGCGGAACCAACTCCCACCTCGGATGACCCGTTCGAGGTAGACAGGTATGGACCACAAACCCAATTCTACAGGGTGATTGTATTTGACAGAATCCCGTCGGAACTTCCGCTCACTGTAAGTACCGAGGGCGGCAAACGCATCGGCTATCCAAGCTACGAAACCACAGTGTTCGCTCTAGATGTTCCGCGCGAGATACTGGTAGTTATCCCCAGTGTGCTTACGGATCGGTCGCCATCCAGGATCCGCATCCTTGGCGATATTCCGGAGGCCGCCGGTTGCACCGTCAGCATTTATCGCGTGTCAGAGTTCGGAACAGCGCCGGTTGGCAGTTTCAGTCTTGCTGACTCGCGCGAAAGCGAACTGATCCGGCATCCAGGACGCTATCGGGTCAGGCTGACAGGTGCATCCGCCTGGCAGTCCGAAGAGTTCGAACTGACGGCGGGCGTCGTGCATGATGTCTCCCCCAAGCCGGCCCCTGCGGTGACGGTCAAGGCCCGGATTTTGGACGAAACAGGTCTACCCGTTGAGGGAGGTACGCTCGATATCGATTCCCGCGGGGCACCCATCTTCCCCGCCAAGCCAATAGCCGACACAGTCGGCGTGTCGAACACAGATGGCTACGTCACCTTGGGTGGCCAACCCCATGGCAAGTCCATCTTTCGCCTGGAGGCTTTCGAATGTCAGCCGATCCTCGTGGAAGCTTCTCTGGGCAAGGATCGGGAGGTCTTCCTCGGCGAGTTTCGACTGGAGCCGGCAAAGGGTGAAGTCCACATACGCATGCCCAAGGCAGACGACTCGAAGCTTTCGGTGCTTGTAAATGTGGCCAGTCCGTTTTCTCTATATCGTCGCGACTATCACCCCGAGGCCGAAGAACTCATCGTTCTCAAGGGACTTGCGGTGGGGCGAACATACTCCATTTCGGTTCACATTCGCGGCGCCGAACACGTAGCCAAGGGCTTCAACGGGGTAGCACCCACGATTGAACAGCCAATCATCGAGTTGGACGCCACGGACATCGACGTTGCCAAATAGTGCACACACATCCCAGGCGGCTGCGTCAATCGCCGACGAGGGCGCTATTAGGTGGTTGGTATTTCCTCCGGGCAATTGGTAACCTCGTGATCGAAACCTTTACCAAAGAGGCAGCCTATGCCGCTCTACACAGTCACGGCGCGTGATGCGTCCGGGCGGACCATCAGCCAGGTCAAGGACGCGCCGTCTGTCGGCGACCTTGTGGCCGAGCTTCGCAGGTCCGGGCTTACCGTTATCGGCGTGAAGTCCGAGGGCAGCGGCGCTGGCGCCGCATCCGCCGCCGCACCGACAGAAGCCCAGGCGGTCGCCAAGTCCCAGGGCAGTATTTTCGCCAAGAAGGTCAGGGTGTCCGACATGGCGGCCTTCTGCCGCCAGATGTCCACCATGCTGCGTGCCGGCTTGAGCCTGCTGGATTCACTGGAAACCATTGCCGCCGAAACGGAAAACCCGGTTTTCAAACAGGCCCTGCTGGCCGTCATGACCGACGTCGAGGCCGGCGCTAAATTGTCCGATGGCTTCCGTAAACACCCCAACGTCTTCAACATGTTGATGTGCAGCATGGTTGAGGCCGGCGAAGTTTCAGGCTCGCTGGACACGATCCTTGAACAGCTCGGCATCTTCTTCAAGCGCCGCCACAAGCTGCAAAGCCAGATCAAGTCCGCCACGGCCTATCCGAAGTTCGTCGGTATCTTCTTCATTCTGATTGTGGCCGGCATCTTCATTTTCCTGGTCCCGCAGTTTTCGGACCTGTTCACGCAGTTCGGCGCCGAGTTGCCGTTCCTGACCAAAGTGCTGATCGCGATCTCCAAGGCCATTGTGGACTTCTGGTGGATCACGCTTCCGGCAATCGCGGGCGGCGTCGCGGCCTTCATCTTCTGGCGGCGAACGCCGGCCGGCGCGGCCGTCTGGGATCGCACCATTTTGAAGGCCCCCATGTTCGGGCCTCTGACACTGAAGTCCGGCGTGTCGCGCTTCACGATGACGCTTTCGACGCTGGTGAAGAACGGCATCACGCTCGACCAGTCGCTGGAAATCACCAGCAAAACCCTGGGCAACATCGTGCTTGAACAGGCCGTGCTGGATGCTCGCCAGAAGCTGATTCAGGGCTATTCCCTGTACCAGGCGATCAGCGAATCCGGCATCTTCCCAGGACTGATGACCAAGATGGTGAAAGTCGGTGAGGACTCCGGTGCTCTGCCGGACATGCTCAACGACGTGACCGAGTACTACGAAGACGAAGTGTCCAACCAGGTACAGGCAATCACCTCGATGATCGAACCCGCGCTGATCGTCGCCCTCGGCGGCGTCGTGCTGGTTGTGATCCTTGGTATCTACCTGCCGATCTTCGGACTGTCGAAGGCTGCGGCCAAAGGCGCGGCCAAGGGCGGCTAGAACTCGCCGACACACTTCACAACGGGCCGGGGGCTTCCCCGGCCCGTTGTCGTTTTCCGACTTTTCCTGAAGGCACCGACGCCGCCCGTCCGATAGGGCCCAAGACGTGCCGCTCTTCGGCACCGCTTCCGCTCAAGAGTTGGAGACTGACATGAAAGCACTGAACCTGATCTGTCTGACGTTGCTGGTCGTCGCCGCGCCCCTGTTCGCTCAGGAGTCGTTTCAGCCCTACGTGGCCAAAGTCAACGGCGACAGTGTGCGCCTGCGCTCCGGCGCCAGCCTGGCCCATCCACCCGTCGCTGTCATGGCTGAAGGCGATGAACTCACGGTCGTTTCCGAAAAGGACGGCTGGGCCACGGTGCAACTGCCAGCTTCCGCCCCGTGCTGGATTTCCGCAGACTTCGTGAAGGGTGCCAACGACGGAAAGAGCTACACCGTTACCGGCAACAAAGTGAACCTGCGCGTAAGCCCGGATACGAACTTCTTCCCTGTCGGACAGGCCGAAAAAGACCAGGTGCTGGTTATCGCCAAGGGCGAAGACGGCAAGCCCGCCAGCGAGAACGGCTACGTGAAGGTCGTACCACCTGCCAACGCCCACGGCGCGGTCTCGCTTGAGTTCCTGAACAAGGTAAAGAACGTGGCGCCCGAAAAGGTTGAAGCCGTCAAGATCGAAACACCTGAGCAGGCGCCGCCCAAGCCCGCCGACGGTGAAAGCATCATCCCGAAGGGCGACCAGCCGGCTGTAGCCAAAGACACCCAGAAACAGCCGGCCAAGCGCGAGCCCACAAAGGCCGAACTCGACGACGAGCGCAAGACATTCGCCGAACTTGAGCGGATGCTCGATGACGAAATCAAAAAGCCGGCCGGCGAAGTCAACCTGACCGAAATTCGAAAGATGTTCGAGCAGTTCACGGAGTTTTCGCTCGACAAGAACATCGGCGAAAAAGCGGCTCTGTACATCGAGAAGATCGACCTGACTGTGAAGCTGATCAACGCGGAAAAGGCCCGACTGGACAAAGAGGCCGCCGACCGCAAAGCCGAGGCCGAGCGCATCGCCCGCGAAGCAACGGAAAAGCCGAAAGAGCCGGAACAGCCCAAGGGACCCGTGGAGTACCTCGCAATCGGCACCGTAGGCAGCCACGGAAAGACAGCCAAGACGCCCGCCAGCCATCGCCTATACGACGCGGACGGAAATGTGCTGTACGACCTGCGCTGGGACAAGGGCGACCTGGGCAAACTGATGGGCAGCAACGTCGGCATCGTCGGAAAAGTCAAAAGCTACGACGGCTGGGCGCACAAGGTTGTCGTGATCGAACGTATCGACGTCATCGAAACCGAAGAAACGAAGTAAGCAATCAACAAAACGCCCGGCGCTTGCCGGGCGTTTTGCTATTTGGAGTCGTATTCAACCATCCAGGCCTGGACGGTACCGGCGGGCGTTTTGCCGTGCTTGACAAGGCGCAACGGCGTCGCGCCCTTGACGGCTTCATGGAAGCTGTCGCTTGCCAGCACACTGTGATGGGTCCCCAGGTCTTCACCGAGCTTGCAGGCGACGTTGACTTCACTGCCGTAGACGTCCTGGTCGCCGAACTTCAGAACCTCTCCATAGCCCAGCCCGATGCTAAGCAGCAGCTTTTCGTCGTCGGCACGGTTCTTGTTGTAGGCGGCGCCGGCGCGCTGCATTGCAATCGCGCATTCCAGTGCCGCGGCAGGTTTACGGAACAGCACCATCATGCTGTCGCCCTCAACCTTCAGCAGCACGCCATTGTGCGCCTCAATCACCGGCACGTAAACGCGGAAGGACTCGTAAATCACCTGCAGAAAGTGAGTCACACCGAAGCTGGCAACCTGGCGCGAAAAGCCCGCGAGGTCCGTAAACATCACCGCCCAGGTTTCGCCGTACAGCTCCCAGATCCGGGAGTCGATGGCCGCGCTGTCGGAGCCCGGGCTCGCGCGCTCCGCCAGCAGCTTGTTCAAACGCTCCTGCATGGCGGGATAAGTAACACAATGAGAAACGGGCAGCAGTACGTGCGAGAGCATGGGCGATCCAGGTTTCAGGTGTCAGCGTACAGGGTACAGGGTACAGGGAAAATCACCGGGCACGAACTCCCTGATCCCCGAAACCTGATACCGAACTACCCGGCCGCAGACTTCGGCTGTTCGGCTGCCTTCAGCCCGCCAAAGCGCCGTTCCCGGCGGTTGAAATCGGCAATGGCGGCGTGCAGGTGCTCTTCGCGGAAGTCCGGCCAGAGAGTGTCGGTCACGTAGAACTCGGCGTAGCTGACCTGCCACAGCAGGAAGTTGCTGAGGCGCATCTCCCCGGCCGTGCGGATCACGAGGTCGAGCTCCGGCATGTCTGGCTGGTAGAGGCTGCGCGCGATGGCAGCCTCGTCAATCTGATCAGGTTGCAACTCGCCAGCTTTCACTTTCTCGGCGAGGCGTGTCATGGCGTCAGCCAGCTCTGCGCGCCCGCCGTAGCTGAGCGCGAGGCAGAGCTTGGTGCCGCGGTTCTTGCTGGTGAGTTCACGTGTCTTGTCCAGCTCGCGTCGCACGTCTTTCGGCAGTCGGTCGATGCGGCCGATGGTGCCGAAGCGCATGTCGTTGCGCATCAGAGTGTCGCGCTCCTTGACCAGAAAGCGCTTCAGCATGCGCATCAGGAATTCGATTTCGAGGCGCGGGCGCTTCCAGTTTTCTTCGGAGAAGGCGTACAGGGTCAGCTGCTCAACCCCAAGGCGCGCGCATTCTTCGGCGATGGCGCGCACGCTGTCGATGCCGTTTTCGTGACCCTTCACGCGACGCATGCCCCGGGCCTCGGCCCAGCGCCCGTTGCCGTCCATGATGATCGCGATGTGGCGGGGGGTGTTCATTTAACTCTCTGCGACAAAGTAGACGGTGAAATGGTATTGGGATCACGCCCGGAAGGCAAGGGTTTGGGTCGGGAGTTGGGAAGGGCTACGCGCCTTGGAGGTTCCTGCCTCCTGATCACAAGTGTTTCTTCAAACTGAACGCGCGCTGTGTGTAGCCGAACTTCTCGTACATCTCGGCGGCGCCCTGGTTGTGGGCCATCACCTGCAAGCCAATCAGTTTAGCGCCGTGCTTTCGAGCGTGTTCCTCAACGGCGTCGTGCAGAGCGCGCGCGATACCCTGTTCCTGGAATTCAGGCACTACAGACAGGTCAAAGATCCACGGATCAACCCGACGTGTAAAAAAGTCCGTCTGCTGTCCCAACCAGCAATGTCCCGCGTACACGTCATCAATTTCGGCTACAAAGACCGTAGCCTTGCGCGGGTCGTGAGGCGCGAACTGCTTCAACAGCCAGGCGTGGTGACGCCTGAAGTCTTCGTCATCGACGAACTCTACCTGGGGAATCGAGTCCCGGAATGTCCTGTAGTTCAAGGCCGCGAAACTGCGCGCGTCGCGGGCGTGGTCGTACAGGCGAATGTTGAGTTGGACTTTCAAGCGCCGTCCTTCCGCCCGCCGCCCATCCAAAGTAAGCGCCCCGACAACGTCCGGGGCGCTTACTTTGGTGGACCGAAGGGGAATCGAACCCCTGACCTTCTGAATGCCATTCAGATGCTCTACCAGCTGAGCTATCGGCCCTTCGTACGAGGCGCGAAAGGTACTTATGGCGCCTGCAAAGCACAACAGGGTGACGCCCGCTTTTCTGTCCAACGCACCGGGGTTTCTGCTAACGTCCAGCCATGCGACGCCTTATGCCGTATGGGTTTGTACTCGTTGCCGTGCTGCTTATCAGCGCCTTCTTGCCCGCGCCGCTGCGCGACACGCAACCCGACGCCGCCGCCATTGCCCGCACCACTGGCATTCGCGTTCTCGGCGCCACACGCGGTTATGCGACCACGGCCCTCTGGCTGCGCGCTGGCGACGCCTACCGCCGCGGCGACCACTACGAAGTGCTGGCCGCCTATCAGTTGATCGCCGAGTTGCAGCCCCGCAACCCGGCCGTCTACAGCTATCTGGCCTGGAATCAGGGTTACAACATCTCGGCCGAGTTTCCCGAGCGTGAACGACGCGAGGAATGGGTAACACGTGGGCTCGACACCCTGCATGAGGCGCAGGACCGCATTACAGGCGAGGCATCCCTGCGACAGGATGAGTGGCACTACATACTGAACCGCACGTCGGGCTATCCGGGCGCGGTGCTGCGCGTCGAGTATCGGCGCTACGGGACGGAAAATCGTATCTGGGCGGCCGTCATGGAAACCGCCCTCGAATTGCGGGCACGTCTCAGCCCGGAAGACGTCGCTGACCTGAACCTGTTCCTCGATGAAGTAGGGCTGCAGCTCGGACTGTTCGACCTCGCGGACGCCGTCTACGCGCTGCCCGAATCCGACCGCGCCCGCCTGCTGGACCCGGCGTTCGACGCCCTGCCCACTGAGCGGCAGGGCGAACTCGGTGCGGCGTTCGTAGAATTTGAGCGCTACCAGATTCGCATGTTGGCGGCCTTGAGTCCCGCGGTGCTGAGCTATCTTGCGGTCGCCCACTGGTGCCGCCTGCACGCCATGGTGCTTGCGGTCACGCCGGCGCTTGAAATGCAGCCTCATGGGCTGGACATCGAATCATCGGTCCTGAACGCCTGTCGCTTGGCCTTCGCGGACATACCGCCGGTTCTGCGCGACGATGCCCGGGAACAAATTGAAACCCAGTACAAGGAAGCAGTTGCACAAGCGTTTGTGTCGGGTATAGAGAACGCCCTTCGCATCGGCGGGCGTGAGCGCGCTGCGGAGTTCATTGACGCCATGAAGTTCAATTTCAAGGGCACGCAGGAGTTGCTGCCCACAGACGTGACAGACCGTGCGCTTCAGGAGATTTCAGGATGATCGTTTCAATGCGCGGCAGGGCCCACAGTGTCTCACCCCGCAAGCTGCTGACGGCTTTTGCATTCGTACTGGCAGGGTTGATTTTCAGCTTCGCCGCACTGACTCACGAGGGCGGCCCGGCCGCATTCTTCAATATTGAACCGGCTGTTGACGCGATCGCGGGCACGCTCGGATTTGACTCCGCTGACGAAAGCGTGCTCGTAGCCGCCAAGGGTGAACCGCGTTCATGGCTCAAGGACAAAGACGAGTGGACACCTGATCACGTTTTCGGCAGCGCCTGGAACATCACCTACGGGTTGCTGACCGTGCTGCTGGGAGTGATCGGCGCGGGTGCCGCCCTGTTCACGGCAAAAAAATACTTCGGTGACGTCAAAGCAGCCGCGCCGGGCAACGAGCGCATGGTCGAAATCGCTGAGCACGTCCGCGAAGGCGCCATGGCTTACCTCGTGCGCCAGCGGCGCATCGTGCTGCCGGTGTTGATCGTAACGGCCGTTGTGGTCGCGCTGATTAACATTGCCGGCGCGCACCCGCTGCTTTCCATTGCCATCCTGTTCGGCCTCGCGACTGGCGGCGGATGCAGCTTCCTCACCGGCTGGTGGGGAATGCGTACGGCGACCATGGCCAGCAGCCGCACGGCATGGGCCTGCAAAGAGGGCGGACTCAACGCCGGCTTGCAGGTGGCGTTCAAGGCTGGTGCGGTGATGGGGTTGTCGGTCGTTGGACTTGGGCTCGCATTCATCACCTTCTGGTTCCTGGTAATGGTGGGCATTGTTGACGTGGCCGGCGACAAGACCACCTTGAACGACGTTGCCAACGCCATGATCACGTTCGGACTCGGTGCATCGCTTGTTGCGCTGTTCGCGCGCGTCGGCGGCGGCATTTTCACCAAGGCGGCCGACGTCGGCGCGGATCTTGTCGGCAAGGTTGAAGCCGGCATCCCGGAAGACGACCCGCGCAACCCGGCGACCATCGCGGACAATGTGGGCGACAACGTCGGCGACGTGGCTGGCATGGGCGCGGACCTTTACGAGTCCTACGTCGGCTCCATCCTGGCGGCCATCGCCCTGTCCTGGAGCGCGGCCTTTGCCCTCAGCAAGAACCCGTTCGGCTTTGCTTTTGCGCCAATCGCGATTGCATCCATGGGGATCCTGCTGTCGGTGATCTGCACCAAACTTGTCAAAACCAAAGACGGTGCAACGCTGCACGAGCTGCTCGGCGCGCTGCACAAGGGTGTGAATATCGCCAGCATCGGCGTTGGCGCGGTTGCCCTGCCTGTGTGTATCTTCGCCTTTGGCTGGACGGGCATCACCATGTGGCTGTCCGTGCTGGTCGGGCTGGGATCCGGTCTTGTAATCGCCTGGGGTTCGGAGAGATTTACCGCATACGATTACGAGCCGACCCAGAGCGTCGCCAAGCAGTCAGCCACCGGCCCCGCCACGGTTATCATTGGCGGGCTCGCCGTCGGCATGATGTCCACGTGGATTCCTATCGTCACGGTCGCGATTGCAACGCTGCTCGCATTCGGTTTTGGCGGCGGGTTTGCCGCCCCGGCTGCCGGGTTGTATTCGGTCGCCCTGGCCGCTGTCGGCATGTTGAGTACGCTGGGCATTACGCTCGCGACCGACGCCTACGGGCCCATCGCGGATAACGCCGGTGGCAACGCGGAAATGTCCGGCCTGCCGCCGGAAGTTCGCGAGCGCACAGACGCCCTGGACAGCCTCGGCAACACGACCGCGGCCATTGGCAAGGGCTTTGCGATCGGCTCGGCGGCGCTGACGGCGCTCGCACTGATTGCAAGCTACCAGGATTCGCTGAGATCACTGGTGGCGGCAAAGGCGGAGAGTCCGCTGGACGCGTTGACCACGAACGCCGCCATCCAGAATGCCATGTCGATCTCCGCGCCTCAGGTAATTATCGGGCTGTTCATCGGCGCCATGCTGGTGTTTGTGTTCAGTGCACTAACCATGAGCGCCGTGGGTGACGCGGCCAAGGAAATGGTCGAGGAAGTTCGCCGCCAGTTCCGCGACATCCCCGGCATCATGGAAGGCACTGGCAAGCCGGATTACGCAAGTTGTGTGGACATTTCCACGTCGGCGGCGTTGAAGAAAATGCTCGTGCCGTCGTTGATTGCGATTGCGGGGCCAATCGTTACGGGCGTGCTTTTCGGCGCCGGCGCGGTGTTTGGCCTGCTCGCGGGCGGGCTGGCCGCAGGCTTCGCGATGGCCGTCATGATGGCCAACGCGGGCGGCGCCTGGGACAACGCCAAGAAATGGGTTGAAAAGGGCGGACTGGCCGAGAAGTACATTGAGGAAGGCGTCTATAACCCGGAGGTCGAAGATGCGGCTCTGGCGCCGATCAACGCCGACCAGGGCGGCCCTGACGGCAGCAAGAAGAAGTCAGGTAGCAAGAAGTCCGCATCCAGCAAGTCAAAGGCAACGACTTCCAAGAAGAAGTCCGCAACCAAGAAGACCTCCGCCGCTTCGTCCAAGCGCAAGGCCGCAGCAAAGAAAGAAGAAAAAGCAATCGAACCCAGTGAACAAGAGCCGGACCCGTCCGACGAAGCCTCGGCGAAGTCGGAAGCGCCAGCGACGGGTGAGGAAGCACAACCTGAAGAAGCAAGCGAACCAGCAGAAGCACCGAAAGCAGAAGAGAACAAGGCCGAGGAAAAGCGGCCAGAACCGGCAGCAGCCACAGCCGAGCCCGCCAAGAAGAAGTACAAGAAGTACGTCAAGGGCTCGCCCGAGCACAAGGCTACGGTTGTGGGCGACACAGTCGGCGACCCGTTCAAAGATACCAGCGGTCCATCGCTTAATATTCTTATCAAGTTGATGAGCATGGTAGCGGTCGCCACAGTCGCGCTGACGATGCTGATCAATGACGGCAACGGATTGCTTCCCTGGATATTCCGGGCAATCTTTACCCAGGGCAGCTAGGCAGGACACTACGCACCGGGCGCTTACGGGCGCCCGGTTTGCTTTTGCGACGGCACAAACTTGGCTTATGCTGTGGGTATGTTCAGGTTGATCGCGCTGATGTTTGCATTCCATGCCCCGCTGTTCGCGGTATCGGTAAGTGGGGGCTCGCCGCTGGCACTGACCGACTTGCGCGTAACCATTGACCTGTCAACAGTCGAGACCGGGCCGCGCGCAACCGTCACATGCAAGGCGGTCATTCATAACCCCGGCGCTCAAGCATACGGTGCGCGGATCAGCCTACCGCGCGACGTCGTACCCGAGAACCAGCGCGAGGGCTACGCCATCGAAGTTGGGGGAGTCACACGTGAACCGGACGATCCCGACAAGTTCGCCTGGAAAGTTCACTTTGAGGCCGACCAGCAACTCATCGTGACCTGGTCCTGCACCCTGATTCCGACTGATCTGCCCCACGCCCACCCCCTGGGACTGCGCAGCGTGCGTGTCGAGCTGGCCCACATGCGGGGCTATACTGAACTGCCGGAAGCCGTTTCTGTGACCGTTACGGCTGTTGGTTTTCCTCCCGCGCTCTTCGGGCGAACAGTCGGCGAAACAGGATCGAAGACCATTGCCGTTCGGTCCCACCCGGAAGATTACGTGTTTCAGTGGTACGCGGAAACCTACGAAAGCCGCACCGGCTCGCTGGCCGCGACGCTAAAAGCGTTCACCGACGCGCAGCGCACTCACGTCAATCGTTCTTACACGGAAACACTGGTTCACCTCGCGGACCTGTACGAGTTCAAGGGGGATAAGACCAGCCTCGCGGAGACATGCGCCGTGCTTGCCGCGCTGGAAACAGACGCCGCCCGAGTCATTACACACTGCGGCCCATGGGCAACCTGGCGCAAGCACGTGCCATGGCAATTGCGTCGTTTCGCTGCACTGGGCAACGACAAGGCGGCCGCAAATGAAGCGAAACTCGCCATGACGGCAGTTTGGGACGAGTACCTAAAGGCGGCGGCGGAAGCCCAGCCGTTTGAGCACTTTGACCGCTCACGTTTCGGAAACTACTGGGACTATGACTGGGCACGCACCCGCGAGCTGTACGCCAATGCGCTTGAACTATTGGGTGATACCGAAGCGGCGCAGGCCGTAAGAGATACCGAATGATTCGCACGACGCTGCTGCTTTTGCTGCTGCTCGCCCCTGCCCTGCGCGCGGACGCCGACGCCGACTATCAGGCGCTGCTGGACGCGCACAGAAACAGGCGCTACGCGGATGCACTCGAAAGGTCGGAAGCGTTCGTCAGAGACCACGCCGCGCACAAGTACGCCGGCGCGGCCTATTACATTGGCGGCAACAGCGGGCTGAACGCGGGCGAATACGACCGGGCCGAGGCGCTGTACAAGGCGATGCTGGAAAAGCACGCCGACAACCGGCACATCGGCAAGGCGCGCAACGAGCTGGTGACGGTTTACGATTCGGCGAGAAAGCTCGACGCCTGCATCGTCCAGTGCGAGGCAAACATCAAGGCCGATGCGGACAGCGAATACATCGACCGCTGGCACTACATGATCGGGCAGAGCCGCTACCGTCTTTGGGATTTCAGGCAAAGCGAAAAGGACCTCAAGTCCTTCAAGGTGAACTATCCCGAATCACAGTACATCAACTGGGCCGACTACTATGTCGAGCGCATCAACCCGCCCCTGAAGCTTGATGCGAACGGAGTTGTACAAGGCTATGACGGCAAGTACGTCGAAGACGCGCGTTTCGTCAACGCCATGAAGCGCCTGCCCGCAGAAGTGAAGGACGCTTGGAAAATTCTGAAGCGTACGCTCGGGGTTGACCTGAAGGACGCGCGCGTCGTGTTTCAGTTTGAGGACAAGGGATTCAGGCGCGACACCAACCGCGCGACGACAGAAACGATCAGCGTGAAATATGAGCCATTCACCAGGATGATCTTCTACACGGAACACATCGTGCTCAGCGCCGAAGACCACCGCAGCCGCATCGTGCATGAACTCAAACACGCGGCCTTCCGCGACGTGATGGGCCAGGGCTATCTGGATTTGCCGCGCTGGGTGCGCGAGGGGCTGGCCGTCTACGGCGCCGAACAGTTTGAGGATCGCCTCGCTGCGATCATCGGCGGCGAGGTTTTCTCGGGGAAAGACCCGCGCCGCGTGCTGGACGGCATCGACGACGCGGACCACGACACAAGCGATTACCTCGAAGACGCGGCCGCGTTTCTGTGGCTCGAAAGCCGCAAGAAGGGCGGCGTGCACGAATTCTGCAAACGCCTCCTGAAGGGCGAAGACTACCGGAAGCTGTTCGCCGAAATCGGAGGCATGGAGTACAGCAAGGCCCTCGACGCCGCGGGCGAGTATGCCAGGAGGATCGTGGAAGACCGCCTCGGCGACGCAGAAGAAAGCTACCTCGAGATCCGAGACAACGAGTTCGCCCAGCGCCGCAAGCAGGGCCACATCGACTGGTACAGGGAAACCGGCATCAAGCGGTACAGGGACTGGCTGGAGGTAAACCCCGACCACCCCTTCGCCGCCAACTGCCGCTATCGCCTGGCGAAGGGACTGATCCTGATCGGCGAGCATGAAGAAGGGCGCAAGTTCATGCAGGCCGTGACCGAGCTTGACCAGGTCCGCAGCAGCATCTGCGACGACGCCCAGCACTGGCTTGCCACCAGCTTCGAAACCGAGAAGAACACCGATGGCGCGAAAGTCGCCTGGGGCGTGCTCCTGCGCGACTACTCCTGGTCGCGCCAGGCCATCGACAACAAAGACAAACACACCGCCGCCGGGCCCGTGAAATTCGAATAGCGCCACCCGTCGCCATCTAATGAACGAACAGTCTCCACTCCTTGATCGACAGATTCACGCCGCGCCTTCGGCGCCGGGCTGCTACATCTTTAAGGATTCCCGCGGCAAGGTGCTTTACGTCGGCAAAGCCGTCGACCTGCGCAAACGGGTGCCGGCCTATTTGCGCCCGGACTCTGACGGGCGCGCGCACATTCCCTTCCTGATGCGCCGCGCCGAAACAGTCGAGTTCATCGTCGTCAACAACGAGAAAGAAGCGCTGGTCCTTGAGAACAACCTGATCAAGCGGTTCAGGCCACGCTACAACATCGTGCTGAAATCCGATGACAGAACCTATGTCAGCGTGCGCATCGACCAGCGGCACGATTTCCCGCGCGCGACCATCGTGCATAAGTTCAAGCACGACGGCGCGACCTACGTCGGCCCCTACTCAAGCGCCAGCAAGCTGTACAAGACGCTCGAAGTACTCAAGCGCGTCTTCCCGTTGCGCCTGTGCAGTGACCACGTCATGGCCAACCGCTCACGCCCCTGCGTGTATCACGAGATCGGCGTCTGCGTCGCGCCTTGCGTTGCGGACAAGGTCAGCAGGGAAGACTACGCCGAAATCCTGAAGGGTTTTATCCGCGTGCTGAACGGCCAGGACGACCAGGTCGTGCGCATGCTGGAGGGGCGCATGAAGGAGGCCTCTGCCGAGCTGGACTTCGAAAAAGCCGCCGAGATTCGCGACCGCATGCTCGCCGTGCAGGAAACAACCATGCGCCAGCGGGCGCAGGTCGGGCACATCAAGGCCGTCCATCGCGACGTACATGGCATCTATCGCGAGGCCGACCGCTTGACCATCGCGACCCTGATGTACCGCGACGGCAAGCTTGAAGACTCCGCCCAGCGCGAATTCACGAGCCTGCTGCCCGATGACGAGTTGCTGAGTCAGTTCATCAAACAGTACTACGAGCGCGGAGGTTTCGTGCCCGATGAGATCGTCGTGCCCATCGAGCTGGAAGGCATGAACGCCCTGGCCGACTGGATATCGGACAGGACGGAGCGACGCATCAAAGTCGTGCTGCCACAGAAGGGCGAGCGCAAGAAACTTATCGAGATGGCGAACGTGAACGCGCGGCATGCGCTCAAAGTTCGCGCCGAAACCGAGCAGCGCAATAAACAGTTGCTGCGCGAATTGCAGGATGCCACAGGGCTCGAGCGCACGCCCGTGCGAATGGAGTGCTTTGATGTATCGCATGGCGGCGGCAAGGAGACTGTGGCATCGGGCGTCTGCTTCATCGACGGCGAGCCCGCCAAGAGCCAGTACCGCAAGTACAAGATCAAGACCCACGACCGCAACGACGACTTCGCCAGCATGGAAGAGGTGCTGCGCCGGCGCCTCAAACGCGGGTTGACGGAGGGCGTGTTGCCGGATTTGATCGTGCTCGATGGCGGCGCGGGTCAACTGAGTCGCGTGCAGGCCGTCTTTGACGAAATGAACGTGGTCGGCATCGACCTGGTGGCGCTGGCAAAATCACGCCGCAAGAAACGCCCGGGTTGGGAGACCGGCTGGCAGGAGGAAGGCGAAGCCACCGACGAAAGAATCTTCATGCCTGGTCGGGAAGAACCGATCACGCTGGATAAACGCTCACCGGCGCTGTTCCTGCTGATGCGCATCCGCGACGAGGCGCACCGCTTCGCAATCACTTTCCACCGCAGGCTCAAAAGCAAAGCGACAGTGCAAAGCAGCCTGGACTCCGTACCCGGTGTCGGGCCGAAAAAGAAGAAGGCCCTCATACGCAAGTTCGGCTCACCACGCGGCGTCAAGCTGGCGAGTATCGATGACCTGACGACGGCCGAAGGCATCAGCGCAAAGATTGCCGGCGTGATCTTTGCGCACTTTGAGCAAGACCGAGCGGAGTTGCTGGCAAAAGAAGCGGCGAAGGCTGACAAGCCAGAGTGACGCGTTTCCATCCCCCACCGTTGCTTCTATCGTTCGCCCTGTGACGCCGATTCTGGTCATCTGCATCCTGTGTGTGTTCGCGCATTTCGCTAAGGGCGTCACCGGCGCGGCATCGGCGATTGTTTTCAACGCGGGGTTGCTGACGGCACTGGCTCTCGGACTGAGCGGCGGGCTGACGCTGCTGGACGGGCTGTACTGGATCGCTCTCGCAGATCTGTTCGCGAGTGCCATGCTGGGCGTCCTGCTGTGGCGGCAACTGAAAGTTGAAAAGCTGGCCCTGCTGTTGCTGTGCGGGCTGGTCCCGATCACGGTCGTCTTCACGTTGCTGCTGCCGCATCTTGATCTTGGCGGGTTGTCACTGGTACTCGCGCTGGCCGTTGTCGGCGGCGGCGTCTATCTGGCGTTTCGTCCGGATGGAAAGTCCGCGAGCGCAAGCGCCATCAACCGCTGGGCCCTGCCGACCGGCCTTGGCGCCGGCGTGCTGAACGGGCTGTTCGGCATGGGCGGACCCGTGATTTTCATACTGCTGAGTCGCGCCAGCGATGACCCGGGGATGTTCCGGCGGCGCACGGTGTTCATCAACATCGCAGCCGGGCTCGCCCGCGTTGTTACGCTTGCCGCCTGCGGAGTGTTTGAACGCAAACACTTCGAGTGGTTCGGCTGGGCCGTACCCGTCATGGCCGCCGCCCTGCTGCTGGGCATGTGGGCGCACACGAAAGTAAAGCCGCGCCCCTTTCGAGTCGCACTCGGGTTGCTGGTGATGCTCGCGGGCATCGGCGGCTTGCTGCGGTTCGCGCTGGGTTAACGAATTGGAGCGCGAAGCGTCAGCGAACGGCAATCGCCGAAGGCGATGATGCACGCCGCCGAGGCGCGACCGCTCGCTTACGCTTCGCGCTCCAAACTTGTTCGAATCAATCGAACGCGGGAACAGCTTCGGGCTCCAGTTCCGGGGCCGGCTGCTTTTCTGGTATCTTCTCTTTGGCTGCTTCGCCGCCCTGCTGCTGCTTCTGCTCCTCCGCAAGCTCATCCGGGCTACCGAACAGCTTTCGTGATATCGTCATGAACCGGTCCGACATGTTCGCTGTAATCAGATACGCCGCAGGCACCAGCACCAGCGTCAGCACCGTCGAGATCATAAGCCCGAAAATCACCGCCGTCGCAAGAGGCGCCCACCAGGACGACGACTCGCCCCCCAGCACAAACGTGAAGTTGCGGAAGTCAAAGCTGAACTGCAGTGCCATCGGCAACAAGCCTAACGTCGTGGTGATCGCCGTCAGCATCACCGGTCGAAGGCGTGTCTTGCCCGCCTCCACGATCGCGTCGTACAGCGCCATCCCGTGAATACTGCGCAACTGATTGATGTAATCGATCATCACGATGGCGTTGTTCACCACGACGCCCGCCAGCGAAATAATGCCCACGCCGGTCATGATGATACCGAAGGGCTGCGACAGCAGAATCAAACTGATCATCACCCCCATCGTCGAAAGCACAACGCTACTCAGGATGATCATGGCCTGCATGGTGCTGTTGAACTGCAACACCAGAATGAAAAGAATTACCAGCAGAGCGATCACGAACGCTTTGCTCAAGAAAGCCGAGGCTTCTTCCTGGTCTTCGCTTTCGCCCGTGAACCGTGCCTCAAAACCGGCAGGCATGGCCGCCTTCTCCGCCTCGATGCGAGTCGCGATCTCCGCCAGCAGCAACTGTGCCTGGTAGCCTTCCATAACGCCCGCGGAAACGGTCAGTACGCGACGACCGTCTTTGCGTTTGATCGTGCCCGTGCCGCCGACGTAATCCCACGTGCAGATCGTTGAAAGCGGGATCGCGTTGCCGAAGGCGTCGCTGATGCGGATTTCGTCGAGCACCGTCGGGTCGTTGCGGCGCGAGGCCGGCAGGCGCACGAGGATGTCGCGGTCTTCCGTGCCGTCGTCATAACCGCCGATGCGCTGCCCGTTAATCAGCATCTTCACGAAGTTGCCGATCCACTGGGTGTTGAGTCCCATCAACGCTGCCTTCTGGCGGTCCACGTTGATACGCAACTCGGGCTTGCCGAGCGTCAGGTCGTCGCGCAGGTCAATGATTCCGGGCACTCCCTCGACAATGCGGCGCACCTTCTGCATGGCCTCGGGAAGTTTCGATTCGTCCAGGACACTGACTTCCACGTTAATGGGCGGGCCCGTCGGCGGGCCCATGGCCTGTTCCTTGATCTCGAACTCCGCACCCGGCAATCCCACGATCAGGGGGCGTAAGTCATCGAGATACGCGGACGGGCTGCCGACGCGATCAGCCTGGTCTTTGAAACTCATGGTCACTCGGGCGATGTGTGTCGCGTCAGCCCCTCCCTCCATGGGGTTGCCCGCGCCGACACCACCGACCGTCGTCTCGACGCCCTTGATGTCCGGGTTGTCCGGCAAGCGTGCTTCCACTTCGCGTGCCAGCAGGTCGGTCTTGGCCAGGCTGGTGCCCTCGGGCGCCTTGATGTTCACGAAGGCCAGCTTGGGCTCGCCCTCAGGAAACAACTCCACGCCGTGTCCCAGCAGCCCGTACACCACTACGGTCAGCACAAGCACGGCGAACGCGCCGCCGATCGAGGACTTGGGAAACCTCAACGCCAGACGCAGCAGGCGCTCGTACCCGAAGATGATCTGCTTGCCGACATTCTCCACTTTCCTGTTGATCGGCTTATCCGTCGGCTTGCGGAAGCGCATGAAGGACGCCGCCAGGGTCGGGTTGATCACCAGCGCCACGAACAGGCTGCACAGCAGCGTCACGATCACCGTAATCGGCAGATAGCTCATGAACTCGCCCATGATGCCTGGCCAGAACACCATCGGGAAAAACGCGCCGACTGTTGTCGCAGTGGAAGCGATCACGGGCCAGGCGACTTCCTGGGTGGCTTCTTTGGCGGCCTGCACGGGCGTCTTGCCCAGCCCGATGTGCCGGAAAATGTTTTCAATGATCACGATGGCGTTGTCCACGAGCATACCCTGGGCAAGGATCAGGCTGAACAGCACCACCATGTTCAGGGTTAGGCCCATCAACTGAAGAATCGAAAAGCTCATGGCCATGCTGAACGGAATCGCCAGCGCGACGAACAGCGCGTTGCGGAAACCCAGTGCAAAGAAAATCACCAGCAGCACCAGCACCAGCCCGCTGAGAATGTTGTTCTCAAGGTCGCTGATCATGTTGCGTATGTTGTCCGACTCGTCGGTCAGGATCGCGTAATCCACGCCGGACGGAAACTCGCCCTTGGCTTCGCGCATTCCATACTTGACCATTTCGGTGATCGGGATGATGTCCGCGCCCGCCCGCTTTTCGATGGTCAACTGCACGGCCGGCTGCCCGTCACGCCGCGCGTAGCTGATGGAATCCTTGTAGGTATACCGGGCGCGTGCCACGTCGCGCAGATAGACAGGCTTGCCGTCCACGTTGTGTACGATAAGCGATTCCACGTCTTCGGGTGACTTGAACTCGCCGGGGATGCGCACGGAAGGCTTGACGGTGCCGGTGTCCACACCGCCCGCGGAAATGTCCGTATTCTCGCCGCGCAGGGTTTCGATCAACTGATTGACGGGCAGCTTGTAACCCTCAAGTTTTTCGGGGTCGATCTCGATTTCAATCTGCGGCTCAAGCCCGCCGGTAATGCCGACGTCCAGCACGCCGGGGATCTGCTCCATGCGGTCTTCGAGCTCTTCGGCCACGCGCTGCAGCACCGGTACTTCGGCGCCGTACAGGGTGACAATCATGATCGGGAACTCACTGAAGCTGAGTTCTTCGATCGATTCTTCTTCCACGTCGGTCGGAAACTCGATCTTGGCGGCGTCGAACTTCTCGCGCACCTTCTGCAAAGCTTCCTCAACGGGGATGTTGGGGTCGAATTCGCAGGTTGTAATGCTGGCCCCTTCCGCCGACGTGCTGGTCAGATCGGTCAGGCCCTTCAGGTTCTTGAGCTCGCGCTCGAGGGGAATGGTGATGTTGTTCTCGACGTCACCCGGGGCTGCTTCGGGCCACGGAACGATAACCGTCACCAGGGGCACCTTGATATCGGGCGTGCTCTCGCGCGGGAGCGTCAGGTAGCTGAACACACCCAGCAGCCCGATGCCGAACATCAGCACGAACACGGCAATGCGATGCGAAATGGAAAAGTTCGTGACGTTCATTGCGCGCCGCCCTCATCCTTCATGATGTACGGGTCTTTTTCGGTCCAGCGGATCGCGTCGCCGTCGTTCAACCCCTGCGCTCCGAAGACAACCACCTTCATGCCGGGCTTCAGCGCGTCGCCTTTGATTTCAGCCCAGTCGCGACCCAAGTGCCCGATCTCGATGTTGCGCAGCTCCTTGGCCGTGCCTTCCCCCTCGGCACCGACCGCGACGTACAGCATCTTGCTGGTTCCGGCCAGTTTCAGAGCGCTAAGGGGCACGACCAGCGCGTCCGGGCGACTGTAGATCACCACGTACACGGTGCCGAAGATCCCCGCTGGCAGGGCGCGATCCGCGTTGTCGATGTGCAGCTCAACCGTAAAGCTGTGCGTCTGGGGATGCGCGACGGAATCAATCAGCGCGACCTTGCCCATGCGCGCAACCGCCTTGCCCGCGTCGTCCTTAATCGCGCCGATATCAACGCGCATTTCCTTGCCGACTTGAATGGCGGCTCGGTGGGCCTCCGGGATCTCCAGATCGGCTACCAGAGTCTTCATCACGGCAACACGCCCGATCAACTCACCTCCGTTGACGTACTCCCCTTCCAGGCGCAGCTTCTCAATCAGCACACCCTCTAAGGGGCTGCATATGTAAGTGTCGTTGATCATCGCGAGCACGCGGTTCACGTTCGCCCTTGCCATGCTGCGGCGCGTGCGGGCCTGGTCAAGTTGTGCGCCCGTTGACTGCGCGTATTCTTCCGTGCGCTTCAGGTCGCGCACGGCCTGGTCGTAGCCTTCCTGGGCTTCCCACAGGCTCTCCTCAAGCTGAGTGGACTCGATGCGTGCGAAACACTCGAAACCGTCTAGATGCCGAAGGTTCCGCAGCGCGACTTCCGCATCCGTCGCGGGTTGCTCCGGGCCACGGGCATCGATGAACTCCGGGGCCTCCAACCAGACCGCAGGTGGCAGCGACGCTGCCGGAATGACGTCGCCCTTGTCGTAGGGCAGGTTGACGATGGCGCCGCCGACGGGAGCGCGAAGCTCAATCACATCCTTGGGTCGGATGGTTACCGGCAGCTTGATAGACACATCAAGGGGTTGGGGCTGAACGCTTTGCGCAATCACGCTGCGCATCGCCTTGGAGGGCTCGTCCATGTTGCCGGCGCCGGATGGTGAGCACGCGGCAAATAAACATAGCGGAAGCAACAGCAAGGTGCACAGTCTCATACGTCTGTTCCTTCAAAGCCGGACACCCCGTTCAAAACGAGTGTCGCCATTTCATTCGCCAGTGAGTCCGCGCAGCCCTTGAACTCGGGACACTGCACGGTCTTCAGTAATTCATGCATAAGCAAAGCCCAGTAAGTCTTGATTGCAAGCTCGCCCTGCCGGGCGCTCATGCCGCGGGCCACAAGCTGCTGTTTCCATTCCGCCGTCACGCAGGCATCGTACTCTTCGGTGTGGCGAATCAGATTTTTCAGGCTGCTGCGCCCGAACCACAAGGAAAACGCGAACGCAAGGGTGTCCTTGAAGTCAACGGCCAGGGCAAGCATTTCGCGCGTATAGGTTTCGATCAACTCCCGGACTCCGTCCGCTTCCGCAAATACCCCCTGACGCATGACCGTTGCGGCATTCAGGAACTCGTCGATCAGCGCCCGGGCGACGCCTTCCTTGTTGCCGAAGTGGTAGTACAGCGCCGGCTTCGTAACGCCCGCCGCGCCCACGATCTCGCGCACACTCACGGCGTCATAGCCGTTGTCCGCAAACAACGCCGCTGCCTGCCGCAAAACTGCGGATCGGGTATCGGCTTCGGCGGCGTGGTCGCTCTTCATATTCAGGGCTTATATACCGTACGGTAGGTACGTCCACCCGTTAACTGAACAGACGGTCAGTTGATTCCCCGGAATTCAAAAAACCCGCTCTCTTGTACCGCTATCAGGCAGGGCTATACTTACTGGCCCCAATTTGACGGGGTGTTGTTTTTATTGACCTGATACCGAAAGACAAGGCAACCAGCGTGAAGATCAAGGCCCGCTCATCCGAATCCGTTGACCAGCTTCTGCGCCGCTTCAAGAAAGCCTGCGAGAAAGAAGGGCTGACCCGCGCCATGAAGCGCCAGAGCTACTACGAGAAGCCCAGCGTCACGCGCAACCGCAAGAAGCGCCAGGCGCTCAAGCGCAAGCTGCAGGCCACCTACCTTCAACAGCTCTAATCGTGCCTGACGTTGAGATCACAAATCTCAGCAAGACTTTCCGCGACTTTTTTGGCCGTCGACGCGTGCAAGCGCTCGACGGCCTTTCGCTTTCTTTGAGGGGCGGCGAAGTCTTCGGGCTGCTGGGTCCCAACGGCAGCGGCAAGTCCACGACGTTCAAGATTGCCGTCGGTCTGCTGCGCCCCAGCAGCGGCCAGGTCACCATCAACGGGCACAAACCGGGCTCACTGGCGGCCCGCCGCGCCACTGGCTTTCTTCCAGAGGACAGCACCCTGCTGCCTTTCCTGAACGCCGCCGAAACCCTTCGTCTGCACGGTGCGCTGGCAGGACTGGACCGCGCGACGGCCGCGAAAAAAGCCGACGAACTGCTTGAACGTGTAGACCTCAAACACGCGGGCAAGCGTCGCGTAAAGGGATTCAGCAAAGGCATGCAGCGGAGGCTCGGTATCGCGAGCGTGCTGATTGCCGACCCGGACGTATTCATTCTCGACGAGCCCACCAGCGGGCTTGACCCCCTTGGCGCCGTACTGGTCAAGGACCTGATCGCCGACCTGCGCAAGCAGGGCAAGGCCATCCTGATTTCCAGCCACCTGCTGGGCGAGCTCGAAAACGTCTGCGACCGCGTGGCTTTCCTGAACAAGGGCAAACTGCTGCGCGAGGGTACGCTCGATGAACTGCTGCGCGAGCACGACGTACACGAGCTGCGCCTGAGTCCGCCTGACCCCGAGGCCATCAAGGCCCTCGCGGCCCTCGCGGCCGAAAAGGGCTTGAAGATCATGAGCTCCCGCGCGCCCATGCGCACGCTGGAGCAGTTCTACATCAAGATTCTCGGCAAGGATGAATCATGATCCGCCGCGTGCTGGCGATTACCGGCGCCGCGCTCATGGAAGCCCTGCGCGCCCGCCTGTCACCGCTGATCGCGCTGGTGCTGGTCGCGGCCGTACCAATGACGGCGCTCGTGCTTGGCGAAGACGCGGACACGCGTGCATGGCTGGTTCGCAGCGTAACAGCCGAAGGGCTGCGCGTGCTCCTGCCCCTGGGCGCGATCCTTGGCGGCGGCTTTCTGCTGAAACCGAATCTAAAACGCGGCTGGACCATCCTGCCAGCCCGCCGCGCCGAGTACTTTACCGGCGGCGCGCTGGCCGGCGCGCTGGTGCTGATGCTATCGAGCGCGCTGTTTGCCGGCGGCGGGTTGATCGGCAATCTGGCCTTCGGCAGCGATCTGACAGTCACCAGCCAGGGCGTCGAGATCAACAAGCAGCGCGAAAGGGATGGCGTGACCGTATACGCGGAAGGCAAAGGCGAGGGCTACACCTGGGCGAACCCCAACTACAACGAAGAACTGTTGGCTGAGCTGCCCGCGCAGCCCGGCAACGATCTTTCAGGCACCATTGAGTTCCGAATGGTCTGGACCGCCGAGGGCGCGCCCCGTGACCGCGCGCCGGTAGCAGTCGCTCTGATAGACGCCGACGGACGCCATGAACTGGAAAGCCGCGTACTGTCACGCTACCGCCTGCATTTTCACGGGCGGGTAAACGGCCCCGCGCAACTCGTGATCACCCCCACCGACCCCGTGCTTATCATCGGCACTACACCCGACCGCATCCGCGTGGAAGTGGACCGCACCGGGGCGACCGGCAGCATCCTGCGACTTTGGGTGCTGTGCGTCGCGGCGGCCTTGTTGTGTCTGAGCGCGGTGCTGCTGGTGCGCGCGCTGGCAACGGCGCCGACGGCCGTTCTCGCGGGGCTGCTGCTGCTGTCCGTGCTTACGATGCTTCCGAACCTGGGGCCGACTTCCGGCATGGCCCGCGACCGCCGCGCGGCGGTTGAGGGTGTGCGCCCCGACATCACCCTTGCGCAGCGTCTTGAAGACGAACTGGCGGCAATACCGCGGTTGCACCCGGAAACAGCATTCGATGAGTATCTGGGCGCAAGGGTCGTACCCGGCAACGCCTGGGGCGACGCGGGGTTGCGCCTGCTGGCCGCGCTGGCAATGCTGCCGATCGGGGCGCTGCTGTTTCGAGCACGGCAGATTGCCAGGTAATCAGTTCAGCAGATCTTCCAGCTTTTGCCGGCGCTCCGCATCCGTGACCACGATCAGGGCATCACCGGCATAGACAACGGTTGATCCACCCGGATTGTATTCCACACGCTCGTTGGCTCGCATTACGCCGATGACGGCCAGCCCGAGTGTCTGGTAAATCCCCAGCGCGCCAAGCTGTTTGCCGTCGGCCTTTCCGCCCTTTACCAGATTGACCTGCTCAAAACGGATCTGGTGCTCATGGTCGCGCACCATGGTATCGAGAAAGTCCACGACCTGGGGGCGGACCATCTGGCTCGCCATGCTGAGCCCGCCGATGTGATTCGGGCTGATGACGGCGTTGGCACCGACACGGCGAAATTTCGCTTCGTTCTCGAGAATGCTCGCACGGGCGACGATGCGCATAGCCGCGTTCAGCTGCCGTGCGGAAACGGTCAGCAGGATGTTGTCGCGGTCTTCCGGCAGGACGGCAAACAACCCCAGGGCACGCTCGACGTGCGCGTTGACCAGCACTTCGTCCTCCAGGGCGTCGCCCTCAAGCACCAGCACGCCCGGGTACTTTTCGTGGGCGGCGTCCAAGTGCGCGACACTGGTGTCGATCAGTACGGTCGGGCGCCCGGTCTTCCGGAGTTCGTCAACAACGTGGATGCCGGTCGTACCGCACCCGCAAACGATGTAGTGCTGATCCACTTTTGCGAGGTCGCGATCCATACGCTTGCGCTTGAAGTAGTTGAGAACCGCACCTTCCACGAACACGCTGATGATAGCGCCCGTTGAATACAGGGCCACAATGTATGCCGTCAGGGTGTAGACGGTAAGTACCACCTTCAACACCCCTTGCCCGGAAGGCGTCAGCGCATCGATGTCCACCACCACCTCGAACCCAACCGTCGTCAGCGTGATCGCCGCCATGTACAGGCAATCGATCATTCCCCAGCGCGTCGTGCCCGGGGCAACGTCAAGAAACTGCTGCCCGATGATGTACAACGCGCCAGCGCCACTGATCCACGTGAATGAATACAACGCGACGGCCGAGATCAGCCGATGCGCGACCGACCAGCGGATGAACAGACGAAAGAAATATTGGATCTGCGCCAGCATGTGCTGATCAATCTAGGACCGGAAGGAGTTCACGGGAACGCCCATGTCTGTTAACGCGGTGATGGATTGATCTGTGCGCGGCTCACCGGCTGATCCAACGCCACAGCGCCAAACCAGCCCCGATCATAAACAATGTTGTAAATATCGACTTGTTGTGCTTCGCCAGCCACTCGGGCAGATAGATGTCGAAGTTGGGACGGCGGTCTTCAGTGTGACGGGCGGCGATGTCGGTCAATGGACAACGCCCTTTGTTGAAGAGCAGGATCACCCCTTCCAGCACCACCATGCCCGCCGCCGCGAGTGACCAGACAAAATAGCCGAACCAGGCGAGAATGGGCACAAGCAGGATCATCGAGACGAAGAACGCCCATGCGATGGTGTGGATGGTTCGGATCAGCGTAAGCACGGTTGCAGATTAGACCTTACGGGGCGCCTTCGCCAAGACGTCAGCGCCATCACAAACAGCGCCTTGCGGCGCTGTTTGTGATGGCGGAGGGAGGGGGATTCGAACCCCCGGTGCCTTGCGACACACTCGCTTTCCAAGCGAGCACAATCGGCCACTCTGTCACCCCTCCGCGAAGTTCAGGGGCCTTACAGGCCCCTGAACTTCGCGTCCTGAGCCATTCGACGTGCTCAAGGCAAGGCCGGCGAATGATAACGAGCGCGGGCTTCGCTACAAGCGGCGGGCCCGGCATGACACACCGCACAGGGGCTTTTCCACAGCTTGTCCAGAACCCTTCAATTCGCCGCCAACACCCTATTTCAAGCATATTTGCAAGCTACGCACCTTCCCTGTGTCACAATGATTTGTATACTCTGAAGGATGGCAACACGCCTCGTCAAGCGCCCCAAAATCGACCCCCGCAACGCATCCGCGGATCCGCTGACACGCCTGCGCGAAGGCGTTCGCAAGCCTGTCATGCCGGTTTCTTTTGCGCAGGCACTGAACGTCCTGCTGGTTGATCAGAAGCGCGTCAATCGCTCGCGCCTGCAACGCCTGCGCGAAGCATGGGAGATGGCCGTTGATCAGGTGGATGGCATCAGCAAGGAAGCTGCGAAGAAGGCCGAAATCTCCAGCGTCAACAAGACCGGCGCCGTACTTGTGAACGTCAGCAACCCGGGTTTGGCCCACGAACTCGGCGTGGTATACCGCGAACCCCTTTTGAGCAAGCTGCGCGAGTTGCTGCACGGCAAGGACGCCGTGTCCGACCTGACCGTACGTGTGAAACGCCGCGCATACCGCGCACGCAAATGACCCGACAGGTTTGACAAGAACGGGCGTCAAAACGCCCCGAGGAACATATGGCTGACACCGCGACCAAAACCGACCAGTACACGGCCGACGACCTGATGAAGCTTGAAGGTCTCGAAGGCATCCGCAAGCGTCCCGACATGTACATCGGCGGGCGCGACGTGAACGGGCTGCACCACCTGGTATTCGAAATCGTCGCCAATTCCGTGGACGAAGCCTTGGCTGGCCGCTGCAACAACATCGTCGTCGAGTTCAATCAGGACGGCAGCTGCACTGTCACCGACGACGGGCACGGAATTCCCGTCGGCATGAACAAGCAGACGGGCAAGCCGGGCGTCGAAATGGTACTGACCGACCTGCACGCCGGCGGCAAGTTCGAAGGCAAGGCCTACAACACGGCCGGCGGTCTGCACGGCATCGGCTTGAAGGCTGTCAACGCCTGCTCAGATGCAACCGTTGTGACGGTCTGGCAGGGCGGAAAAGAACACGTCATCGAATTCAGCCGCGGCAACAAGACCAAAGACCTGAAGGTCACCGGCGACGCTGACCGCACGGGCACCCGTGTCATGTTTCAGCCGGACATGACAATCTTCGAAACCACCGAGTTCAAGTACGCTGCGGTCGCCACCCGCCTGCGCGAGCTGGCCTTCCTGGCCAAGGGCCTGAAGATTCATCTGAACGACCACCGCGGCGAGGGCAAAGACGAGATCTTCCACTTCAAGGACGGCATCAAGGAGTTCGTCGCCTGGCACAACCGCAACAAGACCAGGATCAACGAAGACGTCGTCTATGTCCACAAGATGGTAAACGGCGGCGCCGACGATGAAGTTGACGTAGAGGCGGCCTTCCAGTGGTGCGATGGCGAGGGCGAGTTGCCCACGCACACCTACGGCAACTACATCAACAACCCCTTCGGCGGCACGCACCTGACGGGCTTCCGCAAGGGGCTTACCCGCGGCCTGGGGCGCTACATCACCCGCTATGTCGAAAAGAAGGGCAAGAAGAAAGTCGTGATGCCCAGCGGCGACGACTACCGCGAAGGACTCTACGCCGTCATCAGCGTCAAAGTGAAAAACCCGCAGTTCGAAGGCCAAACTAAAGTACGCCTTCTGAATCGCGAAGTGGAAAGCGCCGTGGACCAGGTCGTCGCTGAGGCCATGGAAATCTACCTTGAGGAAAATCCCAAAGCAGCCGAGCGCATCTGCGAGCACGCCCTGATCGCCGCCCGCGCCCGCGAGGCCGCCCGCAAGGCCCGCGAAGTCGTGCGCAAGGGCGCGCTGCAAACCGGCTTTCTTGCCAGCAAACTTGCCGACTGCCTGACCAAGAAACCCGAAGAAGCCGAACTGTACATCGTCGAGGGTGACTCGGCCGGCGGCAGTGCCAAACAAGGTCGCGAGCGCCTGTACCAGGCCATCCTGCCCCTGCGCGGCAAAATCCTGAACGTCGAAAAGGCGACGCTCGCCAAGATGCTGCAACACACGGAAATCCAGAACCTGATCGCCAGCATCGGGACCGGCATCGGCACGGAGGAAGCCAGCAAGGGCGGCTTTGACCTCGGCAAGCTGCGCTATAAGAAAATCATCATTATGACCGACGCCGATGTGGACGGCAGCCACATCCGCACCCTGCTGCTCACGTTCTTTTACCGCCAGCTCAGCCAACTCATCGACGCCGGCAACATCTTCGTCGCCCAACCGCCGCTATACAAAGTGACGCGCAAGAAGAAGTCCGAGTACGTGCGCAGCGATCGCGAGATGAACGACACTCTCATGCGCATGGGCATCGAAGGCGCCAGTATGCGCGTGCCCGGCGACATGGAGATCGGTGCCAAGGGGCGCGAGTTCAGCGGCGCACAGATGCGCAGCGAAGTCTTCGAGCGCCTGATTAAACTGGAAGAACTCGCGGCCAAAGTTGCGCGCAAGGCCATCAACCCCAACCGCTACTTCGCGAACTTCAACGCCGAGCACAAGTCGCTGCCCACTACCGTAATCTTCAGCGAAGACAAGGCCCGCTACTTCCACGACCACGAAGAGCCCGAACTCAACAAGTTCATCGGCGAGCGTCTGAAGAAGGGTTTTGAAGTGCTGACACCCGCAGAAATCGGCAACCGCGAAACGGACCTCGAAGTCAGCTTCAACCGCGACGCAGTTGAAGAGCGGGTCGAATTGCCGGAGCTAGCCGCACAGGCCGCGGAAGTGATCGCCCAGCTTGAGGTACGAGGCTTCCCGGCCTGGACGATCCACGGGCGCGAAAACCAGGCGCAACAATTCATGCTGCGCTTTGAGGACGAAGAGGAGCAGCCAACCCTCAGCCTGAACGAGTTGCTGCACAAAGTACGCGAGCAGGGACGTAAGGGCATCAGCATCCAGCGTTACAAGGGGCTGGGCGAAATGAACGCCGACGAGCTATGGGAAACCACCATGGACCCGGCCAACCGCGTGCTGATGCAGGTAACCATGGACGACGCTGATGCCGCGGACGAAATGTTCACGATCCTCATGGGCGACCAGGTAGAGCCGCGCCGCCAGTTCATCGAGCGGCATGCCCTAGAGGTAAAGAACCTGGACGTGTAGGGGCGGGGCTTGCCCCGCCCGCGGGCGACGCAAGTGTCGCCCTACTCCAACTCCCGCACCCAGTCCTTCAGCGACTTCTTGGACTCGCCGACGTTGCAGATCAACGTCATGGTGTCTTCGTAGTCGCCCTTCGGAATCTCGATCGCCTTCCAGCCCTCGTGCCATGATTGGCTGAGGATCGTCATCAGACGGTCCTGCCCCAGCACGAGGCACTCTTTGTAGATGCCGAGCGTCCCAAAATCCGGCTGATGAACCACTGTTGAGCCCGACTTTTCCTTCAGCAGAAACGACTTTTTGAACGGTATATCGAGCACCTTGCCCGTAACGGGCCGTTCAGTCATCGCTTCCTCGTCGTCGCACTGCATGGCAATCGGATGCTCGACGTAGATCTCGTTCAGGTCGACGCCGTTGTGGTTGAAGAAGGTTTTGTCCTGCTTGCGCCAACTGCGAATCGTGATGATCGGCGAGTTCCAGGTGAGGGTGATCTCAAACCCGGTCTCCTTGAACAGGTCCAGCGTGTCCCCACTGTTCTTGCGCGACCACACGTGCGTTTCCACTCTGATCACTCGCTGAAACGGGTTTGGCTCAAGCAGCTCAATATCGGTGGGAATGCTCGGGAAGATGCTGAACACTTCATCGTGCACCTGCTGGCCGGCTTGGTAGGACTCGTTGACCGCGTCGCCGATCTCTTTGGTTTCGACGCAACCGACGCTGCTGCCAAGCGGCGACAGCTCCAGTTTGTAATCGCCCTCCTTCGCCTTGATGATCACCCGCCCGTGCACGGCCTTATCTACTGGCACGCTGACTTCCCAGAGGTCGCTCTCGAACTCGCCGCTCACCCGCGTGACTGCCTTGCCCAGGCTGACCTTGCCCTCTTTCTTAGTTTTGAGTTTCCCCCACTTCGGGTCTTTCGCCTTCGACGGCGTGCCCTCCAGCAGCGTAAAAGTCCCCCCACCGCCCGGCACGGAAGCCAGCACCATCAGCTTCTTTTCCTTCTTGTCGTAGTAGGCTGGCACGTGCTCACCGTCCGGCGCAACAACGACAAACTTGCCGGAAGCCTTGGCATCGAGTGCGATGAGTTTCACTGCTGTCGCATGCTCAGATGAGTTTGCGACCTCAAACTTCTCGCCTTCATCGTCCTTAGCAACGCTCGCGACTGGCAAAAGTATCAAGGCGAAAATGACTAGTGTCAGGCGTTTCATAGGCACTCCTCTGCGGGCATCGTAGCAAACTACATGACGCGAAAGTCGCGAAGATACGTGAAGATACGTGAAGCGTATGCACCGCAGAGCTTCTTGGAAGCCCTGCGGATGCGAAGAAATGCTTCTGTCTTGTCATTCTTCGCTACCTTCGCGTTCTTCGCGTCATCGCATTTCCCGGGATTGCCAATCTGTGTCGCATGCGTTGTTATGCTCAGGCCCATGATGCAGAAGCCGTTCAAACTGGTTTCGAAAAACACGCCTGCCGGTGATCAGCCCCAGGCCATTGACGGGCTGATCCGCGGGCTTGGTGAGGGCGCACCGTTTCAGACTCTGCTGGGCGTCACAGGCAGCGGCAAGACTTTCACCATGGCCAGCGTGATCGAGAAGGTAAATCGCCCCACGCTGGTGATGGCGCCCAACAAGACCCTGGCCGCCCAGTTGTTCAGCGAGTTCCGCAAGCTGTTCCCGGAAAACGCCGTTGAGTACTTCGTCAGCTACTACGATTACTACCAGCCCGAGGCATACGTACCGCAAACCGACACCTTTATCGAAAAAGACAGCGCCATCAACGAGCGCATTGATCGGCTAAGGCACAGCGCTACGCGCAGTCTGCTGGATCGTCAGGACGTGCTGATCGTTGCCAGCGTTAGCTGTATCTACGGCTTAGGCTCGCCGGAAGCGTATTCCGGCGCGCTGCTGTACGCGGAAAAGGGCGTGCCGCTGCAACGCAAGAAGGCCGTGCGCAAACTGACCGAGATCGCCTACACCCGCAACGACTACGACCTCAAGCGCGGAACGTACCGGGTGCGCGGCGATGTGCTGGACGTCTTCCCGGTCTATGAAGAAGACATGGTCATCCGCATGGAATTCTTCGGCGATGACCTCGACGCCATCTGGAAGATCGACCCTTTGACCGGCGAAGTGCTCGGCGAGTTGGACAAGGTCACGATCTACCCGGCAACACACTACGTGACGCCGGAAACGAAAGTCGATGCGGCCGTCGAAGCCATCGAGCAGGAGATGATTGCACAGGTCGAGCTATTCAAGACGCAGAACAAACTGCTCGAGGCCCAACGGATTGAACAGCGCACCAAATACGACCTGGAGCTGATCCGCGAGATTGGCACCTGTAAGGGGATCGAAAATTACTCGCGCCATTTTGAAGGCCGCGCACCGGGCAGCACACCGCCGACTCTGATGAACTACCTGCCAAAAAACGCGCTGATCATGATCGACGAATCCCACGTGACCGTCCCGCAGATCGGCGGCATGTATAAAGGCGACAAGGCGCGCAAGGACACGCTGGTCGACTTCGGCTTCCGCCTGCCCAGCGCGCGCGATAATCGACCGCTGAAGTTCGAAGAGTTCGAAGCCGTCGAGCGTCAGACTCTGTTCGTCAGCGCTACGCCGGGACCCTTTGAGCTGGATAAGTCGCTCGGCAATGTCGTCGAACAGATCGTGCGCCCGACCGGGCTGACTGATCCAGAGATCGAAATCAAACCCGCCAAGGGCCAGGTTGACGACGTTCTGGAGCAAGTTCGCCCTGTGATCGCGCGCGGCGAGCGCATACTGGTTTGCACGCTGACCAAGCGAATGGCCGAGGAGCTGTCAAATTATCTGGCGTCACTCGACATCAAGGTGCGCTACCTGCACAGCGAGATCGACACCATCGAGCGCATGGAGATTCTAAAAGACCTGCGCAAAGGCGAATTTGACGTGCTGGTCGGCATCAACCTGCTGCGCGAGGGGCTCGACCTGCCGGAAGTCGGGCTGATTTGCATATTGGACGCCGACCGCGAAGGCTACCTGCGCTCGCACCGCTCGCTGATCCAGATGGTCGGCCGGGCCGCGCGAAACGTGAACGGGCGCGTCGTCATGTACGCCGACAACATGACCGACAGCATGAACACCTGCATTGAGGAAACCGACCGCCGTCGTCGCTTGCAGCTTGAGTACAACAAGCAGAACAACATCACGCCGACAACGATCATCAACGAGATCGACGAAGTGCTGGCCAGTATATTCGAAGCCGACTACGTCACGGTCGACAAAGAAGATGAATACGTCACCCACTACGACTGGCCAGGCAGCAAAAAGAACAAGAAGAAGGGCGGCGGCAAACGCGGCAAGTCCAAGAGCGCGATTGAAGAAGGCGCCTACGGCGGCAGCAACTTCGCGACACGCCGTGCATTGCAGGCCGCAGAGAAAGCCGGCGCACTGGAAGGGCGCAAGAAACGACTGGCCGACAAGTACCCCGCCATCCCCACGCAAGAGCCCCCCGCCGGCGTGCAGCGCAGAGTGGACCCGGGCGAAGCACCCAAGCTGATCAAGCAGCTGGAGAAAGAAATGTACGAAGCCGCCAAAGCCCTCGACTTCGAAACGGCCGCGCTGCTACGCGACGAAATCAAAGAACTCCAGCGCATCGAGTTGGGCGTGAGATAAGGAGTAAGGCATGGGCGCCAAACTGGCACTGACCATCCTGTACGTTGCGGACCTCGCGCAGGCCGCTGCGTTTTACGACGCCGCGTTCGGCTTTCCGAAAAATGTCGATGTACCGCAGTACGTCGAGTACCAAATCAACGGGGGCGCATGCCTGGGTCTGATGCCCCAGGGCAACACACGGCACTTTCTTGGCGATGAAATCGGCCGGCGCACGCCCTCGGACGACTGCCCGCGCGGTGAAGTCTATCTAGTCGTGGATGATCCCGTAGCTGCCGTCGAGCGTCTGATCGCGTGCGGCGCCGTCTGCACATCGCCGCTGGCAGCACGCGACTGGGGCGACCGCGCCGCGTACTTTCTTGACCCGAACGGCTACGTCATCGCCGTGGCCGAGAAGCTCTAATCAGGAATTCGCCTGCGCGGGCAGCAAGGCGGCTACGGTTCCGCGGAACTCGGCATCGTTGAACGGGCGTTTCACGACCGCGTCCACCAGGGATTTGACGGTCTTGCCCACCGGCTGCCTCTTGCCCTTCTCGGTCATCAGCAGAACCTTGCTGCGTTGTCCCTGTTCGGATTTCTTCAGCGTCTCGACGAACTTCGGACCGTTCATTACCGGCATTTCCCAGTCCACGATCGTCAGGTGCGGCTCGACCCATACAGCCTTGTTCAGGCCTTCCGCTCCGTTTTCGGCCTCGAACACTACAATCCCGTCACCACCAAGCAGGCGGCTTATCTCGATGCGCAAGGCCGGCTCGTCATCTACCAGCAGAACCCGAAGCTCGTTTTCGGAAGGAAGGGGATTGTTTTGCAGTGCAAGCTTGCGTGCACGAATGATCGCCGGGCCAAACTCATCGAGAATACCGGCCTCATTGGCGTAGTGATAAAGGATAGCCACACTGGCGTCGGCGGCGAACAGATCGTCCACACCGTGAAGGTACGCGTTGATCTGCCCGAAGCAGCAGTGCTGCATCTCGTTGATCGCGGCCAGCCCCGCCTGGTCGCAGCGTCCTTCGCCATCGAGAATCCGCGCCAGCACAGACAACTCGAGCCCGAGCGCCGTAAAGAACAACGCGCCGATCTGAGCGGGGCGGCTTTCGAGAAACCGGATGATTTCGTTGCGCATGACGCGAATATAGGTTTGCGTCGCAAATTGCGAGTGTGTTGAACACTGGGGTCGCCCGGCGCACAATCCACACATGCCATTCGCCGAAAACGCCTATCTGTTCCGCCACGCCATGATGCGTCTGGCGGCCTACGACCTGCAACCGCCGTTTGAGCGCGCGGCCCTGCACGCCCATGCGTTCTCGATTCTGGAAGCGCTGCCACAGGATGACCCTGATGCCCTCGCCTATGAGTTGGCAGGCCACGCCCGCGACGCGTTGTTCGGCGACCCGGACCCACGCCGCCGCACCGAGATGCACGAACACGAACTTCGCTGGCTGACACGGGCCATGCCCCGGGCGCGCAACCACAGCAACTTTCGAATCGCCCTGGAATGCGCCGAACGCATCCTGGCCAACCCGTCCGCAGTGATTGCTCAGAGGCATGAAGCGGCGTTGCAGGCAGCGGAGATGTCCGCGTCACTCGGTGAGTTCAACCGCGTGCCCGAGTTTCTGTCACGGGCCGGCGACATGCACAGCGACGAATGCCCCGAGCTACGCGGCGCCTGGATACTGAGCTCTGTCAACGGCGTGCACCTTCCCCAGCGGGAGTACGACACGGCGATCATCCTGCTGCGTGAGGCGCTCGAGCTTTACAGGCGTTCCGGTGACCGCATGGGCGAGGCACGCGCGACCGGCTATATCGGAAATGTGCTCGCCCGCCTGGATCAGCGCGACAAGGCCGTCGAGCAATACGAGCGCGCGGAGGGCATCTTTCGCGAACTCAATCACCTGCGCGGGCTGTCTACCTGCCGGGGCAACCTGGGTTTGATGTACCGCTACTTCGATGACAACGACAAGGCCGAAAGCGCCTACCGCGAGGCGCTGCAAATTGACCGTGAAATCGGCAACCGCGAAGGCGTGCCGCGCCACATCGGCAACCTGGGCGTGCTGTACCGCGATACCGGGCGCCTCAACGACGCGCTTGGCTTGTTTGATGAGGCCGGCGACCTGTTTCATGAACTTGGTGATCGCACGGGCTGGATGCGCAACGCCATCAACCATGCCACGTGCTTCGAGTTGTTGGGGCAGTTGCACCGCGCCGTAACCCTGTATCAGCAGGCCGAGCGCGTGGCGCACGAATGCGGGCTTGTCCACGACGCGGCGGACTGCATCTCCTACCGGGGGCAGGTGCTGCTGAAGCTGAAGGACACCGTGCGCGGTGAGCCCATACTGGCGGAAGCCGCGGCACGGTATGAAACGCTGGGCACGCCGGACGCGGCGGCCGCGACATGGGAAACGCTGGCGGGCTCGGCCCATGCCCGCAACGAGCCCGAAGCCGCCTTGCGATGCGCGAGCGCCGCGCTGCAGAATCATACGGCGGCGAAAACCGCGCCCGGCTTCAAGCTGCTGGCGCTTCACGCCGAAGTTGCCCTCGCCCACGACCAGTTCGCCGACGCCGCACGCTCGGCCGGCGCCGCGTTGAAAGTTGCGCCCACCGACACCGACCCGATTCAGATGGCGACGCTGAAGGCGATCGCGAAAAAGGGGCAGGCCAGTTCCGCGACTTGATTCCAAACACTAGTCGCACCGCTTGACGCTGCGCACCGGCGCGGCATGCTTCGCGCCCATGTTGGCCCTTACACAGGACGCGCAGGGAATTGCGGCCGCTTTCGGCACGGCCGGCTGCTGGGCCATGACCGCGCTGTTCTTCAGTGCCGCGGCGCGCCGCATCGGCCAGTTTCACGTGAACCAGATTCGCCTGGTGCAGGCCTGTCTCCTGCTTGCGGCGGCATGTGCAGTCACGGGCGCGTTTGCCCACGCACCGTGGGTGCAGCTTCTGCTGCTGGCGTTGAGCGGGCTCGTGGGTCTGACGCTCGGTGACGCGGCACTGTTTCTGTGTTTGCAGATTCTTGGCCCACGGCGCGGCAGCTTGATCATGGCCCTGTCGCCAGGGTTTGCGGCGCTGATGATGATCCCGCTGCTCGGCGAAACGCTTGGCTGGGTTGGCGTGGTCGGCATGGTCGTCACGCTCGGCGGCGTGATGTGGGTTGTGCTCGAACGCGGCCAGCCCGGCGAAATCCAGGGAAAGCTGTGGCTTGGCGTCAGCATGGGTGTGCTGGGCGCGGCCGGGCAGGCGGGCGGCTTGATTCTCAGCAAGGCCGGGCTGGGTATGGCGAAGCCCGAAGGACTACTGAACACCGCCAGCGGCATCACAGCCGAGAATGTCGTTACGGTCAGCCCGCTATACGGGACCCTGATTCGCATGTTGGCGGGGACCGTGATTCTGGTTGGCTACTGCATTGCCGTCGGCAGAATCGGCGAAACACTTCGCAAGCTGAAGGACAAGAAAGCCGTCGGGCAGACGTCGGCCGGAGCGTTCTTCGGACCGTTTATCGGCGTGACGCTGAGCCTTGCGGCCGTCGCGTGGACAAACACGGCGGTCGCGGCCACGATCATGGCGATCTCGCCAGTGCTGGTGATTCCAATCGTGCGCATCGTCTACAAGCAGAAGATCACCTGGCGCGCGGTCATCGGCGCGCTGGTAGCGATTGCCGGCGTGGGTGTGCTGACTTTCAGAATGCAGATTGCCGAGCGCCTGTGAAAGTGCCCCGGACTTGCACTACTTGTTGTAAAGCGGCAGTAACTGGTACGGCACCTGCAAAATATTGAGCGCGTAGGCCGTGGTGTAGGCCTCGCCGTAGCTCTGTGACGGCCAGCCGCCGTTGTTTGCAGGGTTGCGCTTCTGTTCCTCGAGCAGCAGGTCGCGCATCTTTGGATAGTACTCGTCGAAGTATACTTCTTCGGGCGCGTGCCACATGGCTTGGGCCGCATAGAAGTGGGCATAGTAGAAGTGGCTGACGTCCAGACTGCCCTGGCCGCTCTTGCGTCGCCCGATGAAATCATCGAACTTGTAGCGCAGCCAGCGCAAACCGCCGTCGTATACCTTGCCAATGTCGTGCTCTTTCCAGGTTGCACCTTCGCTGTATACGCCGATGCCGTTCAGCGTCGTGATTGCCGCCGCGCACAGGGCGTAGCTGTCACTGTTCCAGCCGGATGACAGCGAATACTTAAACGTGTAGCCGACATGCTCTTCGCCTTCGTGCATGAACACGCGCTTTTCGGCGATGTCGTACATGTACTTGATGGCGCGTTGGATCGTCTTCTTGTCAACCTTGATGCCCGCGTCGCTGGCCGCGCGCAATGCTTGAATGCAGCAGACCGTGGTGCTGCCCTCATCCCAGGTCAGGTCATCGGGCATGTAGCCCCAGCCGCCGAACTGGGTCTGTCCCAGCGAAAGGCACTTCACGGCGATGATCAGCGACTTCTCGAGGCGCTTCTTGTCATTCTCATCTTCAAGTGACCCGTAAAGCTGCGCCAGAAACAGCGTCGCGTAGCCGTGACCGTGAATGCGGCTGCCGTCGCCCTTGTCCGCGCCGGAAAAGTAGCCGGTGTTGATGTCCTGTGTACTAAGCAGGTAATCCATCGCCTTGCGGATGTGCGTCGCGTAGGGGCCTTTCTCCGGCGTGCTGCCCGAAGCCAGCAGCGCCAGCCCGGCCGTACCGGTCACCGCGATCGCGACGTTCTGTCCGCCACCCTTGGTGAATGCACCGTTGGCATCCTGCAATTCGGACAGGCGCTTGAGCCCTTTGGTCACGCCGGCCTTGAGGTCTTCCGTAATGTGCCGCTTGTTCAGAATGCGCAGCGCCGGCGCTTCGGACGGGTCGGGATCGGCGCCCGGCTTTGCTTCATCCTGTGCCAGGCACAAACCGGAAATCACCAGCGCGACTACCCCTGCTGCAACCATTCGACTGACAAAATTCATAGGCGGGCCCTCATCGGTACGTACGGCGCTTTCCTTATAATACGATCCAGCACGCCTTTTCGTTCGGTTAGTTCCCGGAATTTGGCACCTGCGTCCCTTCCGAAGCGGCCCTGTGCGCCGCCGGGGTTTCTGGTAGTTTCCCACCATGTTGCCGCTGACGCTTTGCACCATGCCGTTCGATCCGCCGGGGGGCTGGAATGCGCTACTATCCGCAGCCGCGCGGCAACCCTTCGCGGCCATCTTTGACAGCGCCCTGCCCGGCGAGTTAGCGACGCACAGTTTCGTCAGCTTCGCGCCGACCATGCTGCTGCAATGCACCGGGCAAGCCGCGATCTGGCAGCGGGGCAACAGCGGGTCCCGCCTCGAAGGCTCGCCTCTCGATGTCTTCGAGCGTGTCGAGCGCTTCACCCACCAGGAGTGCCCCCTGCGCGACGCACCTGACACCGCGGGCTTCTACGGAGGCTGGGCCGGACTTCTCGGTTTCGATCTGCGCTGCTTCATTGAGGACCTGCCGCCGCCCAGGCCCGACGGGCCGCTGTTTCCCGACCTGCAGGCCGCGTTCTACGCCTGGACGATCAGCCTCGATCACACCACGGGCGCCTGCGAGCTGCGCCTGCTGGACGGCGCCCCAGGTGGGCCCGCGGACATCGCACACCTGGCGGCTGACCTGACGGAGCTGCTGGCGCGCGAGCATTCACCCGTTGAATGCGGCAAACCCGGCGAGGCGCAGGCGATTACGACACACGACTCATGGTTGCGCGGCGTTGAGGCAATCAAGCGCTACATCTACGAGGGCGACATTTACCAGGCCAACCTGACCCGCATGGTGCATCGCCCTGGGCAGGTTGACCCGGTCGGGCTGTACATGTCCCTGCGTGAGCACAACCCGGCGCCCTTCGGCGGATTCCTTGACTGCGGGCAAGGGCGACATGTTCTCAGCAGCTCGCCGGAGCGCTTTGTTTCCGTGCGCGAGGGCGTTATTGAAACTCGCCCAATCAAGGGCACGCGAGGACGCAGCGACGACCCTGCCCTTGACGCCCGTCTACGCGATGAGCTGCTGGCCAGCGAAAAGGACAGGGCCGAGCTGACCATGATCGTTGACCTGGAGCGCAACGACCTCGGGCGCGTGTGCAAACCGGGCAGCGTGCGCGTGCCAAGTTTGCTGCATGTCGAAACCTACGCGCGCGTGCACCACCTGGAAGCCACCGTGCGCGGCGAACTGAATGACGACACGACGCCCGCCGCTTACATACGCGCGACTTTCCCGGGCGGCAGCATCAGCGGTGCGCCGAAGAAGCGGGCATTGGAAATCATCCACGAGCTTGAGCCCGTTCGCCGCGGCCCCTACACCGGCAGCATGTTCTGGCTGACGCCGGATGGTCGCTTTGAAAGCAACATCCTGATCCGCACGCTGCTCAGTGAACCGACGGGCGCCAGCTACCATGTAGGTTGCGGGATCGTAGCCGACAGTGATCCTGCGCAGGAGTGGCAGGAGACTCTCGACAAGGCTGCGGCCCTGGAATCCGCCATCGGGAAGTACGCATGATCGGCGGCATTGCCAACTACATCCGGCACCTACGCATGTTCAGCAGCTCGATCTGGGCCTACATGGTCGGCGCGTTCCTGATGGGCATCGGGCACGCCATTTTCCGCGTGCTTCGCAACCAGTACGTCGTCGATCTGGGGATGGGTGAAAGCTACACGCAGATCCAGGGTTTCAACAGCATCGGCGGGCTGATGATTGCGATTCCTGCCATTGCGCTGATCGGGCGCTTTCGCGCACGGACGCTGCTGCTTTTCGTCGCCCTGACGAACGGGCTTGCCTTCGCTACGCAGGGTGTTTTCGGAAGCATGGAAGTTTTCCTCAGTAGCGCCTTCTTCGCCGGCATTGCCATGAGCCTCAACGCGGCCGTGGCTGCGCCGTTCCTGATGCGCAACACGGGCAGCGCGGAGCGTATTTTTGCGTTCAGCTTTCAGGCCGTCGTCGCGCATCCACTGGCAGGCGTGATCGGCAGCTTGATCAGCGGCTTCGTCCAAAGTGGCGCTGCGGACTGGGCTGGCGAGACGATTACGTTTCTCGGGCGGGACACGACCGGGCAGTTGTTCGGCTACCAGATCGCGCTGCTGCTGGCGGCGGCTTTCATGTTCGCTGCGCTGATTCCACTGGCACTGGTTCGGCAGGAGGACACAACAGGAAATCGCCGCAGCATCCGTGAGCTGATGCGCATCCACGACAAGAAGCGCCTGCTGATCATGTGCTCACCGGAGATGGTGATCGGGCTGGGCGCAGGTTTGACCATTCCGTTCTTCAACGTGTACTTTCAAACCGAGTGGGACCTTGACCCCAAGCGCATCGGCATCGTATTCACAGCGATGGCCGCATTCCAGGTGATCAGCTTTCTGCTGGCGCCGGCACTGGTGAAACGTTTCGGGCCGGTGAAGGTCATCGTCGGCAGCCAGCTGCTAAGTCTGCCCTTCTTCGTCGAGCTGGCCTTGGGGCACTACCTGTGGCTGGCGATTATTGCGTTCATTCTCCGTAACAACCTGATGAACCTGGCACAGCCCGTGCTGAAACAGTTCAGCCAGGAAGTCGTACACCCGGATGACCAGAACGCCGTGTCGGTCATCCTGCACAGCTCGCGGCACCTGTTCTGGACCGCCGGTAACTTCATCGCCGCACCGCTGATTCTGTTCGGCGAGGGCAGCTTTCGATACGTCTTCATAGCCACCATCGCGTGCTACGTGATCGCGATTGGCGTGGAACTGCTTGTGTTTCCAAAGCTCTACCGCACCCGCCGCCAGGAGCACCCCACCACGCCCGACCCGGCGTAACTGAAACTCACCTCTTGGCAACCGGGCGCGAAGTTGCTGGAAAGGATCAGGCGCTCGACAAACCCGAGCGTCTACAACCTGAAGCCGGCGCCTGCTGGTCTCAACACCTATGGTGACTAATATCATCAAATGGAAAAACCCGTCAGAACAAGCGCGACCGGCTTGCCGCACAAAGGGATCCGGTCGCCGGGCCCCTAATCAGCGGTGGAAAGCATAAGTCGTTGCGGTATGATCCCGGTCCCCCACCAGGAGTGCTTATGTCGCAGCGCCTAATGCTGCTCTTGATTGCCGTGTTGGTGATGACGCCCGCTATCACCGGTGTCGCGCAGCCCGTGCCTGGCCCGGACGACGAAACGGCTGAGCCCACCACCCTGCGCGTGGCCTTCCAGGATGGCTTGCGCCCAACGCTTGACCCGCACGCCTGCCGCGACCCGCTGAGCTTCCGGCTGGTGTCGCTTGGCTACGAAACGCTCTACATGTGGGTTCCGGGCGATCATCCCCGTGTGGTGCCGTGCCTGGCCAAGTCCTTTCCTGTTGTTTCCGAAGACGGGCTTACAGTCACCATCAAGCTCGACACCACCGCGAAGTTCCACAACAGCCACTGCTTTGGTGAGGCGCGCACCCGAACACTGAAGGCGTCGGACGTCATCCACAGCCTCAAGCGCGCCTCCGTGTTCAGCGACGACGGCATGTACTGGATGTGCGCCGGGCTGATCGACGGGCTCGACAAATACGGTGAGCAGGCCCGCTACGACATGAGCTACGAAACCACGGACACAAAAGTTGCCGGGCTTAGCGCCCCCGACGATGAAACGGTCGTCATCAAGCTGACCCGCCCCTGTGCCCCGCTGATCACCATGCTTGCGCATCCCGGCTTTTCGATCGTCCCGCGCGAGGCCATTGACCAGTTTTCCGGGCAACTGCGCACGCGCGTGGTGGGCACCGGGCCTTTCCGCCTGAACGCCGTCGCGAGCGAAAGCCTGTACGTCTTCAAACGCTGGGATGAATACCGCGGCGACAAACCAGGCTTTGAGCGCGTTACGTTCACCGCCCGCAGCTACTGGACCGAATTCGTGCAGGGGCTCAACACCGGTACCTTCCACGAGATGCCCCTGTGGGAGAATTACTACGATCGCGTCGTCCAGGACGGCAGGCTGGTCGGTGAGCTCAAGAGCGCCGAGGCCGAACTTGTCAAGGAAGACGAGCACGGCTACTACTACCTCGCCTTCAACATGGAAGACCCAGTCTGGGGCGCACTGGACGCTGACGGGCGCGCGTTGCGACGGGCGGTAAGCCTGGCCTACGATCGTGCCGCGATGCTGACGGACGCCGGGCGGGCGGGCGAATGGAACGCCCCGCAGGAGAACATGTTTCCGGCGGGCATGGAGTTCGAGGACACGGGCGCCGGGCTTGAGTACAGCAAGACCGACCTGGCGGCTGCGAAAAAGCTGCTGGGCGGTAGCAAGTACAAGGGTGGTATTGACCCGTCAACGGGCACGCCCCTGCGCCTGACGTACTTGGCTATCGACACGAATGACCTTCGTACGGACTTCCAGCGCCTGTATGAACAGTTCTCGCGGGCCCTGCGCGCTGCGCTGAAAGAACTGGGCATGGTGCTTGAGGTGCGCTACGCCGGCGCGGGCGCATACCGCGACGAGATCGTGGATTCGGAGTACCAGATGTTCCAGGCAGGCTGGTTTCTGGACTACCCGGGCCCGATGAACTTTCTGCAACTGTTCTGGGGCGGCAACGCGGGGGTACACGCGGAGTACAACAACACGGCCCGCTACAACTCGCCGGACTTCAACAAGATGTACGAGCAGTTGCTGACAACACCACCCACGGACGAAAACCGTGAGAAGCGCAAGGAACTTGTCCGCGCCCTCGCCGTGGAGATTGCCAAGGACCAGGTGACGATTCCTCTGTTTCACGAACGCAACGCCAGGCTGCGCCGCACGGACGTGGTCTGGCCAGCCATGCCGCGCCAGACTTTCAACGACCTCCGCTTCGCAGGAACACCGGAATGAAGCACTTGCGCCTGGTGCCCGGGATTGTCGGGCTGATTGCCGCTTTCGCAGTCCTGGCGTTTGTGCCGTCCTGCGGCGGCAGCGAGGCTTCCAAGGCGGCCGCTGGCGATGCGGTGTTGCAGTTACACGAAACTGGCGATCCGAAAAGCATCGACCCGCACAAGGCCGGCGACGTCGTGAGCAGCCAGCAATGCGGGCTGGTGTACGAGACGCTGTATCAGTACGACTACCTCGCGCGACCGGCGAAGTTGGTCCCCTGCCTTGCAGAGAGCGACCCGGAGTACGACCAGGCGACGCTGACCTACACGTTCAAGTTGAAGAAGAACGTCTTCTTCCAGGATGACCGATGCTTTCACCCCAGCGCCCAGGGCGAGTACTTCGAGAACGAATCGGAAGTCGAGCGGGCCGACGTCGCGGCTGGCCGAAACCTTACGGCTCACGACATCGAATACAGCTTCAAGCGCCTGGCGGCCCTGCCGGATTCGGGCGGCTTCTGGGTTTTGGAAGGCAAGATTGAAGGACTGGATGAGTTCCGCGAAAAAGCCACGAAGCTCAAAGGCACGAGTTGGGACGAAGACGGCGAGTTTTTCGCCTACTTCGACACACCGGTTTCGGGGCTCAAGGTCGTCGACAACTACACCATCCAGGTCAAGCTACGCGAGCCCTACCCACAGTTCCTGTACGCAATCACGCTCAGCTACGGCGCGGCTGTGGCGCGCGAGGCCGCGGAGTATTACGGCGACCAGCTGACGCGCCACCCTGTCGGCACGGGGCCGTATAAGCTCGACAACTGGTGGGAGCAGAAGGAGCTGGTCTGGGTTCGTAGCCCGAGCTTCCGCGAAGAGTACTTCCCCACCAGCGACGCGCCTGAGCACGCGCTGTGGCGCCCGCTGATGGGCAAGCGTCTGCCTCTGTGTGACCGGGTGGAGTTCCGGATCATCAAGGAAGCGCAGCCTTCGTTTCTCGAGTTTCTGAACGGGCGTCTGGCAGCTTCCGGCATGGATAAAGACCAGTTCACCCAAGCCATGACCACTCAGTCGGAACTGACCGAAGAGTATAGGGAAAAGGGCATTCGCCTGCGCTCCTATGAAGAGCCGACGATTCACTATATCAGCTTCAACATGAATGACTCGATCGTCGGCACGCCTGCCGGCGAGAAGGGACGCGCGCTACGTCGCGCCATGTCCCACGCCTTTAACCGGGCCGACTACATCACCCGGATGCAGAACGGGCGGGGCACGCCTGCCGGTCAGATCACGCCGCCGGGCATGGTCGGTCACTTCGACGACTACTATATGGAAAGCCAGAGGTACGACCTGGACAAAGCCCGGCAGGTTCTGCGCGACGCGGGATTCCAGGTCGAGGGCTCCGGTGACGACTGGACGACGACTGATCCGGCCACCGGCAAGCAGGTAACGTTGACGGTCATGCACCGCAGCACACGCGACTCGACCAAGGACTACGCGGTCTTCCTCAACAACATGGGACGCCGCATCGGGCTGAACATTGAGAATGAGTTGATGACCTTCGCCGAGTTCCTGAAACGTCAGGACGAAGGCACAGGACAGGCCTACGACGCGGGCTGGGTAATGGATTACCCTGACGCGCAGAACATGCTGCAACTACTGTACGGACCCAACAAGCCGCCCGGCATCAACAGTGCGTCTTTCGCGGATGCCGAGTACGACAGGATTTACAAAGAGATGGCCGTGCTAGACCAGGAAGTACCTGAGCAACGCGAAACGAAGCTGAAACTGATCAAGCAACTCAATGAGATTCTCGACCGTGAAGTGCCCTGGGTGCTGGTCGAGTTCCGCAAGATTTTCTCGCTATACCATGAATGGTTCATCCCGCCCCCATGGGAGCCAGCGAACGCATTTGCATACACGTACATCAAGTTCTATTACGTGGACGCAGAAGCTGCTTCGCAAGTCAGTGAACGGAAATCACCGTTCTGGCCGGGGTTCATTTTGCTTTCCGTTATCTTGATTCCGGTCGGGCTGATGGGCTGGAAAGTCATACAGAACCAGACGTAACGAAAGTCAGGCTGGATGTTCGCATACGTACTTCGCCGCGTGCTGTACATGCCACTGATCCTGTTTGGGGTCATCCTGCTTACGTTCACACTTTTCTACATGGTCGCGAGCCCGGACGCGCTGGCGAAGATGAAGCTGGGCGAAAAGGCGACGCGCCTGCAAGTGCTCGACTGGCAGGAAAACCAGGGCTACATCACCTGGACCGACGACGGGCTCGAGAAGCGTCAGGCTACTCAGCGCATGTCGACCGCTGAGGCCAAGGAAGTCGTCTTTGTTGACGGCACCGACTACGAAAGCCGCAGCTGGCTCGGGCTGTTCGGCAGCTACGTCGGCTCCGTGCTCACGTTTGATTTCGGCAACGACCGCACGGACAAACCGGTCAGTGAACGATTATGGGAGGGGCTTGGGCCAAGCCTGTCATTAACCCTGCCGGCCTTCCTTATCAGTGAGCTGGTCGGCGTGTTCTTCGGGCTGTTTGCCGCCATGTACCGGCAGAGCCGGATCGATCACACCATCGTGATCAGCGCGATCATCCTGATGAGTTTCAATGGCATTGCCCTGATCATGTTCGGGCAGAAGTTTCTGGCGGCAGACTGGGCGTACTTCCCCGTGCATGGCTTTGAGGCCGGGTTCCAGGCGCTGCGATTCCTGATCCTGCCGATCATCCTTTACCTGATCATCACGCTGGGCGAAAAGGTCCGCTTCAACCGCATTGTGATGCTGGACGAAGTTGACCAGGACTACGTTCGCACCGCGCGCTCCAAGGGTGCGAACGAGAACACTGTGCTGTTCAAGCACGTTCTGCGCAATTCGCTGATCCCGCTGATTACCCGCTGGACCGTTGCCATCGCGAGCCTGTATGTCGGCTCGCTGGTACTTGAGAGTTTCTTTGGCATCCCGGGGCTGGGCTCATTGACCATCGATGCAATCGCCAACAACGACGTAAATGTAATCCGCGCCATCGTGATCCTCGGCGCAATCAGCTTCATGATTGCCAACCTTCTATCTGACGTGCTGTACGCAGTGGTGGACCCGCGGGTCCGCCTGGAGTAGTGAATGCCGTGGCGTGAAGTCATCCGGTTGTTGCTCAAGCGCAAGCTGGCCGTGATTTGTTTCGGTGTCATCTGCGTTTTTGCGCTGGTCGCGGTTTCCGCGAACTGGATCGTCTCGGACGAAATTCTGCGTGAACAGATCGGGTTGGACGAAACCACAAGTCTTGAGCGTCCATACCACCCGCCAGGCTGGTACCTGTACCTGAATCCGGACCATCCCCACTTTGACAAAACCGGCGTCAACCCGGAAACGGCCGAGGCGCTGGCACCCATGTCCGATGAGGACCGCAACTGGGGCTTCTTCGACGCACGCACGTGGCACCTGCCCCTCGGCGCGGACATCGGCGGCGTGAGCGTGCTCGCACGTCTGGTTCGTGGCGTCGCGCAGGCTTTCAAGATTGGACTGATTCCCACTATCATCAGTTCGATCATCGCAACGATCATGGGTCTAATCGCAGGCTTCTTCGGGCGCTGGGTCGATGACTTGATCAACTACCTGATTTCCGTGCTGGCGGCGATTCCATTGCTGCTGTTGCTGATTGCCTTCATTCAGGCGGTGCGTGAAAGCGAAGCTATCGCCGGTATGTTTGAGACCTTCGGCGTAACCGACAAGGCCAACCGCAACCTTTACCTGGTGCTGATCGTGATCGGTCTGACCACCTGGATCGGGCTGTGCCGGCTGGTGCGCGCCGAAGTGCTGAAGCACAAGAATCGCGACTATGTACACGCCGCGCGGGCGCTCGGTTACGGGGAAATGCGCATCCTGTTCAAGCACATCCTGCCAAACGTGATGCACGTGGTGATCATCTTCTTCACCCTCAGCTTCGTTGGCGCGGTCAGTCTTGAGGTCTTCCTCAGCTACGTCGGCATCGGAGTAGACCCCACCCTCCAGACCTGGGGGCGCATCATCACGGCCGCGCGCAGTGAATTGCAGCGCAGCCCATCAGTTTGGTGGCCGCTGGCCGGCGCAACGGTCTTCCTGTTCATCCTGTCACTGTCGTTCAGCCTGTTTGGCGACGCCTTGCGCGATGCGCTTGATCCGAAACTTCGCACCTAGTAGCGTCGCGCCTCGAGGCTTGAATGCGTACCGGCATTTTCATTACAGGCACTGACACCGGCGTCGGCAAAACGATTGTTGCCGCAGGGCTTGTGTTGGCGCTGAAGCAGCGCGGGCTGAACGTCGGCTACATGAAGCCTGTTGAATCGGGCTGCCCGGTGCTGGACGGCGAAGTTGTTCCGCAGGACGTGCGCTTCATTCGCGAGTGCACGGGAATCAAGGACGACATCGACCTGATGTGCCCTTACCGCCTCAAAGCCGCGGCGGCACCCAGCATTGCCAGCCGGCTCGAGGACGTTCACATCGACATCGGCTATATCGTTGACCAGTACTTTCAGCTTTCACTGATGCACGAAATCGTTGTGGTGGAAGGCGTCGGCGGGCTGATGGTGCCCCTGAACAACAGTGACCTCGTGACCGACCTGGTGCTGCAACTCGGGCTCGGAATGCTGTGCGTTTCACGGCCGGGGCTCGGTACCATCAACCACACGCTGCTTACTACCCACATGGCCAAGATGATGGGCATTCCGCTCAGCGGCGTCATCATCAACGGCTTCGGACGCGAGGCGATCGGGCTGCCCGAACGCACCAACCCCGACGAGATTGAACACTTCGGCAACGTGCCTGTTCTTGGCATCGTGCCGTGGATGAAAGACCTGGATTTCAACGCGTGCAAGCCGGGTTCGCTGCTGAGCGAGTTCAACGAACGGATCAATATCGATCCGATGCTCGAAGCCGATAACGACGAATTCTAACAGCCCGCCTCACGAACACGGCAGATGAGGGTTTGATGCGCACCGGGCGGATCATCATGGGAGCCTGCATCCTGGTCGCCATTGCTGCGGCGACCCTGGGCGGTGTCTGGGTTCTGCGTGAATCCGGCGGTGGCGGGCTTGATGTCAGCGTTGCCTTCGAAGACCCAAAGGGCCTGGCGATCGACGACGACGTCATCTACGGAGACCGAATCGTCGGCCGCGTAGAGCGCATCGTTGAAGAGCACGAGGGCCGGCTGGTCACGGCCCGCATCGCCGCTGAGTACGCCGACCTTGTCCATGAGGGCAGCCGCTTCTGGGTTGAGTCCCAGCCCGGCATGGACGTATTGATGTTTGACTCGCCCGTTGACTCCGGCGCCATCGCCGCACCGGGGCACCGCTTTGAGGGCTTTGCAGATCGCCCTCCGCCGGACCCCAAGGCCGTACCACCCGCCGTACCACGCAAGCTTACCGCGCGACCGGTGTGGCTGTGTGAAATCCGCGCTGTGCTGGAATTGACGGCGGGCGCGGACCTGACGGAAACCCAGCGGCGCAAGACCGCGGGCGTTGTCGCCGCCGTCCGCGAAAGCGGCGACCTGCTTGTGCTCGCGCCGTCATGGGTGGTCGAGTACCAGGGCGATCTCGCCGCCGAGCGCTACCGCGTCGAGTTGGTCGGCGGCGCGACATATGTGGGCGAGGTTCTGCACGTTCGCCTGCCCTTCGTCGTGCTGCTGGTGCGCGAATCGAAGTACCAGGGCAACGCCGCGCCGTTTTGGGCTGACGCCCTGGCCGATCAGCAAGGATTGCTGCTGACCGACTTTGAGGGCACGGGTTACGCGGTCAAGCACATCGGCGGCGAAGTGCACCTGCGGGCGGGCATTGAGCAAGGCTACGTGGCGCTGATCGACGGCACGAATGTGGCGGGTTTTGCATTGCCCGCTGTCGGCGTGAATCGTGGCGCGAGCTGGGTCCCCCTGAACGGCGCCGGCGACGCAATGCGGGAAGCCCAGGCGAAGCTGGAGTAAGTTCGTCCCGTCCCCAGTTTCCCAACAAATCAATCACGATTGTCGCACAGCCGCAGGGTGTGTCGCGCCGATAGTTAATGTACCGCCCCGGAGAATACCTTATGGACCCTGAACTGAAGATCGAACAGCAGGCCAGCGGTCGCTGGGCCATCGTGCAGGAAACTGTATTTGGCGAGCGTCAGGTGCTTGAAGAGCACGACACCGTGCAGGACGCGAAGTCCTCGCGGCGCCTGCCGAAGATCGCCTAGCATCATTCGCCTCTGTCATGCAGACTCGCCCTCAAGGAGCGAAAATGGCAGACAGCGACAGCAAGCGCATACCCGATGTTCACATCAACCTGAACATCCGCGGCATGAAGCCCTCGGCCACCGTCGCGATCAATGAGCGCTCGAACGAGTTGCTGGCCGAAGGACGCAACATCTACAAGCTGGGTCTGGGGCAATCGCCTTTCCCGGTGCCTGATGCTGTTGTCAGTGAGCTCAAGGCCAACGCCTACCAGAAAGACTACCTGCCGGTGAAGGGTCTGCGCATCCTTCGAGAAGCCGTGGCGGACTATCACCGTCGCGGTGAGGGCAGTGCCGCGACCGGCGACGACGTGCTGATCGGCCCCGGCAGCAAGGAGCTCATGTTCCTGCTGCAACTGGTTTACTACGGCGACCTTGTAATCCCTACGCCGGCCTGGGTCAGCTACGCGCCGCAAGCCAAGATCATCGGGCGCAACGTGAATTTTCTGCACACCGACGCCGAACACGACTGGCTGCTGACGGCCGACCAGCTTGACGAGCATTGCAGCGAGGACGAAGGTCGCCCGCGTGTGATCATTCTGAACTATCCCAGCAACCCCACCGGACGGACGTACACGCCGAAGCAGCTTGAAGACATCGCAAGTGTTGCGAAGAAGCACAAGCTGGTGATCCTGAGCGACGAAATTTACGGCGAACTGCATCACGAAGGCAATCACGTCAGCATTTCGCGCTATTACCCAAAGGGCACGATCATCAGCGCCGGACTGTCCAAGTGGTGCGGCGCCGGCGGCTGGCGCCTGGGCACGTTTACTTTCCCCCGAGAACTGCGCTGGCTGCTGGACGCCATGGCCAGTGTTGCCAGCGAAACCTACACCAGCACATCCGCACCAATCCAGTACGCGGCCGTACGGGCTTTTCGCGGCGGGACTGAAATTGAGCGCTACCTGTGGCGCTCACGCAAGGTGCTGAAGGCGCTGGGCAACTGGATCGCCGATCAACTGAATGAAGCCGCGATTCGCTGCATCAAGCCTGAAGGCGGGTTCTACTTACTGCCGGATTTCGGGCCTTTCAGAGAACTGCTATCGGAGCGCGGCATCTACACAAATGCGCAACTCACAGCAAGGTTGCTGGACGACACCGGCGTCGCGATCCTTCCGGGCAGCGACTTCGGACGTCCCAAAGACGAGCTTACGGCCCGCCTGGCTTACGTCGACTTTGACGGCGCCCGCGCACTCAGTGTTGTTGAGAGCAGCCCCGACGGCTTCACCATCGACGAGCATTTCCTCGACACCCACTGCCCCAACGTAGTCACCGCGACCAGGCAGATATGCGACTGGGTCAGCAAGGCGTGAGGGCGCGCAACGTGTGCCATGTCGCGCAAGCGCTGCTAACCACCGCCGGTAGCCCAGGCATAAGAGACCACGCGGTGTTCGGCCCGCTTATCCGGGCCGGCAAGCCGCAGCCGGATCTCAGACATCCATTGCGGCTCGGGCTGGGAAATCCGGCTGCGCAGCGCCGCCGCCCGCGTCGACGTTTCGGGCAGCACGGCTTCCGCTGTTGCCGCCGCAAGGAGCACACTATCCGCATCGAGTAATGACGGATGTTGTTCGCAGATGTCAAGCGCCTTGGTCGACTCCACAATCGCGAGAAGAAACAGAGGATAATGCCGATCCGCGGGAATACGCGTTGGGTCACTTATCATTTCCGCAAGCACTGCCTCGATTTGTGCTTTGGGAGAGCGCAAAACGATCCGACCCAGCGCCTCAAGCAATTCTCCGTCAATTGCCGAGTGCTTCAGCCACGCTTCCAGCACCGCCAGGGCGCGGTCGGTCTTGTCGAGCCACGACAATGCGTATGCAGCCGCACGGCGCAAAGAGATCGGGTTCGTATCAATCAGGGCGAGGGATTTCATACGGTCCAGCGCCCGCGTTGTGCCGGCGATTTCCTTCATTCCCGCGCGGGTTGCTGCCCAGCAGGCGGCCGTTGTCTTGTACGTATCCGAAGAGTAAAACCAATCCGTCCACGCCGCCTCAGCGGCTTGCTTGTCCTCTATGCTGAGGAATTCGAATCCGTATGCCGAGCACGTTGCGGAGTCCCGGCGGGCCATTAGTGCTTGGGCTATCTGCTCAAGAAACTCGCTGAGCAAATCTGAAGCGGCCCAAACCGAAGCCGCCGTCATGGCGGATGGGTATTCCGTTTCCCTAACGGCTTCCGAAATGGGTAAGGCAAGCAAGGACCGAACCTCAGTTTCGCGCCAGGCAACACGATCGGTCCGAATTTTGATGCCGCTCCAAGCTCTAATGATGCCTTTGATGGCGCCCGCCCTACGCGTATCCAATACTTTAAGCGCGGTATCCAGGGAGTCAGCAATCCGCCAGAACATCAACGCTTCGGCTAACATTGTTTCGATAACTTCATCACCGTGCGGGGTGTCGACAGTCCATCGTACGATCAGTTCCCTCCCGCCGGTAACAGGGCATACCTCATGAAAACTCTTCATGAGGGCGTATTTAGCCGCATGGTTTACAGGCTGACCTTGCCACGCTTCGAGTTGGGAATCGATCAGCGCCAGCACTCGCTGCGCATGCTCGGCGCGATCCCTGACGCCGCCGGCCTGCGCGTCAACCGCCTTGTGGAGCACAATCGCCCCAACTTGGCCGCGAAGCCCGCCGGACATGCCGGCCTCCTCGAACCACAACATCCACTCCTCTGCGGAGAACTTGGCGCCAATGTATCGCCCCAGCGTATCCGCGTCGCCGCGCAGCAGATTGGCAAGTTGCGAATCATCCAGCCGCGCCAGCGCCGCGACAGGATTTGTCGGAACATCGCCAAAGGTTCGTTGTAAAAGTCCTTCATATGCACCATTTCCACCAAGTTGAGTGAGCAGCGCTTCGGCGAGTTGCTCGGTCCACACTAGATTCGACAACGACGGATTGTCCGGGACAGACGGGAGCCGCGGCTCGTTGTTTTCTGCTTCATGCGGAGGATGCGGCACAAATGCCGCATCCTCCGACGAATTGCTACCACCGGGTGAATACCGATTCGTCTCTTCGGGACCCGACTCACGCGACAGCGCATCGGTTGCCGCCGTGTCGATCAGTTGCAAATCCGGATCTCGCGAACCTTCATTCCAAAGGACTGCAATAATCGTGGCGATCACAGCCCCTGCCGCAAAACCCAAAAGTAGTGTTCGCCAACTCATGGTATCCCTTCGATGCAGTCTCTGGGTCCCCGAACTGCCTATTTCCGCTTTTTTTTGAGAAATAGTTAGTTCCGATTTGGCTAACCATCAAAATGGGTGCAATGTGCGAGAAGCCCGGACTCCGCTTGGCCACGGGCTTCCTTCAGATCAATAATTGCAACGGCAATGGCGGCCAGCCGGTTGTATTTGTCCTGCAATGCATCTTTTAGCGGGCCAAGCTGCGCCTTCTGCTCGTCAGTCAATCCAGCATACCACGCGTTGTACGCTGCAAGCCAGGTATTGAAGGCAGCCGCGAATGCAGCCAATCCAGCGAGGTTGGGCGGGTTTGCCGGTGCGGCAGGAAGTGGTCCCGGTGCGCCAGCGCCCCCGATCGCGGTAATCGCATCCTCGAGAGCGGTCGCGTCAGTATCGTACTTCCCCTTGTTCGCCTTGTATCTGGTGGTGAGGGTATCAATTGTGTCGCCTATAGTGTCTATGTAGCTGGTGTACTTTGCCTTCTGCTGATTAGGTGTAAGGTCCTCCCACGGCGTGTCTTCTTCGTACCAGTCGGGTTGTTCGTGTCCGTCTGCGTGAACTGCGTTGGACGCGAGCCCGAAGACCGCAATCGCAATACAAGCGAGCAACAGTGCAAAGTTCCTAGCTGTCGACTTCATAGGGATTCTCCTTATCCAAGATGAATTAGAGCATGCATGATGCCCCGCCCCCCCCCCTAATCCGTCAATAGCATCTCTCTATTGAACATCAATGCGACAACTTTGAACGACAACTCAATGGAGATCGTACATCATGCACTATCATTGGTGCGCTGATCCATCTACTTGAACGGCTTGGCCATCACGCCCGTATCATCCATGCGCACGCCCAGCTTGCCCGGCTTCAGGCGCACAGTCAGTTGCCGCACATCCTCCCATTCGGTTTCGCCGCTCGCGTTCAACAGCAGTTCGCCCTCGGCGTTGCGCCGGGCGAGTCGGTTGCCCTTTTCATCCAGCGCAAAGCGGCGCACCTCGACCGCGTAGTCCTCGCGGTCTTTCAACGCCTCGAGCACGTCACGCAGACTGTCTTTGCCGGTGACACGCGTGCCCTCCACACTCCAGATCACGTCGCCCGCCAACAGCCCCGTGTCCCGCCCCTGGCCGTCGTTCACTTCGGTCACTACCGCCGCCCGCTCAAAACCCGGCAGCAGGGAAGGCTCGGTCGCGGCCAGCCAGGCGGCGTAGTTCACCTTACCCTGTGCTTCTCCCACCGGGCGACCCAGACCGTCCCTGCGGCGCGGCGGGTAATAGTGGCGGACGCTTTCGCCGCCCGCTCCCTTACGATCTACGTAGCGACAGCCCTCGAACTTCAGCTCGAACTGGCTGCGGAAGCGACGTGTTTCGCTGACACGACGCAGCCGCGCGCCCAGCAGCGCGCGGTGATTCTCCACGCCACTGGGCCAGTCGAGATTCATGCGCGCGCCGAATTCCTTTTCACGCACGTAAAGCCCTGTTGTGGCAAACACCAGGTCCTTGAACTCGGCGCGCGGGATAAACAGGTCGCCAAGTTCCCAGATGCGGATCGTGTCATCCTGGGAACAGCTAAGCAGCATCTGCCCATCGGGGCTTACGTTCAGGCGTGTGACGGTCTCCGTATGTCCTTTGAGCACAGCAAGCGGCGAGTAGTCCTTCGTCTGCCAGATGCTGACCGTGCGATCTTGCGAGCTGACGAACAGCAGTGATCCGTCCGGGGCGTAGCGAACGCTGAATGGAATCCCCTCGTGCCGGTGCAACTCACGCACGACCTTGCGCTCTGCCAGATTCCAGACGCGCACTGCACGATCGTCATAGCCCGCCGCGAGTTGCGTGCCGTCGGGGCTGAAGTCCAGCCCGTAGACAGTACCGCCGGCGCCCGGCAGGGCGTACCTGAACTCCAGTGTCCGCGCGTCGGACACAAGGATGCTGCCGTCCTGCCCGGCTGTCGCGATCGCACTCCCGTCGCGTGACACGCGCGCGGCCAGTGCCAGTTGCGCGTGCCTGCGCGTGGTGTTGACCTGGGCAAACGTCGTCGCGTCGTGCAGACAGGCCATGCGGTACTGGACCACCCACAAATGCCGCCCATCCGGCGGCACGGAAAGGTCCATGATGTACTCGCCGTTTCGAAACGCGCCGAGTTGCTCACCGGTTGCGGCGTTCCAGACGCGCACTCCGTTGCTGCCGCCGGCGACAATGCGGTTGTCATCAAGGAAGTCGGCACAGAAGAACTGCACCAGCGGCACGCTGAACGTGCGCAGGGGGCGCAGCGTCCGGGCGTCCCACAGGATCACGCTGCCGTCCCATCCCGCGGTAACGAAGCGCCGTCCGTCGCGATCCCAGCGGGCATCCATGACGTCGGCCTTGTGCTCGCGAAGCAGGTATTCCGACTCGCGCGGCAGCCCCCACACGAACACGTTGCCGCGCATGTCGCGCGCACAGATGCCGCGACCGTCGGGCGACACGGCGACACTTCCGATCCAGTCCGTGAAGCCGCTGAGTACGGTGCTTTCCGTCCGCGTCGCAACATCCCAGAGCCGGATCGTGCCATCCGCCGACGTGCTGACGAGCGTGCGACTGTCCGGCGAAAACGTCACGCCAAGCACCGAACTCGTGTGGCTGTTCAGTATGCCGAGACGCCGGAAGGTCTCCCCATCGCGCAGGATGATCTGCCCCTGCAAGGTGCTGGTAGCAATGACCTTGCCGTCGGGCGACCAGGCCGGGAACATCTCGTTCAGGCTGGTCTGATCCAGCAGGGCACGCTGGAACTTGCCTGAGGGCACATCCCACACCCGCAGGAAAAGATCGTCCAGCCTGATGGACGTCGTCAGGATGGATTTGCCGTCCGGGCTGAAGGTCATGTACATGGCGTCGTGGTTGCCGGGGCCATCGAAGGGCGGGCGCACGGCCCGCTTGGCGATGTCGTACAAACGCAACCCCACGCCGGCGCACGCCAAGGTCAGACCGTCGGGACTGAACTCCAGCGAGTTCACCCGCTGGTTGCCCTCGCCCCCCTTGAATTCGCGCCCGCGGAACTCCCAGCGCGAGGTCAGCGCGTCGTGCTCCCAGATTTTCACGTTGCCGCTGTCATCGCTTGCGGCGAAGTACGCCCCGCCCGGCGAGAACGCGACATCGTGAACTACCGAGTCAGAGAGTCGCAACGTTTGCGCCACTTCGCCCGTTTCGAGCGACCACATCCAGACCCGCCCGTCACTCATCCCCGCCGCGACGTAGCGCCCATCCGGGCTGAACTTTACATCCAGAAACTGGAACAGTTCCTGCTTTGACGCGCTGTCCGGGCTGAAACGGTACAGCAGCGGCATCCGCCCCGGCGTGGAAAGCGACATTCCTCGCGCATCGGGGTGTTCATCAGATTCCAGTGACGCCGCCGCGAATGCCATCGCCGCATTCTGGTCGTTGTTTTCAAGTGCCAGGCGAATGCGCATGGCGTAGGCGTCGGCGAGGGTTTTGTCCCAACCCTCCAGGGCGCGCTGTTTTTCCGCGGCCTCGGCCTGCGCCGCCTGGGCAGCGGCTTCCGCCCGCTCTTTCTCCGTGATCGCCTCCTGCTGGGCGCTGCGCGCGTCCGCGAAAGCGATCTCGGCGTCCTTACGGGCGTCTTCGGCGCGGGCATGCGCATCTTCGACGGCGTTCTTTTCTTCGCGCAACTGCGCGTAATGGAAGACGGCGCCGGCGATCAGCATGTAGAAGAACACCGTCGCCACGATCACCGCACGCTTGTGGCGGCTTACCCAGCGCCAGGCCAGCTCGCGCGCTGAATAGGAATAGCTGGCCAGCGTGCGCCCGTCCCGGAACGCCTTGATCTCGTCGGCCATCTCGCGCGCGCCCGCAAGACGGTCCCGCTTCTCCTTGGCCATGGCGCGTTCAACCAGCGCCTCCAACTCGGGCGGGCAGTCCGGCGCGACGGCAGAGAGTCGCAGAGGCTTGGCGTTCAGCACCTGCTGGATGATCAGTCCCGCGACCGGGCCCTGGTACGGTGGGCGCCCGGAAAGGACCTGGTAGAGCACAGCGCCCAGCGCGTAGACGTCGGACTGCTCATCAATTTCGTCGAGTTCGCCCCGTGCTTGCTCGGGTGACATGTAGGCCGGCGTGCCCACGATGCTGCCGTCGAGAGTCAGTTTTTCGGAGTCGCCCTCCATGACACTCTGGCTCATGTAGCGCGTGGTCTGGATCAGCTTTTCGGCGACGGTGTCTTCCTGGCCCTTGACGCGCGCCAGCCCCCAGTCAAGCACGATGGTTTCGCCGTACTCGCCGAGCATGACGTTCTCGGGCTTCAGGTCGCGGTGAATCACGCCCTTGGAATGCGCGTAGGCGATGGCGTTGCAGACATCCACGAAGCTGTCGAGCAGCTTCAGGCGCGCGGACAGCTTGCCCTTCTTGTCGAGAGTTTCGTCCTTCTCAATCTCGCGCAGGCGTACTTCCAGGTTCTGCCCGCGAACGAACTTCATTGTGTAGTAGAGACTGCCGTCGTCGTTCTTGCCGATTTCGTAGACGCTGACAATGTTCGGGTGCTCAAGCTGCCCGGTGACCTTGGCCTCGCGAAGAAAGCGTTCCGTCAGTCCGCGCGAGTCCTCTGTGGCCGCGGGCGTTGAGGCTCCTCGGGTTCGAGATGGCAGCAACTCCTTCAGCGCGACTTCCCGGCCGATGACGTTGTCGCGCGCCAGCAGAATGCGTCCCATGCCGCCGCGGGCATGTTCTTTTTCGATGTCGTAACGCTCAGAGCGCGCGACCGCCCGCAAGATCTGCGAACTGGGTTTTCTGGTGGTGACCTTGTCCTGCGGGCGGACAGTCGGATGCCCGGTTTCCGTGCCCTCGTGCTCCGAGGCATCGATCACCGGCAGGTCCTCAAGGTCCATGTCACGCACCAGACGCGTGGGGCTGATCGACAGCAGGGTGTCCTTCACGGCCAGGTCGTCCGGCTTCATGCTGCGTATCTGGCTGAGCGTGCGGACTGTAGTTTCATCCAGGCCCAGGTCGGCAAGGTCGCCGCCCTCGTCAAGGCGTTCAGCGATCACATCCACCAGGCTGGGACTCATGGCGACGGTGCCTGCGTCAAATTCGTCAGCTGCGGATTCGACACGGCTGATGGCGGCCGAGTCGAACTCGCCGGATGCAAGAATCTCCGCCGCCCTGTCAGCGGTCAGCACCCCCTGTCGGACGGCCAGCACGGCCGCAACGAGACTTTTGTTCACTTGGCTCATGGCGATGCAGCCCTTTTACGGGGCGGTTCGGGAGGCGCCAGCGGGTGTTGGCGGAGTGTGGTTAACATTTCCTTTACTTTCGCTTAATTCGAGCCAATCGCCTGCTATTGTCGCGCCGGTCTTGGAGACCCGGATGTCAGCCGGCGATTGGTTCACACTCGTATACACGGTTCTCGGCGGGCTGGGCATCTTCCTGTTCGGGATGAAGCTGCTCAGCGAATCGCTGCAGGCCCTTGCCAGCGATTTCATCCGCACGCTGATCGGCTGGCTCACCAACAACCGCGTCATCGCCATGGGCGTCGGCGTACTGCTGACCGTGATCGTGCAAAGCAGTACGGTCACCACGGTGATGCTTGTCGGCTTCATCAACGCGGGGTTGATGTCTCTGACGCAGGCCGTGGGTGTCATCCTTGGCGCCAACATCGGCACTACAATTACAGGCTGGATTATCGCCGTGAAGATCGGCAAGTACGGGCTGCTGCTGGTCGGTGGCGGTTTTGTGCCGTTCTTTTTCGGCAAGTCCGTCAAATGGAAGAACCTTGGCAAGGTGCTGATCGCGCTTGGCATGATTTTCATCGGGCTTGAGTTCATGTCCGGCGGCTTCAAGCCCCTTTCCAAGACGGACGACTTCCAGAGCATGCTGGGCTACTTCGCTGCCGACAACATGTTCTCCGTGCTTGCCTGCATCGTGATCGGCTGCCTGCTTACCTTCATTGTCCAGAGTAGCAGTGCGATGCTCGCCATCACGATGTCACTGGCGGCGGCCGGACAGATCGATTACCCGACCGCGGCGGCCCTTGTGCTGGGCGAAAACATCGGGACTACGATTACCATGCACCTGGCGGCGATGGGCGGAACCATCGACGCCAAACGGGCCAGCTACGCCCACATCATGTTCAACGTGATCGGCGTGTCGATCATGTTCATTATCTTCCAGCCCTACGTCGTGTTCGTCAGCGACCTGGTGGAGAATTTGCCTGGGCCGATTTCCTCACTGTTCAAAACAAGCGGTGAGATCGCGGTCGACGACCCGCTGATTCTGATGAAGATCGCGGCGGGTCACAGCATCTTCAACATAAGCAACAACCTGTTCTTCCTGCCGCTTCTGCCGCTGCTGGTGAAGGTCGTGACCTGGATGAAGCCGGACAAAGGCAAGAAGAGCAAAAAGCGCCTCAAACTGTCCGGCGACCTGGCCAAGATTTCGCCCGAGCTTGCACTCGAAGAGGCGGAGGGCGAGTTGCGCATTATGCGCAATGTTACGCTGAGCGCATGGGACGAATCCGTCAAGTACATTCACCTGGAGGCGGACAACCAGACGTTGTTCCAGCACATCGACCACCTGGAGCACGTGACAGACAACATCCAGATGGAAATGACCCTGTTCATTACGGAAGTCATGCAGCTGGCCATGACGGCCGAAGGCGCGAAGCGCGGGTATTCGCTGATTCGCCTGTCAGACGAATTCGAGAGCATTGTTGACTATTGCCAGAGCCTCACCAAGTACAGACAGCGCATGTTCCGCGACAACCTGAAGTTCACGGAAGCCGCCAACAAGGACCTGGTTGACCTGATGACCATGACCAACGAGTTCTTGCGGGAGTCATCGGAGTACATCATTGAAAACCTGGAAGCAGAGATGGCAGATGAAGGCGTGCGGGCGCTGATTCGCAAATCTGACGCCATCGGCGACCGCGCGGACAAGGTGCGCGACGCCCACCTTCTGCGGGTAAAGGAGGGGCAGTGCGATGCTCTTTCCGGCCTGATATTCAGCGACATGATTGTCGCCCTGCGGCGTATCAAGAACCACACAGTGAACCTGATCGACGCTCGTGTCGGGCGCTGGGAAGAGCGCCGCGATGCACTACGCAACCTTGAGCGCGAGTCCAGCGAAAGCACGCGGCTCGGCGCAACGGTGTAATCTCCGGCAGGAACAATCTAGGCTGATTGCCGCAACCAGCCGGAGCTCCGCCATGCCCAACACCGTACCCAGTGACTTCAACGCGATCGTTATTACGCCGCCGGCACGTGTGGACAGCTCGACCATTCCCGCTATTCAGGTAGTTTCAAAACGCCACAAACTCGCGGACTTCGTGGGGCACCGCATTCTTCACATGCACCAGGTGGAGACAATCGACAGCGCCGCCGTCGCCGGTCTTATCGACCTGATTGGCAGAGCCGACAAGGCGAAGCGACTGGTGTTGATCTGCGACCCGCCGCCGATCGTACGCAGCTACCTGGACGTTTACGGCGCGGCGCACCTGCTGGAGGGGCGCGTACTCAGCAGTGCGAACGACGGTACGTACACCACCGAACTGGCAAGCTTCGTGCCGCCCTTTGTGCCCAACCCCAAAGGCCGCTTCGACATCTACCGCAACGGCAACGCAAAATCGTTCGAGCTTGGCGCCCACGGCACGAAGGAAATCGCGCCTGTTGACCTGTCAAGCTTCCCGCCCAAAGCACCGACCCGCGCGAACCGTATGGCGGTGCATGACGGCGACGCCGACGCGGAAATCAAGGCGAGCGGATATGTCCACGTGCGCAAGCACAACTGCGGCTGCGACCACACGCATGTCACCTTCGACAAGCTGCACCAGCTTCAGGCTTGGTTTCGGAACAAGGGCTTCGACTTCCAGGGCCTGGAGCTATGGGCGAGCGACGTGCCGGCCGGCATGGTCACAGAGAAGATGACCTTTCGGGACAGGATGCACTTTGAACAGTTTCAGACCCTGCTGAAGATCGATTCGGGTTGGAAGAAGATCGAAGCACCCATGGATGATCTCGAGGAAGAATTCTACTGGAAGTACTGATGATCCGGGGCGCCGGTGCCCCGGATCATCGATCTCCTGTGGCGACTACTCGTCGAATGAACTCGTGACATTGCCGTCTTCATCCACTTCGACCCAGTGTTCGTCCATTTCAAGCTTCGCGGATACCTTGCCCTCGGCGTCTGTCTCGATCGTCAGCGCCTCCGGGTTCTCGAAGTGGAACCAGTCGTCTTCGCTGATGCCCAGCAACTCGCGCAGGGCGCCCAAAGGGTCTTCCTCTTCGCCACCCTTGAAGTTCAGCTTAAACTCGACACCCGCCTCTTCGGCCGCCCTCTTGAGTGCCATCACCTTTCCGCGCAGATTGTGAATCTGGTAGACCTTGCGGGCGAGGTTCTTGCGTACGCGCCACTTGGGCGGCTTTACCCCTGGGGCAACCTCAGGCTTGTACTCCTGACCACTCGTGACGGCTTCCTGCAAGCGTACAAACTCTTCGGCGTGCAGCCACACCAGGTCCAAGTCGCTCCCGCTCGCAACGATGGCCAGGCGCCCGTTGTGGGCCCAGTCTCCCCTCATCATACACACAATGTGAAGTGACGCGTGCTTGCCCGTGCCGTAGTCGTCGGGCAGTCCGCGCCACTCGAAGCCGCTCTCTCCGAAATCAGCGGGGTTGTTCTCGCCTTCCGCGGGGCCAAGCACTTCGGTGTAGCTCTCCAGCATTGCCTTGAGGCGCGCCGCCATTGCGGGGTCAAAGGCGCTTCGCATTCCATCCATGGGGGTGAAATGCCCGTCGTCTGTAAGCGATGTCGGGGTGACTCCCTTGAGGGTTCGCGCGCGCTCGGCGTCTCCCATTTCCTGCAAGCCGGCAGCATTTGCGTCGCGCCACAACCCAATGCTGTGCTGCAGGTCTTCGAGCATCCGGCGGTCGTGGTCATAGCCCAATTGCCGGTGCATCTCGTCGGCGAACATGCGCATGACATTTGAGCCGTCGCTCTCTCCAGCCGTGCGGAACGTGAACCGCAGCGCGTGGCTGCTCTCATCGCTGGCGAGGCTCATGTGGAAGCCCGCCGGCAGGTACTTCTCAAGATCAAAGAACGGCATGGGCATACGCGTACGCAGCCGGTCCCGGTTGTAGTTGCCGCGGCTGATCTTCGTCAGAACCGCCCCCAGGTTCACGTACGAGAACTTGCTCCCGCCGACGGTGCCGCCGGGAATGTTGCTGGTGCTCATGCGCCCTTGGCCCATGGCGGATTTCAGAATGCGCAGCGCCACGTCCTCGTTCGCGCCGACACCCACGAAGCCCTCCCCGGCGAAGAAGCAGAAGTCCGCCTGCAACCCGCGAAGGCGCAGAATCTCGCCGCCGTCCACTTTCTTGAACATCAGCGCTTCGGCCCGTTCCTTCGCCTCTTCGCGCAGCTCTTCAGGCGTATCTTCCGGCAGTTGCCGACCCAGCACCGCGTCCAGCAGCTTCTCCTTGAACTCAGGCCAGCTTTCGGCCGTCTCCACAAGCGTAAACCACATGTCCTCGTAAGCGTTGTCGAGGTCGTTGTCGTCAAAGGTCGGGTCCGGCAGATTGAGAATTCCTAACAGCGCCTCGTGACCGACCGAGTTCAGTGTTTCGTCCAGGGTCAATCCCAGTTGCTCAAAGATCTCCAGCAGCTCGTCGTGAAAGTCCTCCGCGTCGGTACCTCGCATGTTGCGAACTTCGCGGTCGGGCTCGAACGCACGGTATTCGTGGCTGTTGATCTGCTCATTGAGCTCGGCAATGCGCTGCTTGTACTCGTCTACGCGCTCGCGGGCTTCGGCAATCTGCTCGTCGAGCGTCGGCTCTACGTACTCTTCGCCTTCTTCTTCTTCGGGCACAGGCACGGGCTGGGCCTTCACGCCCTGCGGCCCCGGGTCAGCGACGCCATCTTCGTCCTTCTCGCCCTTTTCGTTGGCCTTCAGCTCCTCGAGGTTCTTCAATCGCTGCTCGGCCCATTCCAGGTCGCTTTCGTACCAGCCACGCTGGCGGCGCAGGCGGTGCGGGCGGTCATCCTGCTCGAAATCGTGGAAATAACCCAACAGGTCGCTGTAGGTGCGCTGGTGGTCGCGCCCCAGTTGCAGGCTGAGAAAACCCACACATTCACTGGGGAGCACTCCGACCAGGCGGCTTCCGCCGGACGGTTTCAGAAAGGCGTTCAGCTTTTCAAATGGCTGGTTCAGCGAAAGAGACAAGTCCGCGGCGATACCGCCACCCGTACGCCCCGGCAGGCTGATCGTGCCCGCAACCATATCCCACTTCTGCCACTCGACCACATCAAGCGCGCGACGAAGATCGTCGCTGAAATCTTCACCCAGGCGGTCCACGGCCGTACGCCAGGCCTTCATGTCGGCAAACAGGACGACATCGCCCTTGGCCTTGCTGCTCCATTTGGTGAAGCGCTCGACTTTGCTGAGGGACTCATCGTTGAAGCCGTCAATCACATCCTGGACGTGAACGTCCATCATGCCGCCGGTGGTAATCACCAGCAGTGAGGATTTCAGCCAGATGCGCACCCCTTCGAAGCCGATGCTGTCTTCCTTGATTTCGGCGTCGCGGTCGTTGTCCTTGATCCATTCAAGGAAGGCTTCGCTGAACTTAGCCGGCGCGCCTTCCTTCAACTGCACCACAGTTGCGCTCTGGACGTACGGTTCGCGGATCATGACATCGCCGATGATGAACTCGGTCGTGCCCAGGAAATCGACAAATCCCCGCAACTCGTTGAGTACGGGGTCGGACTCGCGGACGTCGCGCTCATCACGCATAAGAAGCATGCGCTCGGCCTGCACGCGCCAGTCCTCGCCGAACAGCTTCTTCGCCGCCCCGGCCAAGTCCTCGACGCGGGTGTACAGCAACGAACCACGAGGCGCAAAATCGCCGGGCTCATAAGCTGAGAGCGACGTAGCGAACAATCCACTTAGCACAACCAGCAGTAGTCCGGCGGTTCGATTCATAGGTCTGTTTCCCTGAAACCGTGAGCGAAACGTATACGTTAAGTGCGCGTGCGGATGTTGGGGGTTCAGTTATTCTGATTCCGCCAAGTCCGCTTGCACAGGGTTGTGACTATAGCGGCACATAGGTATTCCGGGGAGTCCTGAAATCTCGCGTGCTCTTGACACGTCCAGAGCACAGGCGAGAATTCGTTGTTTAGGCGGGGTCGGGGTGTTACGCAAGTTCCTGAAAATGCTGTCGTTTGCGCGTCCGTACTGGCGGTTCTACCTGACCGGCACAGCGGCGCTGGTGCTAGTGGACATCATGGACACCTTCACGCCCAAGCTGGTGCAGTGGGCGATCAACCACATCGAGTACCTGACGTCGGAGCGCACGCCGCAGGACTATGAGCGCCTGGGCAATCCCGTGATGGCGCTGTTCGGGGATTCGCTAACCAGCAGCATGATCGGCGGCATCTGGGTATACGCACTGGGCTTTGTGATGATCGTCGCGATCACCGGGTTGTTTCGCTATCGCATGTCGCTTGATTACGCCCGCGCCAGCATCAACCTGACCCACGACCTGAGGGCGCGCTTCTTCGGGCATATCCAGCGTCTGGCCTCGCGTTTCCATGACCGCGCCAAGACCGGCGAGATGATGAGCCTCGCGACATCCGACATGGACAGTGTGCGCAACTTTTTCGGCTTCGGGCTGCTGCTCATTATCGACACACTGCTCTACTTCATCATGGTGCCGATCTACATGAGCACAATCAGCTGGAAGCTGATGCTGGCCAGCGCCTTGTGCCTGCCCCTGATTCCGCTGATCGTGGCCAAGCTCGCCCATGCCATTGAGGACCGCTACGACAGCCTGCAGGTGCAGTGGGCCGTGGTAGCCGAGCGCTCACGCGAGTCATACGCAGGGGCCAAAGTGATCAAGTCGTTTGTGCAGGAAGACAGCGAAGTCCGAATGTTCGGCAGGCTGTCGCGCGAGTACTTCCGGCGCGGCATGCACCTGGCAAAAGTTGTCGCCCTGGAAAACCCGCTGCTGGTGCTGATGCTGGGCCTGGCCGACCTTGTGGTGGTGATCTACGGCGGCAGCATGGTGATCAACGGCGAGATCACCGTCGGCGCATTCGTCGCGTTCTTCCAATGGCTGATACGTCTCAGCGGCCCGATGATAGGGCTGGGCTGGGTGGTGATGCTGTACCAGCGCGGGCGCGTAAGCATGAACCGCATCCAGCGCATTATCAGCGTGAAGGCCGAAATCGTGGAACCCGAACTGCCGGCCGACGTCAGGCAGCTTACCGGCGCGGTCGAAATCAAAGACCTGAGCTTCAAGTACTTCCCAGCGCCGAGCGTCAGCGCGGTCGTCGGTGACGACGACGACGAGAAGCTGGCGGAGCCCGACTGGGCCCTGCGCCACGTGAGTTTGAAGATTGAGCCGGGCAGGACGCTGGCAATCGTCGGGCCGGTCGGCAGCGGCAAGTCAACGCTGCTGGGTCTGATCCCGCGCCTGTACGATCCGCCGTCGGGCACGGTGTTTCTGGGCGGGCACGACGTACGCAGTATCAGCCTGGACGTGCTGCGCACGCAGATCGGCTGTGTGCCGCAGGAGACCTTCCTCTTTAGTGAAACCATTCTGCAGAACATTGCGCTGGGTACGTTGGGCAACGACCACGAGGTTGCGAGCGCCGGCAAGGCCCATGATGCAGACGTCGAGTGGCTGAAGCAGTGCGCACGCATCGCGCAGGTTGAGCAGGATGTGCTCAGCTTTCCGAAACAGTACGACACGCTGCTGGGTGAGAAGGGCGTGAACCTGAGCGGCGGGCAGAAGCAGCGTGTGGCCATCGCCCGCGCGATCGCCCGCAAGCCGGCGATTCTGCTGCTGGATGACTGTCTGAGCGCGGTCGATACGCAGACAGAAGAAGCGATCTTGAAGGGACTGAAAGGAGTGATGCAGCAATGCACCACGGTGATCGTGAGCCACCGCGTTAGCACCGTCGAGCACGCGGACGAAATCATCGTGCTGGACAACGGCCAGATCGCCGAGCGCGGCACACACGAAGAACTGCTGATGAACAAGGGCTACTACGCCGAGCTGCACGGAAAGCAGCAACTCGAAGTCGAGTTAAACGAGCAAGGATAGGGGACAGGTGTCAGGGAACAGCAACCGCCGGACGTTGCCCTGACACCTGACACCTGAACCATGGCTGACACGTTTGAAGAAGACCTGCTAGAGGACAAGATCAAGACGAATGTCTGGGATCCGGCCCTCTTTCGCCGCATGGCCGGCTACACGCGCCGTTACTGGCTACGTGTGGTTACCGGCACGCTGCTCGTCTTCATTGTGGCGGGCTTTGCCATTCTTCCGCCGGCCCTGATGGGCGCCACGGTCGACATCGTCTTCTGGAAGAAAGACAGCGTTCTCGCGGAGCGCGTCGGCGGCGTGATCCAGTTCGTACTGCCGGGGTTCGACGGCTTCAGCGACACCAACAAGCTATGGGTCATGGCTTCGCTGTTTCTGCTGATGCGCCTCGGCGCGTTCTTCACGGAATGGGGCAACGGCTACCTGCTCGCGGGGCTGGGCCAGCGCGTGATTCACGACATTCGTATGCAGCTTTTCACGCACGTACATAACCTCAGTCTCAGCTACTTCCATCGCCACCCGGTGGGGCGCCTCGTGACGCGCACAACCAACGATGTCGGCGCCATGGAAGAGATGTTCAGCACGGCGCTTGTCATGATTCTCAAGGACTGCGCCATGCTCGTCGGCATCGTGATGGTGCTGCTCGCAATCAACCTGAAGCTGGGGCTGATCGCCATGGCCGTGGTGCCGCCGATGGTTGTCGCCACGCTGATCTTTCGCAAGTACGCGCGCAACGCATACCGCAAGTGGCGCGCGGCGCTGTCACGCATCAACGCCTTCACCGCCGAAGTGCTGGGCGGCGTTCGTGTTGTTCAGCTCTTTCATAAAGAAGAGCGCAACGACGAGGCCTACGACAAGATCGGCCAGGACTACAAGAAGCACTTCATTGACCAACGCACCGCCTGGGCGATCTTCCGCCCGGTCAACACCACCCTGTCCGCCGCCGGTATCGCCCTGGTGATCGCATTCGGCGGCGCGGCCGTGATCGGTCAGTTTGAAGTGTCAGGCACAGAGGTGTTCACGGTCGGGTTGCTGTTCGCTTTCATCGGCTATACCGAACTGTTCTTCACACCGATCCGCGACCTGACGGAAAAGTTCGAAGTGGTGCAGGGTGCCATGACAGCGGCCGAGCGCATTTTCACCATCATCGACGAACCAAAAACGATCGTGAACAGACCCGGCGCGCAGGACTTCGGGCGCGTTGAAGGCGAGGTCAAGTTCGAGGAAGTTCACTTCGAGTACAAGACCGGCGAGCCCGTGCTGCGCGGTGTCGACTTCACGATCAACGCGGGCGAAACCGTCGCGATCGTCGGGCACACCGGCGCCGGCAAGACAACCATCATCAACCTGGTCTGCCGCTTTTATGATATCCAGGGCGGCTACGTGAAGGTTGACGGGCACGATGTGCGTGACTGGACCCTGGCCGGACTGCGCCGCAACATCGCGACCGTGCACCAGGATGTGTTCCTGTTCGCGGGCACTGTGTTCGACAACATCCGCCTCGGCGACGACACCATCACGCGCGAGCAGGTTGAGAAAGCCTGCAAGTACGTCGGTGCGGATCCGTTCATCCGCAAGCTTGACGGCGGCTACGAAGCCAAGGTGGAAGAAGGCGGCAAAACGTTCAGCGCCGGTGAGCGCCAGTTGCTGTCGTTTGCACGTGCGCTTGTATTCGACCCGGCCGTGCTGATTCTCGACGAAGCCACCAGTAGCATCGACACGCACACGGAAGAGTTGATTCAAGAAGCGCTGGAGAAGTTGACCAAGGGGCGCACAAGCATCGTGATCGCGCATCGCCTCAGCACGATTCAGAAGGCCGACAAGATTCTTGTGATGCACAAAGGCAAGCTGGCTGAAAGCGGAAGCCACCAGGAACTGTTGCAGCACAAGGGGCTGTACCACAAGCTTTACGAATTGCAGTACAAGGCGCTTGAGGACACGCCCAAAGAACCCGAGATCGCGGCGGAAACCGCGCCGTCCCTCACGCCTCGCCACAGCAGCGGCGCCCTAAGAACCGCCGCGGCGACGGCGACAGGCAAGGCCGGCCCCGCCGCCTCGGACGCCACCAAAGAGCGTTCAAAATCTGACGACAACTAGGCAGGATTCTCGGGGCGAAGCCTACGTTACTCCCTTGTGAGGCTCTAACGGAGAGTGTCATCGGTATCAGCACCAGGCCAGGCGGGAGAAGTGTCGCGCCGGTGCTGAGCGGCCAATGCCGGCATCAACGTCTGGATGATCACACAGACTCATCACGCCGCACAGGCCGTGCTTGCGGAGCGACGACTTGGGTGACACGTGGGTGGACAAACATATCCTGAAGCCGTCAGGCACCACGAGCGCCGGCAACGGCTAGGAAGGTGAGTAACCAGGGCCGGTTTTCCCCACAACCCCGGCGAAAGCGAGGCGGCGCGGCGATCATTGGCGATCACTACAGAACCGCAATGTGGTGGTGAAAGTCGAAGATTTCGGGAGTGCTCTCCACGGCCTCAAGCAACCGGGGACCGTGCCGGGCGTAGGCAGCCAAAATCGTGATCACGCGCTCCTGCGGTTTGTCTTCCGGGAAATAGCGGTTCAACAGAGGCTCCATTTCCGAGCCGCCTTCCGTGATGGCCAGGGGCTCGTACTTCACCCGTGTCATCACATCCCCCACCGACCGCAGGGTTCGCTGCTCGAACTTCTGCAAATCCTGATCCAGCGGCTTGGCGAGCCCCGCGAGATTCTCCTTCAACTCGCTGATCGCGCGCCGCACACCAGACTGCGCGTCCTCGTAGACAATTGCCGCTTCCCTCTGGCGCCACCTGAGGCGCTTGCGGTACTGCACGGCCTTGTCGAAGTCGCGCGCGTCCTTTGGGTCAACCAGCGTCATCGAAATGCGCGGAAACAAGGCAGGCATGAACACTTTGCTCGTGCGATGCAACCCCTTCAGCAGCGCGTGGTAGGCGATCTCCCCCTGTCCGCCGACATAGGCGACGGTCGGGAAAATCGCGTTCTGAATCAGTGGGCGCAACAGGACGTTCGGTGTGAACAGGGCAGGCTCGGCCCTCACTTCCGCCATCAGCGCCGTCTTGCTGACGTGCTCGTCACTTCCGTCAACGATCAGGCGTTTGCCTTCCGTGGTGACGTGCCGGCGTTCGCCGTCAACGGTCTTGAACAGGTTCAGGTGGTTTGTAATCGGCACGCCGGCGGGCAGGCCCAGCGCCTCCAGACGCTCGGCCACACGCTGAAGGGCCAAGCGGCGCTCTTCGCGCTTGTCGATTTCCTGGACGCACAGGCGCTTCCAGGCCGGGTGTTCAACCAGCGCCCAGGGCTCGATGACAACCAGCCCGCGCGAGCCCAGCAGTTCCAGCAGCAGGCGCGTGAAGGCGGTTCCGAAGTCGCGCCCGGCCCCGTCCCGCAGCATGGTGATGGCGCGTTCGATGTACGGCCCTTCGCCCAGAGCGTCTCCGGCAGCGCGCCAGGAGTCATCGCCGTGCTCAGGTAGCAGAATGTCGCGTACATGCCGCCGCCCGGCATCGATCGGAAAGCGAAACTTGCGAAGGTTGCCCGTGTTGTCCACGCTGCGGATGCGGTTGATCTCGCCGATATCGCTGTCGTCGCTGGCGTTCCAGAAAATCGGAATGCAAGGCTGGCCCGAGGCTCGCTCAACGTCCCGCGCAAGGCGAATCGCGGTGACGGCCTTGTAAAGGCTGTAAAGGGGCCCGCCACCTAACCCGGCCTGCTGCCCGGTAACGACACAAACCGACTGTGGATCGCGCAGTTTCTCTATGTTCGCAAGGCTGGCATGGGGCGTGGGGTGGCGCTCTGCGTAGGCCTGCAACAGGTCGCCCGTGGCTGCCCGGTCAAAACGCGGCTTCCAGGTACGGTTCAGGATGCGATTGGCAAGCGACGCCAGATGTTCCGGGCGACGATAGTCCCCGGCGTAAAATGACTCCACGCGCGCGAAATCGGTGATATACCGACGCCCTAGCTCAATGCCGCCGTCAAGATGGGAGTGGTCGAGCGGTCTCATGGCGCGAATGATCAATCATCAATGGTCAATGATCAATGGGGCATGAGGCGGAAGGCGGCAGGAACTGCGCTCCCACGCTGAATCTCGTAACCTGAACTCATGCAGGAAACCGCCGCATCTTCCGACAGAACCAGCGCGCACAACGGATCGAGCGCCGTGCGACTGTCCGTCGTCATCCCCGCCTACAACGAAAGCACCCGCCTGCCGGCCTTTCTGGATTCGGTGCTGGCATGGTGCGGCAGGCACGAACCCAGCTTTGAAGTCATCGTGGTGGATGACGGCAGCAGTGATGGCACCGTCACTGTCGCCCGGCAGCGGGACGTGCGCGTGATCTCCCATGAACGCAACGCCGGCAAAGGCGCGGCCGTTCGCACCGGCATGCTGGCGGCACGGGGCGAGTTGCGACTGTTCGCGGATGCCGACGGTGCAACGGCTATGGAAGAGTTGCCGTCGCTGCTGGCAGCGGATGCAGACATCGCCATCGGCAGCCGTGAAGGGCGCGACAAGCGGGTCGACGCCAGCGCGCTGCGGCGCTTTCTCGGACGCTGGTTCAACCGGGCCGTGCGGATGGGCGCGATAAAAGGGATCCGGGACACGCAGTGCGGCTTTAAACTGTTCCGACCGGCGGCGCACGGTTTGTTCGAGATCGCCCAGGAGGATGGCTTTGCGTTCGATGTTGAGTTGCTGCTGCTTGCGCAGAACAAGGGGCTGAGCATCAAGGAAGTCTTCGTGAACTGGACCGAAATGCCCGGCAGCAAAGTCAGCCTGATGCGCGACGGCATCAAGATGCTCAAGGCAGTCAGGCGCATCAAGAAGCGCTGGAAGACAGGCGCCTACGAAAGCGCCATGATGCGGGTAACGCCAAGCAATGAGCTGGCGGGGAGCGTCGACAGTTGAAGGTCAATGGTCGAAAACGCCAAGCCACTTTCGACCGTCAACCTTTGACCTTAAACCCGTTCTCATGGAAGCAGCCGAATACGATCGCATGGCCAACGTCGAGGAACGCCACTGGTGGTTCCGGGCGCGGCTTGCGGTGGTGCGCACCTTTTTGAAACGCTACGTCCCGCCGGGTGTCGGGCTGGATTGCAGTTGCGGCACCGGCATGACCCTGAAGTCGCTGCCGCAATGGGTGCAGATCGGCGCTGACCTGAACGGGTCAGCCCTGAAGCATTCACGCGCGCGGGGCTTGTCACGCCTGCTGCAGGGCGATCTGCGCAAGCTGCCGTTCGCGAACGATTCACTGGATGTGGTGACCTCGCTGGACACGCTGGAACACATTGAAGAAGACGAGCAGGCCCTGGCTGAAATCCACCGCGTGCTCAAACCCGGCGGCTACGGGCTGTTCACGGTGCCCGCGCACCCCTGGATGTTCGGCCCGCATGATCGGGCGCTGCACCACGTGCGCAGGTACCGGCGCGGCGAGTTCCGGCAGAAGGTGTCAACGGCCGGGTTTCACATACGCAAATACCGCTACATCAACACGGCACTGTTCCCACTGGTGGCGGGCGTGCGCCTGGTCAGTCGCGGCGGCGGCGAAGCAAGGTCGGACACGGAGAAGCTGCCGGCCGGGCCCCTCAACTTCGCGCTATATGCGGCGTTCGCCAGCGAGCGCCTGCTATTGCCGTGGCTTCCCAGTCCGTGGGGCATCAGCCTGCTATGCCTTGCGCGTAAATTATTGCGGTAGCAGCGCTTACAGAGAGGCTCCGAATTCCCGAATTGGCCCTGAACAAAGTTATTCGGCATTCGTTCGTAAGCAGACACTGGGCGATTTAGACTTAGGGTGCGTATTGCACTCTGTTGGCCATTTGGAGAGACCATGGCCCCATGCCGCATTCGCGCGGTTTTATGCACCGCCGTAACGCTGTTGCTGTTGTTCACGGTCGCGATCCCAACCGCGCTGGCCCAGGATGACGACGACTTCATCAAAGAACTCCGCAAAAAGAAGGAGCGCGAAAAGGCTATCGCCGAAGGGCGTGACCCGGACGCCGAACCCGAAAAGGCGCCGCCCGCCAAACCCAAACTGCCCCCCACCGCCTCGGGCTGGGTCAGCACCATCCAGCGTAAATGGGACAGCGACAAGGAGACCGACCAGCAACTCGTGCGCGAGGCCATCGACAAGCTCAAAGAAGCCATCGACACGGAGGCGGAGCTTAAGAAGGACGTAATCGAGGATTTTCAGGGCTTCAAGGAAGGCGAGGCCGAGAAGTATATCGCAGACGCGATCCGCAAGTCCGGCGTAAGCGTTGACAGTCTGCGCGCGGTACTGGACGAACATCGCCCGAACGCCCTCAAGGCCATCATGAATCCGAGCTACACCGAGGCCGACGATTGCAGGCTTCAACCGGAAGTGGACAAGGCCTGCGAGCCCCTTTTCAAAGTGTGGCGCGACCCTGTGGCATATGCAGTTGAGAAGCACGATCTGAACCTGGCCACGCCGGGCGCGAAGCTTGAAGGGCTTGCAAGCCTGCTGGGCGAGCTCAGTGATGAACTTGCGAACTGGCCCGACGACTGCGCCGACGCCGCGTCACTGATGCGCGCGCGCGGTGCCGCTCTTCTGAACGTAAAGGAGAAGGAGTACAAATCCAACGCGGGCGTACTTGAGGCGAACGAGAAGGTTGAAGGCGCCACGTTGACCGACGAGGACAAGAGCCACGTCCGGGTGCTGAACGACTACCGCATGATGCTTGGCAAGGGCGCGCTTACAATCAACGCCACACTCAGCAAAGCGTGCTTTGAACACAGTAAGTACATGAACCAGATCAAGCAGCTTGCGCACAACATCAACGGGCATCCCTACGGTCGCACGCCGCAGGATCGTGCGCGCCGGGCCGGCTTCGGTGGCTCGGTCGCGGAGAACTGCCTGGTCGGTGCCGAAACGGGCGATCAGGCGGTCTGGCAGTGGTACAACGCCGCGGAACACCATCGCAACATGATCGGGAATCACTCGATCATCGGTATTGGACACGACGGAAGTTACTGGACACAGAATTTCTCGGGCGGCGGCAGGGGGCGCTAGCCTGAGCGTCAGGCGGCTTCGGGAGGAAGCCGGAAACTGCTGGGCAGTCGGGTGCGGACCCGGGGCAAAGATCGAGGCAAGCATGAAACGACTCAGAAGGACACAGACCGTCATGGCGGCTCTGGTTGTGATTGGCGCGCTAAGCGTATCCACGACAACCGTGCAGGGCGGACCCGCCGAGGACGCGGTCCGGATCGCCGGCAAGAAGATCACGGACAACAATCCCGACGTGCGCGCACAGGCAGTAGAGGACCTGGCCCGCGCCAACAACAAAGACGGCACCAAGCTGATGATGCAGTGCCTGGCGGGCGAGAACGACGGCCCGGCCGGATGGCGCATGGCGGAAGCGGTGCGCATGTTGTCTTCCGAAGAAGCGCTGGAGGAAGTGGAAAAGAACGTTCTGAAGTGGAACAGCCCGGAAACCCTGTTCGGTGCTTACTGGACATTCCTGGGGCTGTCCGGCGGCGGCACCGAGCGCGGCAATCAGATCCTGCGCAAGGCCATCACGGAATCGAAGGACAAAGATATCTACATTCGGAGTGCCGCCATCGAGGCCATGGCCGGCACCGAACGTCACGATATGGCGGACATGCTGCTGCAAGTCCTGAAGACCTATCAGCCCGACTGGGACGAAGATGCGCCCATCATCGCGCTGACCTGCATCCAGGGCGCGCCGAAAATGGTGACTACCAGCGACACTGCCATGCGCGACAATGTTGTGCTGGCACTGGCCGACGTGCTGGAAAAAACCAAAGACGACCGCATTCAGTGGTTTACCTGCAAGGCGCTCGCCAGCATCACCGGCGAGGACACCTACATCGACGCCGAGTTCTGGCGCTGGTGGGTGCAGATGGGCGGCAAGAAGGTGGAACGCCGCGACGAAGGCGCGACTGTGGCCGGGCGCGACGTGCCCAAGTTTTTCAAGGCCGCGGCGGTCGGCAAGCGCGTGGTGTTCGTGATCGACATCAGCGGCTCGATGCAACACCCGGTCGAGTTGCCGCCGGAGATGAAGAACCCGCCCAAGGAGGAGCCGAAAGACGAGCCGAAGGGCCCCGTCACCGGCGGCGGCAAGAAAGACGAACAGGACCCGGAGAAAGAACCGCCCCCGCCGCCTGACTACAGCAAGGTGAAGACCAAGCTGGACCTGGCGAAGGTGGAACTGATCTACACGCTTGAGAACCTGCCTGAGGATTACTGGTTCAACATCGTCATTTACCACACGCCACACAGCATGATCGACAACGCCAACGACGAGTTCGTGCAGGCGACCGACGCCAATAAGAAACGATTCATCAAGAAGGTCGAAGAGTTGAACTGGGTCAACCTCACGAACATCCACGGCGCCCTGACGCGCGGCTTCTGCGTGAACAAGAAGGACACCATCGACCCCATGAAGATCGGCAAGCGCGCCAACAACCCGGCCTGGGACCCGGAATGCCTCAAGACCGGCGGCACGACCATGTTCTTCCTGACGGACGGCTCGCCGACGATCAGCGACGACAGCACGGACATCGGGCAGGTTGGGCGTCCCGGCGGACCCATGGTCGGCAACGGACGCTTCTGCCAGGGGCAGAACATCGTTGACGACGTGCGCCGACTGAACGTGTTCCGCAAAATGGTGATCAACACCGTCGGCATCGGCCCGCACGACGGGCGCCTGCTGGAGGCGCTGGCGCGCATGTCCGGCGGCGAATACGTCGATCGCTCCGGCGTTGCCCCGCGCTAGAAGGCAACACACAAGAACAAGGCCCCCGCAAACGCGGGGGCCTTGTTCTTGGCAATCCGATCAGTGCGTTACGAAAACGGCTCAATCCCTGCTGCGGCGCAAGCTTCTCGCAACTCGGCGGTTTTTGACTCGATCGCCGCGTCGTCTCCTAAAACGCGCAATGACTCGACCCCGGAAGCCCAGGCGGACCTTGCCGCGACTTCTTGCTTTCTTCCCACCCGAATCAGCGCCAGGTTGCAGCTTGCGAGAGCTTCGGCCCTGGTGTTGCGGACTGCTCGATAAACGCCTAGCGCTTGCTCCACAGCGCGTTCGGATGCTTCCATATCTCCAGAAGCTTCATGGACCAGCGCCAGCCGCTCGAGTGCCTTGGCTTCACCCAGTCGATTGCCCACTTCGCGCAGGATTTGCAGCGCCCGCCCAAACGTCTCTTCGGCCAGTTTCATATCGCCGGTGACGCGGTAATAGTTCGCAAAGTTGGACAACACGGTACCCATGAATCTCCGGTCGCCGGCTTCTCGGTGAATTGCCAACGCCCTGGCGTACAGTTCTGCGGCCTGGTCGATTCGGTCGGTTCGCTCGTAGACCACTGCAAGAATCCCTAGTGTGGATCCTTCGCCACCGAGGTTTCCAACTTCCCGGTGCAGGGCCAGCGCCTGATCGCAATACTCCTCCGATCGGGTCAGTTTCCCGGCTTCCCGGTACAACAATCCCAGGTTCGTCAGGGCGATGGCCTCGCTGCGCTTGTCATCGACAGCCCGGTGGATCGCTACCGCTTCCTGGTAGATTTTTTCCGACAGCTCAGCCTTGCCGGTTACCTGGTAGATCGACGCCAGGTTGGCGAGTGCGATTCCTTCTCCTCGGTGATCTCCGGTTTCTCGCAGTACAACCACGGCATCCTCGTGCAGCCTGATGGACTCATCAAGTCGTCCCGTCATTCGATACAGGGTCGCCAAGTCGCATAAAGCCTTGCCTTCAAACAGTCGTTGTCCCGCGTCTCTGCTGCGGGCAAGGGAAGTCTGAAGCAGCGCCGCCCCTCGTTTTGAGTCGCCCGTAACCCGCGCCGACACACCTGCACGGCGCAGGGCTTCCGCTCCGTTTGATTCATCCAGCAGCGCGGCCAGCGCTTCCCAGGCGTCAGCACTCTGATGAAACTGGAAGTGTACCTCCGCGTACTCCGCCGACCGGCGCAGGTATCGTATCCGCAACTCGGCAAGGTCGGATTTCTCCGCTTGAGGCGTGTGTGTCAGTGCGAGATTCGCGTGCCGGTAGAGCTCCAACGCGACGCTGTCGGTAGGGTGAATCTTCAGCTTAGGTTGAACCACTTCACTGAGGGGTGCGAGGGCCGGTGCCCGTCCACCGAAAGCCTGTTCGATCAGATAGAAGGCGAGTTCATGCAACTTCGCTCGATCACGCGGAAGCTGCAACTCGTACGCGGCATCACGCACAACAGCATGGCGGAATAAGTAGACGGTCTCGGCGTCCATGGAATGATTCTATCGGTTCAGGGGGGGAGTATCTGCCGCACAAGCCAAGCATTCGGAAAACCCCCACCGACAAGATACAATGGCAATTGAGGAGGAGATGCCATGAGGAAGCTTGCCATTTCGATGGCGGCGGCGCTTGCCATTCTGCTGCTTGCTGTCCCCCGTGAGGCCGGGGCGATTGAGAAGTTCAACATTGATCCCGAAAAGAAGCTCGCCAAGAAACTCGAGGACACGGGCGACGTGTGCTTCGAGTGCGGCGACATCGCGAAGGGCAAAGGGCTGTACCGCCTGGCGCGCTCCTACTTCAGCCACGCGCTTGAGTTCGACATCGACCACAAGAAAACCCGCAAGGTCATGGGTTTCGAGCGCAAGAAGGGCAAGTGGGTCCTTGAAGAGGACATGGTCCCGCCCAAGGACATCATCAACGAAAACAAACGGGCCGAACTTGAGGAAAAGCTGCGCGTCGAAACTCTGGAACTGCGCCGCAAGGCCGCGGAGGACCTGTGGGCTTTCGTCGCGAACGATGAGATCGCGGTCAACCAGCGCATGCTCGCCCTGTACCACGTGATCCGCCTGTACCCTGAAGGGCGCGAAGCGCAGAAGGCCGCCAGGTCCAGTCCCGATTACATGTGGTACAAGCACCAGCTCGACGACGAGTCGGATACCAACCGCATCAAGTGGATTGCGCGCGCGCCCAAGGGCGAAGTCATTGAGGAAAACACGCCGTACGAAAAGGCCAGCGGTCTTGCCATGAAGAAGCGCAAGACCGACTGGATCGTTTTTCACGCTGATGTAGCTGACAAAAGCGCCGAGTGGGCCGAAACGCTGATCCAGTTCACCGAGGCCAGCCGCGACCATGCCTTTGAGATTCTCGGCGTTGACAAGCCCGCCGCGCCCAAGGAAGACGCCCAGCGCCTGCACTACACGGTGATTCGCGACCGTGAACGCTTCGCCAAGTTCGTTGAAAACTGCAGCGGCATCACGGATCCAACTCACCGCAAGGAAGCCGCCACAATCAGTCACGGGACGCCCACCTACAACCCCTACGGCGCCGTGTGGCTGTACCCCAGCCTTGAAAACGACTACGGCGTGCGCGACGGCATCGCCCACGATGTCGCAAGCAAGGAGATTTTCCGCCTGTGCGGCCCCGATGGCGCCTACTGGCTGGCGCGCGGGCTGGGATACATCAACAGCACGCACATGAACGGCTCAACTTCAAGCATCTTCTATGGCGTAAAGATGACGGGTGTGCTCGATACCGGCGGCGCCGAGGCCCTGCCCGGCTTCGGCAACAGCAGCGCGGGCTGGCGCGTGCAGGTGGGCATGGAGCTGGTTGGAGGCACGGAAATCAAACTCAGCCACCTGGTCAAATTGCGCGTCGGCGATTACAGCCAGCGCGAAATGGCCCACGCGTTCTGCTACACGGACTACCTGCTGCATGAGCACAAGGACAAGCTGAACGAGTTTCTGCAGGCCTGCTACGAGGAGCGCGCGCGCCGCTACAACGCCAAGGAAGACGCGGAAACAGCCGCTGACATTCTGCAACGCCTCTGGGAAACGCTCGTCCTGACCGAAGACCAGTTCATGGAAAAGTTTCGCGTCTGGGCGCAGACCACCTACTTCGAGTTGCCGTCAGGGGAATAGGAATCAGCTACGAACGCCTTTGCCCCAGCAGGTAGCGCACAGCCCGTAGATCTTCTGGCTGTGATGGGTCGGATGGAAGCCGTGATTCACGGCCACCTTGTCCTGCAGCGCTTCCATCGCCTCGTTGTAGAACTCCAGGATGCTGCCGCAGCTGGTACAGATCAAATGGTCGTGATGAGGGCGCCCTTCGGACAGCTCGTACACCTTGTGGCTGTCGCCGAACTGGTGCTCTTCCAGAATCCCCGGCTCAACCAGCACACTCAACGTCCGATAGACCGTCGCCTTGCTGACCCGCGGGCGCTCGTCGCGGAATTCGTCCACCAGATCGTCGGCAGTGAAGTGGGTCTTGTCCATCTCGAGGATTTTTTCGAGGATTTTGCGCCGCTGGCTGGTCAGCTTCAGCGACTTCCTCTGCAGGTAGTCCTCGAACTTGTCGAGCAGCTTGTCGAGGTCCATGTTGGGGTTCTTGCGGATGGATGAACGCGCCATGGAGTCTTTCTGTGCTATTCGTCCGTCTGGTCGCGAGCGTCGGCCTGCATGGCCTCATCAATGAGCTTAGAGACCTCGGCACCCTTTGCAATCGAATCGTCGAAGATGAAGTTGAGTTGCGGGCTGACACGGATATCCAACCCCTTGGCGACCGTCTTCTGGATAAAGCCGCGCGCACTTTCAATCAGGCGTGCGGCCGTGCGCCGGTCGGATTCGCTGCCGAGGATGGACCAGTACACGCGGGCGTATGAAAGGTCCTTGCTGACGGCGACGCGGGTAATGGATATAAGACCCTTCAGACGGGGGTCTTTGAGTTCTGACAGGAACAGCCCGGCAATATCTTGCCTTAAGCGGCTCTGAATTCGTTCAATACGTCGTGGATCAGCCATAAACCCCTGACAGGCGAACCGCCAAAAAGGCGGCCCCTAACCGGTTGCAAAAAAGGCACAGGGACAGCAAACCATACCGCAGCCCCCGCGCCAGAGGTAGCAGACTATGTGGATCAAACGCTCGCTCGTCATCGTCCCCATTTTGCTGTTCGTATTCCTGATCCAGTCCGTGTTCTGGGTGCCGGGCACGGCCAGCGTCGCCAACAACGACAGTCGCCAGAACCGCATTATCCTGTACATGTCCGGCAACCCGGAAGACATGAACCCGTGGACCAGCACCAAGACCACCGACTCCACCATCAGCGACTACTTTTTTGAGGGTCTGATCCGCTACAACCGCATGTATGAACTTGAGCCATGGCTGGCGGAGACCGTGGTGGTCAAGCACGAAGTCACTTCGGTCGTGCCGACGGGCATGTCCGAAGCGGACTATCGCGCGGCGATTGCCGCCGAGTTCGGCGACCTGCTGGGAGAAATCAAAACCGGCGACGAACTCGCCTGGAAGATTGAAGAGGAAGAGTTCAAGAAGCAAGCCGGTGAGGCCGGCGCGCTATCATTCATAGCCAAGCTCGCGGGCGACCATCCCAAGCTGACAACGCTGCGTGTGGCGTTCACGGGCAAGCCCGTGAAGGGCGAAATTGTCAGTGCGGTTCAACCCGACTTCAAGGCGCGCATGGAGAGGCGCCTGGGGCGCGAGTTGCTGCCCGAAGTAGCCACAGCCGCCCAGGGCGCCTGGGACGCCATGGATGCCGAACTGAAGAAGGACAGGAAGTTCGAAGCTTACAAAGACGAGTTCACGGAACTGGTCCAGCAGGGCGGCGTCACCGACGTCGTCCACAACCCCGTGGTGGACTGCGTTTTGCATAAGGGAGTGTACTGGACGGACGGGCCGTTCTTCAGTGACCCGGACAAGACCTGGATCGTCATCGTCGATGGCGACGAGGCCGGAAACATTGTCGCCGACACGAAGGCGGAGGCGATCAGCACTGTCTCCGAACGTCTGGAACTCGGCAAAGACGCCAAGGTCGACGCGATTACCTATGAGAAGCGATTCGGTGATGAAGAGGAAGGTCCCTGGTGGGGCCGCGGACCTGAACTTGGCGCCCGCGACGTCAAACTGAATTTCAACCACCTGAAAGACGCCGCCTACGGCAGCCCGCGACGCTCCAGCTACTTGAGCATTCTCGACATCCGGACGTTCGAAGATAACCGCTACCGCTGCGAGATCGTGTTCGACGAACTCTACTCGCCGGCGCTGGCCGACTTGACGGGCAGCATACTCCCGTACCACGTGTGGAACCTGAAGGCCTGGGAGCACGAGGCCGTCCGCCGCGGTCTCGGGCGCCAGGACCTTGAGATCGAGCGGGCAAAGTACAACCCCATGCGCCACCTGCGATCCCGGGATCGGGACTTTGCACTCGCGCCCAGCTATCTCGGCGCCATGGTGCTTGAGCCCCTGAACGGCGACAGCAGGCCGTACTGGGAAAACAACCTGCGTGTGCGCTTGCGCCGCAACGAGTTCTACTGGAACCGCAAGCCGGAGTACGAGTTCGTGGACTGGTTTGTGTTTGACCCGGCCCTCGGCAGTGAAACCTCGGAAGTGGTATTCCTTGGCGGCGGCATGGACATCTACAGCGCCAAGGACTACCAGGTTCAGCGTTACGAAGCGATGGAAGACAAGTACTACGTCATCAAGCGCCAGCCGACCCAGTACGAGTACATCGGGTTCAACAACGGGCGCGACGTCCTGAAGGACAAGCGCGTGCGCTTGGCGCTATCCATGGCGATCAACGTCGACGACATCCTTAAGTACGTGGTCTTTGAGCAGGGGCAGCGGATATCAGGGCCCGGCTACCCCGTGCTGCCCTGGTACAACGCCGAGTATCGCATTGAGCACACCTGGCGCAGTGGCGAAAAGAAGGGCCAGACGGAAAAGCTCGAGTTCCTTCCGTTCGACATGGAGGAAGCAAAAGCCTTGCTGATCGAGGCCGGGTACACCGAACAGGGCGGCAAGCTGTTCAAGGATGGCAAGCCGCTGAAGCTCCAGTTCGTGAACACGACAGGCCAGGGCGCCCGGCAGAAGTCGGCCGTTCTCGCCAAAGAACGCTGGGAGCAGCTTGGCATTGAGGTGGATTACAAGACCTACGAGTGGAACGATTACATCCAGCGTTTCATCATGGCGCGCAATTTTGACGTGTGCGTGCTGGGCTGGAGCGGCGGGCTGGATTTCGACAAGCGCCAGTTATGGGGCACCGAGTTCACGCCGCCGAACGGGCTGAACTTCGTGAATTACAGCAACCCCGAAGTCGACAAGCTGATGGACGACATCCTGCTTGAGTACGACTACGACAAGCAAGTTGAGATGAGCAACAAAATCTTCGACACGATCGCTTCGGACTTCCCTTACATCTTCCTTTATTCGCCCTACTCGACGACCATCGCTGACCGTCACCTGGTATGGCGCATGGAGGTCGGCAAGGACGCCAAAGGCAACCCGATATACGAAGATCGCCCCCTCGACCACGAATACATCAAGAACTCGCGTGCTTCCTGGCGGTTCTTCGAGCCGGACCTGATCCGCCGCGAAGAAATCCCCGAGTTCACGGACGAACAGAAGACAAGGTAAAACAGAGCGATGATCTCCTATATCGTCCGACGCATATTCCAGATGGGCGTCACGCTGGTCATCATCAGCGTGTTCAGCTTCCTGATTGTGGCCCTGGCGCCCGGTGACCCGTTCGCCAGCCAGCTTGACCCGAAGTCCAAGCCAGCGGACATTGAGCGCCAGCGCGACCAGATGGGCTACGACGATCCGGTGGTGCAGAAGTACATCAAATTCTACAGCCAGTTCTTCAGCGATCTGGGCGCCGTCGTCACCGGCGACGACACCCACGAATGGGAGCTGCGCAGCGCACGCACCAAAGAAAACGTACTGCCCACCATGTGGAACAAGATGTTGATCACCCTGCCGCTGGTGTTGCTGACGGTCTTGATCACCTGGACACTCAGTTTCCCGGTCGGCATCGGCAGCGCTCTGCGGCGTGGCAAGGTGCCGGATCGTGTGGCGACCATTCTGTCCTATGCGATGATTTCATTCCCAGGTTTCTGGCTGGCGATCCTCGTGATCAAGTTCGTCAACGGCACCATGGGCATACCGGTCGTGTCCCCATACACCCTGGGCGTGGAACTTGAGGGCCCGCGCGCATTCATGGACGCGACATGGCACGTTGCGGTGCCGGCCGTAATCGGCGCTTTTGGCGGCGTCGCGGTTCTGTCGCGCTACGTGAAAGGCCAGATGCTTGAGGTGATGGACCAGGACTACATCCGCACCGCCAAGGCCAAAGGGCTGGACGGCGATACGGTCTACTATCGCCACGCACTGCGCAACGCCAGCCTTCCGTTTATCACGATGCTGGCGGGGCTGCTTCCCAGCCTGTTCGGCGGCTCCATCGTGTTCGAAGCGATCTACGCCTGGCCGGGACTGGGGCGCTGGTTTTTTGAAGCCGTACTGGCGAAGGATCTTTTCATCGTGATTACCAGTTTGTTTGTTGGCTCCGCACTGACCCTGGTGGGGATTTTGATTTCTGACCTTCTTTACAGCGTGGCCGACCCGCGCGTAAAGCTTGCCTGAGGAGATGCACCATGAGCAAACCCGTCTCCACCCGCAAGCCGACCTCGCCACTGCGCGACGCGTTGCGCCTGTTCATTCGCAACACGCCCGCCGTGCTGGCACTGCTGATGATTTTCCTGCTGGCCGCAGCCGCCATTACGGGCAAGGCCTTTGTGGGTAAGCACCCCACCGAAGATCAACTGAAGTTGATCGAGAAAGCCGAGATCACGGGCGACACGGTGGATCTGGACGTCAACACCCACGCCGTCCTGGACCACACCAAGACCCAGTTGAAAGACACTTTTCTGCCGCCGTTTTCCACCAGCCGTGCTGACCCCGACAAGTTCTATGTACTCGGCACGGACGACCTCGGGCGTGACGTGCTGGCCCGTCTATGGAACGGCAGCAGCATCAGTCTAACGATCGGTTTCTTGGCCGTGGGCATCTCGGTGCTGCTTGGCGTCGCCCTGGGCGGTATCGCCGGTTTCTTCGGGCGCTCCCGAGTTCGACTTCCGCTGATGGCGACGCTGCTGCTGGGCGCCGCCGGCGGCGTTCTGATGGCGGCCGAGATCGAAGCGGCCGCACTGCCATTCCTTATCGCGGCGGCGGCCTGCATCGTGATCCAAGCCGTGATGGCCGTGCTGGGGCGACGCTACAAGGCCGTAATCGCGCTTGGCGTTGCGCTGCTGCTGTTCGGTGGCGTGCGCCTTTACAACAACAGTATCGAGAGCGGGACACCGGAGGGCAGGTCCTACAGCCACGCGTCCCTGGTGGCCGACGAAAGCTATGAACTGGTCCGCGCGATCCGCGACCTCGGCATCGAGGTCAAGCTGATCGAAGATGGCGACCCGTCAGCGATCGACGAGGAGACGCGCAAGCAGATGCAGCATGAGATTGAACTTCAGCAAGCAGCGCTGGATCTCCTGATCGCGGAGAATGCCGTGTACGGCCACCAGGCCGAGATCGAGATCGCGGAACGGGGTGTTCCAGAGCGCGAAGCGCGGATCGCCCGTCTGCAAGCACTCAGCCTCGACGACGATGCAAGCATCCAGAGTGGAATACTGACGGGCGAATCGGCGCGTCTTGAGGAGATGAGGGGCAAGACAGCTGAGCTTGAGAAAGCTGTCGCGACAAAACAAACGGCACTGGAAACGGCGAATAAAACAGAAGTGACGGACGTGAAGCTGCAAAGCGCCAACGACTTGCTGGAGCGCCGTGCGACGCTGCGCAAAGGCGTCGTGGACATTTTCCGCGCCAAGCGCGACAACCAGTTCGAAGTTCTGGTAAAGGGCAAGCAGCTCGACGGCTCCACCCGCTACGGGACGTACCGCGTCCTGCGCCATTTCATTACAGCGGTGCTGATCTACCTGCTGTTGGTCGTCACCGCATTGTTCGTGGCTGCGGACGCGCAGTCCGGCGCCACGGAATCAAAGAACCCACTTACGAAGTTGTTCCTGCCGACGATTTCCGTCGATGACCTCGTGATGCGCTTCACTGAAATCATGATGACGATTCCGGTGCTGTTCCTGATTCTCATGGTGCTGGCGCTGTTCGAGCGCGACGTCTACATCGTGATGGCAGTGATCGGGCTTACCAGTTGGATGGGTACGACGCGCTTCGTGCGCGCCGAGATTCTTTCACTGCGCGAGCAGGATTTTATCCAGGCCGCCCGCGCACTGGGCGTCAGCGACTATCGCATTATCTGGCGCCATCTGGTACCGAACGCAATCAGCCCGGTGCTGGTCAGTGCGACCATCGGCGTGGCTGGCGCGGTGCTGGCGGAGTCGACCTTGAGCTTCCTTGGCATCGGCGCAGGGCCCGACCAGGACACGTGGGGCAAGATTCTCGCTGACGGGCGTCTGTTCCTGCACGACGCCGCCTGGCTGACCTGGATCCCCGGTATCGCGATTCTGATTACCGTTCTGTCCTTCAACCTGCTGGGCGAGGGGCTGCGCGAAGCCTTCAATCCGAAGCTTCGTGGTAGATAATGGCGTGGATCGTGTATGGTGTGTCGTGGATCGGGTCTGATCCTTCGGTCCACGATCCACGATCCACGACCCACGGAACACGATTATGAAAATCCTGCTCGCTGACGATGAACGCGGCATCCGCCTGACCCTCTCCGAAGACCTGGAGGAGGCCGGGCACGAGGTCGTCGCGGTCGAAGACGGCGAACTCGCGATGAAGGAACTCACCAAGCAGCACTTCGACTGCATGATCAGCGACGTGGTCATGCCCCGCGTCGATGGCATGAGCCTGCTGCGCTTCGCGCGCGAAAAAGTCCCCGACATCGTCGCTATCATGATTACCGGTAACGCGACCGTTGAGCGCGCCCTCGAGGCCATGCGCCTCGGCGCCAAGGATTTCGTCGAAAAGCCCTTTAACAATGAGAAGATCGTCCTGCTGGTGAACGGCTATGGCGAAAGCCAGGTCACAGGGCGCAAGTATCAGCAACTCGTTGAGGAAGTCACCAGCGAGTTCAAAGTCGACCAGATGGTGGGCAACAGCCCACAGATGAAGAAGCTGTATTCCGACATCAAGACGGTCGCCGAGTCGGATTTCAGCGTACTGATCCAGGGCGAGAACGGCACGGGCAAGGAAGTCATCGCAACGGTGCTGCACCAGCACAGCGCGCGCGTCAAAGGCCCGCTCATCAAAGTCGGCTGCCACATTGCCAACGTAAACCTGCTGGAAGACGAGCTGTTCGGGCACGAACCGGGCGCGTTCACAGGCGCGAGTTCTCGGCGCATCGGACGCTTCGAGCAGGCCGACGGCGGGACGATCTACCTGGACGACATCGACGACATGCCGATCGACACCCAAGCCAAGCTGTTGCGCGTGCTGCAAGAGCGCGAGATTGAGCGCCTCGGCGGCGACAAGCCCTTGAAGGTCAACATCCGGGTGATCGCCAGCACCAAGGTCGAGCTGCGCGATTGCGTGAAGGAAGGCAAATTCCGTGAAGACCTGTACCACCGCATCAACGTGATCGACCTGCACGTACCACCGCTGCGGCGGCGCGAAGGGGACATCCCGGTGCTGGTTGAGCACTTCGTAAAGCGATACGCGCCGGATACGGAACTAACCATCGCCCCCGAAGCCATGGGCGCCTTGGTGTCGTACCCCTGGCCGGGCAACGTGCGCGAGCTGCAACACAGCGTCCAGCGCGCGATCGCGTTCGGCAAGGCTGGCGGCGTCCTCAAGAAAGAACACTTCCTGCGCGACTACAGCGCCGAATTGCCCCAGGGTACGGAAACCCCGGGCGACGACCGACGACCGCTGAAGGACGTTGTGTCCGCTGCAGAAACAGCGCACATCAAGAACATCATGAGCATCGCCGGCAGCGTGGAAGAAGCGGCCAACATCCTTGGCATCAGTCGCAAAAATCTCTGGGAAAAGCGCAAACAGTACGGGCTGCTCGACGACTGAATGCGCCGCTCGTCGCTCATGTTGAACAGCAAATGACCAATTGCCAACTACCAATGACCAGTTCAGGTTCACGCCCAGGAAATTGGTTATTGGTTATTGGCCATTGGATATTGCGGTTGTCCGGGAACTCACAGTGAACGCACCTGTCGCCAATCGGCCGTCTGCCATCGGTGCCTTGAGCGCCCTGTTCGCGCGCGAAATCCGTGTTGAGTTGCGCACCAAGTCGCTGCTGACCAGCATGGGTCTGTTTGCCCTGCTGTGCATCGTGATCGTCGGGCTGGGCGTGCGCGGCATCTCCAGCAACGAGACGTACCACCGATTTGTGCTGGCGATGTTGTGGGTATGCACAATGTTCGCCGCGGTAGTAGGTCTGAATCGCGCCGCCGTCTCCGACCAGCGCAAGCAGTTCTTCAGTGCGCTGATGATCCTGCCGCATGATCCCGCGCTGGTGTACTTCGTGCGACTGGCCTCAACTCTGGTGTTCCTGCTGGCAACACAGGCGATCATGATCGTCGTGGCAGTGCCGTTGCTGAAGCTCGACTTCTTCGACCAGCCGCTGATGCTCGCGGTTGTGCCGCTTGCGGATCTCGGAATTCTCGCGCCCGGCGTGTTGTTGTCATCAGGCACGAGTCGCGTACGCGGCGGTGAAGCTTTGCTTACGATCGCCCTGCTGCCGGTAACCGTACCGGTATTTCTTGGCGCGACGGGCGTCACGGACGCCTTGCAGGCGGGTCTCGGCGCACGTGGTGCCTTGCCGTACGTGTTGCTGCTGGGGATATGCGCGGCTATGTTCACCGCAATGGGGCTCCTGCTGTACGGGCGCTTGAACGAAGGATAGGAACGCGGGGGTCTCGCCCGCATCAATCATGGCCAGTGCATCAAAATCTTCGCACGCGTGGCTGATTACGCTGATTCTCGCTGTGCTCGGGTTGATCGGCGCGCAGGCCGTGCTGTACATGTCGTACCTATACACTCCGGTTCAGATTACCCCCGGCACGCTATGGGTCGGTGAGCCCGACGGCGGCTCGCCGATCAACCTGTACGAAAGCTATCGCATTTTCTTCATTCACCTGCCAAGCGCATATGCTACGGCGTTGTGCTGCCTGCTGTGTCTTGTCGGCGGCGTACTGTGGTTGCTGACCAAACAGGACAAATGGGAGGCGCTGATTGTAAGCGCCTCCGAAGTCGGGCTGGTGACGGGCGCGATGGTCCTGCTGACAGGCACCTTGTGGGCCGACTATGCCTGGGGCAGCGGACGCATTGGAAGCGGCTGGAACTGGGAGCCGAGGCTTACCACGATGCTGATTCTGTGGCTGGCCTTCGCGGCGTTGCTGGTGTTGCGACAGTCCATGGACACGCCAAGGCAGCGTAGCGTGATGACCGCGGTGTACGGCATTCTGCTTGGCCCGCTGTATCCGCTGGTCAGCAAGGCCATCGAAATCGGGCAGACCAGCCACCCCCGCAGTTTCAGCGACCTGTTGTCCGCGCCGGAGATTGCCACGACAAAGCACATCGCCAGTGTCGGCGTGACACTGGCGTTCATGGCGCTGGTGGCGCTGCGATTTCAAACCAACCGTATTGGGCAGCAAATCCAGCAGGAGCGGGCGGCATGAGATGGTGTCTAGTGTTTGGTGTTTGGTGTTTGGTGTTGTTTGCCGCGCCGGTGTTTGCGGACAGCAAAGATGAGAGCTTGCGTCCGCTGGATGGCGCGAGTGAATCCGCAGGTGCCGCCGATACGCCGGCCGGCGAAGAATTCGCCGCCGATCCCGCGCTCGAGAAGAAGTACCGTACCGAGCTTGAAAAGCGCCTTGCCGTTGAGCGTGAAAGCTATGAAGGCTCGCTGACCAGCCTGTGGCTGGCCAACATGGCGGTGTGGGGCTGCCTGTTCGGATTCATCATTTTCCAGGCCGTCAGCGCGCGCAAACGCGCGGCTGAACTGGAACGTCTGAAGCAGCAGCGGGAAGCCCAAGCGCCTTGACGCGCATCGGTTCGACGGGGCCACGCGTATCAAATCCAAAATCCAATGTCCGAAATCGCCAATGGCCCTCTTCGACGAATCCATACTTACCCGACTGCGGCGCTTGCGCCTGGCGGCCGGGCGTGTACAGCGCGGCGGCGCCCGCGGCGAGCGATTGTCCCGACAATTCGGCGCCGGGCAGGAGTTCGGCGCTCACCGCCCCTACACGCACGGTGACGACCTGCGACGCGTGGACTGGAACGTCTACGGGCGCCTGGGGCAGCTGTTTCTGAAATTGTTCGAGCAACCGGGGCAGTTGCGCGTGCTGCTGGTTGCCGACGATGCGCCCACCATGAACTTCGGTGTGCACAACAAGTGGCTTGCTGCCCGGCGTGTGCTTGGCGCCATTGGTTTGATTGCGCTGGAAAGTAGCGAGAAGGTGCTGTTGTCCCGCCTCAGCGTCCCCACACCCATCAGCTTCGACGGCGCCGGCGAGGCACGCCTGCTGTCGCTGCTCGAAGACATGCCGGTTGCGAATACCAGCAGCGGCAGCGCGGGCGGTGTGCGAGCGATGTTTGAGCGTCGCGGCCGCGATTCAGTGCTGGTGCTTGTCAGCGACTTCCAGGATGGGGAGCGTCTAACCGCCATCCTGCGCGACGCCCGGCGCAGCGGGGTACGCGCCTTGGCGATCAGCGTCGCGGCGCAAGAGGAACTCACACCACACTTCGAAGGATTCAGCAAGCTAACCGCGATCGGCAGGAGCGAAACGCGACTGCGTGTGGATGATCGCGTGCTTGCCGCCTATCGCGAAGAAGTGAAGGCCTACCGCGAGGGTGTTGCCAGGGCCGTGCACGCGACGGGCGCGGCGTTCATTGAGCTGGATTCCGGCGACCCGATTGAGCCGCTGATCGTGGATTTGATGCGGGCAGGCGTGCTGGGGACTTAGCGCACTCTCATGGTTCGTTTTCAGGCTTCCGCTTGCGGCGAGCGTCGCATCTCTTCGTCGCGCTACCTCAGCGTGGCCTCCAGCCACGCCTGCGTCCGCGCTCCTTGATCTGCTCGCTTGGCGCTGCGTGGCACCGTCTGAAAACCGACCATGAAACAGCTCTAGCGAAAACCGGCGCCTGACGGCGCCGGTCTCCTGTGCCAGTGGGGAGGCTACTTGCTCAAAATGCTGACGCGGTAAGCGTTCTCAATGCTCAAGGCGGCAAACGCCACACTGTAGGCCTGCCCGTAGCGGTCGTTGTAGTGACTGCTGGATGCCCATGAACCATCCGCGCTCTGGTTCGCAAGCAGCGTTTCGGCAAAAGCGGAATACCACTCGGTCGACATCTTGCCGTTGCGTTGCAGGTTCAGGGACTGCGCCAGACTTCCAAAGAACAGGTAGCGCACATCGCAGCGGTCGGTCCTCGGGCGATTCACAGGGTCGTCCACGACACCCGGCTTCAGATTGGGCAGGTCCCGGTTGATTACCCCCAGCAGGTGCCGCGCGCTTTCCGGCAGGGCGTATTCCTTTTCATGTACGAACAAGCTCAGCGTCGCGCCTGCGGAAGCCGGCAACAGATTCGACTGCGCAAGCACGTCGTTCTGATCCGCAAGCGGCTTGCCGGTCATCAGCTCGTCTTGATACCACTCCAGAAATTCGTCGATACGCAGTTGCGGCAGATCAATCGGCGGCACCTTCACGTTACGCGCTGTCGCCAGCGCCATGTAAGCCCACACGCTGGTCGTCAGACTGGCGTTCTGCCCCATCAGGAACGGGAAGCCAGCCGTGCCCCGTACGGCGTCCGCAGCCCGAACTCCACACAGCCAGCGGCAGGCGTCACGCAGTGGCTCGCGCAGGCGCTGACTCCGCGTCAGCCCGAAGTCTTCCGCGAGGGCAAGCGTTGCCATGGCGTGTACAAGAACGTTGCCAATGCCCTCAGGGCCGATCTGCCCGCTCGGAGCCTGCTGCTTGAGAATCCAGTCGATACCACGCCTGACCGTGTAGTCGTACCCAAGGGGCGACTTCGCGCTGCTATGCCCCTCACCAAGGAAGGCCAGCACGCTCGCCGCGGTGATCTCAAGTTCCTGAACGGTCCGTAATTCGGGATCACGGGTGACGTACTCGACGTCAACGAAACTCCAGCGCCCGTCATCCCACTGCTGCTGCCGGCGGGCAAGCCATCCCAGCGCGGAGTCAAGTGCCTCGTACAATTCCTCGCTGCCAAGGTAGTCAACTTTCTCAGCCCGCGGCATCCCGCGCAGGCGGAAAAAGCTGGTTCCGCCGTCACGAATCTGCGCGCTCAGCACCTCGTCACCAAGCTGAATCAGCTCCGGCCTGGGGACTGGCGGCTCCTCACGTGTTGTCATTTCACGCCCGGGCCCCGTCTCGCCGTTCAATTCCAGAGGCAGGTCGGCGTTGGCGGAAGACCAGTCAGGGCTGTCAATGGTCGGGAATTTGTAGTTCTCACGCGGCGGGCGTGAGCCTGTTTCCCGGACGCTCGGCTCAAGGGGTGCTACCACGGATGCACCCTTGCCTGCCGAAAGATACGGCATGGCGTTGCTGTCGTCCGGGCGCGCGAAAATGAACAGGGTCAGCGCAAGGGCGACCGCGTGCAGCGCCATTGTGAACCCGACGCTGCGCTTCCCGCGATTCCAGCCCCGCTTAATCTCGCGCCCCCACTGGTATTCGTCGATGTCCACCCGCTTGGGCGTCTCGCGTACACGGCGGTGACTGCTGATCAGGATCGACTTGAAAAGACGCCGACGGAACGGGTCCGACGCGCTGACGGTCGGCAGGACGGGCATGGGCTTTTCAGCCACAGCCACTTCGCGCGAAGTTTCGACCAGCGCGACTTTCAGGCGCCGCGCAAAACCTTCGCGTACTTCCACATGCGGCAGACTGCCGACCAGCGCGCGCTGCTTGAATTCCTCGCGCAATGAGCGGACAAACTCCTGGCGCACCTCCAGCATCGGCAGGCTCGACACCACAGCACGCGCGCTGAAATCGCGGCGCAGCATGGCGATCCAGGCGGGGCGGGCCTTTATGAACGGCAGGCTGAAGACTTTCGCACGCGCGCCGAACTCAAGGCGCAGGGTCTCAAGCAGGCTGTCCGAAACAACTAGCATCGGCAGCCTGGCGCAGATCGCGCGCACGCTGAACTCGACGCGCAGCGCGCTGACGTACTCGGGACGCGCGACGATGCTCGGAAGCAACCCGATCCAGCCGCGCGATTCAAACTCGCGGCGCACGTCGCGCACAAATTCGGCACGAGGCGTGGTCAGCGGAATGGCTTCAGGCCTTCCAACAGCCTGTACGGGCCCGATTGCGGGCATGCTGCGCAACACGGCATAAGTCTTGCGCAGGCGCTCGAACAGACGGAACAGCTCCGCCTCGTTTTCGAGGCGCGCGCGCACTTCCGCCATGGCGGGCTCGTCGAGCTCGCCGCGCAGGAAATCCACCAGTGTTCCAAAGTCCGCGTTCATGTAAGGGGCCTGCTGTACTGTCTCCATCGGTCGTTGATCCTGACCGACTTCACTTGTTCAACACACATCTCAAGCCCAGGAATCGATCCGGAGCCTGCTATGTAAACGGCATCACACTCCATGTGGTTCAACGGTAACGCACAGGAATTGGATAAACTTACGCGCACAAAGCGCACAGACGAGCGACGACATAACTAACTGGTAGATAAGGCTTTGCGCGACTAGGTTTCAGCCGTCATCGGCTTGTAGTCGCCAAGGATTTCCTGCAGTTTGCCGACGGCCGTGTGCATGCGGGATTTCACGGTACCCAGCGGGATCTCCATGATCTCTGAAATCTCGTTGTACTTGAGTTCCTCGATTTCGCTGAGCACGAAAACCATGCGCTGTTCTTCGGGCAGTTGCTCCAGCGCCTTCATAATCGCGGCATAGAGTTCCTGGCGGTCGATGTCGTGATCCGGCGGGCGGATGTCATCCGGCAGGCGGTCCATGAGTGAGGCCGCGTCTTCGTTGCCTCCGAATCTGGCGTTCAGGCTGACGTTTTCCTTCTGGGTGCTAAGCAAGCGGCAGTGGTCAATCCAGTAGTTGCGGGCAATGCGGTACAGGTAGGTGGTGAACTTGGCGTTCGGCTCCCACTTATGGGCGGACTTGTAGATGCGCAGCAGGGTCTCCTGTGCGAAATCTTCAGCAAGTGAGCGGTCCCAGCACAGCCGGAAGAAGAAGTTGAGCAGCCCGCGCAGGTGGGCCTCGTAGAGTTCAGTAAACGCATCCACGTCGCCGGCTTGGAAGCGGCGCATCAGGTCAAGGTCGCGTTGAGCGTCCGCCACAGGAAGCAGTCCTGACTGAAATACAGGGGGAAAGTTAAGTGTAGAAACGAACGGGCACATGCGAAAGTTCGTGTCGTGCGCCTCAAAATCCGGCTCGGCTGCACGGAAGCCCTATGTCTCGTCGCTGCCGGTACGCGACACTCCGCGACCACCCCTCACCCGGGATTCAACAAAATCGGCCCCGGAAGCAGGTTCCGAGGCCGATGACGGTTGGAGGTGGCGATGGGATTCGAACCCACATGTGACGGATTTGCAATCCGTTGCCTAACCACTTGGCTACGCCACCGAACTTGAAAAGAGGTCAGGCACACTCGGAGCCTGACCCCTGATCAGGTCATTCAGCGGCGGCAAGTTCTGCCGCCGCCCTTGTTTGGTGACCCCTATGGGATTCGAACCCATATCGCGGCCTTGAAAGGGCCGTATCCTAACCATTAGATGAAGGGGCCTTGCCTTGCGCGCCGTTTCCGTCGCGCGTCACATTACTTACAAATGCCTGTATGCCGCGCAACCCCGAGTCAGGTTTCCAGGTCGAAGCTTGGCTCTTCTCCCTTCTCAACGCGCGAGAGATTCATGCGCAGCATTTCTGACTTCGGGCGCCTCTCCAGCGCGCGTTCCAGCAATTTCTGCGCCGCCGAATGCGAGCCCGAACGCACCAGCGCCAGCGCCAGCAGCACGGTCGAGAATGTATCGTCCGGACGACGGGCGACCAGCGAGCGCAACGCCTCGGCGGCTGATTCGTTCAGACCGCGCTCCAGTTGCAGCAATCCCCGCGCCCGCAAGGCCGCGGGGAATTCCCCGCAGCGACGGTAAAGCACCATGGCCTCGCGGTCGTTGCCCTGGCCTTCGTGGCACGAGCCCAGGGCAAACAGCACCGGCGCCGGCGCCAGGCGGTACTCGGGATAGCCCAGCAACTGCTGCAGCGTGATGCGTGCGGCTTCCCATTGCTCGCGTTTGATCAGCGCGGAAGCATCACCCCACAGGCGGCGCATTTTGCGCCGGCGCATAATCAGGTAGGCAATGAAGCCAACCTCGAACACGACCAGCGCACCAATCGCGAACACAGCCACCAGCGAACGCACGCTGCCAGGCTCGGCGTGCATATAAATCACGGCCGCGTACCCGGCCATGTAGCCAACGCCGGCGGCGATAAGACCGTGGGCAAGATGCAGGCTGACCAGCAGCCAGGACGGCGTGTGCGGCAGGCGTTTCAATGCGCTCCTGGGCGGGGGTAGGCTTAAGAACGTATACGACGAGCAAGCGTTCAGCGTATGCCCGCACGCAGCTTATAGCCCTGTACGAATACCGAGGGCAGGCTTTCGCCGTACTCTTCCCACAGGCTCTGCAACGGCGGAGGCACCCCTTCCCCCAGCCACAGGGCGTCCTTCAGAACCCTGGCGGCCGGCTCGGCAAACTCCGAGTCTTCAAGCCACGGCTTCAAAATATCGGCGTAAAACCGCGTGTTCGCGGGCGGCGTGTCGTGGCGCGGGGATCCAATCGTCTGCAACGCGGCCAGCTTTGCGACGCGCGTACGCAAGCCCTCGATCGCGCGAAGGCGCGCATCAAATTCCTCACTGCTTTCGGCGGCGCGGCATACCTTCAGGCAGGCAACCAGGGGCTCGACCAGGTCAGGCTTCTCGACGGCCATGTCGTCGATCAACTCCAGAACCCAGGGACGGTGCTGGCGGTAGCCGACGTCAAACTCGAGGCGCGTGTGTTTCAGTATCCAGTCGCGGACCTGGCCCGTCGTGTACGGCAGGCGGTGCAGCAGAATCTGGTTGCACACGTGCCGATAGTCGCGCTCACGCCCGATAGCCGTCTGTACGCCCATCAGCGCGGCGTGGCAGTAGTCCGAGAGCCCGTTTTCCAGGGCCCATTCGGCTATCTCGAGCAGCAGCTTTACCGTGCCGGCGTCTCCACCCGACAGAGCATCGAGCAACCCGAAGCTGCCAGGGTTGGAGAAGCCGAACTTCTGCCCGACGCGGATAACCGTGTTGCGAACCTTTAAGTCGTCACTGCAGATGAGCTTGTGGACGATTCGGCTCATCGCCATATCCAGCTCGCGCGGGGCAGTCAACATGTACGCCACGTAGCGGGGCAGCAGCGCGGGCAAGTCTTTGCTGTGCGCGCACGGCCAGCAATTCAGCGCGTCGGCCATCTTGACCTGCTCCGCCAGGTCGCCGCCGTTGAGAATCCCCCACACCAGCGCCTCACAGCCCCACTTCGCGTAGTCTTTGGACGGATCCACAGGCGGCTTGGGCGGGGGACCGTCGGGCAAACCCGGCTCCAGTCGTCGCAGGCGGCGCACGACCTTGCATTCACTGCCACAGAACCGGCAGGTAAGGATTGCCTGTTCGGCGTTCAGCTCCAGGGACGCGCCACAGCCGGGGCAGTAGGCGCGGTCGGCCTCTGTGCGATAGTCGAGTTCCGTCATGGCACCAGTCTATCCAAGGTTGTGATCGGCGGTTAGATTGCACCTGCTGACGGAAGCCCGGTGAAATACCGGCGCGGCCCCGCCACTGTAAGAGGCGGTTTCATTACCACCTCGATAGCCAGACCTGTCAGCGACTGTTTTGTCCGAGGCTCGAGGGAGGCCGGAGGGCGCGCGCCCGCGTGCACGCGTCTTCCCGCGCGCGCATGAAGAACCCGCTGATCACTGTGCTGACTGTCGCCGTGCTGGCCGTCGGCGCGTCCATTGGACTGTCGCTGCTGTGGCGGACCGATGATACCGAAGCGTCTCGCGGACGCGTTGTGTCGCTGATGCCACCGGTGACGGAAACACTGTATGAAATCGGCGCGGGCGACCAACTGGTCGGGCGCAGCGACTGGTGCAATTACCCGCCTGAGGCCGACGGACTGACCCAATGCGGCTCGGCGCTGACGCCCAACCACGAAGTCATCGTGCGCCTGAACCCCACGCTGATTCTCGCCAACAACTCCAACGCGACAGCGCGCGACGACCTGCGCGGGCTGGGCCATGCCGAGTTTCTGCCCTGGCTGTCGGCCGAGGACATGATCGCCAGCACGCGCAGACTGGGGCAACTCACGGGGCATGTGGAAGAAGCCAATGAGCTGGCGGATGAGATGTCCGTCGTTCTCCTGCAACCGCAACCCGCGACCGGCCCGCGCGTTCTGCTGGTGATGCTGCCCGAGCCCGGCAAGCTTGAGCCCGTATCGTTCATGCGCCGCAACTCGGTGCACGGGCAGATGCTTTATCCGGCGGGCGCGCGCAACGCTGTCGATGAGGATGTCTCTGGCGTACCGGAGATCAGCATGGAACGTGTGATTGAGCTGGACCCGGACATGATCATCATGCTTGGCATCCGGGATGACCTGCAAGAGAGTGAGCGCAGGCAGATGATAGAGCAGTGGTCGCGCATCAACCCGCTCACCGCCGTAAAGGAAAAGCGTATCGGCGTTCTGTCCGGGCGTCACTTCTATGGCGCCGGGCGACGCCTGCTGCGCGCTGTGAAAGAACTCGGCGCTGAAATCGAACGGTTGGGCCATGAGCAGCCTTGAACTCCGCGACGTCACGGTAACGGCGCGCGGCAAGGCGCTGGTGGAGAACGTCAGCCTCAGCCTGCACGCGGGTGAGTTCGTCGCCCTGCTGGGACCGAACGGGGCAGGCAAGACCACGCTGCTCAGGGCGGCGCTCGGACTTGTGCCGTGCCGCGGCGAAGCTCTGCTTGACGGGCGCCCCGTGCGCGACATCCCGGCGCGCGAACGGGCCGGGCTTGCCGCGTGGCTGCCACAGCAGTCGCACGTAGCGGAGCCCGTCACGGTTTACGAGTTCGTGAAAGCCGCCCGGTACCGATTTGCCGAGACTTCCGCCGAAGCCGAGCGCGAAGTCGTGGCGGCGCTCACGAAGGCTGATGTTCTTGAGCACCTGCATCACCCGGTCACCGAGCTCAGCGGCGGCGAGCTACAACGCGTCGGCGTCGCTGCGTTAATCGCGCAGGACGCGCCGCTGCTGCTGCTGGACGAGCCGGCGAATCACATGGACCCGTCGCAACAGATTGGTCTGTACCGGCTGATCGCCGGGCTGTGGCGCGACGGTCGCGGCGTGCTGTGCATCACCCACGACGTGAACATGCTGCGCCACGTGGGCTCAGGCGACGTGCGCGTGGTCGGCATGGCGGACGGGCGGGCGCAATTTGAAACCAGCTTTAGCGCGGACAACCTGCCTGAGCACGTGGGGCGGCTGTTCAACGTGCGCATGGACGTCGTACAGAGCAACGGTCAGCGCCTGCTGGTGCCACAGGGGACGGCATGAAGCTGAAGATCCTGCTGCTTGGCGCAGTCAGCATCGCCGTGGTCGCGGTCTCACCCTGGTTGGGGCAGTCCCTCGATGGTGATTCCGGGCGCTTTATTCTGCTGGAGCTGCGCATCCCCCGTGTACTCATGGCCGTGCTGGTCGGCGGCACCATGTCGCTGGTGGGCGCGTGCTACCAGACGATCTTTGCCAACCCCCTTGCAGCGCCCAGCACCGTCGGCACGACTGCCGGCGCGACCCTTGGCGCCCTGGCGGCCGTGGTGCTCGCGCCGGCACTTCATCTGTCCGCGGCGGGCGGCATTCCGCTGACGGCCGCCTTCGCATTTGCCGGCGCCCTGATTGTCAGCTTCGTGATTGCCGCCATCGCCTCCAGCGGGCGGGCCCGAGTGAACGATATTCTGCTGGCCGGCATCGCCATTTCATTGGCGGCCGGGGCGGTATCGGCCGGGCTTCAGTACAGCGCGGACCAGCTTCAGCTTTACGCCGCCATTCAGTGGACTCTGGGGCACTTACCGCAAGTAGGCTATCGCGGCGTGGCCATGATCCTGCCGTTCGTCCTGGCAACCTGGGCGATCCTGCTGGCCAACACGCGGGGCTTGCAGACCCTGCTGGGCGGTGAAGAACGCGCGCATTCACAGGGCGTTAATGTACCGCGGCTGCGGGCGCTGGTGCTTGGCATCGGCGCGTTGGGCGTCGGGGGCTGTGTCGCCTGGTGCGGGCCGATCGCGTTCATTGGGCTGATCGTGCCGCACATTGTGCGCCTGACAGTCGGGGGCTCGCGTCGGGTCATGCTGCCGATGTCAATTGTGACCGGGGCCGGCTTTCTGGCGGGCTGCGATACGCTTTCGCGCCTGGCCTGGCCTGGGCGCGAGCTTCCCGTCGGCGTGGTAACAAGCGCCATCGGGGCGCCACTGCTGGTGTGGCTGGTGGTGCGCCAAAAGCGTTAGGCGCGTGTATTTTTCCCATCGAATTGTGGATAAAGGCGTTACACGCTATACACCCGTTACGGAGGTGGCCCTTGGCCCTTATAGACGACAGCGATTTGCGCAAGCCCGAGGCTGAGCCCAAGGTCGTGTTCCAGCAAGCCCCGCGCGGCCCGCTGGTGCCGATTCTGCTTGTGGTGCTGATCCTTTGCGTAATCGCCCTGGCTGTCATCGTCGCACTGCCGTACATCCGCACGGACGGCGAATCCACCCCCGCCACCACGCCGCAAGTGTCGGCCTCGGATCTTGATCCGAAGCTGCTGCTCACCCCCACGGGGCGCAAGCTCGATGTTGTTGAGTTCGGCGGGTATCTGTTTGAAATCACGCGCATCGCGTACAGCAACCACGCGCCCTCGCGCACAGTCACCATCACGGTGCCGGGCGACCCGCCCGCGATGGGAATGTTCCACATTGGCGAGAGCTTCGCCGGTGGGAAAATCCGTATCGCGGAAATCACGAACAGCGCGGTCGTCCTCGAGTGCAACGGCCAGCAGAAGTTCTTTCCGATCATTGGCTCTGACCCCAGTGCAATCTGGGACAAGGACACTGGCGTCCCTTCCGGCACGCACTTGATTCCACCGCGTGAAACAGGCGCCGTGCCCGACATTCCCACCGGCGCACAACGTCCGCCAAAGCATCCGGTCCCGGAGGTAATCGACAACCCAGACGATCGCCCCGGCATTGAATCCATCGACGACCTGCCCTGGTTCGAAGAGCAGGCCCTTGCCCGTGAAGACTACGCCAAGCTTGTCAGCAACCTGCCCGATCTGCTGGAGCGCGAGTTTGTGTTTGCCGTGGCAATCGAGCCCGAGACCCGCATGTCCTACGGGCTTGAAATCAAGAACGTGCTGGCCGACTCTTACTTCTATTCGCATGGGCTGCAGGTTGGCGACGTGATTCTGTTCCTGAACGGCGAGCCCGTGACACGCGTCAGCGACCTCGACAGTGTCTCGCGCCGCAACAGCCTGTTCGCCGACCAGATCATGATCGAAATTGAGCGCACCCGCCGCACCACCGACCCCGAAACCGGCGAGACCAGGAACGTCTCTGATCGGATCACGTTTGTCTTCGCCCCCGGCGTGCCGGACTGAGCGGCAGCGCCCCCGCAACCCGCCCGAATTTTGAATTTGCCTGACCCCATTTTCTGTGCGCCCGGCACTACTAGATTGTGTTGATGGCCACAGATCACAGGCAGGAGCTGGAAGAGCTCGTACGCGCGCACCAGCGTGGCGTGTGGCGCTATCTGCGCTACATCGGCGCCGGCAACGCGGAAGCAGACGATCTGACCCAGGAAACTTTCCTGACTGTATGGAAGCAGCCGTTCGAGCAGTACGACCAGAAGGCGACTGCGGCCTACCTGCGGCAGGTGGCGAAGAACAAATTCCTGATGCTGTTGCGCGCGCAGAAGCGGCGCCCGGAAGTGAACGACCTGGACGCAGCCACGCAGTTGTTCAGCGAGTTCGCCAGAGACGACGGCGGCGACGCCCACATGCTGGCACTGACAGGCTGCATTGAGGCGCTGCAAGGCAAAGCGAAGCAAGTGGTGCGGATTTACTACTACGAAGGGCATTCCCGGGCGAGTGCCGCGACAGAGATGCAGATGACCGAAGAAGGCATCAAGACTCTGCTGCGCCGCGTAAAAGATGCACTGCGCGAATGTGTCGAAAGGAAGCTCAAGTGAACGACGAACGCGACAGGCTCGAAGACCTCAACATAGAGGAAGCCGTCGGGCGCAGCACGCCGCCGGACCTGGCAGAGCGCATTCTCGCGGCCGCCGGCAAGCGCGAACTGGACGATGCCGTAACACCCATCAGCGGCAGACACGCCGTGCCGCGCACCCACCGCCCCACCGGTCGCCGCATGACCAGCCCGATCGCCCGCAAGAACTGGCAGGGCGCGGGCGTAGTCACTGCGTTTGCGCTGCTGTTCGTGGTTGGGCTGATCGCGTTCATCCTGTTGAATGACCCCAGCGCGCCTACCGAACAAGACACAGCCGAGACACAAGAAAAGACCGACCAGGACCGGAATCAGCCGCGCCAACGCTTCGAAACCCCGACGAAGAAGCGTGAGCCGTCGAGCCCAGACAGCAACGAAGAACAACCCACACAACCGGCCCCGACTGACGAGCCCGAACCGGAGTCCGAGCCCGATAAGCCAGAGGACGTGGTCGATCAACCGGAACCCAGGGCCCCGGTCGAGGAGCCACAACCCGAACCCAGGGACACAGTCAAAGAACCTGAACCGGAGCCTGAGCAGCCAAAGGAAGAACCGGTCAAGCCTGAGCCCGAGCAACCGAAAGGCGCGGTCGAGCAGCCCAAAGATGACGACAAGACTGAGGTGAAGCCGGAGCCGAAGAAAGTTGCCGTCGCATACATTCCTGAAGACGCCTGGCGCAAGTACGAGTTTGGGCGCTATTCAGTCCGCAGATCAGCGAGTGACGAGTGGAACAGCATTCATGGGCTTGAGAAGGAAATGGGACGCATCTGGCTCTACGAGGGTTGGCAACTCAAGACAGGCACGGGAGAGCTGTACTTTTCTAACGGAGCGCTGCTTCAACTTGATGGTGAAGTCGAGTTCCACACACACACGCGGGGCTTGCGGATCGAGCTGATTGACGACGACCTCTACGTCGACAACGTCGCCAGCTCATCCACCGTCTTTGTCACGCACGAAGGTCTGGAAGTTGAAGTCGGGAATGGGGCGGCAGTCATTGAATCCTCGTCAGGCAAACTCGGCATCTTTTGCGTGGACGGCCAGGTCAGCGCCGGTGGCAAGCTCATCGCGGCCGGGCACAAAGCTTCGCTCAGCAACCGCGGGCTTTCCAGCATCAACGAGGTCACCCGCCGCGACTGGAGCCATCCACTGCTTACAGGCGCGCGACTGCGCCAACTTGGGATCGAAGACTTCGACCCTGCACCACTTGGCGGCATGATCAGCGGCAAAATCGAAACCCGTACTGCGGAGCAACTCGGGCTGGACGACGACGGGCACGTCGCGGTGGACAACGGCGGCAGCGCATCGGTGGCCTTCCGCTTTGATGGCGACCACGAAACCCTGCGCGGCGAGAAGGTTCGCGTACGCTACCGCGTCAAAGGCGCGAAGAAGCTCATCCTTCAAATGTTCTGCCCGGCCCGGAACGACAACTTTGGCACTGACATTGTCCCCGGGAAGGAAGGCGAGTGGAACGTCCTGGAAATCGCACTCAGCGACTTGCGCAACCGCGAGACTCACAAAGACGCGCCGCCACCGGGTACGGTTTTGAGCAGCTTTGCACTGGCATTGACAGGTCAAGATGATGCGCAGATCGAGGTCGACTGGGTCGAGCTCGTGCGCGAAGCAGAGTTCGAAAAATAGACACGGAGTCAAACTATGAAAACGACAGCCATGCTGTTGCTGGTGGTGCTTTGCGCCTGCACGATCGAAGCGAAAGAATGGACACCCGCGCCCGCGCTGCCAAACCCGAGCGGAACCACAGTCGTCAACGTCAGCAGCGTGGCGCAACTGCTGGCCGCGGTCGGCAACATCCAGAGCAATCAGTTGATCCTGCTTGCGCCCGGCACCTACAACCTGACCAACTCCTGCTGGTTCAACCCGGCCAGCACCATCACCAACATTGGAATCCGCGGGTCAACGGGTGATGCTGACGACGTTCAGCTCATCGGTGCGGGCATGACCAACAACTCCATCCAGCACGGCATATGGGTCGGCAAGGTCAACGGCATGTTAATCGCCGACCTGACAATCCGCGAAGTCTACTACCATCCGGTACAGGTCACGGCCGACAGCAGCAACGTGCATTTCTACAACCTGAAACTGATCGACGCGGGCGAGCAGTTCATCAAAGGCAGTAGCGGCGGCAGCCAGGGCACAGGCAGCGACTTCGGCATCGTTGAGTACTGCTATTTCGAATACACCAATCAGGGCACAAACTACACCAACGGCGTCGACATCCACGGCGGTGCAGACTGGATCATCCGCCACTGCAAGTTTGTGCGCATCAACGTCATCGGCGGCTACGGCCCCGCGATCCTTATGTGGAACGGGTGCAGCGGCACCATCGTCGAGGGCAACACGTTCATCAACTGCGAGATGGCCATCGCCCTCGGTTATTCAGACAAAACGCCAAGCGACCACAGCGGCGGCATTGTGCGCAATAACTTCATTTACCGCGCGTCGGGTACGCCGCAGGGCGTGGACAGCCCGGACTGCTCCGTGCTGATCTGGGACTCGCCGAACACGAAGGTCTTGAACAACACGATCATTCAAAATGGCAGCTACGCCAACGCGATCGAATACCGCTTCGGCACGACAGGTGCCGAGATTCGAAACAACATCTGCGACGCAAACATCGCGGATCGCGGCAGCGGCACAAGCGGCAACACCGTCGCCAACAACGTGACGAACGCCCAGGCAAGCTGGTTCGTCAGTGCGAGCACGGGCGACCTGCGTTTGGTCAGCACGGCCACTAGCGCCATTGACCAGGGGCAGGTGCACGCGCAGGTTGCAGACGACTACGACGGCAATGCCCGCGGCGGCAGCCCCGACATCGGCGCTCACGAATTCAACGGCACTCCGGCGAATCAGGCGCCTGTAGCAAGCGCGACCTACACCGGCACGCCCAACGTCGGCAACACACTCACTCTCGATGGCACCGGCAGCAGCGACCCGGACGCCGGGCCCAGCGCGCTGACTTTCGCCTGGACTCAGGTCAGCGGGCCGACCATCAGTATCAGCAACGCCAGCTCATCCAGCGCGACCGTCACGCCGACGACCGTGGGCGCCTACGTCTTCCGATTGACCGTAAACGACAGCGCGGCCACGGACACCGACGACGTAAGCATCACTGTGATCGACCCGGCACTTACCATCAGCACCGGCACCTGGACCATGCAGGTCAACGACGGCAGTCTGCCTGCCAGCAGCACCCGCACGCTCTCCTACGGAGGCACCGGCACGCTCGCGGTCAACGTCAGCAGCAGCGAAACATGGCTCAGCGTCAGCTTCGATAACGGCAGCGGCGGCAGCACACTCGCCCCGAGCGCTGGCGGGACCATCACGGCGACAGTCAGCAGCCTTGCTGGGCTCAGCAAGGGCGCGCACACCGCGACAATCACGGTCACGGGCAACGACGGCGTCAGTCACAATGTGCAGATTGCGTTCGAGCTGACCTACACCGACCCGATCAGCGGCGGCAACGGCGGCGGCGGGGGTGGTGGTTGCGCGGCCGGAACGGAGTGGTCCTGGGCGCACCTTTCAGGACTGATCCTGGTTCTCTGTTGGGCCCGCTATGAGCGCAGAGCCCGGCTCTTCGTACCTGCCTGACTGCTCGGCGTCTAAAAGAAGGCGAGTACGTCAAAACCAGGTGCGGCAGGCCCATCACAACGCCGCCCTTTGGCCCTGGGTCGGAAATCCAGGCCGCTGCGCTGGTGTAAACCGCCATCAGCTTCCCAGCTGGTGCTTCAGTGTCGCGATGAACTGTTCGCCCAGAGGCTCAATGCCGTTTGGCCCCTTGAGGACATACTCAACGGCTTTGATGATGTTCGCCTTCATCTGCGGGTTGCCATCCTGATTCAAAACAGCGACGTGCTGCCACAGGTCCGCATCCACATCCAGTACTTCAACGGGCTGCGCAAGTTGCCGCTGAATGCGCGCTTGCGCCGCGGGCCCCAGCAGCTTCGCCGCGACCGCGCGCGCCCGCTGCAAGGCATCTTGCGTCAAGTCCGGGTCAACCGATGCCGCAAGCGCCAGAATTCCCAGCGCCGCCTGCTTGGGCGACGGCGCCGCGGCACCCCCCACGGGACGCGGCGCCTGCGCCGGCTGTGGCGAAGGCGCCGCGTAGCCGCTTTGCGGCGCATACTGGGGATTCGCATAGCCGGACTGCGGCGCGTACTGGGGATTCGCGTAGCCGGACTGCGGCGCGTATTGCGGGTTGCCGTAGCCGCCCTGCGGATTGCCGTACCCTGTCATCCCGTAGCCGGGCTGCGCCACCTGCGAGCGCTCTTTCAGCGCGAAGATGGCAAGCACGATCAGCGCGATGTTCGGTACTACCCAGCACATCGTCCCTACCACGTTGCCGTCCTGAAACAGCGTGCCTATGAACAGCAACGACGACAGCCCGGTGTCCACCAGCCCCATGATCGGCCCGGCGACGTGGCCCTTGATCGCCAGAACGCCCCCTGCCACCGAGTAACCCAGCCACACCACAAAGATCAGCGCGATCATCCCCACAATCGCGCCCGCCTCACCGCCCAACTGGTCGGCCAGAATGCCAGCCGCAAACAGCACGAACAGAATCACGACGCCGCACAGCAGTGCGCGTATCGCGATGTAGGCGATACCGAACGTCTTGTGCATCTTGCGGATCGGACCACCCGATGGCGCCGGCGCCGTCGTTGGCTGTCCGTATGGCTGATAGGATTGCATGGGCACCCTTTTTTCCCTGCTACAAGTCTAGCCCGCGCGACACGGCATGAAAGCCGCAAACGGGATCGGTACGCACATGTTCCATCCGCCGCCCGTCTTGGCAGAATGACGGCGGGAGACGCCATGACAGAATACGTCTGGAAACCTGACGCCGAGACCATCGAGAACGCCAACATCACGCGCCTGATGCGCCGTCTGCAATTCGAGATCGACCCCGGCAAGCCGGATGAAGTTCACCGCCATGCGCGCGACTTCGTGAAGCGCACGCAGGACGACCCGGCCGGCTTCTGGGACGCGGCACTGCGCGACATGGAATTCGCCTGGTACACCGAATACGAAACCACGCTCGATACCACCGAAGGCAACGCATGGGCCGACTGGTTCAAGGGCGGCGAAACGAACATCGCGCTCAACTGCGTTGACCGGCACATCGGCAGTGAACGCGCGTCGCAAGTTGCGCTGATCGCAGAAACCGAAGACGGCGGCGTGCGCGAGTTCACCTTCACCCAGCTCGGCGAGCAGGTGAACAAGGCCGCCAACGCACTTAAGGAATGCGGCGTCGAGCGCGGCGACACCGTGGCCTGCTACATGCCCATGGTTGCGGAAGTGGTCTTCGCCATGCTGGCGACCCAGAAGCTCGGCGCGATTTTTATCCCTGTATTCAGCGGCTACGCGCCACCGGCCTTGCGCGAACGCCTCGAGGATGCCGAAGTCAAAGTCCTGTTCACGGCCGACGGCAGCATGCGCCGCGGCAAAGGCTTCGGTCTAAAGGACCAGGCCGATCAGGCGGTGGATGGTCTGGGATGCGTAAAGAAGGTGATCGTCTACAAGCGCATCGGCGAGGGCGTCGAATGCAACATGGGTAGGCGCGATGTCTGGTGGCATGACATCGTCGACCAGCAGAGCGCCGAGTGCGAAACCGTGCCCGTGCCGAGCCTGACGCCGGCCCTGATGCTCTACACCAGCGGCACAACCGGCAAACCCAAGGGGACCATTCACACCCACGCAGGCTGCCTGGCGCAGATGGGCAAGGAGCTGCTCTACAACTTCGACGTGCAGGACGGCGACCGTTTCTGGTGGTTCAGCGACATCGGCTGGATGATGGGCCCCTGGGAAATCATCGGCTGCTTCATGCACGGCATCACGCTGGTCGTATTCGAAGGCGCGCCAAACTATCCCGAGCCTGACCGACTCTGGAGGTCCGTCGAGAAGCACGGGGCCACACACCTCGGCATCTCGCCGACGGCCGTGCGCATGCTCATGCGCGCCGGCGACGAATGGGTGGACAAGTACGAAATGCCGTCCCTGCGCGTACTCGGTAGCACCGGCGAACCCTGGGACCCCGAGAGCTACATGTGGTTCCACAACAAGGTCGGCAAGGGGAAGCTGCCGATCATCAACATCAGCGGCGGCACGGACATTGTCGGCTGTTTCCTGGCGCCGCTACCCATCATGCCCCTTAAAGCCTGCACGCTTCAGTCGCCGGGGCTGGGGATGGCCATCGATGTGTTCAACGAAGACGGACACGGAGTGGTCGACGAAGTCGGCTATCTCGTGTGCAAGAAGCCGGCGCCCAGCATGACCCGCGGGCTCTGGAAGAACAAAAAGAAGTATCTGGAGACCTACTGGTCGAAGTTCCCCAACATCTGGAACCACGGCGACTGGGCCAAAGTCGACAAGGACGGCGACTGGTTCCTGTTCGGACGTGCCGACGACACCATGAAAATCGCCGGGCGCCGCGTAGGCCCAGGCGAAATCGAAAGCGCCCTGATCGACCACGACGCAGTAAGCGAAGCGGCAGCTATAGGAGTGCCGGACGATTTAAAAGGAACGGAAGTGGTCTGCTTTGTCGTCCTGCACCCCAACCACAAACCCAGCGAAGACCTGCGCGCCGAGCTAGTGCAGACAGTCGTGAACGCCTTGGGCAAAGTAGACCGCCCCAAGGCCGTCCTCTTCGCAGAAGACCTGCCCAAAACCAGAAGCGCCAAGATCCTCCGCCGCCTCATCCAGAAGAAGTATTTAGGCGAAGAAGACATCGGCGACCTCAGCAGCGTCGCCAACCCGGAAGCACTCGAAGCGATAGCAAGGGCGACCTAGCTCGAAATCCGGTGTTAGACTAAGGGCAGGAGCGACCCGATGCCCTCCGGCTTCTACATCTATCTGCCAATCGCCTGTGCCGTTGTCGCGTTGGCTGCATCCCTACTCACGCTCCGACAAACTGAATCGCGCGGGTCGGATCGGGTTTACATAGGCGTCGCCTTCGCATTCGCGGCCAGCATGTATTTCGCCCTGGTTTTCGGTTTGCTGGCTTTTGTACCCGGCCCGGGTAGCGCCGGGCCGGTGCAGTACGCCAGCGGAAGTCAGGGTGCAATGACACTCTTCAAGTTTCGTTCCCAGATGATCAGTGTGGCCTTGGTAGGAATCCCCATGGTTGCGCTGCTTGACCTCATCGCGCTCACAGAGGCAAGTCGCACCAAGCGTCCGGACCTCAAGGGGGTCGCCGCAGTTGCACTGCTGTTGCTGCTGTTTGGACTCGTCACCGCGTTTTCTTCCGCACGCAGTTGGATGCTTGGAGCCTGACCTCGTATCGAACGGTACTTTTGCCCTTGCACCCGTGAGCCGCCAATACGAGATTCGTCGCTGCGAACGACCAGGGAGCAGTCATGAAAAACGTCGATATGAAAGTTGAAGGCGACAAACTGACGATCACGGTTGATCTGTCGAAGGAGTTTGGGCCCAGCTCAAGCGGCAAGACCATCATCGTTGCCAGCAGCGAAGGCAACCAGACCATCGAGTACAAGGACAGCAACTACAAGATCGGCCTGAACGTCTACCGCAAACCGTAGGCCTCACGCGCCTTGCTTGGCAACGGCCAGCGCCTCCACCAGCGCGTCGGCGAGCATACGAATGTGCTCTTCCCTGACGGTCAGCGGCGGCAGCAGGCGGATCATGCTGGGGCGGTCACAACCGCCGACGATGATCTTGCGTGACAGCAGCCCCTGCACAATCGGCTTGGCCGGGCATTCGAGCTCAAGCCCGAGCAGCAGCCCCTTGCCGGTAATGGCGAGAATCTCCGGGATCGCGCCAAGGACATCGCGCACGACAATTTCCATTTCGCGCGCGTTTTCAACGAGCTTCTGTTCTTTCAGAATCTCCAGGTTCGCCTTCAGGGCCGCCATCGCCAGCGGACCGCCACCGAAGGTGCAGCCGTGCTCGCCGGGCGCCGGGGCGCTCGCGATCGCTTCGTTCAATATCACGCAACCCAGCGGAAAGCCGCCGGCAGCGCCCTTGGCGCTGGTGGTGATGTCGGGCTCGAGCCCCCAGTGCATACCGGCGAACATTTCGCCCGTGCGCCCGAAGCCGGTCTGGACTTCGTCGAAAATCAGCGCCGTGCCATAGCCGAGGCAGAGTTCGCGCAAGGAATCGTAATACTTGCGCGAGGCAATCCGCACGCCGCCGACGCTGGTGATCGGCTCAAGAATGATGGCCGCGACGTCTTCACCCATCAGGGCTTCGAGCGTGTCAAAATCACCGATGGGCACGAAGTCGGTCAGATTCGACAGGTTCTCGGGAAAGTCGTCGCGCAGCTTCTGGTTGCCCGTGGCGCTTAGACTGCCGATGGTGCGCCCGTGGAAGCCGTTCTCCATGGCGATCACGCGAGGCCTGCCCGTTGCCCGGCGCGCGATTTTCAGCGCGACTTCGTTGGCCTCCGTGCCGCTGTTAACGAAGAAAACACTCTTGCTGCCCGGATACGCGCTTTCGATCAGCAGCTTCGCGGCCTCGGCGCGGGTGTCGTTATAAACCGCGTTGCTGAAAAAGATGAGCTTGCCCGCCTGCTCGCTGATGGCCTTCACCAGCTTCGGGTGCGAGTGCCCGATGCCGCAGACGGCGTGCCCGGAGTACAGGTCGAGATACTTTTCGCCCTTCTCGTCGTACACCCAGACATCTTCGCCGCGCACCACAGTCAGGGGCAGCTTGGTGTAGCTGGGGACGAGATAGGCGTCCTCGGTCTCGCGTACGCTCATGCCTTCTCCGATTGCAGGCGGCGCGCGGCCTCCGGCAGTTCTTCCATTACGTCGGTTGCGATCATGCCGATTTCGCCCATTCTGGCGCAAACCAAATCCCCTGCAAGCCCGTGCACGTGCGCGCCAAGGCAGGCGGCTTCGAAGGCGTCAAAACCCTGGCAGATGAACGCCGAAATCGCGCCGCTGAGAACGTCACCCATGCCGGCCTTGGCCATGCCCGGGTTGCCGGTTTCATTGATGTACGCGCGCAAGCCGTCGGTCACGATGGTGTGATAGCCCTTCAGCACCAGCACGACCCTGTGTTTCTTCGCGAACGAGACCGCCACCTGGCGCCGGTGCTCGTCGCCATCTTTCAGGCTGGCGCCGTCATACTCTTTACCCAGCAGGCGCAGCATCTCGCCCGGGTGCGGCGTCAGCACGGGTAGCGTCTTCGTGCGGTCAATGTCTTTCAGCACGGCACATTCATCGTGGGCAATGGCGTTCAGCCCGTCCGCGTCGATCACCAGTTTCTGTTTCACCTGCGGCAGCAGGTTGATGACGGCCTGCACAGTTTGCGGGTTCTGCGAAAGCCCCGGCCCGATCAGCATCACGTCGGAGCCCTCGGCCTGCTTCAGGATCTTCGCCGGCGACATGGCGCTGATGGTGCCGTCCTCGGTTTCGGGCAGGGCGCTGGTCATCACGTTCGGGTCGCGACCGGCCACGACCGCCGCCAGACGCCAGGGCATGCCCACCCGCACCAGCCCCGCGCCACAGCGCAGCGCGGCCCGCGACGCCAGCGCCGCCGCACCAACCATGCCGACAGAGCCCGCCAGGCAAAACAGACGCCCGGCCTCACCCTTGTGCATGGTGGGTGAGCGCTTTTTCAGAACAGGAAGCTTTTTGACCAGCGTAACGGTATCAGCCATGGGCGGAGTATGTAGTTGCGGGGCGGGATGGCGCAAGGGAGCACAGGCGGCCCGCCTGCTTTCGCAGTTGACCGAAGGCCTGCCCTCTATCGCCAGCGACCTGCGCCCTTGTCCCTTGCTTCGGCCTGCAGCTTCTTGAACTCGTCGGCGTGCCTGGTGTTCGGCGGGATGCGCATGATCCTGGCCCAGCCCTGCTTCAACAGCTCTTCGTTCAACATGCGCCCGTCGGGCAGGTAGACGTAGGCAAGCGTGCGCCCGTATTTGTCTTCGCGCTCGTCGTCGTAGCGCAGGCGTACCTGGGCGTCGGGCTCCATCTGCTCAAACACCCACATGGCGGCCTGCCAGCCGAAGCTCTCCGGGTCGATTTTGTCTCGCCCGACTTCGTCGCAGTCAACGCCGATCAGCCTTATGCTTTCGCCCTTGCCGCGGTCGATCTCGATGGTGTCGCCGTCGATCACTCGCGTCACGATGACATAGCCGCTGCGCTTATTGTCAGGCCTGGGCAGGTACAGGGGCGGGCGTTCGATCACCGCGGCGGCGCACGCGGGGGCGCTTTCGGCGTTACCGCCGTATATGCCATCGGGGCGCAGGCGGAAGGGCAGGATGCCGCTGTAGTACAGCACCGTGCCCAGCAGCAGCACGGCAACGACCATCAGAACGCCGGTGCGCCCTGTGTGCAGCCTGCCGTTGCGATGCCGTCTGCTCATGGAAACCTGAAGCGCGATTCTAAAAATTCGTGTCCCAATAGCGAACAGCCATGACGCCCGGGCTATACTGTGCACATGGGCAGCCACCGTCTCAGCCTCGAAGCGCTGATCGGCCCGCACTCTGTGCCGTTGGGTCCCCATTCCCATGATTGCAGCTACCTTGACGACCGCATCGCCACAGAAGACGCCTGGCTGGTATGGCAACTCAGCCCCGCGGCCTACCACGAGTTGATGGACCGCGGCTTCCGTCGCAGCGGCAACATTCTGTACCGGACGGCGTGCAGCGCGTGTCGGATGTGCGTGCCGATTCGTGTACCCGTGCGTGAGTTCGCGCCGTCCCGCAGCCAGCGCCGCGTGCTGCGGCGCAACGAAGGCATCACCATACATGTGATCGAGCCTGACCTCACGCCCGAGAAGCACGACGTCTACAAGCGCTATCTGCGTGCCCAGCACGCCAGCAGCCCCCAGGGCGAAGACCGCGAAAGCATGAGGGATTTCCTGTACTCAAGCTGCGTCGCCACGGTCGAGATCGAGTACCGGGACGCGAACCACAAGCTGCTTGGTGTGAGCCTGTGCGACGTCAGCAAGCGCAGCATCAGCAGCGTCTACCACTACTTCGACCCCGACGAGCCCAAACGCAGCCTTGGCGTCTTCAGCGCACTGAAAGAAATCGAGCTGTGCCAGAAGAAGAAGGTCCCGTACTACTACCTCGGCTACTGGATCCAGGGCTGCAAAAGCATGGAGTACAAGAACCAGTACCGGCCATACGAGCTGCTGATCGACGGAGAATGGGTTGGTGGGGCTTAGGGGAGAATGCGAGTGAAGGGTGGTCTCAAGGTTTTGTTGACGACCGTCGCCGCCGGGCTGGTTGCGCTGGTGCTGGCGCTTGTCGTGCTCGGCGTCGCCACAGACTGGGCCGGATTGGGACCCTATCCGCCAAGCCCAAGAGCGGGTGTGCTTACCACCAGTCAACTGATTGTGCAGGACATTGACGGCGGGTTGTACGAGGGACTGTCCCTCGAGAACGCGCACGCCCGCATTGACTGGGAAACCGCGCTGACGCCCTGGCATAGCATTGAAGACGTGTCCGTCGCCGTCACAAGCTCGGATGGTGAAAAGGTCGATGGAGGGACAATCACGTTCCGGCCAACGGAAGAGGCCGCTGGATACGTCTATCACGTCGAAACTAGCGAGATTGTCGAGCAGGAGTGACGCAGCCGTTCCCCAAGCCCTAACCCCCGCCCGCATCTACCGCTTGACGTTCCGGGAGCCTCCGCTAGCATTCGGGGCATGAGCATGTTCATGAACAGCTGTCTTTGTTGTCTGTAGCGGCGCCCGCCGTTCTGACTTCATTGACCCTGTTCGAGTTTGATCATGCTGACCATTACGCCCGCCATTCGGGCCCATATCGAAACCCACGCTGCTGAAACCTACCCGCACGAATGCTGCGGCGTGATTGTTGGTCGTGTGTCGAAGGAAGGCCGTGAAGGCGTCGAGGCCCATCGCACGGGCAACCTCAACACCGAGCGCGCGCACGACCGTTTTGAGCTCGACCCCAAGGACTACATGCTTGCCGACCGCAAGGCGCGTGAGGCCGGGCTCGACATCATCGGCATCTACCACAGCCACCCTGACCACCCGGCCCGCCCCAGCGAAACGGATCTCGCCGCGGCCTGGCCGGGGTACAGCTACGTGATCGTCAGCGTGCAGCAGGGCAAGCCGGGCGACTTTCATTCGTTCGAGTTGTTCGAGCACGACTTTGAGCAGGAAGAGGTGCGATGTCTGCAGGGATGAAGCTGCCTTCATTCCTGTGTTTCTACTCAGGACATCGCCATGACGACCAAGACCGACATTCTGCACGATCTCAAACGCCGCATCCCCGCGCTGGGTTTGATCGGCAACACGCCGTTGCTTGACGTGAACGTGTTCGAGAATCGGTTCCCGCGATTGAGCATCAAAGCCAAGGCCGAGTGGATGAACCCGGGCGGCAGCATCAAGGACCGCGCGGTGTTTCGAATGCTGGCGCGTGTGCTTGAGGAAGACTCGCTGCAAGGACGCCGCGTGCTGGATTCAACCAGCGGCAACAGCGGCATCGCCTACGCCATGATCGGCGCGGCCTTGGGTATCCCCGTCACGCTGGTCGTGCCGGGCAATGCATCGAAAGAGCGCCAGCGCCGCATCCGCGCCCACGGGGCGGAGCTGATTCTCACGGACCCTGTGCTCGGCTACGACGAAGCCCTGCGCCATGCCCACGAGTTGGCCCAGCGCGAGCCTGACAAGTACCTGCTGGTCGACCAATATGCCAACCAGGCCAACGTTGATGCGCACTACTTTGGCACCGCGGCAGAGATTCTGAACCAGACCGACGAGATCACGCATTTTGTGAGCGGCGTCGGCACCGGCGGAACGCTGACAGGGATTGCAAAGCGCTTGAAAGAACACGACCCGAACATCCGTATCGTCCAGGTCGTGCCCGACGACTTCCCGGGAATCGAGGGTCTAAAACCGCTACGCACGCCGAACGCGATCCGCCCGAAGATCTTCGACGAGTCACTCGTAGATGAGCGCGTCGACATCACCATCGACGAGGCCGCCGACCACTGCCAGCTACTCGCCCGCAACGGCATCTTCGTCGGCCAAAGCAGCGGCGCGAACCTGGCGGTAGCAGCGAAGATCGCAGAGGTTGAGCCAGCGGCCAGCATCGTGACCGTCTTCGCCGACACCGGCGAACGCTACTACTCAACAGGTTTGTGGGATGTACATGACCTGACTAAGTGAACCTTTTGGCTCAATCCCGTTAATAACGGTATGAGATCGTTCGTTGCAGTAGCAAGTCTCTTTGGCGCAATTCTATGTGGATGCGTAGCAAAAACAGATCCCGTCGAGCGTCCACCGTTTCCCGAGACTAAGCGATCGCGCATTGATTACCACATCAACAATCTTGAGATCAACGAAGCGCTGTTCAAGCGCGCTACGGTCACTGATTTTGACGGGTTGCCTCTGAACCTGCCGCCGTGGGCTCAGTCGGCGATTCTGTCGGGGGGCAGACTCATAGACCCCAGGAATGGGCGAGCATTGAGTGCTGTCGCGAATCACCGTGGCAACTTCTCGATCCCCAGCCACCAGTGGGAAGAGGCGGACAACGACTGGCTCTTCGTCCAGCCAGTAGACGTATCAACAGGAGTGGGTCTGGACAAACCGGCTTTGTGCACGACGAATGCAGCCGGCGAAGTTCTCGTAACCCTCCGGGACAGGTCAGGACGCGAGGTATGGACGCGAAACACTGGCCTGGTGAAGGGTCGCTCTGACGACTTTGAAGTAGTCGTTTCGAGTGAATGCATCTTGCTTCATCACGAGTCGACCCTGCTTGCATTGGGGTGGGTCGATGGTGGCGTTCTTTGGACTGCGTATGGGTGCCCAGGGCAATTGGAAGCAGGTAACAAATATGTTGCTACTTACGAGCACAAGCGGGAGCACGTCGAGGTTCGAATTCTTGATGCATCAAGCGGTCGCCCCGCTACCGCATTTCGGTTTCGTGCGTCTGAACCACCCGCCGACCAGGTCCGTTTCGCCTTGAATCAGGGTCGTTGGTGGTTCATCCACGGATACTACCACGACGCCTACTCTACGCTTTACGACATGAACGGAAACGAATTGA
>JAIOJA010000058.1 GCA_019912315.1 Planctomycetota bacterium
GGAGAAGCGCCCGCTGCTGTTCGCGAGGGCAATCGAGTTCGGATTGCAGACAAGAGGAAAGACGCGTCGCTACTTCACCGAGAAAGGCACAATGTTCCGCCAAATGGGCCTAACCTGAAGCTGGTGGTCATGCAGTTGGCCGGAAGTAAGGACTTCGTAGGTGTGGTACGTGAGAGATACTTGTCGGCGCGGAATTCCCATGCACAAGAACTGGTTGAGTCAGGGAGCCAGTTCTTTTTGCTGGTTTTTCACGCACTCGTTTTGCATGGCGTAAGAAATAGTGTTGATCACAGCGAACTGATTGAGAGTCTTTGGATGCGCGCCGTAGTTGCGAGCGATCGGGACCAACGGTATGGGACTCTGAGTCGAGTATTATCACCAATCCGACACAGGGTAAGTGAAAGCGAAGGCACTAACGGCTAAGAGCCTGTTTAAGGGGCTGTTTCAAACCCGTCAAAGTCTGCTTGGGAGGCTGCTCGATAGGCTTAGCATAGACCCATTAACTTGGAGAATGCCATGCCTCGACCGCTGGCCGAGTCCGAATACGCAAAAGCGAAAGAAAGAGTGGTGGGATGCGAATCAAGATCGGCTCGAATGGAACCCTCAAGAACGAAAGTTCGGCGTGATTAGATAAGTGACGAAGATGAACCCGCTTGAAATGCATGCTGCCAACGGAGCATACCAGGCAGCGCCGTCGGTAAGACAACTATCGCGACCCCGTGAGTTCTAGATTCCCTCTCTCTCTGCATATCCTAATCATCGCAGATTCACTAACATCTACCATCGAGAAGTGCAAACTGGACAGGTCGAGAGAGTTCGTAAGATTCGTCAACGCCTCGTCCGTCAAGGAATAAGCCCCCAGGTCAAGTTCTGACAAGGTTTTCAGGGAACCCAAGGCGTTAACGACTTCAAGCGAATCATGCTCGCTTTTCACATCCACGCCTAGCTTTGTCAAACGGGGTAACCTCGACAAGTGAGAAATCATATCGACCGAACAGCCGGTATCGGACTGTACCACCAGCGTTTCGACTGACTTAAGCCGCGCAATTGCACGCGCCAGCTGCTTGCCGCCCGCGTTTTTCATGGATATATGCAAGGAACGTAATCCAATCTCCGGAAGCCCATCCAGTAAGTCGAGCATGCCATCAATGATCGAGTCATGCCATTCGAGACGCAGGTGTTCCATACGCACGCATTGTGATAATACTTCTGCCACTCCTGCCGGCGCTTGGTCTTCAGACAGCATGATGCATTGCAGGACCGGCAGACCAGAAAGAAATCGCAGATCCCCAAGGGTCATTGCCTCGGCACGGCGCAGGTCTAGGGTTTCAACACCTTTATGTTTGTAGATTGCACGCAGGCCGCTTGCCGTCGTATTTCGAGGAACAGTAACTGTCTTGAGGAACGAATTGGCCGCAATGCACGACAATAGCCTGTCAGACCATGTATTGGCCTTGTCGGCGTCACTGGCGCGGGGTTCATCTGCAAGCTGTACCGGTATTACAAGCCTAGTTAGATGTCCTCCTCTACCTAGCCCGCGAATTGCGTCTGAACTCAGCCCCGTGCAAGATTCTATGTCGAGGTCGTGAATTGTCAGAGCACGACATAACTCCACAAGGCCGTTGGCAGTGAGGCTCGTGCAGTTATCCAACCTGACCTTCTGTAGCGACTTGCTTTGACCAAGGACGGCAAGGCCGGATTCGGTGACCTCCATGAATGAAATCGTCAACGTGGTTAGCATTGTGAGCTCAGATAGAGTCGTTGCTAGCTCATCGAAATCTACTGGCAGTTCTCCGACCAGCAGTGTTTCGAGCGAGCCCAACTCTTTGAGTTCCGCAAGGGATTGCTTGGGAGGCCGTAGTAGGTTAGGGTTATTCCGAAGTTCGAGCCGTCGGAGCTGCTGGAAGCGGGCAAGAATTGCAAACCTCTGGTCGTCAACTTCATACCTCTCAGCAACAAGTACCTCAAGGTTCCGAGCAGGCTTCAGGAGTTCAAGTGTGCTGCCAAGCAAGTTTCGGCAATGGTACTCTGTCAGCGTTGCGAGCGGGAGCAATGCCAGCAATTCGTCGCTGCGATCTTTGAGCGACAGTAGACTTGTCAGCTTAGTAAAGTCATTTGAAGATACGTCTCCCGCAGCCCCATCAATAACCACTTCGTCAACCGTGAGCGATTGTAACTTAGTTAGAGAAGCAAGTGCCAACGCGGCCTTGCGGTCCAAGACAAGAATGCACCGGCACAACTCCAACGCGACAAGCGTATCTTTGTGCGTTTTGAGGGCGTCCAACTGGTGATATGTCACATTGGTTCCATCGATAGTCAAGGCTTCCAGCTTCTTTGCCGAACCAATAATTGAAGTACAACGATGCTCTGGGACGGCCGATAGAACAAGCTCAGTAAAACCGTCAAGGCTGACACGTCTATTGTCGTGATTTGGGCCGATTTTAATTCTTCCTCTACCCATTCTGGCAGTTTCTGCGCTCGCCACGTGCGCTAGCGCGAGCACCGCGCAGCACAGCAAGCCCACACTGATTGCGTTGAATGAACCGTAAGGCCACAGCGTCGACGCAGCTATCATTTCAACGTCCCATCATCGGTGGTGGACCACTTTGGGCTCCCCTTCGGACCGGCATGCGGCAGTGTGGGGTGGTAGGCCCTCAGTTTGTTTGGTTTGAAATTTGTACCTTCGCAATCAACCTCGCACTGATACATCGTTCCGTGATCAGTCTTCTCAAACTGTTGTGTCTTAGTGTTCCAGATTCGCGACAATGCACCTTTTCTCATGCTTTCGTAGATGTCATAGGTTCCATTTTTGCATGGGTACCTGTGATATGTTACCCACTCATCGTCCTCAACCTTTTCGTCGTCCCCTAACTTGCCACGCTTGACGGTGTTGCCCTTGTCGTCAAAATATGATGCCTTTTCTAGGTCAGTGCCTTGTCCCCAGATGAGGGTTGCAGGCTTACCTTGCTTGCCCGCCTTCCTTGAGGCAATGTACGTATAGTTTCCCCATGCCTTGCACGTCATTGTGCATGTTATCCACTTCTTCGGATCCTCGTTCTTGTCTTTTATCTTGACGATGATTTTGAGATGCAGCGAGATATCGCCTTTGTCGAGATTCCAGGATCGCCGACCAAGACCCTTGCCCACGTTGGCGTTTTCGTCATTGACCTGTGCGCCCTGCTGCTCCCACTGCCATCCCAGTTTACCCTGCTGCCCCTGTTGGCCAAAGGTGCCATCTAGGCGGACATTATCAAAGTCACATGGCTTCTTTGTTTCTGGGTCGGGCTGGGTTTCTGTCAAATCCCCCCATGGCTCCGTGGAAGTTCCATCTTCTGAGTCACTACCCTCTTTGCCTTTCCCAACTTGGAAGGCAGCGCCCGTGTCAGGGTCGTAGGTTCCGCCACTGTAGTAATTGCCGGATTTGTTGGGTGGACATGGCGATGTGGCCGCGGTCACCCCAGAGGACGTGGCTGTCGGACCTGCTTCAGTAAGCTCGTTTGATGCAAACCGCCAATGACATACTGTTGTCGGAGACGCATCACGTTTTTGGCGGACTACCACGGTTGGTAGCGGGCTGGGGGATTGGGGCATGGTCAGTGCCTGCGACATGGCTTCAATTGTAGCCTGAGTGCCAGCATAGGGCACCGAAACCTCGGTTTATGGCGAAAACATTAATGTCACGAGATACGTTGACCTTACCCCGTCCTTTGGTCCACCGTAATGTTAGTTTCGGCCGCTTCTGCCGGTGTTCTGTAGCCCAGTGACATGTGCGGTCGTTCTTTATTGTACACCTCTCTCCACCAGTCCACGAGCACCTGCGCTTCCCCGCGACTGTAGAACAACTCCTCGTTCAGGCACTCGTCTCTCAGCTTGCCGTTCAGGCTCTCCACGTAGCCGTTCTGCCAGGGACTGCCGGGTTCCACGTAGATCGGCCTGACACCCTGGGTCTCCATCCACTTCCTAAGCCGCTTTGCCCGGAACTCCGGGCCGTTGTCGCTCCTGACGTATTTCGGCGCACCCCGTTCATGGATCAGCTCGTCCAGCGTCTCCAGCACCTGCAGGCTGGCCATGCGCTTTTCGACCCGCACTTCAAGGCACTCCCGCGTGTGCTCGTCCACGATCACCAGTAGCTTCAGCTTCTCGCCGTACTCGGTCTGGTCATGCACGAAGTCGTAGCTCCACACGTCGTTCCTGGCCGTTGCTTCCCTCGGACGCTCTTCTCCAACCGGCTTGCGTCTCTTCCTCGGCCGCTTTCGCGGCAGCGTCAGCCCATGCAGCTTGTAGAGCCGCTCGACTCGCTTGTGGTTCACTCTCAGACCGTGCCTGCGCAGCAAGGCCGTCAGACGCGGTGTTCCATACCTCCTGTGCCTTCGAGCGAGATGCACCAGCTCCTGGCGCACCAGCTTCTCGACTTCGTCCATCGGCCGGGGCCGGTAGCGGGCGCTGCTGCGGCTGACCCGGAGAGCAGTGCAGGCTCTGCGCTCCGAGAGCCCGTTCTCCTGAAGCAGGTTGACCACCGGCTTCAGGCCCAGCCCTTTTTTCCCAGCACCTCCTTGAGCGTCTGGATAGCCAGGGCCTGGTCGCCGGCGAGCTGCTTGAGCTTGGTGTTCTCGGCCTCCAGCTTCTTCAGCTTGGCGAGCTCGGGTGCGCCGGTGCCGCCGTACATCTTGCGCCAGCGGTAGAAGGTCTGGTCGCTGATGCCGTGTTTTCGAATGACTTCCTGGACGCTGCCGAGGCGTTCCGCCTCGCGCAGAATCGCCACGATCTCCTCGGGCTTGAACCGTTTCCTTGCCATGCTGTTTCTCCCTTCAACCACTCCAGACTATCAATCAACCTGGACCAGTTTTCGGGGGAAAGGTCA
>JAIOJA010000012.1 GCA_019912315.1 Planctomycetota bacterium
AGTACAGCGTCAGGCAACTTTCTCGACATGATTTGCCGATGCATGGGTACGTCTCTTTGGAGCCTGCCCATGCCTGGTCCTGCACCTGAAGTTCCCATTGTACTTTCCGACGCCGAACGTGCCGAGCTTGAGAAGTTGCGCCGTTCCGGCACCACCGAAGCCCGCCTTTCGCGCCGCGCGCGCATCGTGATTCTGGCCGCCGATGGTGAGTCCAACAGCGCCATTTCGCGCAAAGTCGGCCTTGAGCGTGACTGCGTGATCGACTGGCGCCGTCGCTACGCTGAAGGCGGTGTCGAGGCATTGCACGACAAACACCGCAGCGGGCGGCCTCCCGATTTTTCCCCCTCAGGACAAGCACCGGCTTCTCGCGCTGGCCTGCACGCCGCCGTCTGACCACGGCCTGCCGCACACCCACTGGACGCTGCGCTTGCTGGCGGCTACGGCGCTGAGCCTGACCCTGCTGCCCGCCATCAGGCACGAGACGGTGCGCGTCTGGCTCGACGCGGCCGAGATCAAGCCGCACCGGAGCCGCTACTGGCTGCACAGCCAGGACCCGGAGTTTGAGCGCAAGATGCTCGACGTGGCCGACTTTCTGACCTGGCTGATCAAGCAGCAGCCATCGCATGTAAGGATTCATGAGGTGCTGGACAACCTGAGCGCCCACGGGACCGAGGCGGTAGAGAAAGTGGTCGCCAAACACCGAGGCCGGGTATCGCTGCACAACACATCAACCCACGCAAGCTGGCTGAACATGGTGGAGTTGTACTTCGCCGAGGTCAGCCGCAACGTGCTGAGGCGCGGCAACTTCGAGAGCATCCCGGACTTGCAGGAGAAACTGCTGGCGTATGTGGCCTGGACCAACGAAAATGCCGGGCCATACCGGTGGACCTACACCGGCCAGCCGCTCACCAACTAGCTGCCGGAAGACTTGCCTGACGCTGTACTAGCGCTAATGTAATCAACAACCTCATGTCGCCCCTTTCATCGTCGCTGATCAACCCGTTGCTGGCGCTTGTTGACTGGACTTGTACTTCTGGTGCAGGTCGACGATCTTGGCTACGACTTCGTCGTTCACTTCGTTTCCTGCCAGCAATTTTAAATGCAGGCTGCAGAATTCGTCGTCGCACTTGGCGTATTTGTAGCGGTTGCGGGCGACCCATTTATAGACCCGTTTGCCGATGAATCTTGCGCCCGGAAGCCACATGAACGGTACCAGCGGCCAGCACAGGGGCAGCACCGGCGCCATGGCGCGGAACGCGTCGTAGCCGCCGAACCACTTGCCGTCCGGGCGCTTTACGTACATTTCCTTCAGCATGTCGCCGTAGGTTACTTCCGGCAGCTCGGCCTCGGCGCGGGTGCGGTCGTGTACGTCGGCGAATTCGAACCGCTTCAGCCAGTCCAGGCACCGTACAGTGCGCTGGCTCTTCTTACAAATCGGGCACATGCCGTCGTAGAACAGCAGGTACTTTCTGCGTTCACTTGAGCCTGTTGCCTTGCCGGCCATGTCCATGAGTATCACCGCGGGCACGAACAACCAGTAGAACGCCATGATGGTGAAGCTGAAGTGGGTGACCTCCATGGTCGCCCAGATTCCCACGTGCAGTAGCACCCCGAAACTCAACGAGTACCAGCGCGTGCGCCTCCATAGTACCAACAGGGGAAAAGCAATCTCCCATCCAAGTGTTATCCAGGTCGCCGGCGCGAACAGCCACCAGGGCAGGTCGCCGAATACCGCGAAGCGCGAGATTGTCCCGTGGTTCAAGGCCTTGAACACGGCATGTCCGCCGGCCCAGTCGCCGTAGGTGCCATTGACAAAGTTGATGCCGCGCAGTTTGTCTACTCCCGTGAAGAAGTAGACCACGCAAAGCTGGATTTGCGCCAGGCGCAAACTCCATGGACGAACCCAGCCCGTCGAGCTTTCGCCACGAAGCACTTCGCCCCAGTACGCCGCGTGTGTAAACGGCAAGGCCAGCAGCTTTCGAGCCGCGCCCGGCTGCACCGGCGCAAGCAGTCTGCGGCGTATGACGTTGTCCAGGCTCCAGCTAGCGCCGGCCGGCATCAGCATCAGCAGAAAAACGGTCGAGCGCAGCAGCACGTCGCCCCCGTTCAGGATAACCGGGTTTCGCATGTGGAAGCTCACCAGCAGCACCCACATGCCGACGGTCGCGACGCGCGTGAGCAAGCCTACCGTCGTAAACGCGGCGCAGGCAATCAGCAAACCCAGCAGCAGTTGCAGCGTCGTGACGGACCACCCTGGGTCGATGAGGGACCAGCGCCAGTCCCTGGCGACGAAATACCGGAAGCTATCAACGGGATACAGGCCCTCGGCGCCGAACCAGTCGCCCGCATAGGGCAGCAGGGTGAAACTTGTATCCAACAGCACGATCAAGCCGATCGAAATCCGGAACGCCGCTACCAACTCAGCCCTCACCGGCTGCGTCCAGAATTTCCGGATTGTCTTGAAGGGGTTCAGCACCGTCACGACCAGTAAGGCGGAAAGGTCGGATCAACCGCTACCGGCCACAGTTTGCCTTCCGCGTACGGACTGACCGGCATGACTTCAACCGTCTCACAGTGCAGAACTTCGCCGTAGCCGGGGTGGCGGATCTTGCAACGCCACAACTCGACTCGCTGAAGCTTTTCGCGCTCGCCGGGATGCTCGGCAAGCCACTTTGTCGCCCGCCAGCGTGCGTAGGCCGTGCGTACTCGCCACCACTCGGGGAGCTCGCTGGCTGCGCGTGATTCGTACTTGCGAATGCGTCCGTCAGCGACATGAAAGCGCCAGCTGTAATTGCGGACGGCGCCCCGTACGCCGTTGGGAATCGGAAAGGTCTCGGTCCAGTTCGGCATGTCGGGCTCAACGCTGCTGTGCAGGGCGATCCGGCGACCGTCCTTGAAAGCCAGCACAACAATTGGCGAGTAACTCAGTGTTCCGACGTTGGGCGCGAACATGTTCCAGCGCTGCGACGTACCCGTGGCGGACAACACTTTGCCGCTGAAATCACCAAGTTCGGATTCGTTGTTCCCGACCAGCCCCAGGGCGTTGTGGGCCAGCAGCGCGCCCACGTAGCAAGCCACGAACGCCCCGACAATCGACATGCCTCCCCAACGCCAGATCTGAATGATGAGTTTCATGCGGGTCGAATTGTCGCGAAGCATCCGGTTAGGAATAGCGTTCCTCTTTCCATGGATTGCCGTGGTTGTGGTAGCCGCGCACTTCCCAGAAGCCCTTGCGGTCTTCGGTCATGAACTCGATGCCTTTGAGCCACTTGGCGCCCTTCCAGGCGTACAGGTGCGGCACCCACATGCGCACCGGGCCGCCGTGCTCGCGCGTGAGAGGCTTGCCGTTGTAGCTGTGAACAATCATCACGTGCGGCATGTTCAACTCGTTGATCGGCAGGTTCGTGCTGTAGCCGTCGTGGGCGTGAAACATCACGTGCGAGACGCCGGGGTTGGGCTGTACATGCCGCATAAAGTCCACCCACAGCACGCCTTCAACCACAGCGTCGTATATGCTCCAGGTGGTGACGCAGTGCAGGTCGGTGGTCTGCTTGGTCTGGGGCAGCTTCATGAAAGCGTCCCAGTTAAAGCTCTTGGCTTCCGCCGCGCCGCTGACTTCGAGGCTCAGGTCCTCGGGTTTGATGTCCGGGCGTAGCCCCAAATCCAGCACCGGCCACTGGCCCTGTACAAGGCGCTGGCCTGGCGGCAGGCGGTCTTTGGCAACGGGGAACATGCCCGTGCCCTTGCCCTCGGCAATGCCCTTTTCGGCGATGTTCTGTTTCGCCTTGATAATCTTTTCGTCGTGTTCGCTCATGCTGACAGTTTAGCGTAAACCGGCCCCGGTTTGAAACTGTCCACCGTTAAGCGGCGGAAAAGGAGATCGTCATGACCGTCGTGTACATGGAATCTGAGAGATTGTGGTTTCGCGCGCCCGAGCAATCCGACGCCGCATTCTTCACGCAGGCCCTGCAGGACCCGCGCGTGCGGCGAAATCTGCTGGTGGGTCGATATCCGTTCAACGTCGCGTCTGAGGAAGCCTGGATGGCCCGGCATTCCGAGCCTCCGGCCATGGATAACCAGACAGATGTCGTCATGGCCTTCGGCATCAAGGGTGAAGATCGCGCGTTGGGTGCTTCAGGGCTCCACCGAATCTCGGCAATCCACCGCAACGCCGAGTGGGGGATCACAATCGGGCGCCCGGAAGAATGGGGCAAGGGCTACGGGCGTGAAGTCGCGAGAGCGATGCTGAAGTACGCCTTCGAAACCCTGAACCTGCACCGTGTATACCTGCGCGTCAACGCCGACAACATGCGCGGCATCAAGGCGTACAAGGCCGCCGGGTTTGTTGAGGAAGGGATCTCGCGCCAGCACATGTTCGTGGAGGGCGAGTACCTGGACATGGTCCAGATGGGCGTTCTTCGCCCTGAATGGCGGGATTGACAGCCTTTGCGGGTGTTTGAGCCGCAACCAGCCCCGGCGGTTTCCCCGCCGGGGTTCAGTTTCAAATCACTCTGATCTATTCAGCCTGTTCCGGATGCTGGTAAAAGATCACTATCAAACTCGCGTTTCGACGGCACCGCGGAGGATTGTCCTTCCGCGGGTCGGGAATTGGTTGACGCACGGGCCGGCGTCGGTGTGATGGTAAGACCGCAACAAGAAGGTGCATCCAGCGATTCGCAATGAGCGAGCACAACGAGAAACCGGATGACAAGCAGAACGACAACGTCGCTGACCACGACTACGTTGATGGCGGGCGTCCTGGCTCCGAGTTCGAAACCCGTGAAATGCCGGCTCTCAAGGACAGCGACGACGCCGACAAGGCCGACAGCCCCGTACTCGCGAACCCGGACAAGCCCGGATCAACCAGTGACACCATCGTCGCTACCAGAAATCAAGCCGACGCGCGACCTGCTTTCGAACCTGTGGAAGACAGCGATGACGGCGAAGAAGCCACCGCCATGGTCACGCGGGGCGCCGGCTTGCTTGACGACATGGAAACCAGGGAAGTGCCGGCCCTGAAGGATGAATGGCGCGAACGCGCATCCGACGCGGCCGCGAGCCTGGGTGACGCCGCCGAAGTCGTAGGCGAGTGGGGGGGCGAAGAGGGGGACGCATCGCTTGCCGCATCCGTTGCGGCCGCGAGCGGTATGTTGCCGCTGCCTCAAACAGAGGAGCCCGCCGAAATTGCCGGGCCGATCATCGAGGGCGCGCGCCTGGCGCAGATGAACTGGGCACGCCTGCGTTTCGAGCAACGTCTTCCGTACTTTGACAAGCTGCGCGCCGAGATGGTGAACCAGCGTTCGGACTATGTGCCATCCATGGCCACGGCCATCGGGCGCCCGATGGTAGAGACCCTGACGGGCGAGTACCTGCCGGTGCTGGAGGCGTTGCGGACGCTGGAGGACATTGTCCCGCCCCTGCTTGTGGACCAGCACGCCGCGGGGGTTCCCGTCACGCATGAGGGCATCACCACCGAAGTGCGTATGGCGCCCTTCGGGGTGGTTCTGATCGCTAATGACCGGCAGTCGCCATTCTCGCTGCCCATGACTCTGATGATTGATGCGCTGGCGACAGGTAACGCGGTGCTGTTCTGTGCATCCGAGTTTCACCCGCGCGTGAATGAAACCATGCGCCGACTGTTTCAACGCGCGGGCATGCCCGAGAATCTGGTGCAGGTACTCGGCGGCGACAGCGATACCCTCAAGACACTGATTGACGCGCGCCCGGACAAAGTGTTTTTCGAAGGGGACGACGAACTGGCAACTCGGGTGGCTGCGCGTTGCGCGGAGTCCGGCTGCGCGGTGGAGGTTGTTCGCAAGGTAAAGAACATGCTGGTGGTGCTGGAGGGTGCAAATCTGGAGCGCGCCCTCCACGCCGCGCTGACGTGCGCCTTCGCGTCTGGCGGTATGCGTGCCGGCACCGTTGAGCGCATCGTGATTGACGCCGCAATTTACGACGAATTCCGTATGCGCTTTATCGACGCGATCCGGACTATGAACAGTCATCACGCGCAGCTCGCCAGCATCAACGATCATTTCAACCCGCGCCGCGCACAGATGCTGGTTGAAGATGCCGTAGCGCGGGGCGCCCGCGTGACCTACCCCGCGGGGGAAGAGCCGGGGCGCTGGATTCAGTGGAAGGCCGCGGTGTTCGAAGTGTTGCCGCCCAAGGCCAAGCTGTCAACGGAACGATTCGAGGGTCCCGGCTGCGCGCTGTACCGTGCCGATGTCGCCGTGGACGAAACACTGAGAATTCTTCGCCTGCTTCCGGCGTCCAACGTCAGCGTGCTCGGCCCAACGGACCGGGGCACCCGCGCGAAGTTTGAAGAGTTGCCGGCGGCGCGGATATCGTTCAACGATCCACTGCTTCTGGGGGCAAGTACCGGTGGCGGCGTCCCGGTGGGCCCGGAAACGCCGCGCTCGACGGCCGCCACGGCTTCCATGTTGCGAGCCAAAGTGATCACCGGCAGCGAGGACCAGGGCCGGCGCGTGGCGTGGTTCCCGTACACGGATGACAAAGCCTACGCGCTGATGGACGCGATCGAAGCCATCTACGGGGTGCGTGCGGGCAAGCGCATCAAGGCCGCGTTGAAGATTGCCATAAATCCGACCATGGGGCGTTTGCTGCGTGGAGAGGAATAGCACGTAGCTACGCCGGACTCACAGCCCGCCATAAAAGGCGCGGCGGGCCAGTTCGGCGTGTTTGGGCTTTGTCGCATCTGGGTCCGCCCGCCGCATGATTACGTACGGGCCCGCCACCACACCGTCGAGCCCTTGCGCGCGCCAGCTTTCGCGGGCGTCCTGCACCGTCCGCACCAGTTGCCCGCGCCGGTTCAGCCATGGCGTGCAAAGCAGCGGGGTGCGCCCGGCGGACTTGCGGAACTCCTTGATAAGCGCTGCTGTGGACGGGTCAGCACCTTCGTCGGTGATCTGTACCGGTACCGGCGCAGTGGGGTTCATGCGCCCTGTCCAGCCCTGCGGCCGTTTCGGTTGCAGCCAGTACTCGCCTGTGCTGCCGGGAGCCAGCTTTTCCGCGCCCTTGAACTCGGCGTTTACTTCGCTGGTCAGCATCAGGGTCGGCACTTCGTGCCAAAACACGTCCGGTCGGTACAGTTGCATACAGGCCGAGCGCAACTCGGGCAGGTCACCCCGCGCCAGCAGCGATCGGTTGCCAAGCCCCAGTCTTGACAGGTCCACGCGGCCGGTGATGCGCCCCAGCAGGGCGCCCCCTGCAATCAACTCCGCGACGCGCGATTCCAGATGCTCCGGCTGGTCTATCCAGACGCCGCCCTTCGACTCTTCTTTGCGGGCGAATTCCGCGCAGTCCCCCTCGCCGGCGTCTTCGCCCAGCCACGGGTGCCCCAGGGGCAGCACGTGCTCCACGCCCTGTTTCTCGGCCAGGGCCATGATGGCGGCGCCGGCGGCGTTGCCCGCGTCGGTAGGTGTGGGACAAATAGTCAGTTGCGCGACGCGAGTGGACTCCACCAGCGCCGGATACAATGAACGCAGCCCGAACACACTGCCCGTCAGGACAACCCTGTCGCAGGCGGTTTTGAGCGCGCAGCGGTCGATCCACTGCCCCAGAAACTGCTCCAGGAACTTGCGCGCGGCGCCAGCGATGTGGTCGAACCGGCGCCGGCGCAGGTGCATGCGAAGGAACTCGACGCTTTCGTAGGTTTCAGGCAGGTTGCCCGCGCGTCGCCAGTTCAACGGCAACAGCGGGTCGAACTCGAAGAGAATACTGAGCCGCTTCGTCACTTTGGAAAGCTGGGGACCCCGGGCAAGCCCGCCGAGTTCCATCAGCAGTCCTTCGTCGCGCTCAGGCACCATGCCAAGCATATACGTGATCGTCTCGATGAATGAACCGAGACTGTTGTCGTCGCTGATCGTCGCAACACGTTCCAGTCGTCCGCCGCGACTGGTGTGAACACTGGCGGCAATCCCGTCACCGCTGCCCTCACAGCACAGCACCAGCAATCGCCCGTCGGGACTGTGTGCGCTGGCCGCAGCCATGGCCGCCTGGGCCAGGTGATGGTCGATGAACGTGCTGCGGTCGGGCTTCAGCCCCAGGCGCTCGAGGTTGCGCAGGCGCTCGCGCCGCGAAGGCTTTCGGCTGGTGAACGGAACGGCTGTGCGCAGCAATTTCTTGGCTGATGCACGGAAAGTGCCGGACTCGGCGAACTGCTTCAGCAACTCGCGACGCGTGCGAGGTTGCGCCAGATGCTGCCCGGCAAACGCGATCACATCTACTTCCTCGCCCCGTATGCCTTCCATGGCAAGCATGTGTTCAAGGGCGTGGGCGGGAAATCCTGTGGACTCAAAGGGGTCATCGACGTAATCGGCTTCGAAGCCGATACGCTCTATCGCGCCCCCGCGCATGAGCACCACACCGGGGTCCTTGCCGTCATGGATACCGAGCACTAGCATCTCGAAAAGTATAACCCAACCGCAATCAAAGCGAATGGAGAAGCGGCATGACCCTACTCGGTGTCAATATTGATCACGTTGCCACGATCCGCAATGCACGCGGCGGGCGCGAACCCGAGCCCGTTCAGGCGGCATTGCAGGCCGAGTACGGCGGCGCCGACAGCATCGTGTGCCACCTGCGGGAAGACCGGCGCCACATCCGCGACCGTGACGTGCGCCTGCTGCGCGAGCTTGTGCAGACATCTCTGCAACTTGAAATGGCGCTGGTGGAAGACGTTTTGAAAGTTGCGCTGGATGTGAAGCCTCAGGAAGTGATGATCGTGCCCGAGCGCCGTCTGGAAGTGACAACCGAGAACGGCTTTGACGCGGTCAAGCACGCGGAATCGCTCAAGTCGCACGTCGAGCGGTTTCGCAAGGCCGGGATTAGCGTCAGCGTGTTTGTTGATGCGGATATGAAGCAGGTGGAAGCCGCCCACGCGAGCGGCGCTTCGACGATTGAGTTACACACCGGACCGTACGCGCACGCGCGCACAGACAAGGAAACCGAGGGCGCGCTGGACTCGCTGGAAACCGCCGCGCACCGGGCGTGGGAGCTTGGGCTGCAGGTTCACGCCGGACACGGTTTGAACTACCACAACGTAACCCGTCTGATCCGGCAGATTCCCGTCGAGAAGGTCAACATCGGGCACGCCATCGTCAGCCGGGCGGTATTCAGCGGCATCGACGGCGCCGTGCGCGAAATGAAGAACGTCATGGTCGGGCTTGGCTAGAGCACTTTCGGGATTGGTCCGCACAAGCTGTTACCGTGAGCCCTGCCGAACGGGAACGGAGCGGCGGCGAGCTTCGTCATAGCCGCCCCGCGCCACGACGCAACGGATAAATCAGCCACGGATTTCACGAAGAAACACGGATGCGGCGCTTGCAGTGTTCGCGCACTTTGCCTGCCCTGAGCCTGTCGAAGGGCGAGAGGCCGAATGTCGTTGCGACAACCGCCTCACGTTCTAGCGGCAGCCGGCGCATAGCTCGACGGCCTTGCGCGCCCACCAACCGGCTGGATGCAGCTCGGTGAAGCGGCGAAACCCGTCGATCGCCTGCTGATAGCGCTGAAGGTGCATGTTCACGGCGGCTGCGGAATAGACGCTCGGGGTGTGGTCCGGTGACAGGTTCACAGCACGTTCAAAACAGTCCCCCGCATTCACGATTTCAGCCGGATCGCCCTTGGCGAGTAACCAGCTGATCGCCCCCAGTCTGTACAAGCGGTCGGCGCTGTCCGCTTGCGCACGGAGTTCGGACCGAATCTGTGCAAGTTGCCGGGCGGTCTTGTGGCGATACTCCGGCGGCAGCCATGGCTGCGTCTTGTCGGGCGCGATGTTGCTTTCGAACCACTCGCGGCACTCGCGCGGCAGGGCCTCAGCGCCGATTGTTTCCTTGGTCATCCATTCGATGTAGTCGGCAATCAACGCCGTGCGCAGCTTCAGGTTGGAGCGCGCGCCGTGGTCGCCGGGAATACTCTCGCGGTAGCTGTTCAGCAGGCGATTCCCGCACTCGCGGGAATCCACCTCCATGCGATAAAGAATCGCGGCGTGTGCAAGCCCGGCAATGGCGCTGGTCGGACAGCGCTGCGGCAGAATCCAGCGGTTCCTGGACGCGTCAAACACGCCGTGCCCGACGCCGGGCGCCAGCAGCAGATCGGGCGGGCCAAAGCGCGCGGCCAGCGGGTTGTCGATCAGGTGGGGGTCGTAGTGCAGCAGGTGATCTGCGGCGTCGGCCGCCTGGTTGGCATCGACGTGAATGGTGTCCTCGTCGAGAGGCACGGCGCACTCCGTCTTGCGAGCATAGCGCGCTGCGAGACGCAACAGGGACGCGACCGAATCCAGCTCACGCGTCAAGGCTTTTTCAATCTCGTCGCGGGTTACGCGGCGCGCGGCGCTTTCCTGCTCGATGACGCGCTGCTCCAGCCCACGACGCTTGTCCTGCAGCTCGATCAGATGGGCCACGCTCGCTTCCGCCGCCTCCGAGGCCGCCATGGCTGCCGAAGCCAGCTCGGTTTGCACGATTGCCGTTTTCGGTGTAACCGGGGCAAGAATGCCCGACAACTGCTCGCGCCGCGCCTGTATGAAGCGCTTCAGTGTGGCAAGGGTTCCGCGCTCTGATTCCGTTAGCGCGCCGCTCAGGCGCCCTTTTGCTTCAAGCTGCTTGAGTTGCTCCAGCTTTTCGTCGATTTCGGCGAACAGCTTCAGCGCGTGCGTGCAGCGCGGGGAGTCGCCCAGAAGCTCGTTTACCTTGCCGTCGCGATAGCGGATGTGGGCAAGGTGCGTTTGCGGCCAAAGCGCGATATCCTGCTGCAAAGCGTCAAGTTCAGCGCGGTGCTCCTTGACCGCATCCCGGCGCAGTACGTCATCCAGGACTGCATCCAGGGATTCGTGAAACAGCTGGATGCCCTCGATTCGGTGGGCACCGGGGTGCGCTGCTGCGCTGCGGATAGACGGGTGATCCACCAGTCCGAAGTCGATCAGCCGTCGCTGCGAATCCGTGAAGATCAACGCGCCCGCACGGTCGTCCGGTATGGCCCGGCTGACGACACGCCGGACTTCGGCCCACCAGGCCGCATCAACCTTGCCGCGCCGGTCCGGCACAGTCGTACCGACGCCGGTGTCGCGGGCGCGCACGAACTCGTCAAGCGCCTCGATGACTGGCTGGTGTTCCATTTGACCTCTGGATCGCGCTCCGAGATTAGGCGCCCGGCGCGTTGTTCGCAACGCCTTCCAACCCGGCGCGAAGATGGTTTGCACGATTGAACCACTTGTCCAGCGGCTCGCCAAATTGAACTGCCATCTCGAGCTCCGTCAGATACGCCTTGAAAGTCTGTAACTCGGCAATCAGCTGAGGCCGGACCTGGCGCATCAACTCGCTCCACATGGTGCCCGGGGAACTTGCCAGGCGTGTCATATCACGCAGCCCGGGCCCGGCGATGGCGTTCGCCCGGTCGCCTACCGTGAGCATCAGTGCCGTCGCCGCAAGCTGGGGCAGGTGGCTGGCGCAGGCAATGGTACGATCGTGGGACTCCGGCAACATCAGTTGAAGCGTTGCCCCTGTACTCTCAATCAGCGTTCGCAGAGTATTCAGCTTGCTCACAGGATCACCGGACGCCGGGGTCAGTATCCAGGGGCGCCCCGCGAAAAGCATGGCATCCGCGTTTTCAAATCCGAAACGCGCCTTGCCCGCCATGGGGTGTCCGCCCACGAAATAGGGCGCATCGGGAAAGTTGAATGTCGCGGCAGCGGAATTCGCAATCGTTGTCTTTACGCCGGCAACATCCGTGACCGTTGCGTGTTTGGGAACGTCCTGGGCCAGCGTTTCGAGAAGTTCCAGCGTTCGAGCCAGCGGAGTACACAAGAAGACTACGTCGGCATGTTTGACGGCTTCGGCACCCTGGTCGGCAGGCCATAGCTCGTGAAACAGCCCGGAATTACGCGGGGCGTCAAGCCTGCCATCGACGTCTACGCCGTACAGCTTGTGCGCCGGCTGTGCCTGCTTCAGTGCCATAGCAAGCGAGCCGCCAATCAGCCCGAGCCCGACGATCGCTATGCTGCGGGGCTCGCACTCGCAGTCGCGCTGATGCACGCATTGTCGCGTAAAGGACAAGCACAGCTCAAGGAAGGCGACGGCCTCGTGTGGGCGCAGCGTGTCATACTCACCTGCGCGGGCGGCGCCGATCATCTGATGTTCCCGGTCGGCATCCCGCAGCGGCAGCCCGGTTGCGCGCTTTGCGCTGCTGATATCACGCGCCAGTGCCACGCGTTCATCGAGCAACGCCAGCATCTGTGAATCGATGCGATCCAGCTTCTCGCGCAGTGCGGAGATGTCCATGTTGTTCCTTAAACAAAATGAGGCGGCACCAGGCCGCCTCATTCTATTCCGGTTCTCGGACGGGGTTAGTCTTTCTTGTCCTCGTTGTCGTTCGGTTCCTTCGATTCTTCATCTTTTCCCGCCTCGGCCTCGTCTCCGGAGTCGTCGTCGTCCGGCGCGTCAGCCGTCCCGGCCTTGGCCAGGGCGCGATCCTCTTCTTCCTGCTCTTCCTCAGTCAAGTCGAGCAGTCCGCCAGAGCTTCCACGGTCAAACAGAAGCAGGATGGGACCAGCGATGTAGATCGAACTGAAGGTACCCACAACGATGCCCATGGTCATCGCGAAAGCAAAGCCCTTAAGTAGCGGGCCGCCGATGGCAAGCATGGCAATGGTCGTTACGAGCGTAGTGCCCGATGTCATGAACGTGCGCGGCAGCATCTGGTTAATCGAGGTGTTGATGATCTCCCTCAGCGGCGTCTTGCCGCCGGTCGCCAAACGATCGTTCTTGAGATTCTCGCGGATACGGTCGAAGTTGATAATCGTGTCGTTCAGCGAGTAGCCGATCACGGTCAGAATTGCCGCCACAACCGTGAGGTCGATCTTGATGTCGGCACCGAAGTAGTCAACCAGACCGATCAAGCCCACCACCACAAAACTGTCGTGCAGCAGGGCCACGACCGCCGCCAGACCCCAGGCCACGCTGGCGAAGCGAATGCGGATGTAGATCACCACGACTACCAGGGCCGCAACGATTGCGAACAGAGCCCGCCATTGTGATTCTGCGGCAACCGTCGCGCCGATCGCGCTGCTGAGCAAGAAGCGTGTGCTGATCTCGTTCCCTTCGGGCTCGCCATCCTTGACCCACTTTGCCACAGCCTCCTGCAGTGCGCCCTCGATGCGGCTGAAGTGCGTGCTGTCTTCTGGGTCGGGGCTGAAGGTAATGTCGCTTTGGGTCGTGATCTCGAAAACGTCGGCGTTACCGCCGTCCGGTTGCACGGCGGAGACAACCAGGCCCGCGCCTCGAAGGGTGGCCCGTTCCTCTTCATTGATTTCGGCCAAAACCGCGCCGCTGTTGAACGACTCCACCGATACGGGCTCAAGGAAGACCGCGCGCACCTTCAGCTTCGCCCGTGTGGCGAAGTACTCGTATGCGGGCTCCTTCTCGAGGACGACGTTCTGCGAATCTGCGGTCATGTGTTGCTCAATGGCCTTGCGGAAAAGGTCGCGTTTGCTGGCCAGGTCGGCCTCGTCGGTGACCGGAACACCGGTGAGGCGCAACTCGTAGGTCTGCCGGTCGCCAGAGGCGCTGGGCGTCATGTTCCAGACCACAGCCTGTGCGCCAATGCCGCTGAACCACTCATCCTTTTTTGTAGACGGCGCGTTTACGTCATTGCGCCAGGCCCGGTCCTTGGAGAACCACAGTTGCTCGTAGTCATCCGGGTTGTCCTCGCGGAACTTTGCAGGATCCTTCAGTCCCAAGTCCATTGTCACCTGCAGGGTCGTCTCCTGAACACCCACCGGCTCGGCCTGCCAGCCTTCTTCAACCATGTACTCGGCGTAGGCCGTTTGCAGATAATTGAGCAGCCGGTCGGTTACGACTTCAGGGTCTTCGTTTTCCCACTCGGGCTTCATGGGGAAGCGGAAGTCGAAGCGGTCGGCCTTGCCGGCCTCAAGATCACTGCCGAGCCGGAAGACGGGCTGAATTTCGACGTCGCTGGCCCACTCCTCTTTGGCCTTTCCTGTGGCTTCATCCACGAGAATCGCGGCAATGGTGTCACGTTCATAGCCTTCCTTCATCTGGATGCGGAACGTGTGCCCGCCACGGAACTCGATGCCAAGCACTTCGCTGCCGTGGGTGATCATGAAACTGCTGCCGGTCACGATCAGCAGAACGGCGACCATCGCGCCGGGCGCCATCCAGCGCAGCCAGTTGATGTTCCGGTTACGAAGAAAGCTCAAGCCGGCCATCTTGAACTGGGCGTCGCGCTTGACGTTCAGGATGCCGAACACCATTGCGCGGTAGGCGGCCAGCGCGGTGTATAGCGTCGCGACGATACCGATGGCCAATGTCAGGGCGAACCCCTGAATCGGGCCGGAGCCCACCTTGAACAGGATCAGCGCGGTCAGCAGCGTCGTGACGTTGCCGTCCACAATGGCTGAAAGGGCGTTCTTGAAACCCTCTTCAACCGCGCCGCGCATGTTCTGGTTTCGTTCGCGTTCTTCGCGAATTCGTTCGTTGATCAGAATGTTGGCGTCGATCGCCATGCCGAGCGTCAGCACCAGACCGGCGATGCCGGGCATGGTCAGCGTGCCCAGCCCCGCCGCCATGGCGCCCATCACGAGAGTGACCACCATGACCAGATTGAAAATTGTAAGGAAGCCGAGTCCACGGTAGACAAGCACCGCGATCACGAACACCAGGAACGCGCCTATCGCCAACGACAGCAGCCCGCGTCGCACGGCCTCGGCGCCCTCGCTTGGACCGACCGATTCTTCACCTTCGAGGCGCAGCTTGACATTCAGCGAGCCGGACTTGAGCACGTTGATGATGTCGTCGCGCTCCTGGGTGCTGAAGTTGCCGCTCAACTGCACGCTGCCGCTGATGGTGTCCTCGATGCTGTAGGCGCTGTATACGCGCTCATCGATAACGATTGCGAGCAGGCGCGGGTCCTTGCCGCCGGCCGCAGCCTTCTTGTGCGTGCTGGTGAGGTTTTCAAAGCGCGCGACTGCCAGACCCTTCAGCTCGAAGCTGACGGCCATACGCCCCTGCTGGTCGTTGCTGGGCTGGATGTTGTTGAGGGACTGGCCCGTGATTTCATAGTCGTCCACCACCTGCACAGGGACGTACTTCTTGCCGTTCAGTTCTTTGACGAGCCCGCTGGACACATCGTCGCGGGCGAGTTCGAGCCACTTGTACTTGTAGCCTTCGTCTTTGGGGTACTCGTTGACATTGAGGTTCTGAAAGTCGCCGTCCTCCGGCGCGAGCACGCGCATTTCGAGCTTGCCGGTAGTTTCCAGCAACTGCTTGTAGCGGTCGGTTTCCGAAATCGTTGAGAACTCGGGAAGCTTGACCTCAAGGCGGTTGTCGCCAAGGGGCGCGATGTTCAACTCGGTGATACCCGTTGAGCCGAGGCGGCGGTTCAGGGTTTCAATGGTCGGGCCCACCAGGTCCGCATCATCCTTGCGCTGCTTGGCGGCGCTCCAGGTAGCATAGTACTTGCGCAGGGCGTCGGCGCGTCCTTCGTCATAGACGCCCGGAACGTCCGAAATCAACGCAAAGTCTTCTTCCGTCCACATGTCCACCGACAATGGGGCGCCTTCGGCCGCTTCCCCGAACTTGGCCCGAGCTTCCGGGCTGAGGCGTTCGATGTTGTCCGCAAGCGGATTCAATAACTCGCGAATCTTGTTTTCGGCTTCGACAAGATCCTGCTGCACGAGCACGTAGCGAAGAGACGAGCCGCCCTTAAGGTCCTGCCCCAGGTTCATCTTGTAGTCGTGCAGAGGGAACCGGAACTGGCTGCCGACTGTCAGAACGCCGTCGCTGTTGCGATCTCGCAGCTCGAAGTCGATATCGTTGCCGTCGAACTCCTCTTTATCGACGACGCCGTCATCGTTCTTGTCATTGATTTCCAGGTACTCGGCATCGATCTCGGCCGGGTTGGGGGCCGGTTTCGGAATTGCCAGATAAATGCCGATCACAAGAATAATCAGCGGGTGCCAACGTCGAATGAAGTCCCACATGTCTAGTTCTCTTTCTATTCTTCTGTTTCGAACTGCTTTGCGCGATGACTCTTCGCGCAAATGCTGTGCGCGAGGTCTTCGACAATGATTCAAGTTGGGAATTGGGTACTAGCGCAGCGCGAGCGGGGGTGCGCGTGCGGTTTGAGTCAGGTTGATGCCGGTGGGGCATTGCGTGCGTGGCGTCTGCCAAAGGGATTCTGACCTTGGTGGCGGCAAGTCGAGCTTGAACAAGACCCCGGCAAGACCTGTCAGCGGCCGGTATTCGGTATCACCGAGCTTGAGGTCGTCATTGCCGAAACTGATAGGCTCTTGCAGTTGAAACATTGGCGGGACAACGCCGTTCAACAGCGTGTTGTGGCTCAGCAGTTTCAGTGACTCATTGCCGTCCTGCAGGTCGGTCGCGAGTTGCTGCCCGTTGCCCTGGGCAATCAGCGCGTCAAGCAGTTGACTCATGCGAGTGTGCTGGACCGGGTCAATCACGCGTACGGCGTTCAGCGTGTCACCCAGATTGAATGCCAGGTTCAGACGCGGGGCGTCAACATAGGTAGCGAACGCAGCCATAAGCAGCGTCGCGACCGTCAGTTTTTTGCGCCAGCCTTGCACGTTAGTCTTCCTTCTTTGCGCTCGACTTCTTTGTCTCTTCAAAAATCTTCGCGACTGCCGCCAGAGCATAGGTCGCGTACACGCGCTTTTCCTCATCAATCATGAGGCGTACTTCCTGTGCTTCTTCGTCGATCTTGTCGATGCTGGCGATCAGACCGCTCGTCAGCATGACGCGTGCACCTTTCTCAAGCTTCTTGACCTTGGCCTGATGCTCCGCCTCCTGGCGTTTGCGACTGCGGCTCATGAAGAACATGATCACCACAACCACGACCATCATCAGAATGAACGGGGCCATGGAGAACGCGCCGCCGTCCTCCTGGGCAAGGAACATCAATGTCGTCGTTTCGCTCACGTGTCTCTCTCACCTGAATTGTCAATGCGAGGTGCCGTCATTGACAATTGCCAATATCCCGCGTCTAGCTGTCCAGTGACCGCTTGTGTTCTTCGATCCGATAGGTCTCGATCTGGTCGCCTTCCTTGAAATCGTCATAGTTCCTGATCTGCAAGCCGCATTCAAAACCTTCGCGTACTTCGCTTGCGTCATCCTTTTCGCGCTTCAGGCTGGAAAGGACCGTCTCATAGATCGGCACACCGTCACGCAGCAGCCTGACCTTCGCATCGCGCTTGATAAAGCCCTTCGTCACCATGCAGCCTGCGACTTTGCCAGTCTTGCTGACTTTGAACACTTGGCGGATCTCGGCCGTGCCTTCGTACTGCTCAACAAGTTCCGGCGACAGCAACCCGGCCAGGGCGTCGCGGAGGTCTTCAATCAACTTGTAGATCACTTCGTAGGTGCGAATATCCACGTGGTGGTTGTCCGCAAGTTCGCGAGCTTTGTGATCAACGCCGACGTGGAACCCGACTACGATGCCGCCTGACGCTTCTGCCAGGTGTACGTCCGTCGTTGAAATCTGTCCCACCGCGCTGTGAATGACCTTCACGCGAACTTCTTCGTGCTTGAGCTTGTCCAGCTCCTGCTTGATGGTTTCGGCGGTGCCCTGTACGTCGCACTTGAGAACAATGACCAGTTCCTTGACCATGGTGCCGGCGCGTGCCTTGGACCATTCTTCCAGGCTAAAGCCACGCGAGCGCGCGAGCTCATTCTCCTGCTGGCGTACCATGTTGGCGATCTCGGCGGCTTTCTTGAGGTCCTTCATGCCGTGGAACAGGCTGCCCGCTTCCGGCATTTCGTCCAGACCGGCGACTTCGACGGGGATGCTGGGCCCCGCCAACTCGATCGTGTATAGACCATCGCCGCGGGGTTCCTGCATGGCACGCACGCGGCCATAGCCGTGCCCGGCCACAATCACGTCGCCACGCCGCAGGTTGCCGTCCTTTACCAGCATGGTCGCCACAATGCCGCGACCTGGGTCGCGGTGGGCTTCCAGTACCGTTCCCACGGCCGGCTTGTCAGCCACAGCCGTCAGCTCCAGCAGGTCGGAATAGTCGGAGAGGACATTGACTAGTCTGTCCACGTTTTCGCCAGTGATGCTGGACAACTCAATGATCTCGGTCGTGCCGCCCCAGTCGGGTGTCATCAGGTTGAAGCCGGCGAGTTGCTGGCGCACTTTGGCCAGGTTTGCTTCGGGCTTGTCGATCTTGGTGATGGCGACCACGATTTCGACTTCGGCCGCGCGAGCGTGGGCGATTGCCTCTTCGGTTTGGGGCATGACGCCGTCATCGGCGGCCACAACGATCACGGCAATGTCCGTGACGTTGGCGCCGCGTGCGCGCATAGCGGTGAAGGCTTCGTGACCCGGCGTGTCGATGAAGGTCACACGCAGGCGCTTGGCACCGGCGGTTTCGGGTTGTTCGTCGTGCGTGTCAGCGTGGTACGGAATGAACTTGCCGTCTTTCTGCAGCAGGTCCAGACGGAATGCGCCGATGTGCTGTGTGATGCCGCCCGATTCCTCGCTGACACGGTCGAGGCTGGCAATCGCGTCAAGCAGGCTGGTTTTGCCGTGGTCGACGTGGCCCATGATGGTCACGATCGGCGCACGGGGTTCTTCAGTGCCGGCCTCTTCACCGAATTGTTCCAACTGCTCGGCGATCAGGTCTTCGGCGTCCTTTGGCTCAAGGACGGTGATTTCGCGTTCGAAGATGATTCCGATCTGCTCGATCATTTCCTTGCTAAGCGTGTCGTTGATACGCAGGGGCGGCAGGCCTTCCTTGATCATTCGCCCCATGATTTCGTTGTTCTTGACCCCCATGGCCTCCGACAGGTTGCGCAGATTCAGCGGCAACTCGACCGTGACCGGGCCTGTCGGCATCTCAATCTTCTTCTGCTCTTCGTCCGGGCCGCCTCGACCACGGCGGCGCTGTCTGCCCTTCGGACGATCGTAGCTGAGCTGGCTGACCTCGAAGCGTTCGCGGCGACCGCGACCCTTGCCGGCCTGCTCGCGGAAACGCTCGGGAATGACTTCGCGGGTCTGCTCATTGGAGACGCGTCCGCGGCGTGCGCGGGTTGCCTCTGCGGCTGGTGCTGCGGGCTTGGCTTCGACAGCCTTGTTGCCGGTGGGAGGTGCGGGTTTGTACTCGGGTTTGGCTTCAACCTGGACTTCCGCCATGCGCTCTTCTTGCGTGGTGTGCTTCTGCTTCACCATCGCGCGCAGCATGAATTCTTCTGACGGCGTGAACCCCTTGTATCCCTTGCGACCGGCTTCAATTCCCAGCCCGCGCGCGATGCGCTGTACGTCGCGGGGCGGAATCTCAAACTCGGCGGCGATTTTAAAAATCACTTCCAGCTTCTGGGCGCGCAGGACAGCCTGGTCGTCAACGTCGTCGGCAGTTTCGAATTCGACGCCCAGCAATTGCCCGACGAATTCCGTGTGCTCCGGCTTGACGCCGAGCTTCTTCGCGATGGCTTCCTTGCGCGTGCGTTCAGCGTCTTCGACCTGCTTGCGCTCGGCCTCTTCTTTGGCGGCGGCTTCCGCGGCGGCTATCTCCGCCTTGGTGGGCTCCGCGGTTTCTGTCACCGCCGCGGTGTCCAGACCCAGGTGTTTCCGTATTGCGCTTACTTCTTCGTCGGAGAGCTTGGTGATGGCGCCCTTAACGCTGACCCCGATCTCGGCGCACTTGGCCTTGAAATCCTTCAAGGACATGCCGAGGTCTTTGTAGATTTGGTGCGCCTGAACCACGCTTGTGTCTGATGCCTTTGCCGAATTCACTGCCATAAAAGCCGGGTTCCTTCTTTAGCCTCTCCGAATGCAACACAACGGTACCGCCCGCGCCGCTCACGACGTCTTGTTCTCAATGTCTTCGCGGGTCGGCGCCTGTGCGGCATACTCCGCTGCCCTTGAAAAGGGATCGATCGGCCCGCTGGGTTTCGGTGGCACGGACTGTCCATCGCCGCCTTGCTGTGCCGGCCCTTCCTCTTCGAGTTCCTGCCCGGGCTCGACGTAGGTGTTGTCGGCGCGGCGCTGGGCGCCGTCAGCATGAACAACGTCCTCGATGACTTCCGGCGGCTCGGGGTTCTCTTCGCAGTACTGGATAATCTGCGCCGCGATATCGATGGTAATGCCCGGCACTTTCATCAGAGCTTCCGGGCCGGCGGCAAGAATGTCCGCGAAGCTGTCGAAGCCGCTGTTGAACAGCGATTCCGCCAGCAGGTCGTCCACGCCCTCGAAAGTCTGGAACTTTTCCAGCGTCCGCTTGCGCCAGTCCTGTTCCTGCGTGACGGTCACGATATCCAGGTCCCACTTGCACAGGCGCGCCGCGAGACGAACGTTCTGCCCGCGCTTGCCGATACTGAGTGAAAGCTGGTCGTCCGGAACGACAACCCTCGCGCGGCGGTTGTCGTAATCCAGGGTGATGGAATCAACACGCGCCGGTTTCAGCGCGTTCGTGATCAGAATTTCCGCCGACTCATTCCAGCGAATAATGTCAATCTTTTCGTTGTTCAACTCGTCGATGATGCCCTTGATGCGCGAGCCTCGAACACCAACACACGCACCCACCGCATCGACCTTCGGGTCGTAGCTTGCGACCGCGACCTTGCTGCGGAAGCCGGGCTCGCGGACGATGGCCTTGATTTCGATGATGCGTTCCGCCACTTCCGGCACTTCGAGATCGAACAGCTTCTTCACGAATTCCGGGTGCGTGCGACTGAGGATAATCTTGACCTTCTGGCCCTGCTTGCGCACATCGAGAATCAACCCGCGCACGCGCTCACCGACCTGATAGCTTTCCGTCGGGACTTGCTCCTTGCGCGGGAAGAAGGCTTCCGCGTCGCCAAGATTTACCAGGTAGTTCGGACCTTCCATGCGCTGGATCGTGCCGCTGCGGATTTCGCGCTTCAGGTTGATGTATTTTTCAAAAATGTTGTCGCGCTCGGCCTCACGGTTCTTCTGTACGAAGATCTGCTTGAAGGTCTGCGCGGCGATGCGCCCCATGTCGTCCAGGACCACATCGAACGTGTTGTCATCGAGGTCGGTTTCCCTGGCGGTGATTTTACCGTTGTTCGGGTCCACGCTGACCACGAGCGTGTCGGGGTTTTCGACACGTTTGCGCAGGGCCACTATCATGGCCTGCTCAATCGCGTTCAGCACTTCGGTCTTTTCGATCCCGCGGTCCCGCGCGATCATTTCCACGAAGCGCAGCATTTCCGCGCCGTTTACGCCATCCATCGTATTCGTCCTACAGCCAATCTAATAGAAAAGGAGCCAGCCCAGCGGCCGCTCCCGGTGTCATCCCTGAAACGTCTGCGAGAAGTGTAAAGGGCGTCTTTGACCTGTCAAGGAGAGGAACGCATTACGGAGACTGACTTTCTGACGATTCCTCAGGCTCGGATTCGCTCTGTTTGGCTTCGTCGGGCGAGCCTTCACGCGCGGGTCGAAGTCCGTTCCGGCGCAAGAAACCGGCAGCTGCCCGCCCCAGTCGCCGTTCCAGAAAGTCCTTGTCGGAAACCCCGTCGGCAGGGGTGAGCTTCCAGGCCCTCCGCAACAGCTTGACGTAGCGTGCCTTCACCAGATTGCGATGAACCGGAATCGCGAACACAATGACACGGTAGGCCCAGTTGTGGTGTGAGCCGTTGATGTTGAGTTCAAGCGCACCGCCACGGTTCAAAGCGCGCTCGATCTTCGCGTAGCGGATTGGGCTGTTTCCGGCCATGCGTCAAATACTGACAGACACAAGTACGCTTGCAACTGTGGATTAGCTGACGAATGCGTCAGGCTGCCAGCGACGTGTGCTGGCCGATCTCGAAGCGCCGCTGAGCGGGCTTCTTGGCCTTTCTGTCGGCTGCGGCGGGCAAAAATTCCACGTGCTGAATCACGCCATAACCCAGCACCGACGGCTCAACGGGCTGCCGCGCCGCCAACTTCGCGTAAAGACTTTCGTCTTCAGGCCGTGCCGGCGTCAGCATTGTAAGGTTGTGTTCGACTGCGACCTGGTGCGTTGCGTTCAGGTTGACGATCAAATCCTGCAAGGCCTCCTGCTGCGTCGCACCCAGCCCGGTAGCGCCGGCGTCAATGCACTCGGCCTCGAACTCGGCGTCGTCCGAGTGAAAGCGCAGGATGTAGCGCAGCGAGAGGTGTACCTTGATCTTGAACTGTTTCGCCTGCTTCGTCGCCATGGGTTGCTCCGGTCCCGTTATACTAACCCGTGCGACGCTGGTTCAACAGGCGGGAACACTAAGCAGTGTCTCAGTCTGGGCCGCCGCAGGGAATCTGCGGCAACGGCGACAGGATGGATAGGATAGGCAGGATCAGAGGCCGTTATCCTGTCCATCCTGTTGCTTCGGGGTTGCCGATGTTCGATGGCTCGAACTTAATACCGGAACACCACCCCCGTTTCTCCACTACTTCGCGGCGTCGCCTGCCTTGCTATAACGGGGCCATGAGTGCGCCTCGTGAAGCCTGTGGCATTTTTGCTGTCTTCAACCATCCCGAAGCGGTGGAGCTTACCTACTACGGGCTGTTCGCCTTGCAGCACCGGGGCCAGGAATCCGCAGGCATTGCCTGCATCATGGACGGGCGCATCAAAAGCTACCTCGGCATGGGGCTCGTCGGCGAGGTCTTCAACGAGGACTTTTTCGACAAGTTCGAATCCAATCGCTCCATCGGCCACACCCGCTACTCCACGGCCGGCAGCAGCAACGTCCGCAACGCCCAGCCCATCACCGTGGACTACAGCGGCGGCCAGGTCAGCGTCGCCCACAACGGCAATCTGTCCAACGGCTGGAAACTCCGCCGCGAACTCGAAGAGGCCGGCAGCATCTTCCAGACCACTTCCGACAGCGAAGTCATCCTGCACCTGCTCGCGCGCCCGGAAATCAAGCACACCGACAACCCGATCGCCAACGCGCTTAAACGCATGGAAGGCGCCTTCAGCTTCGTCTTTCTGACCAATGACGCCATCTACGCCACCCGCGACCCGCAAGGCTTTCGCCCGTTAGCCCTCGGCAAACTCGGCGACGCGTACGTGCTGGCCAGCGAGACTTGCGCCTTCGACATGCTCGGCATCGAATACGTCCGCGACATTAAGCCGGGCGAGCTGGTCCGCATTGACGAAAAGGGGCTGCACAGCACCATGTGGTGCGAGCCTGAAAAAACCGCCCACTGCATCTTCGAGCACGTTTACTTCTCGCGCCCGGACAGCCGCGTCTTCGGCCAGAATGTGCATCTAGCCCGCAAGGAAATGGGCAAGCAGCTCGCCATCGAAAGCCACATCGACGCCGACATCGTCGTGCCCGTGCCGGACAGCGGCAACAGCGCGGCGCAGGGCTACGCGGAACACGCAGGCCTGCCCCTTGAGCAAGGTTTTATACGCAACCACTACGTAGGGCGCACATTCATCCAGCCCAGCCAGGGCCAGCGCGACGTGGGGGTAAAGATCAAGCTGAACGCCGTCCGCGACGTGGTAGCAGGCAAGCGCGTGGTGGTTGTGGACGACAGCGTGATCCGCGGGACCACCAGCCGGGGCCGCGTAAAACGCCTCTACGACGCCGGCGCCAAAGAGGTGCATTTAAGAATATCCTGCCCACCCACGCGCCATCCGTGCTTTTACGGAATCGACTTCCCCGACCCCAAAGAGCTGATCGCCAACCAACTGGAAACAGTAGAAGCCATCCGCGACTTTCTCGAAATCGACAGCCTCGCCTACCTATCAGTAGAAGGCCTAATGAAGGCCGTAAAGGCCAACGGAAACTACTGCGCCGCCTGCTTTACGGGCGACTACCCAGTCAGCTACGACGCCGCCTTCGAAAAGACCGCCATGGAATCGGGACGGTAATAAGCCGTTCAGTGAATGCAGTAGAAAAAACAATTCGCCCGGCGCCCCCGGCGTTTACTGCGCAAAGTTCGTTGGGCAACGCACTGCGTTGCCGCGAATGCCGGGGCTCTTTGCCCCGGACTCTTTTGAGAAAGAACGAATAGCTACAGCCTGGTCTTCCACCTGCCGGTCAATCTCGTGCGCTTCAGGCCTGCCACTTCCTCCCCTCGGCCAATCACCTTTCCTGTCGCCTGCCGCTACTCGTGTGGTACTTGACGGTTACACGCCGAACCTGGGCGACAGTTTCTGGTTCATGAAATCCGCCAGCGCCTGCGATAGATTGTCGTCGCGGATTTCGTACCAGTCGAAAGTACGGACCTCGCCGCGCTGCTCGTCGCTGACACTTTCGCGAATTGCGTCCGGCAGCTTGCCGAATGGCGCCCAGCCGCACTTGAGCACCTCATGCTTTTCGTTGCGCAGCAGGTACACGCCGCCGACGGGCGGCACCCGGTCGATCAGGTCATCCGTGAATTCCCAGTCCCAACTCCGTCCGGTCGCTACGTTCGGGTCAGGGTCCACGTAGTTGTCTTGCACGGCCTGCGCCAGTGACTCGATGCTGACCTGCATCTGCTCGCCGCTGTCCATGCCGCGCAAACTAACGTTGCCGGCTTTTTCTTCTTCGGGCCCGGCGATCACGACCAGCGGAATGCCCTTACGCGAAGCATATTTAAACTGCTTGGCCAGCTTGGCCCCGGCATCCAGGTACAGTTCCGCATTGATGCCCGCGCGCCGCAATTCCCTGGCGGCCCGCAACGAGTAGCCCAGCGTTTCCGGCGTGAACACCGTTACCAGTACCGCCGCCGACGACCTGGCTTTGGGCAGCAGCTTCAATTCCTCAAGCGCCGCCAGTAAGCGGTCGATTCCGACGCTGATGCCGACGGCCGGAGCTTCTTCGTTGCTGAACAAACCGATCAGCCCGTCGTAACGCCCGCCGCTCATGACGCTGCCGAACTGCGGGGCGTCGGCAAGGAAAGTTTCGAAGACCGTGCCGGTGTAGTAGTCCAGCCCGCGCACAATGGTGGGGTCAACGCGCAGCACGGCTTCATCGACGCCCATGCCCAGTGCCGCGCCAAGCACCTCGCGCAGTTCGTTCACGCCGGTGCGCCCCATCTCGGTGTCGCCCAGGAATGATTCCAGGGCGTCGATGCGTGCGCTGTTGGTCGGGCTACCCTGGCCAAGTTTCAGGAAGTCCAGGACGGCTTCCAGCCCGTTTTCGCTGAAGCCGCCTTTGCCGACCTGGGTCGCGAGCTCCGCGCGGACGCCCGCCTGGCCGATCTTGTCGAACTTGTCCACGCCGCGCATAACGGCGTCCATGACTTCGTTGTCGCTGACGCCGATGCGTGATTGCAGCCCGCGAAAGACCTTGCGGTTGTTGAAACGGATTACGTAGTTGGGAACACCCAGCGCGCGCATGACCGCGAAATCGACCGCGATGCACTCGGCGTCCGCCAGCAGGCTGTCCGTGCCGACGATATCAACGTCGCACTGCCAGAACTCGCGGAAGCGCCCTTTGGCGGGGCTTTCGGCGCGCCAGACAGGGCCCATCTGGTAACGTTTGAAGGGGCGCGGCAACGACGTGGCGTACTGCCCGATCACGCGGGCGAGTGAAACAGTCAACTCGTAGCGCAACGCAACGTCCCGCCCGCCCTGGTCTTCGAAGCGATAGAAAAGTTTCTCGGCCTCGGGACCCGCCTTGCCTAGCAGAATATCCGCGTACTCAATGCTCGGGGTATCCAGGGGCTCGAAGCCGAAGCGTTCAAACACTTCCGCAATGCGGCGCAGCAGGCGCGTGCGCGGCACCATCACCTCGGGCAGATAGTCCCGAAAGCCCTTGAGAAGTCTGGGTTGAATGCGCGCCATGGGTCGTCCAATACAGCCGCCGACGTTGAACGTCGGCGGGTTTCTATCCTATGGCTGCTATATAGACAACCCGGGTAGACTTGCCGCAATTGCAGGAACACGACCCGGCCAATAATAGGTCCAATGCGACATAAATGGGATGAACGACAAGAATTTCACCAAACACGGGAAGTTTGGCCTTGCCCTCCCCTTAGTGACGAAAGTAGAAATCGGCGTCCAAACAACTTCCGTTTCTGAACTACATAGGGGCAAACACATGAGTCGCAAAGATCAAGTAATCCGCTTGGGGTTTGTTGTGATGGCGCTGCTTGTGTCCACAGGGATTGTTCTCGGGCTGCCCACAGGCAGCATGACAATCACGCCGTCCGGTTCGGTGATCGGCGGTGCCGGCCCTTTGAAGCCTAGCTTTGACTTCACTCAGGTGACCAAGGCTCGAGTTGATGATGGTGCAGTTCCGCCGGCAATGCCTGGGCCGGTACAGATCGGATTCCTCAATACAGATACGGCCTTCGCCGAGGACGCATGCGACATGGCGGGGTCAACGACACAACCCGACAATGCTCACGGCATCCAGTGGAGGGTCATTCTGCGCGGCACGTCTAATGTGAACGGGTTTACTGTAAACGCGCCGGGCAACCCGAATCAGGGCAGCTACAAGACTGACAATGAAGCCATCGTCTGGGCAACTTTCTCTACCAGTATTCAGGGCCAAAACCCTGTTTCCAGACGCGGCAGCGCCGACGTGACGATCGCGAATGAACGGTCCGGAAACTTGTCGGACAGGGGAAGAGTGGAGATGGGAACTCAGGCGGCACCTTTCGCGGTCACCGGTGACCCAGATGACAACTATACCGTGACGCTGAACTACGGGGGTAACGCTCGGGTGACGTTGGAGGCGCTGCGACCCGAGGTTGAGGTTGGCGGTTTGGCCTTCGCCGGCAACTTCACAGGGTCGATTTCGGCGTGGCAGGTTGCGCCTGGGGGTCAAGCTACACTCCTGAAGCAGGCAAACGGGGTTGACGACGCGAGCTGGGAGATCAAGTAGTGCCAAGTAAGTCGCACGCCAAGCGGGATCGAATACTGCTATTTTGCCTTCTGAGCTTGATACTGCTCGCGGCAGGATTCGCGATTGCGAAGTGGACGTCTTCGCCGGCGGCATCAGCCAATACGGAGGCCGTGGCGCCCACGAACCGTCAATCAGAGGACGGAATGCCGCTACGGCCGCCCCTGCAGGACGGTGACGTAGCGGCCAACAACGACGCCCGCCAGACGCTCGGTGAGTTGCTTTCGCCTGATACGACGTCGTTTACGGTTACGCTATTCGAGTACGAAGGGGCGTCGAAGATCGGTGTTCCCGGCCTAGTGGTAGAATTTCAGGAAGAAGGCCACACCCAAAACTCGCCGCAACAAGTGTTACGTACTGATGAAGTGGGCCAAGTTGTAACGCTGGTGCCGTCGGACTCAACGGTCAGAATCGTCCTGAAGTCATCGTCTTGGCGTTTTGTCGGGCGGCCCTACGCGACTTCAAAAGATGTTTACGTGAAGGGAGAGTCCGCCGAACGGGCGCTGCCGGTCGAGCGCATCAGCGAATTCACAGTAGATGTGACGTACGAAGATGGACGTCGATATTCGGGGGTTGCATCAGTGTCGCCTGACACCGGTGTCCCGCATGCGTTGTCCTTCTCTGAAGACGGTTCATCGGTTCTCGCCCTTCCGGCACACAAGAAGTGGACCCTGCATGTCTCCTCACGACGTCCGGGATTCGGGGGGGGTGTACTTGCGCTGAAGTCTGAAGACAGTGAAGGATCGAATACCCTTGTGCTTGCCCGCGTCCAAATTGATTCCGGTGTCTTCGAGGTTCAATGCGACAACGTAGCTGAGGGATCACTTGTCGACATTCGGATATCCGCGAGAACAGATTCAGTATCGGCCATGACGCTCGATGAGATTAGCAATTGGCCGGCGAACCTTCCCTACTTCAGCACAGCACTTGCGCCGGGGGCGTATGACGTGCGAGTGCAACTTTCCGAACACTCGTCGGATGGTAAGACCACGATTGGTCTCGAAGTGGTGGAGTTGGTTACCGGGCAAACTCAAACGGTTCGCGTCAGATTGGCGTTACCCGGCTCGATCAGGGCAGTGGTGGTCGATCAACACAATCAGCCGATCGTGAAGGCGAGACTGGCGTACTCAAACTCGACACACTTCAACTGGGATTGGACACGAGACGAGCCGCCCGGCTCCCAGAGCGATGGCAGTGATGCGTATGCCTTTTCCGATGTCAATGGCGTGGTTGTGTTGACAGGATTGTCCAATGGTTCTTTCGAGTTCATTTGCCACGCTGAAGGATACGGGCAAGTCTCGCTCACAGCAGTCGTTCCCTCCGGCGGCGAGTACGACCTCGGGATGATCATTCTTGCCGCAGCTGTGGGTAAGATCAGGATTGAGATTGAGCACCCCGAGGCAGCAGAATCGGATGAGTACGAAGTTACTCTTCTCAAACCGCTGGCAGGGATCGTGCGAAGCGCCGAGCGATTCAAGGGAAAGTCGCATGTCATCGGCGAGTTGGCATTGCTGCCGTACGTCGTCTCTATTCGGTACGTTGCGGGTGGCTATGGAGCCTATGCCAAGCAGATTACGCTCACTGCCGACACACCGGAAGCTATTGTTAAATTCGTGATGCGAAGGCCACCACTGAAGCCGGATGACGATTAGCCCTACTTCTTGGCGGCGAGTTGCGAAAGTGCTTCCTGCGGGCTGGCTGCGAACTTGAACACCTGGCTGAGACCCAGCATGTCGAAAACTTCCTGGACGGGCTCGGTGGGGTTCATCAGCACGATATCGCCGCCGCGCTCGTGGGAAGCTGACAACGTACCGATGAAAACGCCGGCGCCCGCGCTGCTGATGTACTCGACGTCGCTGAGTTCCACGGCGAGGCGCACCTTGCCTTCATCGAACAGGTTGTTGATGGTCTGTTCCATGTACTCGAACGTGTGCGCGTCAAGCCAACCCGCGATGTGAATGAGTGTCACCTCGGGGGAAAGCTGCTCAAGGTTGATCTCGAACTCCTTCATGTGTCGTCTGCCTTTGCTGCCGATTATTAGCCTGTTTGCCTGGAAGAGTCCCGATCAGCCCGAGATCTTGATGTACTTCACCAATGTCAACTCGTTGACTTCACCCTCACGCGATGTGTAGCGCACTTCATCCATCACCTTGCGCATGATGAACAACCCCAGCCCGCGCTTGTTGCCGCTGGCAATGTGCTGCTGCAAGTCCAACTCCGCCCTCTCGGCCGAGCCGCTGGCGGTGTCGTAACTGACGCCGGTGTCGCGAATGCGCACGTTGAACGCCTTGTCATCCGCGTCGATGATCACTTCCACCGTACCGCGATCGCGCCCTTCGTAACCGTGCTGGATGGTGTTTGCGACGGCCTCATCTACCGCCAGCACTACCTTGTTGGCGTCCGTGGTTGGCAGCAAAGAGCGCTTGATAGCCGCGTGCAAAAACTCGCGCACAACCGCAAGGTTGCGCGTTTCCGCCTCGACTTCAAGCCTGTCCGTCACATCTGAGTCTGACAAGTTAATCCCCGGTTGCTATCCGACTTTCAAGGTGACTATCGTGATGTCGTCGTGCTGCTCATCGGCCTGGGCGTGCCCCTGAATCGCGTTGACCAGCGTGGTCAAGTACTCGGTGCTGTTGCGTCCGGCGGCCTGGATGGTGATGGCCTGCATGCGTTCTTCGCCAAATTCCTCGTTGCTTGGGCTCATGGCTTCCGTGACGCCGTCGGTGTAGATGACGGCGCGGTCGCCGCGCTGAAGCTGGATGACTTCTTCCTTCATATTGCGCTCAAACAGGCGCCCGTCCTTGTCAAAGCCAAGGGCGATACCCCCCGGGTTGATTTCCGTGCACTGTTTGGTGGCGGCGCGGTACAGCAACAGAGGGTTATGCCCGGCGCTGGCGACCGTGAGACGCGCAGTCGGGATGTCGAGCAACATATAGAAGGCCGTCACGAACATGCCGCGCTTGATGTCCTTGGCCAGAGTGCGGTTGACCTTGCAGAAGATGTCGCGCGGGCTCAGGTTATCCTGGGCCTCGTAGCTGATCAGGGCCTTGGCCATCATCATGACCATGCTGCCGGGAATGCCCTTGCCGGAAACGTCGGCACAGACCATGCCGAGGTGCGTCTTATCGACCAGGAAGAAGTCGTAATAGTCGCCGCCGACTTCCTTGCTGGGCGAGTAATAGGCGCTCACGTCGTAGCCTGCGATCCTGGGCACGTGCTTGGGCAGCAGGTTTTCCTGGATCTCCTTGGCGATATCCAGGTCGTGCTTGCGCCCCTGGTTCTCGAGCCAGACGTCCTGCGCGCTCTTGAGCCCGACGGCCATGTCTCCCAGCAGGCGCGCCACAATGCCGATTTCGTCGCGCGAGCGTGCAACGGGGCGGTGTTCGAAGTTGCCGCCACTGATGACCTGGATGTCGTTCATCAGGATCTGCAGCGGCTTCGTAATGCTGCTGCCAATCAGGAATGCGAGCCCTACCGCCAGCACGATACCCAGCAGCGATACCAGCAGAATCCAGACCAGCAGGCTGTTCTTGCGGCTCTCAATCTGCGCGCGGTCGAGATAAATCGTAATCGTTTCATTCGCCCCGACAGTTTTCTTGAAGCCGTAGGCGGGCACTTCCTTGACGCTGGCGTTGGTGTCGATGGCGACATCGCCGACGGTTGTCGCGCCCTGGAAGCTGGAGACGCTGAGCGACGTGCCGGTCGGTGTGGGGCTGATGACGCTAAGGTCAGTCTTGTCGAATCCGACCAGGTCGCCGCCCGGTATCTCGAAAATGATGTAGCGGATCTGGCTGGTTTCGTCGGTTGTCATGACGTCGAGGTCGTTGACGAAGCCCTGCTTGAACTCCTGGAAAATCTTTTTGCGGAAGCCGGTCTTGTGGTGGATCAGTCCCTGGTCCGTGTCGTTGTTGATGGCCTGCTTGAGTGTCTGGAAAGTCGAATTCGTACTGAGCTGATAGCGCTGGAACAGCCCCGGGAAAAGGTGCTTCTGCCTGTCCATGATCGTTTCATTCAACCGGCGGGGCACGGTCGGTTCTTTCAGCTTATCGGCGGGTTTCAGGGTTTTGAGCTGGTTCCAGCTTTCGCCGAAAATCTCAAGCCCGATCTGGTCCTGCCTCGGGTCCGTCCACTGCTCCTGATTATCGAGGGCGTTGCCCGCGGCCAGCGCCCAGATGCGGTCGTCGCGGAACTGGTCCCAGTTGGAGAACTCGCCGCAACCGGGCACGCGCGGGTGAAACCAGTCTCTCTGAATATCCGACCAGTACTTTTTGAACTTGTCTTCGCGGTTCTTCGGCTGGCTGAAGTACGCGATCTGGCCGCGCTCGTTCAGGCTGGATTTGTACGGGCGGTGAATCGCTTCCGCCTGCTGCAACATGCCGATGCCGGCCTGCTGAATGGTTGATTCCAGGCTGCTGGTAGCGATGTACATGACGATCAGGAAGATCAGCAGCGAAACGCCGACGGTCAGCCCGGACATGGCCAGTACTATCTTGGTCTTGATCGGCAAGCCCTGTGTTTTTGGCCTTGCCATCGGACGGGGCGGAGCGCTGGGCGCTGACTGCCCGCCCTGCGGCGCCTGCGCCTGGGCGCCGCCACCGGCGGATGCGGGTGCGCCGATCGGCGTGATCGCGCCGGATGATTTGCGAGCACCGGCCGCAGGCATGGAGCCAGTGGACTTGCGCACGGCGCCGGCGGGCGGTGGCGTCATCATGCGGCGATTGGTACCGCCGCGAGGGGGCTGGGTACTGCCGCTGGATGGAGGCTTGCCTGCCATGCGTGCTCCGCTACCACAGTGCCGATGCGACAATCACAACCGTATGCCACGTCCAAGCGGCGAGCAGCCCCGCCGCTAAGTCATCCATGAGGATGCCGAGGCTGCCTGGAATCCGCTCGAAACTACGAACGGGCCACGGTTTAGCGATGTCGTAAAAACGAAATGTTAGAAACCCTGCAAAAATCGCCAAGAGTGAATCGGCCCGCAGGAGCCCCAGCGTCAAAAAAAAACCGGCGGCTTCATCCATGACGAACCAGCCCGGATCTTTCAGGTCGGGCAGGTGCTTGAGCACCATGGCGCCGGCCGCCCAGCTGAGTACGCAGCACACGCCGGCAAGCGGCAGCCACACGGTTTCGTGCCACGGCGCCCACGCGAACAGGGCTAGGGCCATCAACAGGCACAGGGCCGTACCCGCCGTACCGCGCGCCCTGGGTGCGAAGCCGACCAGTCCAAGGCTGCCGATCAGCACGGCGGGTTGGATCAGTTCCCGGGCGGGGGGGTCATTGGCGCGAAGCAGTTGCAAGGATGCTCCATGAGGCGTGGAATCGGCGGGGTCGTCTGGTATGGTAACCCCGCTTTGACAAAGTGGTTCCGAGAAACGGGCGGTATCCCTTGAATGCGTAGATTGGAACTTCAAACCAAGCTCGTCCAGAAGTCAATCTGCGCCCACATCAAAGGTGACGTGGATTCAGGTAACGCCTTGGCTTTGCGCGACGCCCTGGACAATCTGGCTAATCAGGGCACGCCCGTTGTGTTTCTGGACATGGCGGAGGTCGTCCGTATGGACAGTGCCGGAATTGCCATTCTGCTGGAGTTCCACGACCGTCTCAAAAAGGCGGGGCGCCACTTGGGGCTGGTCAACATACCGAAAGCGGTAAAGGGGATGATGGACGTGTTCGAAGTCCATGCGGACCTGGAAACCGGGCTCAAGGACACAAAACGAATACAGGCCGACTGGCAGCGCCTGCACGAACCGAAACAACAGTGACCTGAAATGGCCGTCCCGACGGAACTGATCTCCAAATTCGGCTCGCTCGTGAATGGGTACATCGCGGCGCTGGGGTCGGCCGTGAAGTTCGGCGGTGCGGCGGTCGTGTTTGGCGTGCGCGGGCTATTCAACAGGCGGATTTTTCCGCGCCACGACCTGATCGTGCACATGGATTACACGGGCGCGCGCAGCGTACCGATCATTGTGCTGCTTGGTCTGCTGGTGGGTGCGTCTCTGGTGATCCAGATGACGCCGTCACTCGCGCGCTACGGCCCGGCCGAGCTTGTGGCGGGTGTGGTAGGCGTCTCGGTGCTGCGGACGTTGGGCCCTCTGCTTGCGGCGATTATCTTTGCGGGGCGTGTGGGCGCGGGCTTCACGGCCGAACTCGGTACCATGGCTGTCAGCGAAGAAATCCTGGCCCTGGAAACGATGGGCATCCACCCTGTGGGCTATCTTGTGGCGCCGCGATTCGTGGCTGGCTGCCTGATGCTGCCGGCCCTGACGGTTATGTTTGACCTTAGCGCGCTGGTGGGGGGCTATCTGATCGGGATTTACCAGTTCAATATTTCCCACGAAAGCTGGATGGACATTACCAAGCAGTTCGTGAATCTCTCCAACTTTACGTTCGGCCTGGCCAAGAGCGCCGTGTTCGCGGTGATCATCACGCTGGTCTGCTGCTTTAAGGGCTTTCACGTGAAGGGTAGCGGCATGGAGGTCGGGCGCGCGACGATGCAGGCAATTGTCATCTGCCTGATCCTGATCATTTTCTCCGATTTTGTGTTGTCGATGGTGTACAACTTCCTTTCCAAGTTCGGGATCGTCGAATGAACGAAAACGTTCGAATCGAACTGCCCGAGGCGGGCAAGGAGTCGCATCTGCGCTCCGGCGGCCCGGCAATTTCGGTGCGCGACCTCGACAAATCCTACGACGACAATCACGTGCTTGATCATCTGAGTTTTGACCTCGAGCGCGGCAAGGTGTATGTGATCATGGGTCCCAGCGGCTGTGGCAAGAGCACGCTGCTGCGCCAGTTGATCGGCGCGGAGTTGCCGGACGGCGGTGAAGTTCTGATCGATGGCGTAAATATCCACGCCAATTCGCGCAAGCGGCGCGATGAAGCCCGGCGTAAGTTCGGTGTGCTATTTCAAAGCTCCGCGCTGCTGAACGGGCTGACCATCGGCGAAAACGTGTCGTTGCCGGTCCAGCGTCACACCGACCTGCCCCAAAGCACGATCGACCTTATGGTCAAGCTGAAGCTTGAGCTGGTGGGCATGGGCGGGGCCATCGACAAGTACCCCTACGAAGTCAGCGGCGGCATGAAGAAGCGCGCTGGGCTTGCCCGGGCCATCGCCCTGGATCCCGCGATTGTCTTCTATGACGAGCCCAGCGCAGGGCTTGATCCGGTCATGATCGGCGTGATCGACAAACTGATCAAGGACCTGACCAGCAAGCTCGGCATCACGAGTGTCGTGATCACGCACGAAATGCCGAGCATGTTCCGCATTGCCGACGAAGTGCTGATGCTATTCAAGGGGCGCATTGTGTTTCGCGGTTCGCCCGAGGCGCTGCGCAACTCCAACGACCCCTTGGTACGCCAGTTCCTGAAGGGCGACCCGGAAGGACCGATCAACGCTCCCCGCCAGCTTTCCGAGTTGTCGGAGCGCCTGATCGGCTCGCGCGCGATGGGAGGCGACGCATGAAGCGCTCCGATCCCTGGGAACTCACCGCCAACAGGGTCACCGGGCTCATCGCCATGGGGCTGATCGCCGGTCTGGTGGTCTGGATGGTGGTCGGCTGGATTTTCAGCGGCCCGGTCGTTGAGCCGCGGGTGTTCGTCGCGTATTTCGAAAACACAGCCGGGCTGCGTGAAGGTGACGCCGTGCGTATCCAGGGACGACGCGCCGGCTACGTCACGAACGTCACGGTCGTGCAGCATGAGGGGCGCGCCATGGCGCGGGTGGAGTTCGCAATCGCGCCGGGCACGGGCTCGCCCTGGCTGCAGGAAATGGTGGATACGGGCGGGTTGCCAGCCGACAGCAGTATCAGTGTCAGGCCGCCGGGTATGCGGGGTCGCCCCCAGCTCGATATCAAGATCGGCGAACACAGTGACAAGCTGATCAAGGTAGGCGAGCAATGGAAGAACACCAAAAGCGCCTCCCAGGAAGACACGTTTTCGCAATGGCAGGAAGATCTGGATCGTGCCCGTGCCCAGTTTGACGACATAAGCGCCTTCTTCGAAGACGAGCAGTGGGATGCGTTTAACTGGCAGCTTGCGGATCTGCGCGACACCCTCGAAAACGCCGACGCCGACGCCGACTCCATCGTCGGCAAGAGCGCCGGGCTGATTGAGGGATTGCACGAGGCCACTCGGAAAATGGACGAAATGTCCGCCAACCTCAACGCCCGCCCGCCCGATAGCGAAGGGCTTGTCGAGTTCGCAGACAACCTGCGCCAGGCCAGCGCGGAGATCGACGACCTTGAGCGGCAGTTGGATGAAGCGGCGGACGAGATTGTACGAATGCGTGAGAACTCGGAGGCGGCATTGACCGCCAGCGAGTCCGAATCACTACAGAAGTCGGTGAGGGATTTACGGGGCATGGCGGCGCGTCTTCGTGCATCCATGGAGCGGGCAGTTGGGGACCCGAGCCGCGCCGGCAACCTGCCGCCCACGCGCTTCTGGCGCCCCTATTACCACGGCGGTGAGCCGCGTCGCGGGACCTCCATCAGCGACCCGCCCGTAACGCCTCCCGGTGATGGGATTGGAATTCCCAAAGGAACAGATCGCCCGCCAGGGGTGAAGTAGGAGACAACATGTCACGCTCGAAGTTTCGGTCCGACCTGATCACCGGCGCATTCGCCCTTGCCGTAGTGGCGAGCTTTATTGCGGTTGTGGCTTATCTGCAGACTTTCGGGCCGTCCACGGAAGGCGTGCAGTATTCCATCATGTTTGAAGATGTGGGTGGGCTCAGTGGCAGCGCGCCAGTGATCGTGGCCGGGCAGCGAGTCGGTAAAGTGGTGGGGATCGACACTGTCCCCGTGATTTCCGCCCAGGGCGCCCGGCAGGTTGAGGTCGAAGTGAAGATCGTGATCCTTGAGGAGTACAAGGACACCGTGGTGATACCGACGGATTCCGTGGCCCGCGTCCAGATGGGCTCGTTTTTTGGGGGCAACCAGCTTGTCCTGAACCTCGGCGAGTCCACAGAACTGGTAAGGGCGGGGCAGCGCTTTCCACGCAAGGGTGAGCCGCCAGTGGAAATCGGCGACATCGTCGAGTCCGCCAACGACACCATGAAAGAGTTGCAGGCCGGCATCAAGAATATCTCCGACATGCTCAAGAAGCCCGAATTGTCAAAGAACATCGAGGACAGCCTGACATTCATGCGCTCGGCGTTGGAAAAGCTCGACAAGGGTCTCACAGAAATGGAGCCGGCCTTCAGCAAAGTCGGCCCGACGTTTGATTCCGCGCAGGCGCTTATCGATGAACTGAAACTGCTGGTCGAGCGCAACGGGGCGGCCATCGACAACACCCTCGCCAGCCTGGAAAGCGCGTCGGGCAAACTGGACAAACTGCTTGGTGAAAATGGTGACGGCGTGCCGGTGCTGGTGAAGAACCTGACCAGCATTGCGGACAACCTCGACGCCCTGGTGTCAAACATCAACGACATGGTGTTGGACAACCAGTTGAACATCGCGATCAGTCTTGAGAACGTCCGCGAAACCACCGACAGCCTGCGTCATTTTGCGCGGCGTATCGAAAGCGATCCCAGCCTGCTGATCTGGGGCGGCGAAGAGGAAAATGTGCCAGGGCTTGACCGCGATCGCGCGGTACCGAATGTGGACGAAATGGAAATCAGAAACTCCGGCCGCCGCCCGCGCAAGGAAAGCGACTAGTCGTCGCAAGGTAAAAGGATGACGTCAAAAGTCAAAAGTACCACTTTCCTTAGCCGCAGGCCGGTCAGGTTGGTCGTTTGCCTTGTTGCTTGCGCCTGTTTTCTTGCTGCATCCGGCGGCTGCGGCGGTGTGCCGCGTCTTTCGACGTTCGAAAAGGGCGTCGAATACATGGATTATTCGGATTACCCACGCGCCATTGAGCAGTTCAAGCAACACATCAAGAATGACGGCGAGGGGCTTGCCGTCTGCTACAACCTCGGCGTCTGCTACTTCGATCAGCAGGACTACGACAGCGCCGTTGTCTGGTATGAAAAGGCTCTCGAGTACGACCCGCGCGACGGCGATACGCTCGTGAATCTAGGGCTGACCTACCTTGAGCAAGGGCGTGACGTCGCGGCGTTGTCGCGCCTGAAGCAGGCCGCCGATGTCGAAAAGGACCGCGCCTATCCCCTCGTCGCCATGGCGATCTACTACCAGCGCACGGGCAAACTCGACAAGGCGAATCTCGACAAGGCGCGGGAGCTGTATGACGAGGCCGCAACGCGCGAGGAAAAATCCGGCTATCTGTGGTACCACTATGGAACCCTGCATGAGCTCGACGAGCGCTGGGGTGACGCGGCCCAGGCCTATGAACGCTCAACCAACTACGACAGCACCAACCCCGCCGCCTATGAAGGCGCCGCACGCGCGTACATGCGCCTGCGCAACTGGCGCAAGGCTGTGCAGCACTACGACTTCGCGATTCACCTGAAGTCGGATGCACCGGCGTTGTACATTGGCGCGGCCGACGCGTTGATTGAACTTGGGCGCTACGAGCGCGCGGTTAAGTACCTGTGGGCTGCTCGCGGGCTAAGCCGCCATGACGACCCTACGATCAGCGCGCGCCTGCTGACCTTGTACCCCAGGTTGATCGAGGCCGAGCAGAACGCCACTGCGGAACCCGGCGACCAGCCCGACGACAACGGCAGTTGACCGGGCTACGCGAACAGCAGGGGCATGGCATCCAAGTCCACGTTTCCACCGCTAATGACCACGCCGACGCGCTTTCCCGTCACGTCCAGCGCGCCTGAGTGAAGAGCCGCATAGGCCATGGCGCCGGTCGGCTCGACCACGAGCTTCATGCGCTCCCAGATAAACCGCATGGCCGTCACGATCGCGTCGTCCGAGACGGTGATCATGTCGTCAACGCACTCACGGATCAGCGGGAAAGTCAGCTTTCCCAGCGATGGCGTGCGGGCGCCGTCGGCGACGGTGTCCGGGTTGTTGACCGTCTGCAGTTCGCCTGTCTTGAATGAGCGCGTGGCGTCATCGGCGTTTTCAGGCTCGATGCCAATCACTTTGCAGCTGGGGCGCAGGACCTTGGTTGCCACCGCGCAACCGGAGATCAACCCGCCGCCGCCGACCGGCGCGATCAGCACATCCAGCCCGGCTACCTCGTCATGAAGCTCCAGCGCGACCGTGCCCTGGCCCGCAATGATGTGCGCGTGATCGTAGGGCGGAATCACGGTCAGACCGCGCTCGCCGGCGATCTTCGCGCCCAGCAGCTCGCGAGTGGTTTGATGCTTGTCGTACAGCACGATCTCCGCGCCGTAGCCTTTGGTCGCGGCAATTTTGACGCCGGGCGCGTCTTTGGGCATCACGATCACGGCCGGTATGCCCAGCAGTTTGCCGGCCAAAGCAATCGCCTGCCCATGGTTCCCGGAACTGAATGTAAGCACGCCGGCCGCGCGCCGTGCTTCGGCAAGCTGCGACAAGGCGTTATATGCGCCGCGGAACTTGAAAGCGCCGACGCGCTGAAAGTTCTCGCACTTGAAGAAGACTTTCGCGCCACAGTTGTCGTCCACCGTGTGGCAGGTGTACACGGGCGTCTTGCGCGCCAGGCCTTCCAGGTGCGCCGCAGCCGCGCGAATGTCGTCAATTGAGACGCTCAAGCCAACCTCCGAACGAGAGCTTGCTGCGTTTAGGTACACATGAGGCACAGGCTCTTCTACTTCGCTGTCACCTTCAGCACGACCCCTGCGATTGGGGTCACGATACTGCTCGTCTGGTTTCGAACGCCCGAAGACCGAGAAGAAGGTCCAAGAAGCTACCGGTCAGACGGCCTGCGAAAAACAAGCGCGGCACCCGCGAGGGGTGCCGCGCGAGTCGAATGGTACCCCTAACGGGATTCGAACCCGTGTCTGAGCCTTGAGAGGGCTCCGTCCTAGGCCGGCTAGACGATAGGGGCCTTGCGCTTCTAAACGTAAATCCCGGCGCAAATGCTCCGGGATCAGCGGAATATCAGGCCAAAAAGCGTATTCATCCAAATTCCGATGTCAAGCAATGTTGCGATACAATGGTGCTGACGGCACGTAACCAATGGCAACCACAATAGTTGCGAGATGTGTGCCGCGTGTCATCTTGTCAAGCCCCCCGTTTGACGATGCGCCATGCACGTGGTACGTTCCCCGTGAATTGAGGACTTTGCCGCGCTGAGGGGCCTTGTTGAAGGCTTGAGGACGAACTTGGGACTTGTCGCGCGCGATAGTATTGAGGAGGTTCGCCGAGCCAACGATATCGTAGACGTGATCCACGCCTGCGTGCCGCTTCAGAAACGTGGCAGCCAGTACTGGGCCAATTGCCCTTTCCACGACGAAAAGACGCCGTCCTTTACGGTTTCGCCACAGAGGCAGACCTACAAGTGTTTCGGTTGCGGCGAATTCGGCAACGTCCTCGATTTTGTGATGAAGTTCGAGAAGCTCGACTTTCGCGAGGCGCTCGAAAAACTGGCAGACCGCGGCGGTGTTACGCTGAACTACGAGCAGGGGCGCGGGCCCAGCACGGCGGAACGCAGCACACGGGCCAAAGCCCTCGACATGATGGAATGGGCCCAGCGCGGTTTTGCAGCCAACCTGGAGCGGCACGAGGCGGCGAAGCAGTACCTGGAAGCACGCGGGTTGGGCGGCGAAGTGGCCGAAAAGTGGGGGATCGGCTACGCCCCGGACGAATACCATCGCCAGAGTGACGCGGCATTGAAGAAGTTTGATGTGGAGACCATTGAGGCAACCGGTCTCTGCAAACGCAACGAGAGGGGCTGGTACGACTTCTTCCGGGGGCGGATTACGTTCCCGATCCGTGACCCGCGGGGACGCATCGTCGGTTTCGGCGCGCGCCTGCTGGACCCAGAGGCAAAGGCCCAGAAGTACGTGAACTCGGCGGAGGGGCTGCTCTTTCACAAATCGAAGCTGTTGTACGGGGTCGATGTTCTGGCCCAGTCGCTGCAGCTGAAATCAGAGGGACGCGTGCTGCTGATGGAAGGCTACACGGACGTCATCGCCGCCCACGAGGCCGGCTTTGACAACGCTGTTGCGCCGCTCGGAACGTCACTAACCCGAGAGCAGGTGGCCCTGGCTCATCGTTATGGCGACGGGGTGACGCTCGTGCTTGACGGCGATCAGGCAGGCGTGATCGCAGCCGAGCGCGGAGTGAACGTGGTGCTTGAGATGGGCGTGGACGCCAAAGTCGCGATCCTGCCCGAGGGCAAGGACCCGTTCGACATGCTGCGCAAAGACGGCCCGGAGGCGTTTGCCGAGGTCCTGAAGGAAGCCCGTGACGCGTTTGATTTCAAGCTGGACATGTTACGCGCTCGCTTTGCTTTCACTCGTCCAGTAGAGGCCGAGAAAGCGCTGCGCGAGATGGCCGACATGATCAGTCGTGCAGAAAGCGCCAGCCTGCGTGAACTCTATGCACGCAAGGCAGCGGCGGCGCTGAATGTTCGGGAACGAGCCGTTCTGAACGTCGTGGAAGCGGAGCGGGCGAAGAACGTGGAATCTCGGCCGGATGACGCGGCCCCAAGGCAAGCCGCGACGGACCCGCGGACTGCGCACGAGCGCGAGTTGCTGCGGCGGTTGTTTGAGAACCCGAAGGTGATGGGCAGCGCGGGAAGTATCGCGCCGCCCGGCTCGTTCAGGACGTCTGCGTTGCGCGGTCTTTACCGCGAAATGCTGAACGCCTGGGACGAACACGGAGAGTTGCTGGCAGGCGCGCTGGTTTCGCATCTGGCTGATGATGAGCGAGCAGAGTTGGACCGGGTTCTGGAGCACTTGAAAATTCCGGAGAACCTGAGCCGGGAAGACCAAGCGGATACGGATGAGCAAGAGCAGCGCCTGATTAGCGAATTACAGAAGCTCGCGGATTCCGGCGGGCGAAAAGAAAAAACACAGGACCTGAACGAATTGCGTCAAAGAAAGCGGCGCAAGGGCAACAGACAGACATAAAAATCGCCCGGAAAGCGGATTCCCGGGCATTAAATCGGATGGGGCGAGGAACCCTGCTTCGTTAAGCAAGGGACGAGGCACAGCAAACGCGGAAGAGGTTAGATGGCAACGGCAACCAAATCGAAGTCCAAGTCGAAGAAGTCCTCGGCAAAGAAGTCGGGCGCAAAATCTTCGTCGAAAAAGTCTGCGAGCAAGAAGAGCGCTGCTAAAAGCTCGCAAAAAAAGAGCGCACAGAAAGCGGCTTCCAGCGCTGACGGCACGATCCGCCTTCCTTCTCAGGCCGCAGCCAAGAAGGCGAAGCCCAAGACCGGCGTGTTCGGCAAGAAGCGCGAGACGCAGTCGCTGCAACGTGTGCTGCCGAACCTTCCCACCAAGGAAGCGCCTGAAAAGAAGCTGATCAAGCCCGTGTCCGGCTTCCAGAAAACGGCCGCCGGCACGACGACCATTGTGGCTACCGAAACGGCGAACCTGCTGCCGACGACGCACGTTCTTTCCCAGGACGAGGTCAACGAGCAGATCAAGGGCCTGATCAAGATGGGGCGCGACCGCGGCTACATCACCTATGACGAGATGAATGAAGCCCTGCCGGGCGACGTCGTAAGCCCGGAACGCCTTGACCAGATCCTGATGCGCCTCGATGAGCTTGGCATCGAAGTTGTTGAGGACAGCCCGGAGTATCGCGTCCGCGACAAGAAGGATCGCCGCCACAGCGAGCCGAAGCCGCCAGTTGATGAGGACGGGCGCATCGACGATCCCGTGCGCACGTACCTGCAGCAGATGGGTGAGATTCCCCTGTTGACGCGCGACGAAGAAATCGCCTTGGCCAAGAAGATCGAGGTTACCCGCAAGCGATTCCAGAAAACCGTGCTGGTCAGCCACGTGGCGCAGGTGGAAGCGATCCGCATTCTCGGTGAGGTCGAACGTGGCGAGTTGGCCTTTGACCGCACCATGAAGTTCAACTCCGAGTTCGAAATGGCGAAGTCGGAAATGTCGGCGCGCCTCAACGACAACCTGACGACCCTGAAGCATCTGGTTTTCCTGAACCAGGAAGACTGGCTGGCGTGGGAAGGCAAGGGTGCCAAGAAAGAGCGCGAGAAAGCCTACCAGCGCGTGCGTTCGCGCCAGAAGAAGGGCGTGATCCTGCTGGAAGAGCTGAACATCCAGACCAAGAAGATCAAACCGATGATGGACGAGATTGAGCGTGTTGGGCGCAAAGCCAACTGGCTCGATCGCGAAATCGAACGCCTGAAGGACATTCCCGAAGCCAAGAAGCGAGTGGACCAGCTGAAGGAAGAGCTGGAAACACTGCTGCGGCGCGCCATGGAAACGCTGGACGAACTTGACAACCCGCGCGTCCCTGACGAGCCCGGCGTTAAAAAGGGGCGCGTGCAGGAGATGCGCCTGCGCTATCAGGCTTACGAAGAGGCTAAACGCCGTCTCTTCTCGGGCAACCTTCGACTGGTCGTAAGCATCGCGAAGAAATACCGCAACCGCGGGCTCAGCTTTCTGGACGTGATCCAGGAGGGTAACACCGGTCTGATGAAGGCGGTTGAAAAGTACGAATACCGCCGCGGCTACAAGTTCAGCACCTACGCGACCTGGTGGATTCGCCAGGCCATCACACGCAGCATCGCGGATCAGGCTCGCACCATTCGCATTCCGGTGCACATGATCGAGACGATGAGCAAGCTGCGCAACGTCGCCAAGCGCCTGATGCAGGAGACGGGACGCGAGCCGAGTGTGCGCGAATTGGCGACCGCGGCCGAGATCAGCTACGAAGAGGCCAAGCGCGTGCTGAAGATCAGCAAGCACCCGATCAGCCTGGACCGCCCGATCGGCGATTCCGACGACAGCTTCTTTGGCGACTTCATCAAGGACGACAACGCCGACAACCCGGTCGGTGTTGCCAGCCAGGAGATGCTGAAGGACAAAATCGACCGCGTGCTGAACACCCTGACCTACCGCGAGCGCGAGATTATTCGCCTTCGCTACGGCATTGGCGACGGGCACACGTATACGCTTGAGGAAGTCGGCAAGATATTCAAGGTTACCCGCGAGCGAGTGCGACAGATCGAAGCCAAGGCCATACGCAAGCTTCAGCATCCGGTGCGCAGCCGCAAGCTGGAAGGCTTCCTTGACAACGTCACGGTCGCGGCCCTGCTGGGCGCGGACGGTGATGACGAAGACATTGCCGACATCGACTGAACACGGAAATGAAAACCGGACCCGCAAGGGTCCGGTTTTCATTTGGACCGCACGCCTCAAAATCCGGTACAAACAGATTATGAGCGAATTCTCCGCTAGTCTCGATTCCCTGTGGGCCGTGCAGAAACATGACAAGCAGCTCGTGCGCGAGCGTGAGCGCGTTGCCAAGGCGGCCCGCGATCTCGCGGCCGAGCAGGCAAAGGTGGACGCGGGTGCCGCAAAGCTTGAACAGGAACGCGAAAAGCTGCGTCTGCTGAAGAAGCAGCACAAAGACCTCGAAGGCGAGCTGCAACGTCTGGACAGTCGGGTGAAGCAGCTCGAAGCCCAGGGCACGGAAAAGGGCACGGAAGCGGCCGCGAAGCAGCGCGCGAACATCGACGAAATGGAAACGGAAGGGCTGGACCTGCTGGCGCAGATTTCCGCGCAGGAAGGCGAAGTCGAGAAGTTCCAGGAGGCGCTGCGCCTTCGCAACGAGGCGCTGCTTGCCGCCACGCGCACGACCGGCGAACAGACCAGAACAGCCGAAGAGGCCATCGAGAAGGCGACGGGTGAACGACACGGCGCGGCCGGTCAGGTTGTGCCGGAATTGCTGAGCGTCTACGACGAAGTGAACGCGCGGCACCCGGGCAACGCGCTTTGCCACATAGAGGGCGAGTTCTGTGCAGGCTGTCAGGGCGCGTTGAATTCGCAGTTGACCATGCAGGTGCGCGCGCGGCGCGAAATTCTGCGCTGCCCGAACTGCGCCAGAATTCTGGACGCGTAGGTCGGTGATGCACACCCACAAAGAGATGCTGGGGATGCTGTTTCTGCTGAACCAGACCGTGCGGGAAGCGGCGTACTACCATGACCGCATTGCCCGGATCACCGCGAAAGAGGCGGAAATCGACCGGCGTTGCGCGGCCAGTGAGAAAGTCGCTGGCTGTGGACCGGACGCGACGGACCGGACAGTGGCCGAGTTCGAATTGAAAATCGCAGAAACAGAAGCGCGGCACCGGCGGGAGATGCTGCGCGAGGAGATCGAGGCCGAGCGCTACTTCATCGAAGATTATGAAAGACAGGCTCGCGAGATTCGCAAAAAGCTGCCGTCGCCTGCGCTCCAGCTATTCGACCGGCTCACCGGGCTTACTCCCGGCGATGTCATGTCCTACGAAAAGGACCGCGCGTGCGCGAAGTGTGCGGGCCGGCTTGATGACGCGATCATGCGGCGCCTGGAAGTGATCATGGAAATCACCCAGTGCCCACATTGCGATCGCATACTTGAGGTCTAGCGACGCTTGCGTTTCGCCGCGACCGGGTCAACGACCTGCGTGGTTTCGACCTCGGCCTCGTGGAAACGCGGCAGGAGGTCCTTCACGAACAGTAGCAGCTCGTCCGGTGCGTCGTCGGAAGCGCGAACACTGCCCTTACGCGTTACCGTCAGGGCGCACGCGCCGTCAGGCAGCTTGAGTGTCAGCGTGAACGCGTCCAACTGATCCGCGAACTTCTCTGCGATCTTTTCGCCGTCCTGGGGCTCGAGAATCTTGAAGCTGGCGTTTGCAAGCATGTTTTCGCGCGCCAGGTAGTCGTGAATGCGCAATGACTTGATTGTGTTCTTCTTGTACGCGCTCTGTACTTCGGACATCAACTCGGCCAGATTCAGGTTCAGCTCTTCGAATTCGCAGCTCACGTCGGGGATTGAATCCACGGCCTCGTACAGCGCGTTCAATTCGCCGCGTCGCTGCTCGACCATCACCAGCCCCTTCTGCTGGTCCAGCTCGAAGCGGCATTCCGCCAGCGTCTCTGCGGCTTCCTCGACGGGTTCCAGAGACTCGGCGTCGATGCGCACGAGCTTGCTGATCTTGGTGTAGATGTAGCGTCCCTTGAGGCGGTTCTGGTTGCTTTCTTTGCTCAGCAAAAAACCGCGCTGCATACCGGGCTCGTAGGCGAGCTGGGGCAGGGTATCACGAATCGAGCGGAAGCTGGTCTGGGCGCAGACCATGAATTTGTAGTGCAGTGCGCGCATGAGAATCTCCGTTGTGCGCGCAGAGGTTAGCGAGGCCTGCAACACGGGCCAGCGAAGCCATCAAAAGTTTGCTGACAATCGCGCATGTGGATTGCGTGGAAAGCGCCCTAGCCCTGCCGCGCCGCGGGTTTCAGGCGACGCATGATGTCGGCGCGCTGGGTTTCTGACAGTGCATCCGACGCTGCTAGTTGCTCAAGCATCATGCGGGCCTGGAACAGGCGGTCGCGCAACGCGTCAAACAGGGCCTCGATGACAACCCGACGCGCGTGCTCAATTTCCCGGTCGCTATCGCCCAGTCTGCCTCTTTGCGCAACCGCGGTCATGGTCTCAAGAATCTGACGCCGTTCCGTGGGTTCCGGGCCGGGTTCTTCGTTCAGGCGCTTGGCAAGCTCACTGAAAACACGCAGCGCGATGGCGTCCATTCGCTCGCTCTCGCCGGGTACGACGACCAGGCGCCCGATTACCTGCATCACCGGAAGCAGCACCAACTTGCGTGTCAGCAGGTCCGCGATGTCATCCGCCATGTGCTGCTTGCGGCGCTCACCGACCGCGATGCTTCCCAGCAGACGCGCAAGCGCCATGGTGGCGGCCGGCGCCCAGACCCGCCTGTAATCCGTGATCTCGGTCCACAGCCTGATCAACTCACCGGCAATGTGTTCAAACATGATGTCCGGCGTCCTGGGCTCGGTGATCATCCGACCGAGACCTTCCAAAATGCGCGGAATCATGTCCGTGTAGGCGGTGGTTTCGCGCCCGAAGTGCAGCACGTCCTCGCCTTCCTCATTCTTGCGTATTCGCCCGGACATACCCGGCAGCCCGCGCGTCAGAACCCGCACGAGCAGATGACCGACCTCCAGACGCTCATTCTTGCTGATGTTCTCGCCGGCCGCGATGTAGCCAAGTCCTTCAAGAATGTCGTATGAGCTGCTGGTGCGTCCCAGACGCTCGCGCATCAAAGCCGAGAGTTCGTCTGCGCGTTCGGGCGACATGTCGGCATGCGCGCCGACGCGCCCCAAAGCAATGTACAACGGGCCGCGATCGGGAAAGTCGGTTTCGTCGGCGTCGGCGATACTGAGCAGGCTGTCGCCCAGCTGGGTCAGGGCGCTTTCGCCGATGTCGGGTACGCGCGCGATGATTTCGGGCAGCAGTTTGACCGACGACAGGCGCGTCACGTCGTAGGCCGACTCGAGCATGGCGAGGCGCAGCGGCTCGATCGCGAACCTCCCGCAACGTTCAAGAGCGGCGTGGACGAGTTCAATCTGACGCTCGAAACGAAACTCGTGCATGCTTTCAATAATCAGGGTGGCGGCTTTGACGCGGGCGTCGTCGCCCAGCGTGGAGTGGTCATAGAAACCGCTTTCAAGCAAGGCCGTACAGACATCCGGCGTTGCGTCGGCGTAGAGATCCAGCAGCGCGCCGGAAACCCGTTTGGCTATCGCGTCGCTTAGGGGGTAGTCCGTGCGCCCGCTGCGCAAGATGTGCCCCAGCAGATCGATCACGCGTCGTCGTCCGGCGTCGTCGGATGCTTCCAGCGCGTCGAGCAGCGCGGGTACAGCCTTTTCACCCAGGCGCGTCAGCGCCGCCGAGCAGGCCTGGAAGTTACGGTCAAGTTCCGAGCCGTGGTGCAGCCCATCAATGAGCTGGCTGATCACGCCCGAGGCTGACGCGGACGCCAGGTCGTGTTCGGTGATGAGGCTCAACAGGAACGAGCGCAACTCCGGCTGCGCGAGCTCGTTGAGTGTGCGGGTTAACTCCACCGACGTGCCCGCGCGGTCGTGGGCGTAAAGCCTGTCGTATACTTTGCGTGCGGCGTCTTCGTACTGGTTGAAGCGCACCTGCAACAACTCAATCAGTTTCTTGTGCAGATGGGACGTGAAGCTCGTGCCCTCCTCCAGCTTCGGGAGCTGTGTCGCGAGTACGCCAAGCGAGCTCTGCACGATCTCCTTGTCTTCGCTCGCGCTGACGAATTCGATAAGCAGCCCGATGCCGAGTCGGCGTTGCCCACCCTCGAGATTTTCCAGAACACGTCCAAGATTGGTGACGCCTACCAGGCGCTCGTCTTTAGCGCCACGCGAAGCCTTGGCGAGATTTTCCGTCAGCGCGGGCTCAAGCCCGAGTCCGCCGAGAGCCCGAGCCGCTTCGGCGCGGACATCAGGGTCACGATCGCGCAGGGCGGTCAGAAACAGCTTCAGCTTGTCATCCGGCGGAAGCTCGGTCAGGTAAAGCTTGCGCACGGCCTCGAGGCGTCGCCCGGTGTCGCTGCTTGTCACGAGGTCGAGTTTCAGACGTGAAACTTCGTCCGTGCCCAGTAGTTTGCGGGCTTCTTCCTTATCGATTAGGCCGGTGATTCGCCCCTCTGGAATCACCGCCAAGCCGGGTTGTGCGGATGCCGTCGGGGTAGGCTGATCGTCGGCTTCTTCGGCCAGGCAGAGTACGCGGCTTTCGCCATCGGGGCGAAGTGCGACGGGGTTTTCCTGGAAGAAGACGGTGTCCTGCGCATCGGCGATGGTTTGCAGGGTCCTGTCATCGAGAGTGGATGCGCCGTCCAGCAGGGCCTTGGCGAGCAGCAATCTGCTAAGGGGTTTGCCGTCGTCATCGAGGGCGAACTCGAGCAGTGTTTCACTGACGTGCAGCCCCTCACGCGCAAGGGCGCCGATGCGCGTCGCCATACGGCGCGAGGCCCCGAAACTTTCCACCAGTTTGTCGAAATCATCCCGGATGATGCGCACGGACGGCCTTCAGCTAAGATCAACACGATGCTAGTCCAGCCCGCAACATACCGCAACGTGGTCGTCCGTGCGCCTAACGCACTGGGGGACATGGTGATGGCCACACCTTGCTTTGAGCGTCTGGCGGCGTACTACGGCGCCAGCAACGTCACTTTGGTTTGTCCGCCCATTGGCGTGTCATTGTTCCAGGGAAACCGCTGGTTCCGCGAGATGCTTGCGTTCGATCGCAAGGGCGCGCACCGGGGGTTGCTGGGCACCGCGAAGTTCGCGGGCGAGTTGCGCCGCCGCAAGTTCGACCTGGGGCTGATTCTACCGAACAGTTTCAGCAGCGCCTGGCTGTTCTTTCAGGGGCGCGTGAAACACCGCGTCGGCTACTTCAAGGACGGACGCAGCTTCCTTCTGCACGCCGGGCGAGAGCGCGATAAGAATGACGCGGGCAACTTCGTGCCCAAGTATACCGGGCGGTACTTCATGGAACTGCTCGATGTCATCGGGCTTCCGCCCGGCGAGTTGCGTCCCGGGCTGCCGATCAGCGGCGCGGAGCGCGCGGGGGCAAGCGAGTTCCTGCACGCCAACAGGCTTACGGGCGGGCCGCTGGTAATCTGCGCGCCCGGCGGCGCGTTCGGGCCGAGCAAACTGTGGCCTCTTGATGGCTACGCGGCCGTGCTGAACAGACTTGCGGACGACGGTGCGAAGGTGCTGATCAGTCACGCCCCCAACGAGTTGGCGGAGGCGCAGGGTGTGCTGAAGGCCGCCGGACGCGTTTACCCCACGAGTGCCGGGATCGATCTGGGAGTTCTGAAAGCGGTCTATGCGCAGGCCGACCTCGTGCTCACCAACGATACGGGGCCGCGCCATCTTGCGGTGGCGCTGGGGCGCCCGGTGGTGACGATCATGGGTCCGAACGACCCGCGCTACACGGATTTGCCGGGCGTGGAAATAGGCGAGGTGATCCGTGAGCCCGTGGACTGCACGCCGTACACGTGGCCTTGTCAGTTGAAAGAATGCCCGATTGATCACCGTTGCATGAAGGCAATCACCGTTGAGCGCGTGCTGCAATCCTGCCGTGGCGTGCTGGGTTAGTCTTTGTCTGACGCCTTGTCTTCTTCCTCGAGTACTTCGCGGATCTCGTTGAGCGTACGGTGGAGCTTCAGCATCTCGATTTTGCGGATGCGGTCGAAGACGCTCTCGTCGTACAGGCGGTGCCCGGCATCCGTGCGCTCAACGGGCTGGATCAGCCCCAGCATGGTGTAATTGTGTATTGTCTGACGCGACAAGCCGGTGTGGCGCATGATCTCGCCGACCTTGTAGCGTTTGGGTGGCGCCGGCATCCAATACTCCGCTGCGGGTGAAAGTGCTACTTAACTCATGATGCGTCTTGTTGCAATCAGCGCGTGAAGTTCCTGTCCGGTACAATTGCGGCCCGTTTCAGCAGCGCCTGCTCAACTTTCGATCGGTTCTGTACCAGGCGCAGGTTCTCTATCCGCTGCCGGATGGCCTCCTGCACTTTGGGACTCTGGAAATCGCGCCGATCGCCATCGAGCCGTGAATGGACTTTCACGAACTTCACGCCTTCGAGTCGCTGCCCATCCTCATCTACGTCTTCAAAGGCGGCCGGGTCGGACACGCCCCCGGTTTCCGGCACCTGCAATACAAGCTGGTAGGTGGTCGGGTCGAGGTCCCGGTCGTCCTTGGCGGTCTGGCGCTCGGTCAACTCTATACGAACGCCGGGAATGCCAAGCTGCTCGATCAGGGCCTCAAGTCCTTCAGAAGCTTTCTCAAGGGATTCGTTCTTGAGCACGCGTTCGTAGACACTTTTTTCGCCGTCCACAATCGCGCTGATCAGCTTGCGCTTGTCGTCCTGTGAGAGGCTGTCGCCCGGATAAATCAGGCGAAACTCGCGATAGTCGATGTTGCGGGCGATGCGCCAGCGGTCGGCGTCGCGGTCGAATTCTTCTCGGACTTCGGCCGGCGTCACGGACAGGGAGAAGTAGATTTCAAGCGGATACTGGGCAGGCAGGGGTCCGTACAGTCCGGCCATGTAGTTCATGATTTCGTTGCGGCGAATCTGGTCGCGCATCTTTTCACGATACTCGGTGGGGGTGAGGTTGAACTTTTCCTTCAAGTAGGTCGCCCAGCCCTTCGCGTCGTCCTCATCGAGCCCGAGACGCTTGCGTTCGCGACTGACGATCGCGCGCATCTGGGCGTCGCTGATCTTGAGTTGCACGCGGTCGGCCTCGGCGTCGAGCAGTTTCTGCAGGATAAAGCCGTCCAGCCGCTGGAACACAAGCTGGCGCTCGATTGCAGCATCGGTAACCGAGGCCGCCAGGCCCTGAATTGAGCGCGTGGCGTTGATTTCCGCCTGCATGTCGATATCGCCGACGATCTCCTGATAGGTGATGGCGTCGCCGTTCACCACGGCGAGGATTTCATTTCTGCCGTCTGCCTGCCTGGGTTGGGCCAGCGTGAAAACCCCCAACCCGCAAAGCAAAATCGCTGCTACCAGAATGCGCCGCATGTTCTCTCCGTTATGGGCAGCTTGCGTTGCGTCGCGCGTGGGGGCAAGAGTGTGGATCACGAGGACACGACCGCCTCGGCGGGGGCGTCTTCAGGCTTGAAAGCACCCTGTCGCGCTAGTGCGCTCATAAGATTGGCCAGGAAGCGCAATTGGTCCAGGGGGTTTTCCAGCCCCTTGCGCAACGGCAAAGCGAGGGTCGTTTCGTCGAGCACGCGAAACGACTTGCTTGCCATGGTCAGCTTGCGCAGCGCCAAGGGGGCTGACAGCGCGCGCAGCTTCAGGTGGCCCTCAGCGCGTGTCAGGCTGACGATGCCGAGGCGCGAAAGGCGCGAGCGCACCAGCGCGGCCTGCGTCAGTTGCTCGAACTCGCGGGGCGGCTTGCCAAAGCGGTCGCGCATCTCTGACGCCAGGTCGGAGGCCTGCCGGTCCTCGGAAACCCGTGCGAGGCGCCGATAAATTTCGAGGCGATACTTCTGGGACGGTATGTAGGCGCGCGGAATGCGCAGGTCCAACCCGAGGTCCAGTTGCGTGTCGACTTCCGGCGGCACCGGCTGGTGCTTCATCTTGCGAACGGCACGGTCGAGCATTCGGCAGTACAGATCATATCCGATGGTCGCGATGTGCCCGGACTGTTCCGAGCCCAGCAGGTTGCCGGCGCCTCGCAACTCCAGGTCGCGCATGGCGATCTTGAAGCCACTGCCGAGGGCATGGTACTGCAAGATGGCTTTCAGGCGCTTGGCCGCGATCTCGCTGAGGCTGACGTCGTCCGGCACGAGCAGATGACAGTAGGCCTGGTTGTGGTAGCGCCCGACGCGCCCGCGAAGCTGGTGCAGATCAGACAGCCCGAAGTTCTGGGCCTGATCAATGATGATGGTGTTCGCGTTGCGGACATCGATGCCGCTTTCGATGATCGTGGTGCAGACCAGCACGTCCACTTCACGGTTCATGAAGCGCAGCATGATGTCCTCAAGCTGTCCCTCGGGCATCTGTCCGTGCCCGATTTCGACACGTGCATCGGGACACAGGCGTTGGACGCGCTCGGCAACCACATCGATGTCAAAGACGCGGTTGTGAACAAAGAAGACCTGCCCGTCGCGGGCGAGTTCGTGGCGGATGATGTCGGCCAACTCCTTGTCATTCCAGTGCATCAGGCGCGTGATCACGCTCAGGCGGCTCTGCGGCGGCGTGGTCAGGTTGCTGATGTCGCGCAGCCCCAGCAGGGCCTGGTGCAGTGTGCGCGGAATCGGCGTGGCGGAGAGGGTCAGCATGTCCACCGTGCGGCGCATGTGTTTGAGGCGCTCCTTGTGCTCGACGCCGAAGCGTTGTTCTTCGTCGATTACGACCAGCCCCAGGTTCTTGAACTGCACGTCTTCACTGAGCAGACGGTGGGTGCCGATCACGATATCCACTTTGCCCTCGGCCAATGCTTCGATGGTCTTGCGCTGCTCGGCGTGGCTGCGGAAGCGCGACAGCAGATCGACGATGACAGGGAAGCTGCTCGCGCGCTCTGTGAACGTCAGATAGTGCTGCTGCGCCAGCACGGTTGTCGGCACCAGGATCGCGACCTGGCGTCCCTCCAGCACCATCTTGAAGGCGGCGCGCATGGCCAGTTCGGTCTTGCCATAGCCCACGTCGCCGCAGATCAGACGGTCCATGGGCTTGCGCGACTCTAGGTCGCGCTTCAACTGGATGGTGGTGGTCGCCTGGTCGGGGGTATCGCGGAAGGGGCAGGCAGCTTCGAAGTCCGCCATCTCGGCGCCATCCGGCGCACAGGCATGCCCGGCCTCGTGGGCACGAATCGCCTGGACTTCGAGCATGTCGGCGGCAAGTTTCAGGACGCTGTGCTGTGCGCGGAGCTTGCGCTCGCTCCAGGCCTGGGTGTTGAGTTTGCTGAGCTGCGGCACCATGCCGCGCATTCCGATGTACTTCTGTACGACATCGGCGTTGGTGGCGGGCACGTGCAGGACTGTCTTGCCGGCAAACTCAAGCGCGAGGAACTCCCCGGGTTTGCCGTCGCGCTGGAGGCTTTCCATGCCTTTGAACTTTGCGATGCCGTGCTGAAGATGCACGACGTAGTCGCCCGGCTCGAGCTCGACAAAGTCTTCGAGCACTTCGGACATATCGCGCGTTTCATCCTGGTCGAAGCGCAGGCGTTTGCGGGTGCGCCCCAGCAGCTCGTGGAGGCTCAGTACGGCGAACCCAAGCTGGGCAAAGGCGCGCCCGCCCTCAACGTCACCCGTCAGAAGATGCAGGCGAGCAGACTCATTGACGCCCTGGGCGCCGAGCCCCTCGCGCGCGGGGCGCAGCTCGGATTCGTTGCCGCAGAACAGCAAACAAGTCAGCCCCGCATCCAGCAGCGGGTTCAGCAGCTTCGCCACGCCCTCGTAGCCGCTGCCGAGGCTGACCGGCTGAACGGCTTCCAGGTTGAAAGCGGCGACGGCGGCGTTGAGGGCGGTCGCGCCGGCGAGCAAGCCGTGAGCGTGGTTGATCCTGTTATGCCGGCGGGGGTCTTCACTGAAGCTGGCCAGTGTTCTCAGGCGCTCGGTCACGGCTTCCGGCTCGATGGCGATGACGGTGGGGGACTGCAAATAGTCCGTCAACATGGAGTCGCTTTCGCTTTCCATGGATGCGAGCGGGAAAGCGACGCCGTCGGACAGGCTTTCAAAACTGCGCTGGCTTTCGATATCGAACGCGCGCACGCTCTCGATGGCGTCGCCGAACAACTCCAGACGCACGGGGTGGGCAAGCGATGGAGGGTAAATGTCCACGATTCCGCCGCGCCGCGCGAACTGCCCGGGCGCGTCCACCTGGTCCTGGCGGCTCATGCCGGCTTGCACGAGTTGCGCAAACAGGGGCTCTAGTTGCAGCTTTACACCTGGTTGAAACAGCAGGTTGCTTGCGGCGACCTCCGCGGGGTCCGGCAGGGCTTCAATCAGCGCCGCCGCGGGCGCGAGCAGCACACCTGTGCGCGGGAGCTTCGCCAGCAGGCTGACCCAGGTGGCCTGTTTATCGGGGTTGTTATCGTCCATCACCGGCGCGAGCAGACAGGTAATGCCCGGTGCTAGCGATTCGAGGTCGAGCGCGATATCTTCAGCCGCCTCGGGGCCGGGCGTGATGCACAACAGCAGGTTCCTGGCACCGGAGGCGAGCGCGCCCAGGACGACGCTGGGCGCGCATCCGGTAAGTCCGCCGACCGCGGGACGCCCGACGACAAGCCGGGAGGCGGCTTCCTGGAGTAGTTCGCGCGGGTCTGTCATGGCGTGATTGTATGGATATGTGGCGGAAAGGGTCAGGCCCTGTCTTCGCAGGCGAAAACAGGGCCTGACCCTGAAAACCGAAGCCCGTATCAGACGTGTGGGCTACTCCTCGTCGTCTTCATCCTCGAAATCTTCCTCGTCCTCTTCTTCGTCCTCTTCTTCGTCCTCGTCCTCTTCTTCCACCTCTTCTTCTTCCTCGTCGTCTTCGTCCTCGTCTTCTTCGTCCTCGAGTTCCCCTTCGGCCTGCTCAATGGCGAACTTGGCGATCTCTCCTGTGGCGATGAACTCCTCGATGCCCTGCATGGCGAACCAGTCAACCGCGGCGTCCATCAGTTCCGGGCCGGCGAAGGCAATCCAGGCCTGTTTGAGGTCGAGTCGCTTCTGGAGCAGGCGATTGAACTTGTCAAAGCTTCCCTTGACCGCTTCCTGTACCAGTTTGGCGTCCTTGGGATCGATGGTGGCGGCGAAGCCGTCCGCGAGTTGCTTGAACTTGCGCTTGCCGATCGTGTCGATCAGCACACGACGCGTCTTGTCGTCGTCAAGCTCGCTTGAGCCGCGGATGATCTTCTTGCGCTTCGGATCCCAATAGTGGGGCGTGCGCGTATCAAGCATGGCGTCCACCATGCGGTCAAGGTTGATGCTGATGGGTGATGTCGGCATCCGGTTCCTTCCCTCAATCGATCCGGCAGGCAAGGTAGTAACGGTCAACGGGGAATCAAGCAGGAACGCGGACCAGCGTGCAGTTACCTGTATCGGGTCGGGTCCGACACGCCCGCCTGCTCGAACCCGGCCTTGCGCAGGCGGCAGGAGTCGCACAACCCGCAAGCGCGTTCGTTTACAGGGTCGTAGCAGGAATGGGTAAGCCCATAGTCCACGCCCATGGCCATTCCGTGCTCGATGATCTCCGCCTTGGCCATGTTGATTAACGGTGCGTGCAGGCGGATAGTTCGACCCTCCACACCGGCTTTTGTCGCCAGGTTGGCCAGCTTCTCGAAGGCCTCGACGAACGCGGGACGGCAGTCGGGGTAGCCGGAGTAGTCAACAGCGTTGACCCCGATGAAAATGTCGTGCGCGCCCACGGACTCGGCATAGGCGAGCGCGTAGCTTAGAAACAGCGTGTTTCGTGCCGGCACGTACGTGACTGGGATACCCGTGGTGACGCCGTCTTTCGGCACCTCAATGTCGGCCGTCAACGCGCTACCGCCGATCGTCCGCAAGTCCAGCTCGATCACCCGGGGCTCCGACACGCCCAGGAATTCGCAGACCGCTCGCGCGCTCCGCAACTCAACGGCGTGGCGCTGCCCGTAGTCAAACGTCAGGGGCAGACATTCGAACTCGCGCGCCGCGATCGCGAGTACAGTAGCGCTATCGAGTCCGCCGGACACCAGTACGATCGCTTTGTCCATGCCGGGATTAAACGAAACTCGCGGGCAGGCGCACCTGCCCGCGAGTGATGTTGTTCAGTCCTTCTTCTGCCCGTAGTCGATGCCGCAGCCCCAGTCGGTGTAGCCGCCGCCGGAATCCTCGGCGAAGCCTTTCATCAGCTTTTTGTCGTGAATGCCGATGCCGACGGTGTTGACCACAACCTTGCGGAAACGGTTGATGTACTGCTGCAATTCAAGCAGCTTGTCGCGCTTGACGTACTCGCCGTTGCCGACCGGGTTGCCCCACTCATCCTTTGCGCTGCTGTCCGAAGAGTCGTCGCTCCAGGTAGGATAGCCGTCGGTCAGGAACACGATTGTGTGCGCGCCGGTAAGTACGCAGTCCTTGTCCAGTTCCGGGTTTTCGGTCTTGTTGCGCTTTTCGGACAGCTCAAAGGCCTGCTTGATAGCTCCGTGGATATTGGTCGTTGAATCGGGCTCAAGGTCGTCAACGTTGTCCATCCAGACGTTGCAGTTCTTGTCGGTGGCCTCGACCCAGCCTTCGGACCACAGCACCACCTCCGTCGAGTAAGTCACGATGGCGAAGTGGCGCATTTCGGGGTCACCCTTCGCGCTGCGTGTGCCCTTCTTCTTGTCTTTGCCATCGCTTTTGTCCGGACGCAGCTTGTCGATGGAGTGCCGCAACTCGGCTTTGGCCAAGGCCATCGGCGTCGGCGGGTCGGGCATTTCGTCCCAGTTCAGATGGTCCGCCTTCTTCTTGATCTTGTCGATGTCCTCATCCTTGATCGGCCATTTCATGCTGTCGGAAACGTCGATCACGAACACGACGCGCGTGCCGACCATGGGTTCCTTGAAGATAATGGGCGCTGTCTTGCTGCGCTTTTCGGGCGGCTTGTCGGCGTCATCCACCTTCTGCTTGTTTTCCTTGTTGCGCAGCCACCATTCCCAGAAGGCCAGGGTGTCCGGGTTGAAGGCGCTGTCTTCTTCCGTGAGGTCCAGCAGTACGCGCTCCGCCATGTGGCGCAGCCGCACAATCTGGTTTTCGGACCATTTCTGCCAATCAATCAGCGCGCGCACGACCTTGAGGCTCGCTTCTTCGTCCCCCTTGGCGAGCACGCCCAGGCAGGCGATCACGTTGACGGGCACAATTTCTTCCTTGTGCAGCTTGTCGAAATCCTGGCCCATCAGAGCCAGCACTTCCGGCAGGAACACCTTGCCGCTGCTACGTTTGTTCGCTTCGGCCTGACGGACGGCTTCGACGGCGGCGATCGTGAGATAGGGCGACTTGCCTTTAGTCAGGCAGTCGCGGACTTCATCGGCATTCTTTTCATCGTCACTGGCAGCGGCCAAGGGCAGCAGGCGTTCGAATTCGTCGTAGGCCTCGCTGCGGTCATCCTTGGCGAGCGCGCGGTCGAGAACGCGAGCATCGCTGACCTTGGCGGTTACAGCGATCAGCGCCGCGATTGCCAGCAGCAGTGCGAATGTGCGGATCATGCTTGTTCCTTCCATAGCCCCGGAAGCAGTTATTCAGGAAAGCCCCAGTCAACGTAAACGCCGCCGGTGCGTTTGGCGAGGTTTTTCAGCAGGTCCTTGTCGTGATTGCCGATGCCGACGGTATTGATGATCAACTTTCGGAACAGGTTGACACGCACGATGTCCGGCCAGATTTCCTCACCCAGAATGAAGCTCCCGTTGCCGACCTGGCCCTTGGGGTTGCGGGGGTCCGTCGCGTCCTGGGCGGTGGAGTCGTCGCTCCAGCTTGCCCAGCCGTCGGTCAGGAAAATAATCGTGTCGGCGCCGCTCAGCACGCAGTTGGGATCAACGGAGGGGCTTTCGCAATCAGTGCCCTTGTCCGAGATCTTCATGGCTTGCATCAACCCGCCGTGAATGTTCGTCAGCGCGTCCGGCTCGAGGTCAAGGGCCTCATCGGCCCATTTCTTGCAGTTCGCGCCGGTCGCCTGCACGTAGCCGCCGGTGATGACGTCCACCTCGGTACTGTAGGTCACGACGGCGAAATAGCGGTCGCCTTCGAAACTCCGGATGGCGCGGGCGAGTTCTTCCCGTGCAAGCTCCATTTTCGTGCTGATATCTTTCCAGGGCAGCTGGCGCAGCGGGTTGTCAGCGTCCTTGTCCTCTTCGTCTGGTTCTTCCTCAGGCTTTTCGCCCTTGCGCTTGCCGGAAACCGGGCCGCGCTCCTTCTTGCGCTTCTCAATCTCCTCAAGCGATATTTTCAGGGGCAGCTTCATGCTGTCTGAAGTGTCGATCACGAACACGAAGCGTTTGCCGACCGGAGCAGTGTCGAACACAGGCGGTACCACGGCGGTCTTGCTGCGCTTCTCGGCGGGTCTTTTGCTGTCATCGATGGGGCGCTTGGCCTTCATCTGCTCGACCCACCACTTCCAGAAGAAGACGGAGCCCATGTCGGCGGTTTCGCCCGTAAGTTCCGCGAGCATCCGTCCTCCGAAGTAGCGCACGCGTTCGTCGAGGCAGGTCTTGCGTTCTTCCCAGGTGACGACGGCCTCGACGACCTTGATGACCGCGGCTTTGTCGTTGCGGTCCACGATGTCCTTTAGGCAATCGAACGTATTGATAGGCACGATCAGCCACTTCTTTGCCCAGTCCGGGTTATCCTCAAGCACGATGTTGATGACATCGTCTGTGAATCGCGATGCTTCCGCCTGCCGGATGGCCTCAAGCGCGGCGCATTTGATGTACGGGTTTTCCGGGTCGCCCAGCGCCGTGCGCAGTGTCGCGTCAGCCGGCGCGATGTCCTTCATACTTGCCAGGGCGCGGAAGAAATCGAACTGGTCCAGGGCGAGCGTCGGATCTTTGGCGGACTTCATGTCGAGTGCCATGTCGCCGATCAGCTTGACGCTTTCTTCGTCGGTAAAGGCGCCAAGGGCCTGAACAATCTTGTCGCGAACTTCGCCGGGGAGTCCGGGTTTCTTGCGTTTGCGCGCCTTCTGGTCTTCGTCTAGTTCACCTACCAGAAACTTGGCGGCCTCTTTGTCGTTGGTGCGTGCCATCTTTTCGACAACGCGTCCCATGGCGGTACGAGCACCGTCGCGCTTGTGGGTTTCGTATTCTTTTTCAAGCGACTTGAAGTCATCCTGTGCCTGTACGGTAGTGACCGGCGCGCTGACCGAAAATACACCAAGTGTCAGCAGGCAGACTGCAAAGAACGTCCAGCGAAAGTGTGTTGGGCGCTGCATAAGATCTCCTCTTCAGCTCCCGGTTTGGGGTTGCCCAGCCAGTTTAGCCCATGCCCATCACGCCGCAATGCTACCTGACGGTAACATATCACGCGCCCGCCCGTGTTCGAAGCGTAGCGAGCGCCGTGTTTCGGCGCAGATTTCGGCCCAAACGCCAATACATCAAGTGCCGTGCCGCAATCAGGGGCGATGGCGATATTCTCAACAGTCAAACGCACACCGAGCCCCTTGGTTCGCCGGATTTATCACTGCTTGTGGGTTGGCTTTGCGTTTCCATAATACGGCAGCACTGAGGGGTCCAATGGGTTCAGAACAGCCGGCACTTACAGGCGATGACTACCGCGTACTTGGCGAAATCGGCGAGGCCCACAAGGCCATCCGCGCCGAGTTGGGCAAGCGCATCATCGGTCAGGAAGAAGTGATTGAGCAGGTGCTGACGGCGTTCTTCGCCGGCGGGCACGTGCTGCTGCTGGGCGTTCCTGGGCTGGCCAAGACGTTGCTGATCAGCACTCTCTCTGAAATCCTGGGCATGGATTTCAACCGTATCCAGTTTACGCCCGACCTCATGCCCAGTGACATCACCGGCAGCGATGTGCTGTCCGGCGACGACAAGGACCGCAGCTTCCAGTTCATGGGCGGGCCGATCTTCGCGAACTTTGTGCTGGCGGACGAAATCAACCGCACGCCGCCCAAGACACAGGCCGCTCTGCTCGAGGCCATGGAAGAATTCGCCATCACCGTGGCCGGCAAGCGCTACCCGCTGCCGCGCCCGTACTTCGTGATGGCGACCCAGAACCCCATTGAGCAGGAGGGTACGTACCTGCTGCCCGCCGCGGCCCTTGACCGCTTTATGTTCACCGTGCTGGTGGATTACCCGGAGCAGCACGACGAAATGGAAATGCTTTATCGCACGACCAGCAGACCGCCGGAGGAAGTAAACCGCCTGCTGGACGCTGAGAAGATCAACCGCATGCTTTCCGTGGTGCGGCGGATCAACATGCGGGACGATACGCTGAAATACGCCATCGACCTGGTACGCGCCACCCGCCCCGAGAACAAGTTCAGCCCGGACGTCGTTGACCTGATTGAATGCGGCGGCAGCCCGCGCGCGACGCAGGCGCTGATTCTTGGTGCCAAGGCCAGAGCTGCTCTGGAAGGGCGTGACGAGGCCCTGCCGGATGACGTTCGAGCCATTGCATTACCTGCAATGCACCACCGGATTCTGACCAACTTCCATGCCGAGGCCGACGCAATTACCAGTCGCGACATTGTGCGCACGCTGATTCGCGACGTGCGCCGCCCGGACTGGGACATCCAGGTTGAGACCGTGAAGAAAAGCCGCTCAATCGGCGAGATGTTCACGCGCCTGGTGTTGGGCAAGGGAGGCACGCGCCGCGCTGACCGTCGGACGTGGGACATGCCGGATCGCGCATCCGGCGACCAGCAGGTCGTGATGGGCCGCGCAGGTTTAACGTCGAGATTTTTTGCGAGCATGGTCGACAGCCTGATCTGCTCGGTGATTTTCGTGCTTCTCTTTGTGTTGTTGCAGACGGCGGCCGGTCTGCAATTTGGTACTGACATGTCGCTGGACGAGCTTGCAAAGGCTGGTCGGTTTTTGGCGGTTTACCTGTTCGCGGCTTTTGCCGTGATCGGTACGCTTCTGGTGACGACGGAAGCTACGGGCGGAACGCCAGGCAAGCGCCTGTTAGGGATACGTGTCATGACGCCGGACGGTGACCTGCCCGGTGCCGGGATGGCGGTTGCGCGCCTGGTCATCTGGGCGGTACTTGCGCCGGTTTCGATGATCGTAGCGCTTAGCGGGCGCTCAATTTCCGACATGGCCACGGGCACGGAGGTCGTCGCCCTCGGCACGCGCGACGAATGGGTGGAGCAGAACACCCGCCAGGCCCCAAGACTGGGCCAACCCGCCGCAGCGTGATACGCATCGACGGATACGCAAGTCCATCGTTCGGCGCCGTTGCTTAGCGCCCGAACTTAAGTCGTTCGGCGAGGATTTCTGGCAGTCCGGCGTCGAGGATCTTGCGCCCTGTCGTTTCCAGGTCGTATTCGAGGCGGGTGATCTTCACCATTTCTTTTTCACTGTCGTAGATGGCGAAGCAGGATTTCGGGTTCTCGTCGCGCGGCTGGCCAACGCTGCCGACGTTCACGAGTGCCTTTTCGAATCCCTTCAGATTGATCTCGTAGCTCATGCTGTAGCTGACCATGGGCCCACTGAAGAACGTGACCGGTACGTGGCTGTGCCCGAGAAAGCACACGCGCGTGCGAAGCTTTTCAAGCGATAGACGCGCGTCCTGGCTGGTCTGGATGTAATCAAACAGGTCTGGGAAATTCAGCGAGCCGTGCACCAGGGTGATGTCGTCATTTACCTCGTGCACGAGCGGAAGCTCGCGCAGGAAGGCCATGTTTTCTTCTTTCAGGTTGTCGCGCGTCCAGTAGACGGCCTGCTTCGCGTAGGTGTTGAAGAACTCAATGCTCAGCTTGCCGCAGACGGCCCAGTCATGGTTTCCGGCAACGGTGGGGCAGCCCATCTCGCGCACGATGTCGCAGCACTCGTCCGGGTTGGCACCGTATCCGACGATGTCGCCGAGGCAGAGGTAGCGGTCAACGCCTTCCTTCTTGCAGTGGGAGAGCACTGTTTCCAGCGCCTCGATGTTGCCGTGGATGTCACCGAATATGGCGTACCGCAAGACCGACTCCCGGCAACTTTACCTAAGTCAGGATGAAGGAATTAATTAGACCAATATAGTCCAAATCAAATCTTAGCCTGCCGCGTATCCTGCGGCAAGGTGAATGCATTCGCTTCGTTCCTTGTGTTTTATGCGACTGACCTCACGGTCAAGCTCGCGCTATCCAACGCTATACCGGCGACGCACCACGCACAAGCGTGTATTGCCAACGCGAGCACAGAAACCTCACCGCTGCCCCACAGAAGCGCGGTCAGGTCGTGCCGCGCGAGATCCGGCAGAATCACCGCCCACACGCCGCCCAGCCCGGCCACCGCGTATCCGAGGACGTATAATCCCAGTGTGATCATTCCGACAAGCACGGGGCGGCGCAGCCTGGCAACGGGTTGTACGAACGACAGCAGGATCGCGCTGGCGAACAACTGCCCGAGCACAGGCAGAAACAGGTTGCCGGTTTCATCGAACGCGCTGTCGGCGCCGCGATAGCTGAACAGGCGCGGGTCTTCCATTTCGAACCAGAGCAAGGCCGCGAAGATCGCGAACGTCCAGATGACCGAAAGTAGCACCAGCGGCAGCAGTCGACCGAGAAGTGTCCCGATGCTCAAGGCCCACACCGGTACCGGACGGGTCAAGAGCAGCGCCTCCGCGTCCTCGGATTCATCTTCGCCTGGCAGGCAGAACAGCAGCACCCCGACCGCACATAGCAGCCCGATGGTGTAAACGCCCAACTCTTTCAACTGCACGACTTCGTAGCCCAGCCCGAAAGCGCTGAACCAGCGCAGGCTAAGAATGAAGGCTACGCCGGCCATCGCCAGTACCCACGTGCCGCCGCGACGCATGATGTCGCGCGTGTTGGCGAGTGTGAGTGCACAGATGGGCTGAAGCATGGCGTAAGTCTAGCGCTATTCGCGGTGCCTGGTAGCCGGATAAATGTTGCTGAAGAAGTGGCGGGAATCGCTGAACATCAGCCCTATGCGGGCGATCTCACGGAACTTGAGCCATTTGAAAGCGGCGACTTCACTCGGGTCGGGCGTCACGTCCCGGGGGCCGTCGAGGGTGCATTCCCACCAGTGCAGCACGAAATGTGCGCGACGGGTTACGCTTTCCCACAGTTTGCGCACGGGCTTCACGCGCAATCCCACTTCTTCCATGCATTCGCGGACGACCGCGTGCTGCTGAGTTTCGCCGGGCTCCATGCCGCCTGTTACGCTGGACCAGTAGCCGGGGTAGGTATCGCGTGCCGCGCGTTCGACAAACAGGATTTCGTCGCCGTCTTCGATGACGGCAACGATGGCATGGCGGAGTTTACCCTGGTCGTTGAACATGAATCAATCGCCGTTGATGCGCGCCGCGATCTTCGCGCCGAGTTCTTTGGGGTTGGCCTTGCCCTTTAGCTTGCGCATACACTGCCCGATCAGGAAGCCGAGCGCCTTTTCTTCGCCCGCTTTGAAGTCGGCGACAGCCTTGTCGGCGAACTCGGCGATGACTTCGTTGACAATCGCGTCCACGGCGCTGTCGTTCTGCTCGATCAGCTTGTTGAGCTTCTTTGCCGTGGCCAGCGCGCCCTCACCGTTCCCGACCATGACGTGGAAAACTTCCTTGGCCGTGATGTTGTTCAGCTTGCCGGAATCCAGCAGCTTGATCAGCTCAACCAGTGCCGCAGGCGTCAACTTCAGGTCCGCGATTTCGGCGTTGCGATCGTTCAACTCGCGTGTGACTTCGCCGACGACCCAGGCAGCGACCTTCTTCGGGTCATCCATCAGCGCAACGCTGCGCTCATAAAAGTCGGCCAGTGCCTTGTCGCCGACGATATAGACGGCGTCCTGTTGGCTAAGCTTGTAGTCGTCCAGGAAGCGAAGTTGGCGCTTCTCCGGCATCTCGGGAAGGCTTGAACGCACTTCTTCAACCCACTCGCGCGGCACGTCAAACGTTGCGAGGTCCGGCTCAGGAAAGAAGCGATAGTCCGTTGCTTCTTCTTTGCTGCGCATGGCGCGGGTTTCCTGCTTTTCGTCGTCCCACAGCAGAGTTTCCTGACGCAAGCCGCCGCCCGATTCCAGCACTTCAGTATGCCGCCTGATCTCGTGCTCCAGCGCCGCGCGCACCATTCTAAAACTGTTCAGGTTCTTGATCTCGCTGCGAACGCCGAATTTCTCCTGGCCACGCGGGCGAATGCTCACGTTGGCGTCGCAGCGCAGGCTGCCTTTCTCCATGCTCAGGTCGCTGACGCCGAGGTAGCTGAGGTTGCGCTTGAGCGTGTTCAGGTACACGTAAGCCTCTTCGGGGCTGCGCAGGTCGGGGCCGCCAACGATCTCGATCAGCGGCGTCCCCGCACGATTCAAGTCAACCAGTGTGCTGCCGCCACCGGGGCCGCCCGCGTCCATGTGGATCGATTTGCCGGCGTCCTCTTCAAGGTGTGCGCGGGTGATGGTGCAAACTTTGGGATTGCCGTTCTGGTCGTGAATCGGCATCTGCAGCACACCGTCGAAACACAGGGGCTCGTCGTACTGGCTGATCTGGTAGCCCTTGGGCAGGTCCGGGTAGAAGTAGTTCTTACGGTCGAACTTGATGCGGTGCGCGATCTGGCAATTAAGCGCCAGACCAATCCGGATTCCGTACTCCACCGCCTGGCGGTTAACCATCGGCAAGGCGCCGGGCAATCCCAGACACACTGGGCAGGTCAACGAGTTCGCAGGTGCGCCGAACTGCAGCCCACAGCCGCAGAACATTTTGGACGCGGTCTTGAGCTGCACGTGAACCTCAAGGCCGATCACCGGTTCGTATTCAGTTTTTGTCGCTGTCGGCATGATTTCGTTGTCGCCTTTGGCGACTCCCAGTCTCTCGGCCGAGGCTCTAAACTACAGTTGGGATTACGTTCAACAGGCCCGCAATGTTAGGCGCCTCATAATCGGGTACGTCTTTCAGGTCGCGCGGCAACTGGCCTCTGCCGTGTCGTCCCTCCTGTACGTGCACGGACGTCATGCGAATCGTGTTGGCCGGACGAACGTTGTTGTCCAGCCGCGTCCCCAGCATGATGCAATCCCCGGGCGACGTGCCCAGCGTACCCACCAGAAATTCCACGACACGTGGGTCGGGCAGCTCGATCTTCATGGCCGGCGGGGGGCCCTGCACGTCGATCATCTGTAACAGGCGGGCTTTCTCGAACGCCGACTTCTGCTCGTCGCTCAAACGACTGGCGGTTGCGATCCGCCAGCCGCGACGCTTGCAGGCCTGAAGAATGTCGCCGGCCTCTTTTCGCAGGGTCGTTGCGGGTTTGAAGTTCTTCTTAAAGCCGCTGATGCAGCGCAGGGCCATTGTGGTGTCGCGGTTCACAAGGCGGAAGATCATGGCTTCGAACTGGTTGGGCGCGAAGGTTTCGATGGCAAATTTTTCGGCCTCGGCCAGTGCGCTCTCCGACACTCGCTGCCCGGCCGTGGCGACGATCTGCCGTATCAGCGCAATCGCTTCGCTGTCGTTGCGGGTTTCGTCAGTGAGCACGTCATAGATGTCGATGATGATTGCGCTGGCCACGGGGGCTCCTTACGGCTTGGTGCGATTGATAGTGCGCGGGAACGGGATTGTCTCGCGCACGTGCCGGCAGCCTGTGATCCACTGCACGCAGCGCTCAACGCCCATTCCAAAGCCGCCGTGTGGAACGCTGCCGTACTTGCGCAAATCGACGTACCAGTCAATGGATTCCGGCGGGACGTTGTGTTTCTTGATCTGGGCCTCAAGCGCCGCGAGGTCGTCTTCGCGCTGACCGCCGCCGACAATTTCGCCCACCCCCTCGGGCGCGATTACGTCCACACCCAGTGCATATTTGCCGGTCTCGTCGGGCTTCATGTAGAAGGCTTTGACTTCGCGCGGATAGTGGTGGATGCAAACGCACTGCTTGTAGTGCATGCCCAGCGCCGTTTCGTCGGCCGCGCCAAGGTCCGCGCCGAGGCCCTGTTTCAGGATATCGCCGGACAGCTTCTTGAGCTCTTCGTCGTCGGATTCCGCAAAGTCCGCTTTCAATTTCTGCAGCACCTTCTGCGCTTCCTCATAGTGAACGCGCGGGAAGGGCTTGCTGACCTGCTCCAGAATGCTGGTGTCGCGCTCAAGCTCATTCAGCTCGAACTTGCAGCGCTCAAGTGCGCGGTTCACGACGTACTGGATCTGCTGCTCGGCCAGATCCATGATTCCGTCCAACTCCAGGAACGCGACCTCGGGCTCGACCATCCAGAACTCGGTCAGGTGGCGGCGGGTCTTGGACTTTTCCGCCCGGAAGGTCGGGCCGAAGACCACAACCTTGCCGAATGCCATGGCGCCCGTTTCGCCATAGAGCTGCCCGCTCTGTGTCAGGTAGGCCGTTTCCTCAAAGTAGGGGACTTCGAACAGCGTGCTCACGCCTTCGCACGACGCCGGCGTGATGATCGGGGCGTCATACAGGACAAAGCCGCGCTCGTAGTAGAAATCGCGAATGGCCTGCACCACTTCGCTGCGGACTTTCAGGATTGCGCGCGGCACGCGCGAACGCACCCACAGATGGCGCTGATCCAGCAGCTTGTCGATGTTCGGCACGTCTTCCGAGATCTGGATCGGGTAGTCGTGGACTTCCTGCATGACTTGCAGATCGCTGCCGTGTACCTCAACGCCGATGGGCGAGCGGTCATCCTTGCTGACCTTGCCCCGCACAGTGATGCTGCTTTCGATGCCAATGCGCCTGGCGGCCTCGAACACTTCTTCGGCGACTTCCTTCTTGCTGACCACGACCTGCACGATGCCGGTGCCGTCACGAAATTGAAGAAACAGCAACTTGCCGCTGCCGCGCCGATTATACAGCCAGCCCTTAAGCTCGACTTCCTGATCCACGTATTGATTCAGCGTGCTGACGGTTACACTGTTCATCGCAAGTTCCGCGTAAAGACGCGGGCACTATGCACGGGAGCGCTGGTACAAACAACCGGTGGACGCCATGCCTGACCTGAGTGAGATCACATTCGCTGAGCCGCACCACCTGCCGCTGCTGCTCGCGTGCGGTGCGGTGATCATCGTAGGTGCGCTGATCCCTGTGCGCAGGCATCCCGCGAAGACGCGCTGGGTTGCCGCCGGCGTGCGTCTGGTCGCACTGGTCGCACTCGGGCTGGTCATGATGGCGCCGGTGGTGGTTGTTGAAGCGGAAAGCGTGTTCGAGCCGCAGGGTTATTGGATCCTGAACCTGGACTCGTCTTCCATCTCGTCAGAGCCCGTACTCGAATCCGATGCAGGTCAGGAGGTTACCGAGTTTCACGAATCCGGGCACGAGTTCGTCGAGAGAGTCCGCTCTGCCATGTCTGTCGGAAAGCCGCCTTCGGCAACCATCATCTTTGGCCAAGACCACAGCAAAGTGCACGCGACGTCGAATGCAATCGAAGCGCTTGGCATACCCAGTGACGCCAAAGTCCTTGTGCCGCCCCCTGAAGGGCCCTCAGCCGTGCTCACCGGAATTGAGGCTCCCATTGTCGTAAAACCCGGTGAAGCATTCATTGCAAAGTTCGGGCAGGCCGGCACGGATGCGAAGCTTACTGTCACCCTGGATGGCGATCTGCTTGAGCCCGTGGACGGAAAGTACGAGATCCGCACGGATGTTCCCGGCAAGCACGTCCTCGAAGCCGTGCTGTCTGACCCTGCCGGCAACGAGATCCAGCGCGCCGGGCACGTGTTCCGGGTTGGCGACCCCGCGCGCGCCCTGGCTGTCGGCATGACGCTGGAGCAACTGGACCGAGCGGCAACACTCGCGCCCGACATCGCATTGCGCGGCATCCCGAAGGAAGGGTTCAGCAGGGAGCAGCTCGTGGATTCCGAGCTCGTGCTGATCAGCGTGGACACTCTGAATCACCTGCCCGAGGACGGCGCGGAAACTCTGGCCGCGTTCGTCGCGACCGGCGGCGGGCTGTACATCACCGGCGATGGCGCAAAGTACGTCGCGCCGGAGTACATGTTCCCGGGGGCCAGACGCCTGCTGCCGGTGCTGCTTCGCAAAGAAGCCGAAGGCACCCCGGATGAAGACCCGCCCGTTGAAGAAGAAATCGGGCTAAGCGAAATCACCAAAGTCTCCATCTGCTACGTGATCGACAACTCGGGCAGTATGGACACGACGGTCGGCAGGTCAGGAAGCACCCGCTGGGACATCGCGGCCGAGGGAGTTGTGAAGTCCATTGAACTGATCCGCAAGGGCGGCGACCCGAAGGCCACGCCCTCTGACCTGCTGGCTCTCGACACCCGCGTTACGGTGATCAGCTTCACCCTGAAGCAGGAGCGTGTTTTCGGACCGCTCGAGGTGTACGGCGGCAGCGTCGGCATCGTCAAGAACGCACTGACAGTCAATCGCAAGCGCGACGAGGAGTTCACCGCGGGCGGCTACAACACCGACATCTATGCCGCTGTAGAGCACGCCATCGGCGTCATGGAGAACGAGAAGGCCGCCGTAAAGATGATCGTGATGCTCACAGACGGCGCCGACAACGAGGAAGTCACCAAGTCGGGGCGCAAGCACAGCGACCTGCGCGACCACGCGATTGCAAAGGGCATCAACATCATGACCATCGGCATCGGCGACGCGTTCAGCGGCGATTCCTCGGAAGCCTTCGCCGCGCGCACGGTGCTTGAATCTCTGGCTACAAACAGCAACTACGCGCGCATACCGGTCGGCAAAGACGTCGAAAAGGCCAGTGCCATCTTCGTCGAGGCTGCCGAAGTCTCTTTCGCCGCCTACGACGACAAACTCAAGAAATCGGAAGAAGAGCGCAAGCGCCGTCTGCAGGAATTAAAGGAAAAGGGCAAAGAGCCCGGAAAGATCGATGTCATGCCGGGCGTCTTTCCGCTGCGCCTTGGCGTGGTTGGCGCACAGCTTTTTGGCCCGAACGCTTTACCGGAGCCAGCGCCCAGGGTTCAGTGGCTTGCCCGCAATGAAGCACGCGATGGAGCGGCCGTGGCCCTGTCCGCCCGTACGGATGACGGCGACACTCCGGCCCTCGTCTTCAAGGGCTACGGGCTCGGGCGGGTGGCGTTCTGGGGCGCGGGTACAGACCCGCAAAACCTGGGCGAGCTTACGGGCTGGGGCGACTTCCCGGCGATTTTCGCCGCCAGCCTGCGCTGGCTGCTGCCGCCGGAACAGCCCGACCTGCGACTGGTGGACGATGCCACTCCGTCGGGCATACGCATTCTTGACCCGTTGCCCGAGGCCGACTATCTGCTGCGTACGGCAAGCGGCGACGTGCCCCTGCAACTTGACGACAACCGTCTGGTTGGCGACTTGCCCCTTGGTCCCGGCGAGGTGATTGAAATCGTGAACCATGAGCAGCGTGCAATCGGTGACGTTTACGTGGCCGCCGCCCCGCTCGCGGGCGGCCGACAGTTCGCGCAGGACGACAGCGCCAACATTCGCCCCCTGCAAGCCCATCCGCCCGAAGTCACTACGTTCACCCGTGAGGCCGCGCTGCCGATTCTGTATCTTCTTACTTTTCTGCTGCTCGCCATGCCCGTTGAGCGCCTCGTACGGAGACGAAATTGACCGATACCGGTGAACACGAAATCATCGAGTTCCCACCGCCTCTCGTCATCACGTCCGGTGACGCGGCCGGCATCGGGCCCGAAGTCACCCACAAGTCCGTCAAGAAGCTGCAACGCCGCAAGGAAATCCTGCCCGAGCGCCCTGTCGTGGTGATTGGTGACGCCATGCTGTATGCGCACCACCTGGACAAACCCAGCGCCATGCAGACCTATAACATTGTTCCGGTAGACGATTTTCTTGAGGATTGCGCCTATCTGATAAGTCACCTGCGCCCGGCCGGCGATGAGCCCTGGCGCCCCATGTTTCTCGACTGCGGCTTCAAGGACGACAGCCTGATCCAGCCAGGCAAACCGTGCCGCGAGTCCGGTGAGCGCGCGGCCACGTACCTCGAGGTCGCCGTGGAGATTCTGGCGGACGAAATCGCCGACGCGGTCTGCACGGCGCCCATTTGCAAGGACAACATGCCCCGAGAGGCGTTTCCCTTTCCGGGGCACACGGAGTTCTTCGCCAATGCCTGCGAAGTAAAGCGCCCGGTGATGCTGCTGGTGGGGGGCGGGTTGCGGGTGGCACTGGTGACGATTCACGTACCGCTGGCAAAAGTGTCACGGTCGCTGGATCGCAAGAGCGTGCAGGAGACCATTGCGACGACGCACGAGGCGCTGATCGAGGATTTCGGTATCGAAAAGCCGCGCATTGCCGTGTGCGGGCTGAACCCCCACGCTGGTGAGAACGGGCTGTTCGGCAACGAAGAAAAAAAGGTGATCGAGCCGGCCATCGCCGCGGCCAGGAAAAAGGGCATCGACGCCACGGGCCCTCACTCGGCGGATAGCGTTTTCCACCATGCGAAAGACGGTCGCTATGACGCGGTCGTCGCCATGTACCACGACCAGGGGCTGATTCCGGTCAAGACTCTGGCGTTTCACACCGGTGTGAACATGACGCTGGGCCTGCCGATTGTACGCACCAGCCCGGACCACGGCACAGGCTTCGACATCGCCGGCACGAACGCGGCCAATGAGGACGCCATGCTGCACGCCCTGCGCCTCGCCCATGAGGTTTCTACCCGCCGCGAAGAAGAGTACGCCCGGGCCTGACGCGTGACTTTGAGCGTGTCGCACGATGGCTGTAGTGCTAATAGACATAATTCGACGTGGAAAATTCGTATTCTTCAAGTAATTAGCTGTAACATCAATGTCAGGCACAGGTTACGCCGGGCTCAGATACACCGCATACGGTGTGCACCACTCCGATTAGTGGTAGTCTTGTCTATCCATTGTGCCAAAATCCCAGAATAGGCTGGACAAGAACCAACCGGATGCCAAAGTGCCCGTTGCGCCCACTACTAGGGTGACAATGGCCGGTTGCGTGGTGTCAGAGGCTTCGCCCTGCAGGCCGGTGGTTTCGTTTTGGCGGCTGATTAGCCGCATTTCTTCGTGGGGAGTAAACTTCTATGATTCGATTTAGCTATTCAGTCCTGCTATTGGGCGTGCTCGGTCTGCTGGTGCAAACCGTTGCATTGGCCCAGCCCATTACGACATTCCCATACAACGAGGACTTCGAGCTCGGTACAGGCGCGACCATCGCGACTGGCTGGACACAGTCCACAGCCGATCAACGGGATTGGACAAACGACAACAACGGCACAACGTCCAACCCGACCGGCCCGCAAACTGGCGACCACAACCCGGGCACCGCATCCGGGAGGTACGTGTACTTCGAGACCAGCAGCCCGGTCGTGACCGGCGACGAGGCCATCGCGATCAGTCCTCAGTTCGACTGGAGCGGGTTGCCCAATGCAGGCATGAGTTTCTGGTATCACCTGTTTGGTGACGGCATGGGGGCGATGCACGTTGACCTGCTGGAGCAGTTCAACAGTGGCGTGGACGGCGCGAACACAGGCGCCAACTTTAGTTCTGCAGGCGCAACGTTTACGGCGGCCCACATCGGAAGCGACATTGTCATTTCTGGCGGCGGCAATGCGGGCACGTACACGATCACCGCGCTTGTGAACGCAACAACTGTTACATTGGGCACGGCCCCGCCGTCAAACCTGACCGGCATGACTTACACGCATACTCTGCTGACTCTGGATGTTACGCCGGCCTGGACGGACAATGTGGACCTGTGGCAGGAACGCGCGGTTGTTCTTGCAAGCAGTTTGGTTGGTGGCGGCAGCGAACAGATTTTCCAGATTTTGATCCGCGGTGAGTGTGGCCCCGTGCCTCCGCAGACCGGGTTCAACTTCCTGAGCGACATGGCGTTTGACGACTTCACCGTTCGTGACTTTCCTGCTAATGACGTCGGCGTGGTGTCGGTTGACACGCCCGTGGGCGGTTCCGGGCTGACAGCGACAGAGACTGTTTCCGTGACAATCCGGAATTTCGGTGTTGCCACACAAAGCAACATTCCCGTTTCGTTCACCATCAACGCCGGAGTGCCCGTTGTGGAAGTCTATCCGGGTCCGATTACAGGCGGTGCCACAGACACATACACGTTCACGGCGACTGCCGACTTGTCCACGCCCAGCACGACGTACAGCATCGTGGCAAGCACCGCCCTGGTTGGTGATGCGAGCGCCGCGAATGACAGTGCAAGCGCCAATGTTCGCCACATCGGCACTGTAACGACATTCCCCTACAGCGAAGACTTCGAAGGCGGAAGCGCGCTGGACTGGACGGTTGCTGGAACCACCACCACATGGGAATTGGCTACACCCGCCAACCCGACCATCAACTCGGCGGCATCCGGTGTGAACTCATGGATCACCGGCGCCACCGGCTCATATCTCGCGAGTGAAAACGGCGCGGTCGTTGGGCCGCAGTTCGACATGTCAGGCTTTGCTTCAGACCCGTACATCTCGATGGCCGTCTGGTGGGAAGCGGAGTTCAGCTGGGACGGCGCGGTATTGCAGTCCAGCATCGACAACCAGGCCTCGTGGCAGAACGTTGGCGCGCTTGGTGACCCGAACAACTGGTACACGGATGGAAGCATTTCGGGGCTTTCAGCCGGCTCAGGCCAGCAGACCGGCTGGAGTGGTCGGACACCCACGAACGGCAGCAACGGCTGGGTGACCGCAGTACACGAACTGACCGGCCTTGGCGGGCAGGCGTCCGTGTTTCTGCGCATTGTTTTCGGTAGTGATACTTCGGTCTTTGATGACGGTTTCGCCTTTGACGACGTTGCCATCGGCGACCCGGCCGAGATCAATGTCCAGTTCGGGCCCACCAGCGTTTCGCACCGCGGGACCATTGACGTTGGCAGCATCAACACCGCCGCCGGCGGTACCGCCAGCTTTGACATTCAGAGCCTCGGCGATCTTGACCTGGCTCTGACCGGCACGCCGCCGGATTATGTCTCCCTGGTTGGTCCAAGCCTGAACATCACGACGGTCACTGTGACAACTCCGCCCTCCACTCCGATTGCGGGCGGAAGCAGCTCGACGTTCACGGTCACCATTGACCCGACTGTGGACGGTCTTTTCAACTTCACCGTTACAATCGACAACGATGACCCCACCCCGGTCCAGTTTGCCAGCGGCGCTGACGGCGTGCTTACACTGGCCACCAGCAATTTCACCTCTGCGACGGCCAACTTTGTCGCAGCGGACGTCGGTACGCAGATCGTTATCAGCGGCTCGGTGAGCGGCAACGACGGCGTCTACACGATTCTGACAGTCAACAGTTCGACGGACGTCACCCTGACCACAGCGCCAGCGGCCGATGAAGGTACGCTGGCATGGAGCCATGAGGGCTCCGAGGGCAGCTATACGTTCCTTGTCACCGGCACGGCGGTCAGCAACGCCCCGGCAGAGGCCAACCCGACCACGGCGCCCGTTTCGAGCTTCGCCGGGCCAACCAACGGTCCGCTGACGCAGACCGTCGCCCCGGGCGCAACCCTGGCCGACGCCAGCATCATCCTGACCGACGCCGAGAACG
>JAIOJA010000059.1 GCA_019912315.1 Planctomycetota bacterium
CTGGACGCTGCCGAGGCGTTCCGCCTCGCGCAGAATCGCCACGATCTCCTCGGGCTTGAACCGTTTCCTTGCCATGCTGTTTCTCCCTTCAACCACTCCAGACTATCAATCAACCTGGACCAGTTTTCGGGGGAAAGGTCAATCCGTAAAAGGAAGTTGTCCCATCGGATCGGGATTCCGTCCCACATCGTAAAAACGCCCGTTCTTGATGTGTCGGAGTCGCCGGGGAACACCTGAGCGAGTTTCCTATCTATGAGCTTGTTGTCGTCCAAGTCGTACGGCGGCGGTGCCGTCTGCGCGGTTATCCCGCCCGTGGTCGTCCATGTGCCTGCCAAGATAGCCAACAGCAATAGCGGCGCGACGACGGTCGACTTGTGGTTTCTATGCATACCACTCCTCTCATTTTTGATAATCTAGATCGAATCGTATCTGGACACTTTACCGCGTCAAGCAGGTTTGCGTGTCTCCTTGCGAACGAACTAGCTTGACACGTCAAGATGTGGCTGGCGCTGAGCCTCTGTGGCTCGGGGCGGGGCGATTGTCCTTGACAAACGTTCCCGGAGTTTTATATCCTCATACAGCTTAAATGAGCCGCGCTCGGCGGCACCAGATGTACCGGTTACTGCGACGCAAAGACTGTCAGTAACCACCCTATAGATCATAAACCACGGCTGGATTGGAGCTTACGCTCTTTTCCTGATGAATCGCATTGCTTGATGCCGGCCGCGACGCGAAAGGAGTATTGATGACCAAGACCACACCCGTTCGGAAATTCCAGGTGTACGGCAAGCCCCACATCGACAAGCTGCCGCAGCTTCAGAAACTCAGCGAAGAACAGCGCCTGGCCATGAAAACCGTGGCCGAAGTGCTGCCGTTCCGCGCGAACAATTACGTCGTCGAAGAGTTGATTGACTGGGACAACATCCCGGACGATCCGATGTTCCAGCTGACTTTCCCACAGCAGGGCATGCTGAAAGAGGAAGACTTCGAGACCATGCGCGGCATGATGCTCCGCGGCGCTGACGCGAAGGAGATGAAGCCTGAGATCAAGCGCATTCAATACGGTCTCAACCCGCACCCCGCCGGGCAGAAATCGCTGAACGTCCCGCACGAGAACGGCGAGCCTGTACCGGGCATGCAGCACAAGTACCGCGAAACCGTGCTGTTCTTCCCGATGGCCGGGCAGACCTGCCACGCTTACTGCACCTACTGTTTCCGCTGGCCGCAGTTTGTCGGGCTGGACGACATGAAGTTTGCGAGCAAAGAAGCAAGCGGGCTGGTCGAGTACCTGAAGGCACACAAGGAAGTCACCAGCGTGCTGATCACGGGCGGCGACCCGATGATCATGCGCACGTCACTCCTGCGCCAGTACGTCGAGCCGCTGCTCGGCCCCGGTCTTGAGCACGTAACGAGCATCCGTTTCGGCACCAAAGCGCCGGCCTACTGGCCGTACCGTTTCACGCACGGCGAGGACTCGGACGACCTGATGCGTCTGCTCGGTGAGATCCGCGCGGCAGGCAAAGAGGCCGCCATCATGGCGCACTTCAGCGTGAAGCGTGAGCTGGAAACCGACGTTGCGCAGTACGCCATTAAGCGTCTGATCAGCGCCGGCGCGACCGTGCGGACCCAGGCGCCGCTAATTCGGCACGTGAACGACAACGCCGACAACTGGGCGCAGATGTGGCGCCTGCAGGTGAAGCTCGGCGCGATTCCGTACTACATGTTCATTGAGCGCGACACCGGCGCCCGCGGCTATTTCGAAGTGCCGTTGTGGCGCGCATACATGATCTTTACCGAGGCATTCCGTCAGGTGACCGGTCTGGCGCGTACGGTGCGCGGCCCGAGCATGAGTTGTACGCCGGGCAAGGTGCTGATCGACGGCATCACGGAAGTGAACGGCGAGAAACTGTTCGTGCTCAAGATGCTCCAGGCGCGCGATCCGGCCTGGGTGAACCAGGTGTTTTTCGCGAAGTACGACCAGCGCGCCGGCTGGATGGACCAGCTCAAGCCGGCCTTCGGCGAGAAGGAGTTCTTCTACGCCGAGGGAATGCGCGACATGCGCAAAACCGGCGAAGGGCGCGTCTGGCTGCCCACGGAAGTGGACGCCCTCGAAGAAACCTGGCGCATGGAAAGCGTCGAGCCCGACCACCACAAGAAGGACTAGAAGCGGTATCAAAAACGGCGCAACAGGATGATGATGCACCCAAGCTGCACGAAGGCAAGGAAGTTGGCGGCATGGTAATCCCAGCGTGTCACGAGTCTGCGGAAGTTCTGAAGCCAGGCGAACAGGCGCTCCAC
>JAIOJA010000060.1 GCA_019912315.1 Planctomycetota bacterium
AATGTTCCGCAACGCGACCGATGCCCTAGTGACGACCAACGAGTTCAGACGCTACGGCGTCGACTTCGCATCGCTGACCGAAGACTTCGACACCAGCACCGCCGCAGGGAAGATGTTCTTCTCCTTGATCGCCACCTTCGCTGAGTTCGAGCGCAATCTCATCGGCGACCGGACCAGGGAAGCGTTGGCTTCCAAGCGGGCCGACGGTTTCCGAGTCGGGGAGATCCCGTTGGGCTACGACGCCAATGACGATGGGCTACTGATTCCAGTAGAGGAAGAACAGCTTGTGATCGATCAGATCCTTGAGCTACGCAGCCAGGGATTCGGCTACCTCCGCATCGCCAAGCAGCTCAACCGGGAGAGCGTACCAGCGAAGAAGGGCGGCAAGTGGTACCCCAAGACGGTGCGGGGAGTACTGGAACGTGCGATGAACAGCTCGACAGTCGCAAGATCGAAGGCGTCGTGATCTCCATGCCAGGCAAAGATACTGGTGGAGGAATCACCTATGGAACGCTGTACGAACTGCAATCAACTGCTCAACGAAGAAAGCTTCCCTCGAGTCGCCAAGGGTCAACCTGACCGTCGTGGCCAGTGTCGTGGGTGTATCGCTTCTGCGTATGCCCGTTGGGCGGCAGAAAACCGGGAGGTGCTATTGGCCGCAAAGCGCGCCTACTGGCATCGGCGCGGCCGGCTCTTGCGTGACAACTCCAACGACAAGTCCGGAGGTACGCCATGAAGCTTGCTAGTCTGCACGAAACCGTCGCTGTCCGGTCTGCACCGACCCCAGAAGAACAAACCAGAGCGCGCAAGAAGGCCGAGAAGGAATCCAAGCGGAGGTTTGCCGACCTCCGTCGCCAGAAGGAGAGGCAGAAGGCCGAGCGCCGCCGAGCAGAGGCCGACGAACGGCGAATCAGGGCGATTGAGCGAGCTGCTAAGTCGAAGCCGGACTAAGCCCATCGTGCTGGCATGTCAAAAGCCCCTGTCGAATGGTACGCGTGTCGGGGGGCAATCTGATGGCGTTAATGGCTTGATTCCTTCTCCTGCGACCATAGTTGACGATAGGGGCACCGCTACATGGACCTGAGTTCTCTGGAAATGTATTTGGTCAGCGTGATCCGCTCTTGGTACTCAATCGGTGTTCGTCAGCCTCGCTGACCACTTCTCATCGCGACAGATCGGGTCGCGCTGCAACAGCGCGGACCCTGCACAGGCAGCCCCAACCTTCCCTACGCCGGGCTACTTCAATACGCGGCTGAAGCCCGTCCGTTGACGCTTCGCGCCACAAATACTCGCAACGCATTCGTGTCATGATGAAGTGAATAGCAGGGTCGCTCTACCGGGCCTGCCCGGCTGGGCCTGCCCGGCCAGGGTGGTCGGAGTGCTATGCACAGCCGGCTAGCCGTGGTACTTGTACGCCGTCGTTCGCGTCGAGCAGCCAACGTGGCGTTTGAAGGGCGAACATTCGACCCCGTACGAAGGGAACCACAATGACTACCAACTTTCTGGGTGTGATCCAAACTCTCGTGAAGGCTGTTGATCCTGCGCTTAACGAGGGCCCCAAACATCCCCGCGTCGAGCGCTTCAATGTCCTCGGCAAGAAATACAATCCAATGACGCTCAAGGGAGCCCACAGCTTCCTCTACTTGCTGAATGTAGTTGGCCACCCCGCAAAGGATCTGTTGCGCGAATTCAATCCCGAGTGTGACGAGTCTGGAACGCAGTTGGTCGCCAAGGTCGCCGACTTCGTGGCGGAAGTCTATGCCGCTGGCCGCTGCGCAAACGAAACCAGATACCTAGTTCATCTCTTCGATATCGAACAGCTCTTGCCGGCCAAGGCCTATTGGGCAAACAAATCTGAGGACGAGCTTGGTGAGCTGCACGCTGTCAATACCGAGATCGCCGCAGCAACGGCCGACTGCCCGCCCAGATGGTTCGAGGCCCACCCTAACAAAGAGAATCCTCCGCAGAATCTGGCATTGGCCCCCGGGCTGGACAGCGGCCGTCTCAAGCCACGCACCAAGCGGGCCAACAAAGCCGGGAATCAGGCGAAGACCAATCGCGACGAAATCTGCAGGGAGGCAGTGCGGCTTAAGGCCATTGAAAACGCGTCGGCTATCAGGAGTAGCGTTGCACTCGACCCGAAAGCGTGTGTGCAGTGGGCTGCCGAACATGACTCCATAGCTGAGATCGAGATGTGGCAGGGAAGTCTGGCTTCGCTCAGGCATGTCGCGCGGACTGCTCTCAAAGTTCTTGCAAAGGCTGTCAAGTGTTCGAAACAGTCCAAGACTGCGTGTAAGCTCATCGACTCTGTCGTCAGCGCTGGATTCAACGTCGAGGTGGCTGTCGTCACCGTGGCCGGGCTTTACTACAGCTTTGATTCCGCCGAAAGGAAGGCACAGATTGTGAACGTCATCAAGCCCAGCAGGTTAATCAAGGGATATCGTATACTCCGCCATCCCCTGGACCCCGACGCCATGGAGACCGTCTTCGCGCGTGATACGATTCGCTTTGAATGGCTTCGTGATGCGTTCTGGTCTCTCACCGACGAATTCAAAGGTCTCGTTCGTCCTTTGGCGGCGTGATCGACTGCTCGTTCTTCTTCGACCCGGGGGTGCCGCAAGGCGCCCCCGGATTCATTTCGCCCGTGCGCAAAAGCCCCGACCGTGTTCATCGTGCCGACCGCCAGTTTGCGTGCAACAGCGTCTGTACGGACAAGCCAACCCGTAGCGAGCGCAGGCTGACCGAGCATCTGCCGCTGGCGCGGATAGCCCTTCAGGCTTGGGTTCAGGCAGTGATTGATGCCGATTCGACTGGCTCCTGAAGGCCATCCGGCATAATCGTCGGTCGATTCTCGTTCGGCAAGCCACGACGATCTGGTGTCCGGCCTGGCTCGCCACGCGTAAGGTGGAGCGGCGCATCACCTTCGGTGGCAGCAAACCACCTAATCGGCCGGCAGCCGGCACGAGCGCGGCGATCCGCATTCAAAATAACCCAAACCAGTAGTTATGGGTGCAGGTCGCCCGCACGAGCGCGGCGATCCAACCGCATCCAAAGAAACCCAAACCAACAGATATGGGTGCAGGGCAGCCATCACGAGCGCGGCAATCCAACCGCATCCAAAGAAACCCAAACCAGTAGTTGTGGGTGCAGGGGACCCGCACGAGCTCGGCGGCAATCCAGGCGGTCGTCAAACAAGCACAAAACCAACGGATGCGCGGCACCCGCAAATGGTTGCGGCGTGCAACGCAGTCCATTCCAAAAAGAGGTGAAACATGATGTACAGAATCTCGTTCCCCCGTAGCAACAAGCCGAAGAGCAAGATCCCTGACGAGGAGAAGTTAGCAGCGTTTGCAAAGCACCTTCTCCACGGCGAGGATCTCGCGAAGGTCACCGAGGAACTCTACCGTCGCCACGACTGTAAGCCGCCGAAACACGCCGCACAGGCCTACTCCGCCTTTCTGAACAAGATCGAACGCCTGGTCAAAGAAGGTGACGAGGCCACGATCAAACTCGTCAAGAAGTTGAAGCTGCCCTTGGAAACCGTCGATGCGGAGCCGGCGGGCGAGGGTGCCGCAGTCACAGCAAAGAATCAGCAGGAACCGAACGACGACGACCAGGCAGCAGGCGCTTGGTCGACGGTTTCCGCTAACGAATAGCGCGTAAGCCCGTGATACCGGGCGCCAGAGCACCCCCCCCCCGGGGGGGTGCGGGA
>JAIOJA010000061.1 GCA_019912315.1 Planctomycetota bacterium
AGGTGGAGCGCCTGTTCGCCTGGCTTCAGAACTTCCGCAGACTCGTGACACGCTGGGATTACCATGCCGCCAACTTCCTTGCCTTCGTGCAGCTTGGGTGCATCATCATCCTGTTGCGCCGTTTTTGATACCGCTTCTAGAGCAACATCGCCGATCAACTTTTCTCGGCTGCTTGGATTGATGCACGCCTACTGATCGTCTGTTAACACTGGATTGGAAATTTAGCGTGGAAGCGTTTGACCGCTCTTCTTCACTCGACGGACGTAGGTGCGGGATGGGATGCAATCGCCGAAAGGCGAGCCTAGTACATTCCCAGAGAAGTCAGCGGTTCGGTCTGGAACCCCGAAGCCCCCTACTATGGTCGCCTCGAGAGTGATGCCTGCCACTGGGTCATCAGATTACCCTCCGGCGCGTACACCGTTCGGTGGCTGCTTTTGACATGCCAGCCCCCCCCGGGGGGGGGGGGCTAAACGGGCTTCGACCTTGCAGCTCGCTCAATCGCCCTGATTCGCCGTTCATCGGCCTCTGCTCGGCGGCGCTCGGCCTTTTGTCTTTCCTTTTGGCGACGGAGGTCGGCAAACCTCCGCTTGGATTCCTTCTCGGCCTTCTTGCGCGCTCTGGTTTGTTCTTCTGGGGTCGGTGCAGACCGGACAGCGACGGTTTCGTGCAGGCTCGCAAGCTTCATGACGTGCCTCCGGACTGGTCGTTGGAGTTGTCACGCAAGCGCCGACCGCGCCGATGCCAGTAGGCGCGCTTTGCGGCCAATAGCACCTCCCGGTTTTCTGCCGCCCATCGGGCATACGCAGCAGCGATGCAGCCGCGACACTGGCCACGACGATCCGGTTGGTCTTTGGCGACTCGGGGGAAGCTTTCTTCGTTGAGCAGTTGATTGCAATTCGTGCAGCGTTCCATTGGTGATTCCTCCAGCAGTATCTTTGCCTGGCATGATGGGAGATTAGGACGCCTTCGATCTTGCGACCGGCGAGCTGTTCATCGCACGTTCAAGCACACTCCGAACTGTCTTCGGATACCACTTGCCGCCCTTCTTCGCTGGAACGCTCTCCCGGTTGAGCTGCTTGGCGATCCGGAGGTAGCCGTAGCCTTGCTCGCGCAGCTCAAGGATCTGATCAATCACCAGTTGTTCTTCTTCAACCGGTATCAGCAGTCCATCGTCATTGGTGTCGTAGCCAAGCGGGATCTCCCCCACCCGGTAACCGTCAGCTCGTTTCGATGCCAGTGCTTCCCTTGTCCGGTCGCCGATCAGGTTGCGTTCAAACTCGGCGAAGGTGGCGATCAAGGAGAAGAACATCTTCCCTGCGGCGGTGCTGGTGTCGAAGTCTTCGGTCAGCGATGCGAAGTCGACGCCGTAGCGTCTGAACTCGTTGGTCGTCACTAGGGCATCGGTCGCGTTGCGGAACATT
>JAIOJA010000062.1 GCA_019912315.1 Planctomycetota bacterium
AACGGCAGCCCGGCGACCCTGCAGATCACGGTCACGCCGACCAACGGCGGCAACTTCTTCTTCGACTTTGACATCAACAGTGACGACCAGAACGAGAACCCGTACGACATCCACGTGGACGGCAGCGCCATCCCGGGCGGCGAGATCGACCTGACACGCGGCATCCCCCTGGCGGACACGGACACGGACACTGTAACGGGTGCTGTCGCGGGCACGCCTACCGTGCTTACTTACACGGTACAGAACCTGGGCAGCGCGAACCTGACGCTGACGGGTGCGAGTCCGGTTTCCGGCAACACGCCCGTGAACACCGGTTTTGTCGGCATTATCCAGCCGGGTGCAAGCGTGCTGACGCCATCCGGGCCGGGTTCGACAACGACATTCCAGGTGGTGCTGAACCCGCCCTTGCCGGGACCGTTCAGTCTGCAACTGGAAGTCGCCAGCGATGACGCGAACGAGAACCCCTACAACATCAACATTTCGGGCGTTGCGGGCTCCGGCGGCGAGATCGACGTGCAGCGCGGCGGCAGCATCGCCAATGGCGGCAACGACCCGGTCGGCAGCATTCCCGGTGGCGTGCCGACAGTGCTGACCTACACAATCGGGAACTCCGGTACCAGCGCCCTGGATTTGACCGGCGCAAGCTTCCAGAACAACGTCAACTGCGCGGTCAGCGTCGGCGCGCCCAGCCAGGACCCGATTCCCAACCCCGGCACGGCCACACTGAACGTGACCGTCACGCCGAGTGCTTTGGGCGGGGGCTGGAGCTTCACGCTCGAGATCGGCAGCGACGACGCCGACGAAAACCCGTACGTCATCTTTGTCAGCGGCAGCGCGCCAAGCCCGACCATCGTCACCAACGTGATTGTCGGCGCCGACAACGGCGGCCCGGTGCGCGTCACCGCGGACGTCAACGGCCCCGGCGCGAGTCTGATCGACGTGGCCGTCACCTACACCGGCGGGCTGAACGGCCCTGGCAACGCCGTGCTGCTTGACGAATCCGGCGTCCCGGTCAGCGGCAACGTGATTGCGGGCGTACCCGCGAACACGACCATCAGCTTCTTCTGGGACGCCTACTCGAATGAGGGGCACCACGCGGCGGCCGACTACGTGCTGACGCTGTCGCCGTCCATCGGCGCGGCGACCGGCACCCCCGGCAGCAGCGCGCCGTTCGCGCTGGACCGCAACGCCGAATGGAGCAAGCCGTATCTGGTGGACCAGTACAAGACATCAGTCTCCGAGCACACGTCGATCTACGACCCGGTCAACAATCGCCTGGTTGTGTTTGGCGGCTATCGCGGGACGTTTCTGAGCAACGACACCTGGGAATTCGACTTCGACACAAACCTGTGGCGCAAGCTCAGCCCCGGCGGCACACCTCCGTCGCCCCGGCGCGAGACCCTGTCGGTGTATGACGCGCTCAACCAGCGCATGATCGTTTTCGGCGGGCAGTCGGGTTCCGGCACCACCAACGACGCCTTCGCGCTGAGCCTCACGCCGGGCGGTGAAAGCTGGGCGCCCATCGCGGGGGGCTCGCCCGCGTTCCCGCCGCCGCGCACGCACGGCTCGCTGGTTTATGACCCCGTCAACCAGCGCGCCATCCTGTACGGCGGTTTCAGCTCGCCGACTTTCTACAGCGATACCTGGGCGCTCGACCTTACCGACACCATGGAAAGCTGGGGCAGCGGGCCCATGCCTGTTACGGGCTACGCCGGGCTGTCGGTCGCCCACGCCGCGATCTATGACCCGGGCGCGCAGCGTATGCTGGTGCTGCGTCGCGGCGGCGACCTGTGGGAGCTCACGCTCGGCGTCACCCCGACCTGGACCATGCTGACCACCACCAACGCGCCCGCCGCACGCAGCTACATGTCGGCGATCTATGACCCGGTCCGGCAGGCCATGATCATCCAGGGCGGGCTGAGCGGCAGCATCGCGTACATCGAAACATGGTCACTGCACATTCCAAGCCTGACCTGGACCCGCCTGCCCGACGATACTGGCTCCAACGGACGGTTCTGGCACAGCGCGAACTACCTGCCGGGCACGGACCGGATGGTCATACTGGGCGGACGCAACGCCGCCCGCCAGCAATCCGCGAACATGGGCGTGTACGACTTTGCGTCCTCAAGCTGGGTGACGGCCCCCGACATACCGGTAGACGCCGCCGGGCCGGCCGGGCGCAGGGGCGCCGTGGTCGCCTTCGACAGCGTAAACAACCGCTCGCTGCTGTGGGGCGGTCGCGACGACGATGCCTACAGCGACCTGTGGGAGCTCAGTCGCGCTCCCGGCGCGTCCTGGAGCCGCCTCGACCCGACAGGCCCGACGCCGGACGCGCGCGCCCACGCGGCCTCCGTCGTGGATGCCGCGACCAACCACATGTTTGTATTCGGTGGCGACGGCGCGGGCGGGCCACGCAACGACCTGTGGGCCCTGAACATGACGGCGAACCCGCCTTCGTGGCAGTTACTGAACAACGGCGCCGGCGCCGCGCCCGCCCCGCGCTACGATAGCGCGATCGCCTTCGACCCGTTCACCGGGCCGAACGGACGCCTGCTGATGTTCGGCGGGCGGGGCTCGACCAGTTTCGGCGACCTGTGGGAGTTCGACCTGAACACGAACACCTGGTCGCAGCCGGGGCCGATCGCGGGTACGCCGCCGCCGGCCCGCTACGGGCACGGGGTCGCCTTTGAGTCATCCGGTCCCGGACGCCTGGTCGTGTTCTTCGGCCGCGACACGACGGAACTGGCGGACATGCACGTGCTCGACTTCGGCACCATGAACTGGGCAACGCTTACGCCCGGCGGCACCGCGCCCATTGAGCGCACCGGCTTTGCCATGGTCGCCAACGCCACGGGCGACCGGGTTTACATGTTCGGCGGGCGCAGGAGTTACTACCAGCGCGATGACCTCTGGGAGCTGAACCTTACGCCCGGCAGCGAAAGCTGGACCATGCTGGACCCGCAGGACTCCCTGCCCGCCGAGCGCGACGACGCGGTCATGTTGCTTGACGCCGCCGGCATAATCGTCGTGGGCGCGGGCTTCTGGGCCACGGACAGCGTCCGCGATTTCTGGGAGTTCGACCCCGTGGGCGCGCCCTACTGGACCGAACTTGCCCTGCCCGAGACACCGCGCGGGCTGGCGTTGTCGCAGGGGGCCTATGACCCGGCCGGCAACCGCATGATCGTTTTCAGCGGACGCCTTGACCATTCGCCGACGTCCGGGCTGTGGGAGCTCGACCTCAGCGCCCAGCCGCCGGCCTGGAGCCGCCTGCACGCGCTGGGCACCGCACCGTCGCCCCGCATGAACGCGTCCATGCTGTACGACACTTCCGGGCCCACGCCGCGCATGTTGATGTACGGCGGGCGCAAATCGAACGAGATCTGGACCACCACAAATGAGTTGTGGGCGCTGGAGCTTCCGCCGGCCGGGCAGCCGACCTGGGTTCTGCTGCCGACCAACGTCGGCAACCCGGGCAAACTGACCGAACACACGGCCATCATGACCAGCGGCGGGCAGATGGTCATTTTCGCCGGGCACAACCAGTACAACTGGAAGATGAACAACGTGCGCGTGCTGGACCCGGTAAGCCTGACCTGGAGCAGCCCGCCCGTCAGCGGCACGCTGCCGGACCCGCGCGCGGGCGCCAGGGCCGTGCTTGATTACGAGCCCGCGGGGCCAAGCCCGCGCAACCGCATGGTTGTGTTCGGCGGCGCGGCACACGGCTCTTTGCGCAATGAAACCTGGCAACTCGACCTGAACACCTGGGCCTGGAGCCTGCTGGCGCCGGGCACGCCCCCGTCGGCCCGGTCGCACCACACGTTCACAGCGGACCCGACGCAGGGGCGCGCGCTGATGTTTGGCGGGCGCGATTCGACGTCGCTTGCGGGGCTGTACGAGTTCGATTTCGCGACCAACGCCTGGACGCAGGTTTCCGGCACGCACCCGGACCCGGCCGGTCGCTGGGGCAGCCTGGCTTGCTGGGACGCAGTGCGGGACCGCATGGTGCTGGCGGGTGGGTACTCCGGGCCGACCAACAACACGACGCTGCTGCTGGAGCGCCGCGGAACCGCCGTGGACACCTGGTACTGGGGCAACTAGTTTGGTATCTCCGCGAACGCGTGGTCAAAGCGCCGCTACAGGATCCAGCCGCCGCCCAGCACTTCATCTGAGTCCGGCGCGTAAAACACCGCGCACTGGCCCGGCGAGGCTCCGCGGATGGGTTCATCGAACACAACTTCGACGCTGCCCTGGCCGCCGATGATGGTCGCGAGGTTGCCCGTGTCGCGGTAGCGGACCTTCACGAGGGCGCGCTGCTCAATGCCTTCGCCCGGATCTTCGCACGCGATCCAGTTGAGATTTGCCACGCGAATGCGGTCGATCTCCAGGTCTTCGAGGTCACCGACGACGACGGTGTTTGTCTCCGGCTCGAGCTTCACGACGTACAGGGCCTTTGGCGCGGCGATGCCGATGCCGCGGCGCTGGCCGATGGTGAACCCAGCGATGCCGTCATGCTCGCCCAGTTTCTCGCCTGCGACGCTGAGGATGTCGCCGCGCTTCAGGGCATCCGGCGAGTGCCGCGCGACCACGGCGCGATAGTCGCCTTCGGGCACGAAGCAGATCTCCATGCTCTCGGGCTTGTCGCGCGTCTTCAGCGCAAACTTGCCGGCCAGCTCGCGCACTTGCCCCTTGGCCATGCCACCCAGCGGAAACAGCGCGCGTGAAAGCTGCTGCTGGGTCAGCCCGAACAGGTAGTAGCTCTGGTCCTTGTTGGCATCCGCGCCCCGGTACAGGCGCCAGCGCCCGTCGCGATAATCCACGCGGGCGTAATGACCGGTCGCGACTTTTTCCGCGCCGACCTGGTCGGCGTAGTCCAGCAGCTTGCCGAACTTCAAATCCGTGTTGCAGACGGCGCAGGGGTTGGGCGTGCGTCCGCGCTTGTACTCGTCCACGAAGTAGTCGATCACGCGCTTGAAATCGTCTTCAAAATTCAGCACGTAAAACCGCGCGCCAAGCTGTGAAGCCACAAAACGCGCGTCCTGGGAATCGGCCAGTGAGCAGCAGCCCTGCTTGTTTGACTTCGCCGCGCTGCCGGCCGTCACGCCGTTGCGCATGAACAGGCCAACGATTTCGTTGCCTTCCTCTTTGATCAGGGCGGCAGTGACAGACGAATCCACACCGCCGGACATGGCAACCAGAACATTCATCGATCTACTCGTTCTTCGGCGCCCACAGCAGGGTGCCCTGTTTCCTTGCGTAAACGACCAGCAGCTTCGCGCTAAGCCGGTAGCTTTGCACGCCGCCTTCGACCTTGTTGGCCTTCAGGTAAGTGTCGTTGAAGAAGGTGCTGATGCTGCCGATGAACCCCGCCACGCCAGTTTCGTACTCGCGCCAGTAGGCGCGGATGGCGTCCACGTCGCGTTGCACGCCGGGCACCCGCATGGCGATCAGCTCTTTGGTTCGTGCGGGGTCCAGTGGCGCCAGCTCGCCAAGCAGTTGCCGCTGCGCGAACAGGTAGCCGCTGTAAGCCACGTAGGCGTCGCCGCTGCGTGTGCAGGCCAGAAAGCCCATGAAATTGGCCTCGTCCTCGCTGGTGATGCAGCGCTGATGGGCCTTCTCGTGGGCGATCACGAACGGAATGCTGACTTCGGGCTGGTTGCGGTTGTAGTTGGCTTCGCCGGTCCACGGAAAGTAGAAGCCCCCAATCTGCAGGTAATCCATCAGCACGGACAGCGCCACGGGCTTGGCGGGCCCGCGTGAGGCGGCGAAGGACCCGTCCAGTTGCAGCTCGTGTCGCACGTTTCCGTAGCCCGCGTCGATGGCGCGGTCCACGTTGATCCATTCCGTGCGCGGGCTGCTGGGGCCGCCGTAGTCCTCCGTGCCTAGCGACGCCGTGTAGGCCTGGTTGGTGATCAGCACCAGCTCTTCGCACAGGGCTGCAAGCTCGTCCGTCTGGGCTTCGCGGTTCTCGGGCGCTTTGGCGTGGGGGGTCCAGTCCTGTCGCTCGATCAGCGGCGCGCGCGAATAGTTCAGCCCCCAGAACACGTAAAACAACGCCAGCAGCGTGAGGGCGATCGCCCCGAAATGCAGCCCCCCGCAGGCCACGGCGTTCAGGGCCCGGCGCTTGCGCCAGCCGACATGCCAGGCCGCGCGGGCGGCGTGAACAAGCAGCCACAGACTCAGCAGGGTAATCACTACTTCGGCAAGGCTGGTGGGCACAACGCCGGAGACAGTCGCCAGGCCGCGCCCGATGGATTGCCCGAAGCCGTCCGCGTAGACGTTCTCGACGAAATCGGCGGACTGGCCCAGCCCCCAGGCGATGGCCAGCACCACAACGCCGATCAGTATGATCACGCCGCGCCGCTTGACATAGAGCCCGCGGTCTCGGGGCATGGCGTCGGATGGCGTGAACAGCGCGAACCAGCCGATCGGCAGCGGCTGCTTCTTGTTCGACTGCATGTCTACGGTTTCGTCACCCTGGGACATGCTCCCAGTCTAGCTTGCCGGGAGCAATTGCCGACTATCCGCGCACGAACTTGGCCCAGCTTGCCGGCACGCGCTCGCCAATCCCCACGCCGTCGTCCCAGTTGGGTTTGCCGGGCTCGGTCAAAAGCGGCATGTTGGCTTGCTCAGGGGTGCGGTTGCCCTTGCGGGTGTTGCAGCGCACGCAGGCGACGACGCAGTTTTCCCAGCTTGTGGCGCCGCCCCGACTTACCGGCTGTACGTGGTCGATGCTCAGGTACTTCAGCCCCGGGCGGTTGCCGCAGTACTGGCACTGGAAGGTATCGCGGCGATAGATGTTACGACGATTAAAGGCGAGTTCGCGGCGCGGCACGCCGTTGTAGCGCCCAAGCACCAGCACTTCAGGAATGCGGATCTGCAGGTTTGTCGTGCGCAGCCAGACCTGGTCGTCGGGCACTTTCGCGTCGCCCGGCAGGGCGTACTCGGCGATCCAGCTTTCGAAGCCGTGCATCTCGTAGGTTTCCGGGTGCACGATGTGGGCGTGATCCTGAAACACGAGGCTGAAGCCGCGCTTCACGGTCGTGATCGCGATCGGGATCCAGCTCTTGTTCAGGACCAGCACGGATCGATCCAGCATTGCCTTTCTCCAAGAAACTCGCCCGCGGGAGCGTTCTCCCGCGGGCGAGCCGGCTAACTCATTGTTTCGCGACGCCTGGCGACTATCCGGACCTGCGCCGCACGTACCCGTGCGCGTATGTCCTCTGAGTAACAGATCTTCCGGTCAGTCAACATGAGAGAATTGTAAGCGGGAATCCACTCCACGCAAGCCCGCAGAGCCTAATGTGAAGCCAATGTGAAGCAAACGGGACTGGACCGCCGGCGCAACTTCTTCGATGATTCCGGCATGTTCGACTGGCGTGCCATCGCGTATGTCCTTTCCGGCGCAGTCGTCGCGGGCGTGGCGCTGCAATGCTCCATTGCGCTCAGTGCGAGCTACACCGACCTGCGCCTCAAGGCGGCCGAGCAGCAGCGCGAGGTCCCGCCCCTTGCGGCGCTGTACTTCCGCAACACGGTGCGTGTGCTGTTCGTTACGGCGCTGGGCTTCCTGCTGGGCGCGGGCGCCGATGCCGCCCTGTCGGCGTTTGCCGGGCAGCGCCTCGGTCTGCTGGGGTACGGCAGCGGCGTGCTGCTGCTGGTGTGCGGGTTCGCGCTGCTGCTGCAGGCCCGCACGGACAGCCACCTCAAGCTGTTGAAGCCCCACGAGCGCCTGATACACACCATTGGCGGGATGGGGGGGATCGCCGCCGCGTGCGGCGGAATGATCCTCGTAACCTGGCGCGGCAGCGTGTGGTAGCGGGCGAGAGCGGCGCTCCCGTTATCCACATCTGCCCACTACCACAAAATTGACGCGCCGCTCGCTAGACTGCGTCCATGGCCAAGCGCGCCTACAACCTTACCGACGACGTAAGCCTGCTGGTGCACCTGCTGGCCAAACGCGTGGAGCGACTCGCCCACATCAGCCCGGGGCAGATCCTGCATGGCGTAAGCCAGGCCCGCACGCGGTCCAGGTACGGTGTCTATGCACAATGCCACGGGCTGCGTTTCAAACATGGCAAGCGCGAGCACCCGACCCGCGACGGGCACGTCTGGCAGTGGCCGATCATCAAGGTGCGCGGGCAGGAGATTTTCTACTACATCACGTATTTCCTGCCGCGCTTTCTGGACCAGACACCGCGTGACCGCCTGCATACGCTGCTGCACGAGCTGTATCACATCAACCCGAAGTTCAACGGCGACCTGCGGCGCTTTCCCGGGCGCAACGAATTTCACGGGCGCAATTACGACCTGATGATCGACAGCATTCTGGAGGAAGCCTCGCCCCACATCGACGTCGAGCGCTTCCCCTTTCTGGTGTTCGGCTTCGACGAGTTGGTCCAGCGCCACGGCGGCGTCGTCGGCAACAAGCTGAAGCGCTTTCAACCCAAGAAGGTAAGGCTGGACGATTTGCCCGCGAATCTCGCACGCCCAATCCGCGCGCCGGAGACAACCAGGCAGCACGAGCTGTTTTAGCAGCAATCGCCCTGGCTGCCCGCGCAAAGCAGTGCGGACAGCGCGCGAGAACGCGGGGAATCCACTTTTGACCTGCCGCACACACGGGGCTATGCTTCCGCGGCCTGACGGAAACCCCGCCTCGGGGCTGCGAGAACACGATGAACGTTTACGTCGAGTGCATCTGCGGCAAGAAGTACGAGATCGACCGTGCGCAGCTTCAGCAGTTCGACTGCGAAGGCTGCGGGCGCAAACTTGTCGTGCCCAGCCCGGAACTTGAAAGGCAGCTCAATGCCCTGCGCGCCCGCATGAAGGAAGGTGAGCCAGGGCTGCGCGACGCCATGACCCAGGCCGCCGCCATGCACAACTTTCACGCTGTGCCTGTATTAAAGGAAGGCGCTGCGTCGGGAATGCGCGAGGGGGTGAACATCGCGCTGACGGGGCTGGCGGATTTTCCGGGCCCAGGCCGAGATGTGCTGAAAGACTGGGTCAAGGGCGGCGCCCTCAGTATGTCGCGGCTGATAAGCGCCATGCGCGAACAGAAGTACGAGCCCGGCCCGGAATACATCTGCGAGCTGTTTGAACAGGGCGTGCTGAAGGAAAACCAGGTCGCCGAAGTGGCGCCGTACCTGGGTGATTCGAGCTCGGTGCGTGCGCTGGCGGCCTTGCGCGAGGCCCGGCAGAAGTACCCGAACCTGGGCGGGCCGCTTGATGACGCCATGTCGCGCATGAAGCACCTGAGCGCAAGCGCGGGCGCGATCCCGGATTCCGCAAAGCGTATCCCGGGGCGTGAGCTGAACGACGACCAGCCCGCGGAAAAGAAGGGCTGCATGGGGCTGCTGCTGGCGCTGGCGCTCGCGTTTGTCATGCTGGGCGCGATCACGAACTGGGTGTTGTCTTGAAGCGCGCATGTTTCCTTACATTACTTGCAGTGGGCCTGCTCGGGTTGTTGCCGGGCTGCGATGACGTCAAGAAGGATGCCTTCGGCGGGTTGATCGGCGTGGTCGGGCAGCCGGCCATATCCAACTGCACCGTGGATATCTACGACGCGATCGCCTTCCAGTCGCTGGATTCAGCGGCCGGGCGGATTCGTTCGGGTACCAGCCGCTCAAACGGGCGCTTTGCCATCGAGCTGAAGGACAAGTATCTCGGGCGCCCGCTGATTGTCGTGGCGCGCCCCGGCCCCGGCGCCATGTACCGTGATTTCGGCGCGCCCGGCAACCCGGACGTCACCTGGGACGCGCCCCACGAGCCCTGGGTCAGCATTGTGACCGAATGGCGCGGCGGCGAGCGCTACTGCGCGATCAACCCGATCACCACTGTCGCTTTCCATAGCCAGATGCGCATCAGCGCCGAAGATACAGGCGCTGGCGACCAGCGCTTTGCCCGTGCGACCAGCGACGGGGTGCAGCAGGCCACGGCGGCGAATTTCGGCATCGCGGTGATTCCGTCCAGCGCGGGCATTACGCCGCCAAAGGGCTCGCCGTTCGCGAGTCTGAGTACGTTCTACCTTGAGGACAGCGACCGCGGCCAATCCTACGCCTACGCCTGTCTGCAACTGGCGCTTGCGGCCAACGACTTCGCGAACCTGTCGGCGTCAGGCACGGACAACGCGCTGGATTTTTACGATGCGATGTTCCGGGACGCCCACGACGGCGCGCTTGACGGCCAGTACTTCGGCGCGCCCGTGCCGCATTTGAACCAGCTTCCGGGCGTGATCGGGCGTGGCGCCACGGGCGAAAGCAACCTGTTGAACTGGCTCAGCGGCCACGCGCTGACACCGGCCCAGGAAGATTTTTTGAACAACGCCCGCGACGACGACGGCTTTGAGCCCGCCCCGACGACCATGCTGGGCTTGCAGTCCCGTGCCACCGGCAGCCTGCGCCCGACCCGCATCGACAGTTGCGACGTGCAGAACTATCCGTACTCGGGCAACGTGGTATTGACCCTGCGCGGCGACGGCCTGCGCTACACGGACCGCTTCGTGTTCCGCAGCAACACCAAGCCCAACGGCGAGTTCCATGTAGATCGTGATTCCGTCGGCGTGGACGGCGAGTTCCAGTATCTGAGCAACGGTGAGTTGCGCATGAGAATTCCCGACTTCGCTTCCACTACGCGCAACGTGCCATCGGAGTTGCAGGTGGCCTCGGGTACTGATTTCCGGATCGTCACCTTCGTGCTGGAAAATGTGCCGGGCGTGGAATCCGGCAGCGGCGATGTCGAACACGTGATCACCACGGACGCCCGCCTCACGGACCGCACTGAGCCTCTGCTGCTCGGCGTGCAGATCGGGCGTCTGGACGGCGTCGGGGCGCTGCAATCCACCGCCTACGGCAACAACGTCTACAGCGCCGCCACGGACCCGGATGCCCTGACCCCCGGCACGGACAACGTCTATGAGATGAGCGCCCGCGTCGTGAACCCGGGCAATGAGACCGTCAACGGCGTGCAACTGGACATCCCGCTTAGCGCATTCTCACAACTGGGTGCGTCTGTTGACGCGGAGTTCTTTACCGGCGCACCCGCCGGCACGACCGCCGTTGTGTTCGGCAACGTGACGCCCGTAAACTTGGCCCCCGGCGCGGTAGTCGATTTCAACTATCGGGTGGTGTTTCTGGACAGCGCGATACCGGGCGTCATCCTTGAGGGCGCGGCCGTGAAGTTCACGCCTGTGTTCAGCGGCGTCGGTGCGACTTCCAGCGCGAACCTCAGCACCGGCGACGTGATAGGCTTTAACCGCAGCGTGAACCTGGGCCCGGGGCTGCAGCCCGCGACGCCGCTGCTTGACGCGCTCGCTGCACCGAGCCTGCCCGCGGGCGTGACGGCGGGCGACAGCTTCGAGATTCGCTTTGATGTTTCCGCGAGCCCCACCTCCGGCGGGGTCATGCGCAGCTTCAATGTCACCGACCTGGACGTCACCATTACCTTCGACGGCGCCACCACCACGCTGCGCCTGACAGACAGCTTCTTTGAAGCCTCCGGCGAGTCCGGGCTGTACTTCCCCTCCCTGGTTCTCGATTCCACGGGCGGTACCGCCATGCCCGTTGTGCTGACCCAGACGGCCGCCGCCGACGCCGTGATTCTGACCGTTCGCACGGACCCCGCCCGCACGGGCACGCTGACTGTGGACTTCACGGCCACGGGACACGACGTGGCCACGGGCGCGACCAGCACGCAATCGTCCGCAACTTCGAACACGACCATTTCCTGACGTGCTATCCTTGACGCTGTGAAGCCCGAGGCCGACAAACTTCGCGAGGCCCTGCACCTCTACCGTGAGGGGGACCTTACACGCGCCGAGATGCTGCTCGAAAGCATCGACATCGACGAACTTGAGCCCGACCTGCACGTCGAGACGAACTATCTGTGGGGGCTTGTGCTCGCGCGGCGCGGCGACCCGCTGGAGGCCGCACACCGCTTTCAGCTGTGCGTGAAACAGGAACCCCGTTTTTTCCCGGCCCTGGATGCCTGGGGCAACGTGCTGGCGAACCTGGGCGACTCGCGCGGCGCCATCGAAAAATACAAGCGCGCCCTGGCAGTCGCCGAGCGCCAGCAGTCGGCGCACATATTGATCAATTACGGGCACGTGCTGCTGCGGGCGGGCTACACGCTTAAGGCTCTGCGCCGATTTCGCGAAGCCTGGCAGCGCGAAGGCGGGCACGACGCGGCCTACAACACCGGTTTGTGTTTTCTGAAGCTGCGGCGACCGCGAGGGGCGCTGAAGTGGATGACCCGGGCCGTGGAGATCGCGCCTGACAACGCCCGCAACCGGGTCGGTGTCGGCAACGCCTGGCTGGCGCGCAAGCGGCACAACGAAGCGCGGGAACAGTACGCCAGAGCACTGCAACTGGACCCGGACTGCGCCGACGCCCACTACAACTGGGCCGTGAGCCTGGCCGAACAGGGCGAATACGCCAAGGCAGTGCGACAGTGCAAACAGGGACTGCGCGTGAACCGGGACGGCTTCGAGTTGCTGGCCCAGCAGGCGTACTGCCTGCGGCAGATGGGCGCCTATGACGCGGCCTTGCAGACCGGGCGGCGCATGAAGCAGATCATGGAGACCGGCGGCAACCCGGAGCGCAAACCGGTGTTTCTGGACGTGCTGGCGGCGAACGAAGCGGCAAGCCTGCGTTCGCTTGGCAAAAGCCAGCAGGCCCGCGCGCGCCTGCTGGCGCACCTTCGCGAATCTGTTCATCCGTGCCCGTACAGTCTGGCCGAGCTGCGTTATCACGACCGGCGCCGGCTCGAGACCGGGCGCAGATATGAGCTGACGCTGACCGTCCGTCTGGAGCGCGTGCCCTTCGGCGAGGATGAATCGCCGCCACGCTTCTATCACCGCACGTACTGGGTGATTGCTGAAACGCCGAAGGAAGCGCGGCGGATTGTGCGCGAGCTGGAGCCGCCGGAGGGCGAGTTGCGCTTCGACGCGGATGTTGGCTCAGGGCCGAAGCTGGCGGATGTGGACCGCGGCGTGGTCGAGCGTTCGCCCGCCATCCCCTACGAATAGCCCGGCGCTGGCGGTGGGGGGGCGCGCTGGTAGGCTGCGGGCGGAGACTACAACATGAACGTACCCGCCTTCGCTGAAATGACCGCCGCGCGTCCCGAGCTCGATGCGCTGACTTCCGAAATGCAGACCCTGCTCGCGGATTTTGACGCCGCCGACGGCGCGCAGGCCGAAATTCAAGTCCTGCGCCGCTGGGAAGAGCTGCGCCGGGGCACGCGCACGTGGTCGTCACTTGTGGGACTGCGTTTCAACCAGGACACGCGCGACGAGAGCGCCCGCACAGACCGCGACTACCGCGACCGGATTTCGCCGAAACTGATCCAGCTTGACAACCAGCTCAAGGCAAAGTTCATCAGCAGCCCGCACCGGGCAAGCTTCGAGAAGACCTTCGGCCCGCAGGCCTTTGCACTCTGGAGCTGCGACGAAAAGGCCTTCAGCCCGGAGATCGAAACCGAGCAGATCCGCATCAGCAAGCTCAGCAGCGAATACACGGAACTGTTAAGCGGCGCGGAATTCGAGTTCCGCGGCGAGAAGCTGAACATGCCCGGGCTCGCCAAGTACCAGATGGACGACGACCGCGACACGCGCCGCGCGGCCTGGCAGACCCGGTGGCAGTGGTTCAAACAGAACCACGAACAGCTCGATCACATCTTCCACGAGCTGACCCAGTTGCGTCATTCCAGCGCGCGCAAGCTTGGTTTGGACAGCTACATCGAGCTTGGCTACCTGCGTATGCACCGCGTGGATTACGGCCTGGACGACGTGAAGGCCCTGCGCAAGCAGATCGTCGAGGAAGTCGTCCCGCTGTGCAGCGAGCTGATCAAGCACCAGGCGACCGAGCTCGGCATCGACAAGGTGATGGCCTGGGACGAAGCCATCCACGACGCCAAGGGCTCACCGCGCCCGCACGGCGACCACGACTGGATGGTCGAGCGCGCCAAGGAAATGTTCGACGAGGTCGGGCACGGGCTGGGCGAGTTTTTCAGGCTCATGTGCGACAAGCAGCTGATCGACCTGAAGACCCGCGAGGGCAAGTCCGGCGGCGGCTTCTGCACCAGCTTCCCGAAGTACGGCGTGCCGTTCGTCTTTGCCAACTTTAACGGGACCGACCATGACGCCCGCGTGTTCACCCACGAGATGGGGCACGCGTTCCAGAATTACAGCTCGCGCAACCAGAAGCTGATGGACTACCAGTGGCCGACCTTCGAGAGCGCCGAGATTCACAGCATGTCGCTCGAGTTCATCACCTGGCCCTGGATGGAAAAGTTCTTTGAGGAGGACGCCTCGCGCTTCCGCCGCAGCCATCTGATCGGCTCGCTGACTTTTCTGCCCTACGGCACGGCCGTCGATCATTTCCAGCACCTGGTGTACGAGAAGCCGGACGCAACGCCCGAGCAGCGGCGCGAAATGTGGCGCGAGATGGAGAAGACCTATTTGCCGTGGCGCGACTTCGGCGACCTGCCCCACGTCAGCGACGGCGGCTTCTGGCAGGCCCAGCGCCACATCTACGGCATGCCGTTCTATTATATTGACTACGTGCTGGCGCAGATCTGCGCGCTGCAGTTCTGGGTCAAGTCCGACGAAGACCGCGAAGGCGCCATGAAAGACTACACGGCCCTGTGCGCCCGAGGCGGCGAAGCCCCGTTCCTTGAGCTGGTAAAGGGAGCCGGTTTAACCAGCCCATTTAAGGAAGGCTGCCTAAGTACGGTGCTGGCAAAGTCCCGCGACTGGCTGAGTTCGCATTAACACTGCGCATCAGCACACCGCGCAAGCATTGGTTATACTGTTAACTAGGTGCTGGCGTGAAAACACTGAAGATGCTGCTAGAAGCGGTATCAAAAACGACGCAACAGGATGATGATGCACCCAAGCTGCACGAAGGCAAGGAAGTTGGCGGCATGGTAATCCCAGCGTGTCACGAGTCTGCGGAAGTTCTGAAGCCAGGCGAACAGGCGCTCCACCTT
>JAIOJA010000063.1 GCA_019912315.1 Planctomycetota bacterium
ACGGCCCTTGCCGTCGGCCCGCCGCACGGGAACGGGAATGAGGGGCTCCAGAAGGGCCCATTGCGCGTCAGTAAGTTCCATGCTGACTGTATCGGCAAGCGTTAAGCGCCTACTTCAACGTTTTAGATACTGCTTCTAGACGCGCCCCTCGTGTTCCACTTCTCGACCGTCAGGACAGTCACCGTCCAATCCCAAGTGAGTACGCGATGAGTTGTAGTACTCGACGTACTCCTTCAGGATCTCGCGAAGGTGGTTCTCACCGAAGACAATGACGTGATCCAGGCAGTCGCGCCGGATCGTCCCTATCACTCGCTCCACGTATCCGTTCTGCCAAGGAGAGCGTGGCGCACTGACGAGTTCTTCGATGCCCATTGCCTTCACTTGTCGTTGAAACACAAGGCCGAAGATACGGTCCCTATCCCGCTGCAAGTACTTTGGCGCATCGTCCCAAGGGAAGGCTTCCACGATCTGCTGAGCAGTCCATCGAGCGGTCGGATGAGCAGTGACGTTGAAGTGCAGGATCTTCCGTCTGCCCAACGACAGAACCACGAAGACGTAGAGGATGCGGAAGTTGGCAGTGGCGACAGTAAGGAAGTCGATGGCAGCAGTCTGCCGGAGATGGGTGCGTAGGAACGTCGCCCATGATGGTCCAGCAGTTGGCCGGCCCTTTCGATGCTGAACCATGTACTTCGCTACGGTAGACCTTGCCACCTCGATCCCGAGCTTGGCCAGTTCGGCCTGGATGCGGGGTGCACCCCAGAGACGATTGGCTTGACTCAGCTCGCGGATCAGCTGACGGATCTCCGCCGTGATTGGCTGCCGGCTAGAAGTGTCGCGGCTCTTGATCCGCCAGAACAAACGGAAGACGGCGCGTTGCCAACCGATGACCGTTGTTGGCTGAACCAAGAAGAGTGACTCTCGCCAGCCTGACCAGAGTCGCGACAACAGAGCCCAGAAGACGCGATCCCGTCGCTTCAACTGTGGTCGACCGACTTGCTGCTTCAGCACAACCAGTTGCTGCCGGAGCGCTAGGTTCTCGAGAGCAAGGTCTACACTGTTCCGAAACAGAGCTCGACCAAACCACAGGAATAGAAACATCATCCACCCTCGTCATTGATCGCCTGATGGCGACGGCCGACGAGGGTAAAAAGCCTGCTGGCGATGTGGTAAACTGCCATCACGGCAATTTTGATAGGGACAGGGCTCCCGGAGATTTGAATGACTCTACGCTTGCTGATTGCGGCATTCTGCCTGGGCCTTTTCGCCCAGCCTCTCCAGCTTCGCTGCCAGGACCCGGGCGACGCCGCGCCGCAACTGAAGGGCCTTCCCGACGGGGATACAGACCTCGTGGCTGCCCGCACTGCAGCCGTCGAGTTGCTCGGCAAGGCGCTCGCGCTCAAATCGACGCCCGGCGCAACCTACGACAATGAAAAGGCCGAGAAGATCGCCAAGGCGGCCGGCGCGGTGTTCCAGACCCTCGGGCCGCTGGCGGAGTGGACCGAAGATGGCTTCCGCAAGCAGGATGCGGACTTCAACGACCGCTTCTACTCGATCATCAACGCCGCCACGCGGCACCAGCAGGCCCAGGAGCTGCTGATGCTGCACGATTTCGCGCACGACTTCGCGCGCTACCTGATGGAACTGGCAGACCTGGCGTCGTCCCTGGAGAAGCTGGGCAAGATGGTCAGCGGCCAGGCCGCGATGGGTGAAGACCTGCAGGCGGCCGTGACCAACCCGGGCATCGACACCTCCATGCTTGAACGCGTGATGCCGCTGGGCCAGGCCACCTTCGTCGTCGACTTCATGCGCAAGTGGGGAGAAAGGCTGAGCAAGGTATTCGGCGGCTGGAAGTCCGGCTCCGACACTCTGAACAAATATGCAAGTGCCTTCGCCGACGCCCTGAAATGGGCCAATACATTCATCGGGTACTTCCAGAAGTTCATCGAGGCCCGCGCCCTGGGCGGAAGCTGGAAGAGCGTTCTCAAGGTTTTCAAAGTCGGCGGCCTTGCCAAGATGCTGTTCGTCCCGCTGGAGGCAATCTCGAACTACTTCGGGCGCGAGATCAAGGAGCGCATCGCCGAGCTGGAAAAAGAGGTCGAGGGCTACCAGCACACGCAGGGCCAGCTGTTCGACCTGCGTACGCGCCTGCAGTACCGCGCCAAGTTCACGCGCGACATAGAGCAACAGATGTTTGATGCCTGCGTTGCCTTCGACAACTCGCTCGGCCGACAATCCACCCTGTTGACCAACCCGGAACCGACGGACTCAAGCGTTGACCGCTACAGCTCGGCCTTCGCCGTGTATGTCTCCCGCCTTCAGAAACACACTGCGGAATTGCTGGCCCTGCTGAAGGACTTCGGCATCGGCGAGGCCGGCCCGCTCGAGCTCACGCTGAGTGTCGAGGCGGTGAGGCCCGGCGAGGAATTCAGCGCGGCGTGGAAGCTGCCCGAGCCAGCGGCGCAACACGCGTGGGTAGGCATCGTTTCCCACGACACCGCCCATGGCAACGAGTCTGCGGCAGCACTGGTCGTAGCTCAGCTCAACGAAATTCCGCACCCCGAAAAGGGCGAAGGTGCCGAGGGCAGCACCACGTTCAAGGCGCCGGACCAGCCGGGGCTCTACGACGTGCGCCTGTGCGATGCCGACGCGGACCGCGAATTGCGTTTCGCCTGCATCCGCGTCAAGGCCGCTGGCGAAGGTGTGAAACTCGCATTCGGGCCGGACATGAAGGACTACTCGCAACAGCAGGACACCCTCACGCTGCCCGATGCCGACCCCGATGAGCACGTGGAGTATCCCCTCGCGTTCGTCGCGCAAGACGCGGACGGAAAGCCCGTGGCCGGCATCCGCGTCGAGGCACAGGTACTTGACGCCGAGGGCGAAGAGACAGATCAGGGCCCGAAGCTGAAAGGCCGATACGATTTGGTCTCCGGCAACGACGGCGCGATCACCGGCATGATCCTGTGGGGCGTGCCGCGCGGCTCATGGCAAGTTCGCTTCCAATCGCCCGACGCCGAGAACGTGATGATTGTGCAGGTTACGGGCGCGCCGCCCGCGGCACGCATCCTGATGGGACTCAAGCCCGACACGCTGAGCGCCTCCGACGAGAAGGACTCTGCCCGCACCGCGTTCATCTATGGCTGGGTCGAAGGCCTGCCCGCCGCGCAGCTCGAGAAGGGGTTCGTGCTGCATGCAAGGGTCTCGGCTGGGGCCAAGCTAGTAGTCCCCGGCGCCAAGGTGAAGGCCGACTCCGATGGCTGGCGCGCAATCGACATCGGCATGTACTGCTTCATGGTGACGGCCGACCTAGACTCGGACAAAGACTCCATCGACGTCGAAATCGAATTGCTGGACCCAAAGGGCGCCAAGACCGCAACCGCAACGCGGACCATCACGCTGGAGCATCTGCCGGATGGCATGGGTGGGCTGCGGTATAAGCTGACAGCGCCGCCCGGGCTGTTTCCGAGTTACTTTCTGGCGGCGAAAGACATCAAGAGCAACAAAGAAGTGGTGCTCCCTTGGGAGACAGACTTCAGCCCGTTGGCGGAAGGAACCTATGAGATCATCGCCCGGCCATATTTGCGGATGAAGACCTTCACCGACGGCGTGTCATGCGGCACCACGAGTGTAAAAAAGGGGCGTATCACCTATTTCGTTGCCCGCGCTCCGATGGGATATGTCGAAATCACGGGCGTTCCAGAGGTGCCGCGAGGTTCGAAGATCACCGAGTATCCGACCCTGTTGAAGGACAATGAACAGCTGGGCAAGTTCGACTATCCAGGAGGCTTCCCGTTCGCCGATGTAGACGGGCGCCCGGTATGCTCCGCGGCCGTACCGCCGGGAACCTACGACCTGGTCCGACTCAACCTCCACAAGGCTGGTCCGCCGACGTTGACCGTGATCAAGAAGGGGTTGAAGCTGAGGGCATTCGAGCACAAGCGCGTGGGCTATGTGAAAGACTAAGCGGGGCAACATGAGGATAGTCAGCATAAGCGGCGGGCCTTGGGGGGTTGTACTTCGCGATTCTGATGAAGAAGCAGGACCCGGCGCGCGAAATCACGGTAGTTGAGCGCAACCGGCCTTACGACACGTTCGGCTGGGGCGTCGTGTTTTCCGACGAAACGCTCGGCGGCTTCGAGGATGCCGACAAGGAAACCTACGACCGCATCGTCAAGGAATACGCCTACTGGGGCGACATCGACACGTACATCAAGGGCGAGCGCATCCGCAGCACCGGCCACGGCTTCGCCGGCATGAGCCGCAAGCGGCTGCTGAACATCTTCCAGGAACTGTGCCTGCCGGAAAACTCCCTAGCACCCTTCGATTGTGGATCTCTTTAAGGTGGGTGTTTCCGCGCTTCCATATACCGAATCGCGCAACAATGATGGAGGCTGACGAGTATCAACAGCACTCAACGGATGCGCTAAACTGGCATTACGGCATTCGGCTTTTCGATAGGGACAGGTAGGTTGCTTGGTGAGTTTGTAGCGCTAGCCTGCTGGCAGATGAAACTGTGTCACTTGATCTGGCTGATGTTGCCCGCCGTCGTGCTGGGCGGCTGCGTGCGTAGCCTTGAGCACCCCGAGGTCATCATCCTCAATGAAGTGCCGGTCCAGCGCGTGTCCTCCCGCGCCGATGCCAACCTGACCGTTGTCGGCCCGGACGGCCTTTACCGTCAGCGCTACGGTAACTTCTACGACTACTTGAACTTCTATACCGGCGACTCGATAGAGCTCGAGGCTTGGGGCAGCACCGCCCTGCGCGCGGGGCTGAAGGCCTTTCCGGGGGTACCAGTAACTGCGTTGCTGATCGAGTACGCACCCAACGACGAGGATCTGCGCATTGTGGCGGCGCTGACTTCGCTGCGCGTGCTGTGGATTAAGCAACCGGAACGCGCGGACCCTGAGCTCGTGCGCCGGTGTTTCGCGCTGAAGACTCTTGAGTGGCGCGGCATCGGTGGCAGCACTGCGCCGCCGGGCGGCGGCGCCGCGCGCATTCTGAACGCTGGCGACATCGCGGGGCTTGAAAATTTGGACGGCGTCGAAGCCTTGTGGCTGAAGGGTCTGGGAAACGAGAATATTAAAGTGCTCGGCGAGCTGCCAGCTCTGGCCTCGCTTAACCGCCTGCGGCTCCAGGCTGGCGACTCCGATCTGTGCATGAACTCAGAGGCGCTGGACGCTATAGGGCGCTGCCCGAGTCTTCAGGAAGTTGCATTCGTCGCCGGGCCGCGGACTTCCGCCCTGGCGTGCTTTCGGATTCCGCACTTGGTCGAACTCGACCTGTGGAGAGCGTACCCCAGCGGGCCGGTGATTGATGAAATCCGCCACGCGACGGGAGTACGCTTGCTGGCTTTGCGCGCGCCTGACGAGTCCGAATCCGCGTCGGGCGCCGCGCTGGGGGAGGCACTGGCAGCGCTGCCTGCATTGCGCCGCCTCGCGCTGGAGACAACTCAAGCCAAGGTACTGGCTTCGCTGAAGACCCTGCCGAGCCTGGAAGTGCTGACTTTGCGCTGCTTTGACCTCAGCCCGGCGATGATCCGCGAGCTGGGAGGCTTCAAGCAGTTGAAGTTCCTGAATGTCGAAGAAACTACGCTGCGCGAGGAGCGGGTGCTGGACCTGGGTTTCCCAGCCAGTTGTCGTGTGAGGTGTATCCGGCCGAACGAAAAGCCCAATATCGAAGGTCTTTTCGGTGGCTGAACCGGTGTTGTCCCTTAGTCCTTACCGAAAATGCCCTCTTGGCAGTTTTCGAAGCTAGTTTACTGGATCGGCTGAGTCCGATGAATGCCTAGAAATAGGCCTGACGGAATTCTCGGTAGGGACACCGGCATGCCCCTGAAGGCATGGGGCAAGATCACAGCCTGGGACGACCTGTTCAAGAAAGCCACGCTGGACGCGGTCTAGCAATCGGCTGATTAACCGCGATTGACGACCCTGAGAACGCCCGCCTCACTCTGAATCAAGTAGTAGTTGCCGCCCACGCAGTACTCGTACTTCAAGTTACCGTCAATCAAGGCGCCATCCGTCCCTCGCACGGCCTCAAGACGGCCGTCGTCGTGAACAACGCGGACGTATCGCTGAGAGCTGTCGTCGTCCGCTATCTCCTCCCAGAACAAAATTGGCTGGCCGTCCAGGAATTCCAACATGGCCCCTCGGCTGAACATCAGTTTGTCCTTACCTTCAGCCTGCACCGGCTTTGCCACCCGATTGACCACGAGGACGGCACCTGCAGGCGCATATCGTTCTCCCGCAATGATGTAGCCCGACTCCGCCGTCAGCGACAATCCGTCTTCAAATTGGAATTGTTTCCCTTGGATATCCAGAATCGGTTTGAACTCGTCGCCTTCCAGCTCCCACAAACCACTTGGCTTCAGTCTTGTGTGCTCACGAAGCAGAACCGTGTCAAATGAGGGCTCGAAGGAGTACTTCCCCAGTTCAACTGCATCGGGAAGCTTGATTCGTTCCCAGTCTTTGCCGGTTCCACGGTACAGGCACTGGGTCTCGTTGCCGTCGGCATCCTTTGATAGTCCTATGGCATAGCGCTTGCCCGCGATCAAAGCCACATCCAGCTGTTTGTAGTCGAGCCGCCTGCCGTCGCTCGCGGTTATCCAGACGGCCTCGCCTTTGACATCAAGCCACATCCACTCGCCGGAATAATCCTTCGCTGGGGCAGTGATCAGGTTCACTCCACCTTGGTCGGTCACGCTCAACCTGCCGACCTTTCCTTCGAGCGCTTCCGGGATCGGCCGTTTGTAGGGCTCATCCTCGACCACTCGTCCTTCGACGGCCTGAAAGTAGCGCGGGGCCGACTGCTTGGTCTCTTTGATCCAGAACTCCTTCACCACGCTGTCCCAGTACCCCCAGCTGTGAACTTTCATCAGTTCACCATCTGGCGTATGCAGTGGATGGAGTGCGCCGTCCACGTAGCGATACAGGGTTTTGACCGGTGGCTTGTATTCGTCCGGGTAGTAGTCGGCGGACAGCAGCGGAAGACTCGTGGACAAGGCAAGCGTGAAGCCTCTGGCCTCGACAACCTTCCCGTCGGCGTCGAGTACATCCACCAGCGACGCACCGTCGAAGCGGCAAAGCCTGCGATGATTCCCGTCGAAGCTGACCGCGGCGACAATGCCGAATGGCGTGACTATGACATCCCGCAGATCGTGCGCTTCCAGTTTGCCTCCCGGGAACTCCACCGGAGCGATCTTGTCACCTTCTAGCCAGTAAGCCCTGGATGGAATGCCGACGTCGTCAATCACGAAGAGTATCCCGTTTCCATATGCATACGTGAGGCTATGTTGCCAATTCTTCTCGAGAGGCTCGGGCAACGGAATCGAAATCGCCACCCACTTAGTTGCCGGCACCTCCGGTTTGTCCTGGCATAGGTTCGGCCGGTACGAAAGCAGCAGCAGCAGCAGCACTGCACAAGTCCCGCACGTGTAGGTTCTCATCGCAGTTCCTCGCCGGGTATCGCGCCAGTTTAGGCAGTCCCGTATGGGAATTCCCCTGAATTCTCGAAGGAAACCCGGGGCCTAGGCCCCGGGCGGGTCATAGCGCGTCCTGCGGACATTGAGCGGCTGCTGCTACTTGGCATCAGCACTCTTCTTCGGTGGCCATGACAAGCTGGCGGTGTGAGGTCTAAAGGGCCGCGCAAAGCGGCTCCACGGAGGGCTCGCCGATCTGCACCAGGATGTCCTGCGCCTGTGACGTCACGGCCTCAAGCGGATTGCTGAGCGCAACAATCATGTTCGCCACCAGCAGCTCTTCGCCGTTGATTTGTCCACTTTCCACGAGATAGCGGGAAATCAAGTGGAGTCCAATTCGAGGCAGTCGAACTCGCGTTTCGTCGGTTACCTTCGAGTTCTTTTTCTTGCCGTACGCCATGAATGCCGTCACCAGCGCAGCCTTGCTTTCCTGCACGTAGCCAGTTGCCTCCGTACACTTTCTGATAAGAAACCTGTAGAGCGAGCCGCTACTCTTTGAGGGAGCTGAAAGTAGATCGAGCAGCGCGACCTCCCATTGGTCGACGACTTCGGCCATCTTGGCCTCGGTTAGGAACTCTTCCGCCTCTTCTCGTCGCGACTCTGCACTCGCTCTTGCAAGCCTTCTTCCTTCGGAAGTGTCGCCGCGAATCAACCATCGCTTCAACTCTCTCGTCAGCAACCAGTCATCTATTCGTTGGCGGCGGTGGGCAAGAAGGCCGGGCAGCTTCCATATCGAGACACTGGGCGAACCAGTTACGAAACTACTCTTCAGTAGTCTGCGCGCCTTCCGCTCAATCAGCTTTCTTTGTTCTGCGGAATACAACCGAGTCATAAACTTGCCGGTCGCCGAATCGCTTTCGGGCTGGGCCCAGCGGTAGTACTCAGTCACCCTAGCGGCCGCTGCCTCCTCGTCGACGAGCGCGGTCTCGGCACATGGGTCAGCAGCAGAACGCACGGAATCCAGCCATTTGCATATCTCGTCCTGACTCGACTCGAGCCTCAACTTCGCCTCAGCTAGGGTTATGCCTCCCCGATTTCCGGCCATGTACCCCCCAATCGTTGACGTCCCAAACTCCGTTCCGAGAGGGAACGACCCTAATGTTGCCCCGCGAGAGCCTGGGTTTCTCGTCCCCAGCATCTGATACACGAACGCGAGTTTAGGAATTCTGGACGAGCACCGCATGTGCGCCCTCTATGTAAAGGTAACCGGGGGCAGACGAGCGATGGCAGATTGGGTGTCCCTACCGAAAACTCCATCGAGCCTATTTCTAGGCGTTCCTCGGACCCAGCCCATCTGGCCAAGATTGTAGCAAGCCATCGTCTGCCAGGTGATGTTCGTCATGCCAGCGGTCCCAGACCAGACAGTTCATATCTCTTGCTGGCGGTCCTTTGCACAGATCGACCACTCCGCCTGGCCAATCGGGCTCATCGGCCTGCGAGGCGCTGAGGCGAAGAATCCACATTTGAAGGGTTGGACGGAGTTTTCGGTAGGGACAACAGCAAGCTGATGCCGCAAGGCTGCGTTCTCCAGCACGAGGGCATTGCGCCCACGAAAGAACAGCCTCAGCATTGACGTCATCAAGAAGATCATCTCGTCGCCTTATCCGGGTGTGGGCGCGAGACAACCATCACTGCTGGCGATGAAAAGGCGGTGTTTTGCTACAATCTGGGCTGAACAGGATGAGTCCCAAGAATGCCTAGAAATAGGCCTGATGGAATTTTCGGTAGGGACAGGCGAGATATTTGTTGACCGTGCTGAGGTCGAGAGTTGGGCGGTCAAGCATCCGCAGCCGTACAACCGCGACGAGTATCTGCGAATGTACCAGGACGTACACGGAACTCCGGATGAGGACAAGAACGCCTACATCCAGCGTCACGAGCGTTGGCGCGAGCGCCAACTGGTTCGGGCCTACTTGCCCGTCGCGGCTTTGTAGTCCTTCTGATTCTCTTCAACTGCGCGGGTCAGGGCCGCCAGCTTGATTTCGTCCCACTCGAGAGGCTTTGCGCCCATGGGCACAATCATGCACATCTGCACCATCTCGGCAGCCGTTACGCTGGGCTTGCCGGCCTTCTCCCTGGCCATAGCAACTTCGTGCGGGAAAGGCGTCGCGAAGCTTTCTTTGTAGAGGGCAGTAGCATTGCTGTGGCAGCTGATGCAGGCTGAGTTGCCCTCCCTGCTCAGCGACTTGTCTTTCCACAGCTCAAGTCCCTTGCCCAGCAGGTCCGCATCGCTGAGGCCTCCGGCGTTCGGCTTCCAGCCGTCCGGTTGCGTGATCTTTGCGGCATCAACCTCCAGGCCGGCACAGCTGCCGCCGGCCGTCGGTGCGTTGTTGGGCTTGCCACCGCCGCACGCCGCAAGCAGCAATAGAACGACAGTGCACGCACCGGTTAGCAAACTGATAGGTTTTCGTCCCATGTCCGTGACTCCGCAATTGATCGCAAGACCTAACAAGCTTACGGCCGATTTGTTCCCGCCAAATTCGACGCCGCACGCGGTGCGGTGACACCCGGACACCTTTTCGTTGGCTTGATGGCGTGTTCACCGTGGTTGTTTGTCGACCAGTGTCGAGGAGCGTGCCTCCCGAACACTCAGTCACGCCTCGTGAAACCAAGGCTAAGCCCCTGAGCTTCATCTCGCTTAGCCGGATTGGCCCACGGTCCGATCTCGTCCGCGCACCCGGCCAGAAAGCCGCATTGCGATGTGCTAATCTGGCGTTGCTGCATTTTCGGTAGGGACAGGTATCTGGAGGACACCCGCGTGGCAGTTCACACCGCCGGGGATCTCGTGTGGCGAAAGATGTATTCAACCAGCCGTGGCCAGCGGTTTACTAGTTGCGTGCCTAGATCGCTGATCCGTGGCGATTTGAACAAACGGTGCACAAGAAAGCCTAGCTGAACGCGCGGCCTGACCACGGCCGCCATCTCCAGCTGGAACTCCTTGGCACCGACGCCCGCCAGTATGCACTCGGCCGCGCGTTTGCCGGTTTGCATGGCAATCGTCATTCCTTCGCCGGTCAACGAAGGAATCACCGCCAATTGGTCGCCCACGCAGTAGATGTCATCGGAGACAGCAGACTCGCGCACAAATCCGTACGGCACATTCGCCACGGTCGCCATCGGCCAGAATGCAGGCTCGGCGTTATCCAGATAGCCTGCAAGCCCTTCGCACGCGCCCGACAGCCAGCGTGACACGTGGGGCCAGTCGCCCTGGACTTTTGCAATCGCTTCTCTTTCCATAAGGAAGCAGAGGTTCGTCAGGCCATCCTCAACTGGCGCGAGGCCGCCGTAGCCGTTCTCGAAGACGAACAGGTCAACGTACTGCCGCAATCGATCTCGCGCCTTCGCCGGCAGTCGCAGGTGTACCTTGAAACCAACCATGCCACTGTCTCGCCCCGCGCGCGTCTGCACCGGCTTGAACTCGGCCTTGCCGGTTGCGCATACAACACGTCGCGCGGTGACCCCTCCCAACCGGAAGAGGCCATCTGCCTGCTCCAGCGTTTTCACCGCTTCTCCTCGCATCAGTTCAACGCCGGATTCCTGCGCTGCCTTCAGCAGCAATTCGTCAAGCAACAGCCGTGACAGCCCCCGCGCGGCCGTGGGCAGTGGCGCCTCGCAACTGCGCGTGGGCCCGTGCAGCCGCATGTTGGATATGTGCGTCGCCTGCTCCAGTGACACGCCCACTTCATGCAGCAGGGGCACGCCCTCGCCGCTGATGAACTCGCCGCAGACTTTGTGGTGCGCAGTCGACCGTTTCTCGAACAGCGCGACGCTCATTCCGCCGCGGGCGAGATGCGTCGCCGCGAGGCAACCCGCCAGCCCGCCGCCGATCACTGCCGCGTCAAACGTGGTCATAGCGCACTCCATAGCGGAAGGCCCAGTGCCATTTCACATCGAGGCACTTCGGATCCAGGCCAGCTCGCGATACATAGTCCGGCCACTCGCGCGCGCGAAAAGAGCGTGCCACGGAAAGCGGGGCGTCGTTGCGGATAAGCCGGTTGAAGCCGAAGAGCCTCGTGAAGCCACGAATGAAGGAGTAGGCAATCCGGTGGCGGTGCAGGTCATTGATGAAGAAACCAAGCGTCGAGTTGTCCGCCATCCAGCGCAAGATGCGCACGGCCTGCGTGTCGTCCATGTGGTGCATAAACAGTGCGTTGATCACCACATGGTACGGGCGTTCCGGTTGATGCGCGAACACATCGCCGGTCAGCCAGCGCACGGAGTCGTCGCCCGCAGTGGCTTCACGAGCAAGCTCTTCAGACAGAGGATTCAGATCAATGCCCGTGAGTTCAAGCGAGACACCGTTGCGTTCGCCCCAGTGGGCGACCTTGCGCAGTGTGTCGCCGAAGCCGTAGCCGACATCCAATACGCGCAGGGGACCATTCGCACGGGACGCGAAGTGTTTCATCGCACGCAAAGTCGGCCGATAACCGTTTGTCAGCACGTTCAGCAGGCTCAGCTGCCGCAACGTTCGCGCGTACTCCTCGCGCGTCCAGTCGTCGCCGTCCATCAACTCCCGCTGAAAGCTGCGTGTCGTTAGATTCATGGCTTGTCGAAAATCATGGATTCGAGTGTCAAGCCGGGTCCAAACGCCATCGCCAGCCCGGTGCCATGCGTGGAACTTTCGAGCATGGCCTTAAGCACGAACATCACCGTCGCCGATGACATGTTGCCGTAATCGTGTAACACCGCTCGAGAAGTATCCAGTGCATCCTTCGGCAGGTTCAAGCCGGCTTGTATCGCATCAAGAATCGCGCGGCCGCCTGGGTGCACAGCCCAAAGGTTGATAGGCGCATCCACCCAGTTCATGAGGCCCGCGATGTTGTCTCCCAGCACCTTCGGCAGGCTGGGCGAGAGTTCCATGGCAAAGCCACGATCACCGACTTGCCAGGTGATCAGCTCAGCGGCCTCCGGCAGCACATCGCAGTGAAAGCGCTTGAGTTGCAGACCCTCTGCCTCAGAGCTTATCAGGCTTGCCGCGCAGCCATCCGCAAACTGCATGAAGCCGAGCATACCTTCAAGGTCAACATTCTCCTGCAGGTGCAAAGTGCAAAGCTCGAGGTTCACGAGAAGCACTTTCGCCGTCGGCACGGAGCGCACGACATGCCACGCAGCCTTCAGCCCGTTAATCGCCGCATAGCAGCCCATGAAGCCGATCACGGTGCGTTCAAGCGAAGACCGCAGGCCAAGGGCTTGCTGCAATTGCAGGTCAAGCCCGGGAGTGCTCAGGCCTGTGCAGGTAGTGACAACCAAATGCGTGATGTCAGCCGGGCGGGTCTGGGCGATTGCTTCTCGGCACGCTCGCAAGGCCAGAGGCAGCGCGTGCTCGTCGAACAGAGCCATGCGAGCTGAGGTTGGAGGGAAACTACCGCGTACGTAGAAGTCACCCGCATCGAGGCGGTCCGGCTCAGGCGCCGGCTCGAAGATGGTGTAGCGTCGTTCGATCTGGGCCTTGCTGGCCAAGCGAGTAAACATGCGGCGGTCGCGCTCATCACTGAGCATCGAAGGCGCATAGGCAAGAAATTTCCCATGCGCCTCAAAAGGCGGTACGGCCGTCGCGATCCGGTTCAGCCACACACTCATAGTGTCGTCCGTGCAGGTTCAACGCCGTAGACAACAAGCCGCTTCCAGCTTTACCCAGCATATTGGGCCTGAGTCTGCCGAACGACCAACGCGGTGTTGCTTCCAGTGCTTAGTCCGGGCGGTCAGGAAGCAGGCTGTGCGCTTTTTGCGCGCACGATGGTAATCCAGAAAAACAGCAGCAGCCCGGACACTGCCGACAAGATCGATCCTGCCAGGATGCCCATTTTTGAGGCGCTCAACATCTGGGCCGAATACGCCAGATCAGCGATGAACAGCGACATCGTGAAGCCGATGCCCGTTAGAAGGCTCCCGGCCGCCAGAAAAGACCATTTCAGATCGGGCGGACGGGTAGCCAGTCGAATGCGCACGGCCAGCCACGCGAACGCAAATACGCCTACAGGCTTGCCGATCGATAGTCCCGCGGCAATTGCGACCGTCACCGGGTCAAGTAAATTGGTGTCAGAGACTCTCACTCCCGCGTTGGCAATCGCGAACAGCGGCATGATTGCGAACCCCACCCAGGGATGCAGCCCCATCTCCAGACGCTCTACTGGCGACAGGGACTCCCGCGCCGCGCGGCCAGCCCGGCGAAGGTCACCACGGTCTTCGGTGTCACCGCTCCAGTGCTCGCCTTTCGGGTAGGAGAGCACACGCCTGAAGATCGCACGAAGGCGCCTGTCGCTGACCCACGCGCTTGTAGGTGTCATCAAGCCGAGGGTTACTCCGGCCAGAGTTGCGTGAATACCCGAAGCGTCAATGCACACCCAGATCGCGATACCAAAGGACAGGTAGACAGGGATGCTTCGGATCCCAACACGTGCGAGAACATAGATCAGCACAACGCCGATCCCACCCGCGGCGAGTGCACCCCAATTCAGTGCGCCGCCATAGCCAATCGCCACGACCAAGATCGCACCCACGTCGTCGAATATCGCGAGCGAAATCAGGAATAGGCGCAGGCTGGCCGGGATGCGCCGACCGAATAATGCAATGCCCCCAATCAGA
>JAIOJA010000064.1 GCA_019912315.1 Planctomycetota bacterium
GGGTTTGCCTTTCCCCCTTACTTACTCCGTTCGATGTCGCAAAACGGTCGCTCGAATTTGTCTTGATCGAGTGTCCGCTGACCGGAAAGCCTTATGCGGGGCCGATCCGATTATTTTGAAATAGTCGGCTTATGCCGCCCCGGGCTACGTTATGGCGCCCGCTCCGCGGGCCCCAGTTCCACGCTGCGCAGGTTTGGTGTGTGTTGACGCGTCAATACGTGCTCTTCGACCTTTGACCTTCAACCTTCGACCGTCAACAGTTTGGGAGCGGGCATTGGGTTCCGGGATAACCGCCCTACGCCGCGATGCGACGAGTGCCGAGTTTGGGGTTGGAGATTCGGGAAACAGAAGTCGGGAGTAACCACAGGCCTCCGTACTCCAAACTCTAAACCGACCATCAACGATCATCGCCCCTGACGGGGCTTTGCGACCATTGCGAGAGGCAAATCGCAAACGGCCGATCGCGTGCTTGCGTACTCAGCGCCCGTTGCATGTCACAGAACACGCGCCCCGCGCCCCCTTGAGTTTTGAAGTCGTTGTCCTTTGATGGGCGCCCGTGAATGAGCCCACCGATCAACTTCGCTACACCGACGAGTCTTATCAAAGCGTGGCGGCGTTCTGCCGTGAGGCGCAGACCATTGATGACATCGCGGCGCATCTCGGCGTCGAAAAGACACCCGAACTGGTGGACTGGCTCGAGTCTCTGGCGCACGCCGGCAAGCTGCAACGCCTCAAGGGCAAGAAGTACCAGACCGTCAGCATCCGCGCCGCCGTCGGCATGTACCGGCGTACACGCGGCTACGGCAAGCGCGGCGGCATTGTCGCGCCCCGCGACAGCAGCATCGGTGTAATCGAGATTCCGACCGGGCTCGAAGAAGGCGCGCAGGACGGCGACCTGGTGCTGGCTTCCTATAAGGAAAGCCGCGGCAACGGGCTGGCCGGGCGGGTGCTCAGCATCATTGATTCGCGCCCTACAGAAGGCGTGGGCGTGCTGGAATACTCGCACAGCGGTCGGGCGCGGGTACGTCTTGAGGGCTACAACCTGCCGCGCTACGCGTACATCCAGCCGCACGAGATACACCACACCAAGCCCGGCACGGTGGTGCGCGTGAAGCTGCACCGCAAGCCCGATGAGCAGGGGCGCACGCGCGGCGAACTGCTCGGCAGCATCGGCAGCATCGACAACCCGCAGCACGATCTGGACAACCTGGTCGCCATGTTCGGCTTTCCCGGCGACTTTGACCCGGACGCCCTGCGCGAGGCTGAGGCGTTCCCCGCGCACCCGGACCCGGTAGAATTCGAGGGGCGCGTTGACCTGCGCAGCCTGCCGGTCATCACGATCGACCCCAAAGACGCCGAAGACCACGACGACGCGATCAGCATTGAGCACCTTGATGGCGGCCTGACGCGCCTCGGCGTTCACATTGCCGACGTGAGCCATTACATCTCGCCGGGCAGCGCGCTGGATGAAGACGCCCGATTCAGGGCAACCAGCGTCTACCTGCCGGGGCGCCTGATCCCGATGCTGCCCAAGCAGCTCTCGGCCGGCCTGTGCAGTCTGCATGACAGCGTGGACCGCCTGGCGCTGAGCTGCTTCATGGTGTTCGACGCGGACGGCGAGATAGTGCGCCGCGAGATTGTGAAGTCGGTGGTGCGGGTGCGGCGTTTCCTGACCTACGAGGAAGTGCTGCCGGTGCTTGAAGGCACGGGCGGCACCAGTGACGAAGTCATCGACAAGCTGCTGCTGGACGGGCGCAAGCTGGCGGACATACTGCTGAAGCGGCGCCTGGAACGCGGCGCCCTGATGCTGGACATCCCGCGTCCGCACGTGATTGTGAATGAGGCCGGTCTGGCCGTGAGCGTCGAGCCCGAGAGTCACGACATCGCGCACAACCTGATCGAAGAGTTCATGCTGATCTGCAACGAGGCGGTGGCGCGTTTCCTGCTGGAGCGCGGGCTGCCGTACATCGGGCGCGTTCACCCGCCGCCCGATGAAGACGCGATGGAGGAGTTCGAGGAATTCTGCGACGAGCTGAAGGTCAAAGCGCCCGAGTGGGACAAACCGGGCGGCGTGCAGAAGTTCCTGGACAGCGTGAAGGGCAGAGCCGGCTATGAGGCGATTCACTACGCCCTGCTGCGCAGCATGTCGCGCGCGATTTACCACGCCGGCCCGGAGTTGCACTACGCGCTGGCGAACGACAAGTACGTGCACTTCACATCGCCGATCCGGCGCTACCCGGACACGCTGACGCACCAGGTGCTCACGGAGTACCTTGGCGTCGGGGGCGAGCTGCGCTGGGAAAGCGCGACGTCGGACATCGCCTGGGCCAACGGCACAACGGGGCGGGCGCCGAAGGCGGCGCGCGACGGCAAACGCATCCCCGATTTCTCGCGCTGGGAGTTCGCGCTGCCGCACGTCGCCTCGCACTGCACGGAGCGCAGCATCCGCGCCGACAAGGGCGAGCTGGCAGCAGACCAGATCAAGGTCCTGCGCCTGATGCTGCCACGAGTGGGCGAGGTCAGGTCCGGCACTGTCATCAGTATCGGCGGCAAGTCCGTGATCGTGCGCCTGGACGAGTACATGGCCGAGGGGTACGTCGAGTTCAGCGAGCTAAGCGAGTCGTGGGTGGAAGCACACAAGTTCTGGGTCACCTATGAGACGGGCGCGGGCACGCGCAAAGTGATGATGGGCGACCGGATGGAAGTTGAGATTTCGGGGATCGACCTCGGCAGTCGGAGCATGCGCCTGACGCCGGTGGGAAGTCACGCCCTGCGACGGGAGTGGTCGGGCTCGAAGAATCGCGGCGAACGTCGCGAACGCAACGAACGCCGCAAACGCAAGGGTGGTCGCCGGCGCAAGCGGTGACCGGTCAGTCAGTGATTGTCGGGTTCTGTGTGTCCGACCCGTCGCCGTCAAAATAGCGATGCAGGGCCTCGCGAATGACCCAGCTGCGGGTTGTGCGCGTGCTTTGTGCGGCGCGATCCACCCTGGCAGCCAACTCGGGCGGCACTCGCAGGTTGATTTGCACGTCTTTACGTTGCTGTTTGTTCATCGTGTCAATCGTGGGAACCGGGGGTTGGCTTAACAGTATTGAGAACCGGCGCGGGCAAGAAGCACTTTTTCGCAACGATTTGTGCAATACATCGTCACGCGAACCGCTTGTGTGTAGTGATTCAGGAAATTTGCACAGCTCGACTAGCAAGTACGCGCCAGAATTGAGACTTAGTACGCGAAGTGCGGAGAATCATCACGTCGTGAAGCATCGCCCCTTCGCGGTTCAGGCTTGTTGTGACCCCCTGTGGGCACTGCTATGGTCCTGCCAACCGATCCGAGAGACACAGCTATGGCGAAATACGTGAGCCCCGACTTCTTTGCCCTGGACGAGGCCTTCAATGAGGACGAACGCAATGTGCGCGATACCGTGCGCGAGTTCGTCGACGACAACGTCATGCCCGTCATTGACGAGCACTATGAGAAGGGCACCTTTCCGACTGAGATCATTCCCAAACTCGGCGAGCTCGGCGTGCTCGGCGCGAACCTGCCCGAACAGTACGGTTGCGCCGGCATGAACAACGTCGCCTACGGGCTGATCAACCAGGAACTTGAGCGCGGCGACTCCGGCGTTCGCAGTTTCGCCAGCGTGCAGTCGGCGCTTGTCATGTACCCGATTTTCGCCTACGGCAGCGAAGAGCAGAAAACCAAATGGCTGCCCGAGCTCGCGGCCGCCCGCATGATCGGCTGCTTCGGATTGACCGAGCCCGATTACGGCAGCAACCCGGCCGGCATGATCACCCGCGCCCAGAAAGACGGCAAGGAATGGGTAATCAACGGCGCCAAGATGTGGATCACCAACGGCAATATGGCCGACATCGCCGTGGTGTGGGCCAAGACCGGCGACAGCGATGACCCGAAGTCGATTCGCGGCTTTGTGATTGAAAAGGGCATGGAAGGCTACGAAGTGCGCGAACAGCACCACAAGGCCAGCCTGCGCGCCAGCAACACCAGCGAGCTGTTCTTCAGCGACGTGCGCGTGCCCGAAGAAAACATGCTGCCCAAGGCCGAGGGGCTGAAGGGGCCTCTGGGGTGCCTGACGCAGGCGCGCTACGGCATTGCATGGGGTGCCCTGGGCGCCGCCATGGCCTGCTACGACATCGCGCGCCAGTACGCCGCCGAGCGCATCATTTTCGGCAAACCCCTGGCCGGGCATCAGACCACGCAGCACAAGCTGGCCAAGATGCTGACGGAGATTACGAAGGGGCAGTTGCTGGCGTGGCGTCTCGCCAAACTGAAGGATGAGGGCAAACTGAACCACAGCCAGGTCAGCATGGCCAAGATGAACAACGTAGGCATCGCGCTGGACATCGCGCGTGTCGCCCGCGAAATGCTGGGCGCAAACGGTATCAGCCTTGAGTACCACGTGATCCGCCACATGTGCAACCTCGAGAGCGTCAAGACCTACGAGGGCACCAACGACGTGCATTCACTCGCCATAGGCCAGCACATCACCGGCATCAGCGCGTTCGGCTAAGGGATGCCATGGCCAAGGACTCGACGGCAATTGTCCCCGCCCGTGTGGAACAGAGGATTCTCAGCATCCGCGGTCAGCAGGTCATTATCGATGCGGATCTGGCGGACTTGTACGGTGTGTCGACAAAGCGACTGAATGAGCAGGTCAAGCGCAATTCAGAACGTTTCCCCGACGATTTCGTGTTTCGCCTGACTGACGAAGAGAAGTCGGAGCTGGTCGCAAATTGCGGCCACCTTGCAAAGCTCAAGTTTGCCAAAAGCAGGCCCTCTGCCTTTACCGAACACGGCGCAGTCATGGCGGCAGGAGTCCTCAACAGCCAACAGGCGAAGCAAAAACGCGCGAAGGCAAAATAGTGCTCGCGTCCATCACAACCGTGATTCTGGTTGCCGCCGCCGCGCTGGTCTCCTTCGTGGCACTGGCTTTCGGCGCGCTGTATTTTCTCAGCTCGCGCATGGTGAAGGCCGTCGAAGCCTCCATGGCCGACGACGCCAAACACCCCGCCAGGGCCTGGGTGCAGGTGGCCTTCGGCTTCATCAACTTCAGAGACCCCGCCTACCTGAGCGGCGACATCGCCTGCAAGGCCAGCCTGAAACGCGACTGGGGCATCGAAAGCAGCGACGGCCTGCTGCAACGCGCCGAGAAACTCAAGCTGATGATGCCCGCCAACCCCGCCTGGCACGGCACACGCCTGATCAACATGTACCGCATCGGCGCCGGCGCGGGGTATGTCGGCGAAGGCGAGTCCTGGGATCTCGCCATCGAAACCGCGGCCAGGTTGCGCGAAGGCTACGGCTCGTGGGAAGAATTGGCGGAATCCATGCGCGCCGCACTGGACGAACAGAAGGGCGAGTGGGTCGCCGCTGCGAAGCAGTCCTTCGAAGCCAACGCCGCGCGCCTCAAGGCGTGCAACTATCGCGGCGTGAAGTTTGCAGAACCAGAGGGCCCGGGGCCGTCGGCCGAAGCCGCCGGAAGCGGTTCATGATGTCGCCCCGCCACTCGACTTGGTGCCTTTTGTCTGGGTGTTTGTATTCCGTCCTTAATCACATCAGGCTCGTTCCAAGTCCCCCAACGAAACGGTAGTGTCCTAACTAGGCTTGGGCCTCAAGGTGACGCGTACCTCTGCTTTGCAGTGGCGGCATGTGAAAATTGCGCCGACCTGCGGTTCATCACCGATGTTGACTATCGGCATCACCTCTGGATTCCATACACCTTCACACTCTGGGCACTTGTCGAATGCGTCGAACATTTGCTGGACGAAGGGATGTGTCATCGGTTCACCTCATTTCGATAGCGAGCTGCGATTGCGGCCTTCACGGCATCGTTGGCTGAATCGACTGGCGGTTTGCCTAGTACAGCAAAGTAGCGCAGCCGAGCAGACCCCGGCTCGGGGTCTGCCCATGCGTAGGCCGTGGATGCTTCCGGGTGGTCAACGTCGAACACGCTCACGTCACCCTCCCACACCATCTTGCCTTGGTGCGATTCAACAACGTGGGCCACCTCGCGGAAGGTGGCCCGGCATTCGTGTTGGCATCTTCTTCTTGGTCATTGGGCGAGCTGATGGATGAAGCCGATGCACACTGCTAAATCAAACCTGCGTGCAAAAATGGTACAAAGGTCGCGGCCAATGCCCGCCGATAGACCTATGCTGAGGCGTGCAAAAACGGCGCTGTTTCGGCGTTCCCGACGATTTATGGACTGCGAAAGCCTCTTTCAAACGTTCAATCTGTTGGCTAGACTAGTCTTGCCTGAGGGGGCTGAAGCAGTACAGCCTCAGGAAACCGCGAATGCACCACTGGGCACTCCATGTAATCGTGTACGAGCGCGACGGCAGCTTCGAGGCCGAAGCGATCAACGCCGCCATTGCGGGCGTGGGCAACTCCGTGTTCGAGGCGCTTCACAGCTTCGAGGAGATGGCATTCTCTCTCGCAATTGCCGCTGTGGGGGCAGGGGCCCGCCTCACATACGACCCTGATCCAGAAGATGGCGCGCTCTATACCGCCCTCAAAAGCGATAAGCTGACCGAGCAAGAACGCAGCGAACAACGCAGCGAACGCGGGATTGTCGCCTTTGGTGATCTGAACATCGGACTGCAACAGGTTGATTCAGTCACCCGTCCAAAGCTACAGAGCGCAAAAGTAGAACTTGTTGCCGCCGGGTAGCTCTCGTGTCTATTCCTATTCTCAAGTACCGCCAGTGGGCCAAGATTTTCACCAAAGGCGGTGCGACCTACCACGGGCGTGACGGGCAAGGGCATCACGCCTGGTCCTATACGCCAAAGGGTGAAGACTCGCCGATCATGGCGGGCATCGCTGCGCATGACGATGGCTCTGATGTTCTGCCCGTGTACCCTAGGCAGGCGCGCAAGGCGTGGAAGCTCACGACAAAGGACGGCGTGAGCGACCATGACTTCATGAAGAGCAATTGGCCCAAAGACCCGCCCGAAGCCTAATTAGGACACTACCCCTAATTAGGACACTACCAACGAAGCCTGCCGCCACGTTATCAGCCGGGGCGACGCCACAAGTCCGCCGCGTGAACGAATCCAGCGCGATTCGCCCGCTGACGCGGGCGTCCCCGCCCCCTCGGGCGGGGCTCTGGACGATCACCGGGCCTGACACCTTTTCGCGGGCAACGGGATTGGAATCCGCGTCCAAACTGTTAAGAACGCGCGCCGGCAAGGCACCCCCGATTGACGCTAACCCTTGCGCACCTAGAATTTCAGCAATCAGCGAAGCTGATGAATTGCGGCCAGGTCGTGACCCGGCCGCACATGAACGAGACCGCCATGCAGATCGAGATGTTCACAGGCAAGCTTCACCAGGGCACGGTCACGCAATGCGACCTGACCTACCAGGGCAGCATCTCCATCGATGCCGACCTGCTGGAGGCGTCGGGTATTCTTCCGTACCAGAAGGTGGACATCTACAACATCAACAACGGCGCGCGCTTTTCCACGTACACCATCCCGACCCGCAGCGGCAGCAAAACGATCGGGCTGAACGGCGCCGCGGCGCGACTGGCGCAGGTCGGTGACCGGGTCATCATCGTGGCCTTCGGCTATTTCGAGCGCGAAGAGATCAGGGACCACCAGCCCAAAGTCATCCTGCTGAACGAAAAAAACGAGATTGTCGGTCAAGGCCACTAACCGGTTTTGAGGCGCGCGTAAGCCTCCGCATAGGGCTCACCGGTCCGGGGATCCGCCAGCCTGCTGGCGATTTGCAGCAACGGCCACAGCACAAACTCGCGCTCGTGCATTCGTGGATGCGGGACCTGCAGGCCGGGCTCGTCGATGATCTGCGTGCCGTACAGCAGCAGGTCAAGGTCCAGGGTGCGCGGCGCGTTGCGGGGCTGTCCTGCCCGGTCGCGCCCGAGCTGTTTCTCGATATCAAGCAAAGCTTCCAGCAGCTCGCGCGGGGACAGGTTGGTCTCGATTTGCGCTACGCCATTCAGGAAGGTCCCCGCGCCGTCGGGTGAATCCACGGGTGCGGTTTCGATCAAACTGCTTTCCCGCAGCAGTTTCGTACGAGGCAGGGCACCGACGCGCTTTAGCGCCTCGCGCAGGTTGACCTCCCGGTCACCCAGGTTTGACCCCAGGGCTATGTATGCTTCAGCGGGCATGGGTCAGGTTTCAGGTTGCAGGGGCAGATTAGCCGAACGAAACAGTGGTGACAGCTCAGGTCAGGCGGTCAAAAGCTATTGGCGTCGGGCCACTGCATATGCAGTTCCGTGACACCAGAAACCTGTCACCTGATTTCCTTCGCATCCTGCGACGCCTTGACGTTTAATGAAAGGGCCGTGGCAGTGAATGCGTGTGGCGGCAGGCATTCCGAATCAAGGTAACCAATCATGCGAGGACCGGCGCCTTCACTGGTGCTTGTGATCCTTGGGCTATTCATAGCCTGCGCGCCCGCACCGGCGCAGGACAAGGACGCGCCTTCCGAGTTGCAGACGGAGTCGCCGTTCGCCGAGGAAATCAAGCATCTCGAAACTGCGGCCGACAAAGCCGCGCGCGTGGGCGCGTTCGAAAAGATTCTCGCCAAGGCAACCGACCTGAAACGCGAGCCCGAACCCCTTATCAGCGTGCTCCAGAACAAAAAGCCGGAGGACGCCTACGCCGACCTGCTGCCCTATATTCGCGACCATGAAGGCGCCCGCCACAAGGCGTTTATCCAGCCACTGGTGCTGTGCGCCAACGACGCGGGCGATACGGCCAAGGTCGCGGGCGCGGCCGTCCGCGCCTACGGGCTGGGCGCCGTGCCGGTAATCCGGGACATGCTTGATGGCGAAACGGCGGCCGAGCGTCTGGGCGCCGCGAACATCGCCGGTGAGCGCGTGGGCGGCACGGGCGGCGTCGCGAAGCTGGCCTCGCACCTTGTGAAGGCGCTGGGTCGCAACGAGCCGGACCTTTCCGGCGTGCTGATTCGCAGCCTGAAACGGGTTACGCTGCTCGATTACGACAAGCCCGAGCAATGGCAAGAGTGGCTTGGCGGCAAGTCCGAGTTCGACCTCGTGGTGGAAATCGCCGACCGCGAAAACGCCGCGCGCGTCAAAGCCCAGGCCGAAGCCGAGAGCGCCCAGAAAGAACTGCTGGACGTCACCCTGCAGCGTATGCGCAACGCCGAGCGCAACGACAGCAAGGCGCTGATTGCCTACCTGCGCAACGCGCCGCAGGTGCCCGTCAGGGCGGAAGCCGCGAAACTGCTGCGCGAGGCGCTGCCCGCCCTCGACGAGACCGTTGCCAAGCCGATCATTGAGGCCCTTGGCGCGTCCCTGAACAACCGAGATGAAACCGAGCTCGTGCGCAAAGAATGCGCCACCGCGCTGGCGGAATGTCGCAAGCCCGCCCTGGCCTTCCCCTATATTGACTCGGCCCTTGAGGCCAACGCCATCGGTGCGGACCTGAAACTGGAGCTTGTGAAGGGTTTGAACGCGCCGATCGCGGGGGCGCGGGTCGCGCGCATGTTGAAGGCGGAAATCGATGTTGTGGAAACTCGCAGCGGCGCCGTGCTGGAGGCGCTGATCGCCCAGGTCCGCAGCGTCGTCGAGATTGAGGACAGCGGCGAAAACAAGCAGGCCATCCTTGGCGAGTTCAGCCGCCTCTTGGAGCTGGTCGCGAAAAAGATCAGCGGCGAACTCGAGGCCCCCGCACGCAAGCGATACGTAGACCTTGCCACCAAAACCTGCGACACGCTGGTGCACATCGCGCGACTGCGGCGCGTGGATGTTTCCGCCACTGTGGACGCCCTGACCTCACTGGCGCTGACCGAAAATGGCGCAAGCTCTATGGCCATGACCGCCCTGCGCGAAGCCCTGAATGTGCCCAGCGCTCGCGCGGGGGTGTACGGCAAGCTGACCGGCGAGCCCGTCGCATCACGCCTTCAGGCCCTGTACCAGAAGCTGGTCAGCGGCGGCGAAGAGGCCATGCTGATCAACCTGCTGGGGCTGTACGAAAACATGGGGGTCGCGCCCGAGCCCGTCGAGCAATTGCGCAAGCGCCTGATTGACAGGGCCGAGAGCACTGAAGCCGTTCTGCCGGCCAACGCCGACGCGCGCAAAACCATGCGCGACGCCCTGCGTGGGTTGCTCGCCCGCCTGCTCGACAGCGCCGACGCTCACGCCGCACTGATCCGCGACCTGCTGGCCGCTCGGTACGGCGGCAACGACGCCCTGGGCTATCTGCTGGTGCTGCCGCCGCCGCGCATCGCGATCCTGCGCTCAGGCACGAATGACTTCGTAAGGGACAAGCCGATCGACGCCGCCTTACTGGTGCTGAAGCTCGACCCCAGCCTCAATGCCGACGAACGCGCCAACCGCGACTATCAGACTTTCCGTGAGGGGCTCGACCGCCTGGTGCGCACCGCCATCTCCGCCCGCCTGGCAACGGCCTTGCGCGACGGCTTTGACGATGATTCCCGCAAGGATATCACCGGGCTCGCCGGCGGCCCCCTGCGCGCGCAGTTCGTTCTTTCAGCCGTTGAGGAGTTGCGCAAGAAACCCGAAACGGGCGACGCGCGCGACACCGTGTCGGAGGTGCTGCTGTCTTCCCTGAAACAGGCGCATCCGGGTAAGTACGACACGCTGAGCATGAAGGGACTGAACAAGGAAGAGTTCGTCAAGGCGCTCGACGACCTGAACGTCCGTCTTCGAAACGACGGCTACGCCGTGCCGTAGGGTGCGGCCCCTCAAGATTGCGAATGTCACCTCGAGAGCGACCGTCCAGCTTTTGGAGGGTTGTTTCCGCTCTCGCTTGCAACCGCCGACCAAGTACTACCTTTTACTAATACATGTACATTTAGTAGTTTGCCTCGTGGCGTGGCATGATGAGCGCGTCCACAAGATGTGCGACTTCGCGAACGAGAAGATCCCGCACAAGAAATTCCTGCATCCGATTGTGAGGGCCATCATCCTGCACTTCTGGCTGGCCTACGATCACCCGTTCACGGACGGCAACGGGCGCGTCGCCAGAGCGCTGTTCTACTGGAGCATGAGCCGCGCCGGGCATTGGCTGAGCGAGTACGTGTCCATCTCCTCTGTCATCTACAGGGGGCCCTCAAGGTACGGCAGGGCGTTCCTCTACACAGAGACGGACGACAACGACCTCACCTACTTCATTCTTTACCACTTGCACGTACTGGATCAGGCGACGAAGAAGCTGCACGCATACATCCAAAGAAAGTCCGCGCGCGTCCAGGAGCTGACGGAGCGACTTCACGGCCTGGAAGGGCTGAACCACAGGCAGAGAGAGCTCATCGTCCATGCGCTCAGGCATCCTCAACAGGAGTACACCATCGAGTCCCACAGGACCAGCCACAACGTTGTGTACCAAACCGCCCGGCGTGACCTGCTTGACCTGTACGAGCACGGCTACCTGAGGAAACTCAAACGAAGCAAGGAGTTCATCTTCAAGCCCGACCCCATGCTTGAGCAGAAGCTGGCAGGCAGGAGATAGACCCGCCCGGAAAACCCGTTTCGTCAACCAGCCGAATCCTGCCAAAACCACCCGCTGATACTGGCGTTCAACGCGTGTGTTGGTATCTATCGTGCGGCCTTTTGAATGGACAGCTGTGCAGGAATTTCCGCTTAGCCACATCCGCAACTTCTGCATCATCGCGCACATCGACCACGGCAAGTCGACGCTGGCGGATCGCCTGCTGTCCATGTCCCATGCCATCGACAAGCGCAAACTCGTGGAACAGACCATGGACTCCATGGATCTCGAGCGCGAGCGCGGCATCACCATCAAGGCCAAGGCAATCGCGCTGCCGATGACCATCGATGGTGAGCAATACCTGTTCAACCTGATCGACACGCCGGGGCACGTCGACTTTGGCTATGAAGTCAGCCGCGCCATGAACGCCTGCGAAGGCGCTCTGCTGCTCGTTGACGCGACCCAGGGGATACAGGCCCAGACTGTCGCCAACATGTACCTCGCCATCGGCGCGGACCTTGAGGTCATACCCGTCGCGAACAAGGTCGACATGGTCGCCGCAGACTTTGAGCGCACCTGCTACGAACTCGAGGCCGCCTTTGGAACACCGCCGGATACCGTCATTCAGGTCAGCGGCAAGTCCGGCTTCGGCGTGGACGTGCTGGCCCGTAAAATCATTGAGCTTGTCCCGCCCCCCGTCGGCGATTTCGACGCGCCCCTTCGCGCGCTGATATTCGACGCGGTCTACGACGACTACCGCGGCGTGGTCATCTACGTGCGCGTGCGCGAAGGCAGACTCAAGGCCGGCGACAAGATTTTCATGATCGGCACGCGCAGCGAATACGAAGTGCTTGAGGTCGGCGTCGTGCGCATGGGAATGCAGAAACAACCGGAGCTCAACACGGGCGCCGTCGGCTACATCATCTGCGGCATCAAGACGATGCAGGACGTCGGCGTTGGCGACACACTGACGCTTGCGAAACACAAGGACGACATCGAGCCGCTGCCGGGCTACAAGAAGCCACAGCCAATGGTGTACGCCGGAGTGTATCCGACCAACGCCGCCGAGTTCGATGCCCTGCGCAAGGGCCTGCAGAAGATCACGCTGTCGGACAGCAGCATCACCTACGTGCCGGAGCAAAGCGACGCCCTGGGCAGCGGCTTCCGTTGCGGCTTTCTAGGCTTGCTGCACATGGAAATTTTTCAGGAACGCGTGGAGCGCGAGCTGGGGCTTGACCTGGTGCAGAGCGCACCCAACGTCAGCTATGAGATCGTGAAACAGGACGGCGCGCGGGTGGTCATTTCCAAGGCCGGCGACCTGCCGGACCCGACCCAGTACAAAGAAATTCTCGAGCCCATGGTCAGGCTCAGCGTGATCACACCGACCGAGTTCATCGGTAACGTGATGTCACTTTCCCTGGAGCGTCGGGCGCTGTTCAACAACCAGGAGCATCTGGGCAAGGACCGCGTGATGCTGACGTTCAGGATGCCCCTGGCGGAAGTGATTTTCGATTACTTCGACAAGCTGAAGTCCGGCACACGCGGCTACGCGACCATGGACTATGAGCCCGCGGGCTTCGAGCCTGCGGACCTGGTGAAGGTGCGCATCATGATTGCCGGCGAAGAGGTGGATGCGCTGGCCATGATCGTGCACCGGCAATTCGCCGAGCAGCGCGGCCGCAACCTGCTGAAAAAGCTGAAGGAAGAAATCCCGAAGCACTTGTTCGTGGTCAACCTGCAAGCGGCGATCGGCGGCAAGGTAATCGCGTCTGAAAAGATCGGCAGCATGGGCAAGAACGTGCTGGCCAAGTGCTACGGCGGCGATATTTCGCGCAAGCGCAAGTTGCTCGAGAAGCAGAAGAAGGGCAAGAAGCGCATGAAGATGATCGGCGGTGTGGAAGTGCCTCAGGGCGCCTTCCTGAGCGTACTGAAAGTCGACAACAGCTGACATCAGGTCGCGGGTTTCAGAGCTCTACCGCCTGCAACCTGTCACCTGAAACCTGTTTCGTTTGCGCTGAGTGTCACACGAGAAAACCCGCTATTTCAAGGGGGTTTGGCGGGCATTCAGGTTCCGCCTCGAAAATCGTACCAACTTAAATCTAGGGGGTTTATTCGCCCCGAGTGCATGTGTATACACCGGTCTCCGCGGGAGCCGTTTTTGCGTGAATTTCACGTGAGAACGAGGCGGAATTTGACACCGGAACACGGCGCAACTCAGCGCGCGAGGCCCAATAGAGCCTCGCCGCGGCCGGTTCCACAGGAGAGTACAGTGCGGGTGCGCTCGCTTCGTTGGCTGGCTGGTTTCGGAATTGCCGCAATCGCGTTCGGCGTGATCGGCTATTCCGTGGCGGATGCACAGTCCGTCGAAAAACTCCCCGACGCGGAAGTTCACAGCAGCGCCGAAGAGTCCAAACCGCCCGGTTGGGACGGCACCGGCACCCACCCGGGCCAGGCCGACTTTGACCAGTACTGCCGCCTGTGCCATTCCATGGGCATGGCCATGAAGACCGGACCCGGGCTTGGGGGACTGGCCAAGCGCATTGAGCAGGGCGCGGCACACGAGGGCAAGTCCGTCGCGGCGCGCCTCCTGGAGTTCATCAAGAACACCGACGCGGGCAACCCCGACAAGACGACGGACCCCTACTTCAAGGAAGTCCAGGCGACTGTTGCCGGGCCGGGCATCCAGATGAGCCTGCGTGGCGGACTGCCGGAATCCGCCGATGACCGGCGCATCCTGAACATCATCGATTACATCCTGCGCTTCCGGGACATTGAGTTCGATCAGAAGCAATACCTGCGCGAAGTGGCGCAGGGGCGGTCCCTGGTGGCGGGCGAAACGCCGCTTGAGTGGGGCGCGCCGGCTTGCGCGGGATGCCACAGTGTCGGGCCGGACGCGGGAATGCTTGGCGCGGGCGTGGGTCCGAACATCGGGCATACGTACGTGCTGATGCTTCAGCGCGGCAAGGATGAGAAGAACAACTACACCGACGGGCTGAAGGACATCCTGTTTGGCGAAAATGCCCCCAAGGCCCACCACTACTACGCGGACGTGGAGGGCGGACGCCCCCTGACGGACGCCGAGCTTAAGGTCGTAGCCACGTACTTCGAGCAGGCCGCGCGCGACACAGGCACGGAGCGCGACTCGAACTACCTGCCGATCTTCGCCCTGCTGTTCGCGGCCATCAGCATCATTCTGCTTGAGCCCGGGATCGTGAACGTCCTGTTCGCGAAGCGCCATCGCGAGTACATCGATGGCCCCTATAAGGAAGAAGACCACCACGAAGAACCCAAGGCGCCCACAGTCAATGAACAGACCGGTGCGGCTCAAGAGCCGGAAAAGACACCGGAAGTAACAGAGCAAGCGACCGGCGCGGTTGCGGAAACCGTTGCGGAAACGAAAGAAGAACCCAAGCCGGAAACCGACACGAGCGCGGACAAAGGCGACAAAGACGGCAAAGAAGAGGACAAGAAGGAAGACAGCTAAGCAATGGCAGGCGAGTTCCGGTTTATTCCGCAGGAAACCCTCGACGACATCACGAACCTGGTGAACCCGGTTCTTGATTTCATTGTGCCCATTGTTCCCTATCTGGCCGTACTGGCGTTCCTGCCGGGCTTCCTGCGCGCCATGATGCAGTACCAGATCCAGGCCAAAAAGGGCCCGTTCCTTGACGCCGCCACGGACAAAAAGTTGCGCAGCGTACCGCTTTCGGTCGGCGTGTGGGGACTGGTCTTCATGCACCTGCTGATCGTCGCCACCCCGGCGGCCGGGCACGCGATGTTTGTCGCGGGCGGCGGGCGGGCCGTGCTCGAAGTGATGACGATGGGTTTCGGGTTCTTCACCCTGTTGGGGCTGTTGAACGTGATGCTGCGCTACGGGCTGGACGTCAACCTGCGCCGCAAGCTCGGTGTGCTGGGGCTGCTTGACATGGCGATTGTCACGACTGTAATCCTGCCCAGCCTCGGTGTCGGGCTGTACGCATGGTCGACCGTGCGCTGGGGATCAGCCTGGACGCAGACCGTGGGCTGGCAGGTGTTTGCCGATGCCTGGACGTTCAACTGGTCGAACATGGGCTATCTGGCGGAGCTGCCGGTCTTCCTGAAACTGCACCTGATTGCGGGGCCCCTGGCGGCGGCGCACCTGTTTTACAGTCGCCTGTTGACACACCTCATCATGCCGCGCCCGAGCCTGTGGAATTTCGGCCCGGTCAAGGACCCGGACACCGGGCACACCGAAGAGGAGTGGTCGGCGGGGCAGGCTGCGGCGCTGATGTACGGCATCTCCGCTGAGAAGTCGAATCGCGAGCGGGAGGAAGCGATCAAGTGAACGCCAAGCTCGCCATCCTGTTCTTCCTGCTAACCATCGGCTTCGCGATGCCGATTCTGCTTGGCGTGCGAAGCGTGCCCGACATCCAGCTTCCGAACCTGCACACGGACTACCAGCCCGAGCAGCCAATCGCCTACAGCCACCGTCTTCACGCCGGCGTGCTGGACATCGACTGTCAGTACTGCCACACAGGCGCGGACAAGGGGCGTCACGCGACGCTGCCGAACGTGCAGACCTGCATGAACTGTCACGCGACCGCGAAAGGGCGCACCGACTCGGCCAAGGCGGAGATCGGCAAGCTGCAACTCGCCATGCAGGACAAGAACCAGGACGGGCAGCCGGACGGCGTTAGCTGGAAGCGCGTACACAACAACGCTGACTTCGTGTACTTCAACCACCAGACGCACGTTCGTATCGCGAAGTTCATTGACGACAGCGGCAACATCGTTGACGGCATTGACTGCGTTCAGTGCCACGGGGACATGACAACGGCCGGCGTTGCCAAACAGCAGGAACAGTTGACCATGGGCTTCTGCATCAATTGCCACCGGACGCAGAACGACAGGCACGTGACGGCGAACCTGCCTGCCCTGGCACCGGTGAATTCATGCGATGCTTGCCACAGGTAGGGTTTGGGATTAGGGCACGGGGAACTGAAACCCCGGCCACTGAGTGAAGATGGAAATCGGAACAAACAACAATGACTTCTCCGACATGCCGCCTGAATTGAAGGCGGAGATGAAGGAAGTCAGTCAATCGCGCCGCGACTTCATGAAAGTCACGGGCATGGCTGCCATGGGCGCCGTCATCGCGGGTTGCACCGCTGAAGACCGTCACGTCAAGCCGCTGATCAAGAAACCGGAAGGCATCACCCCGGGCGTCGCATACAACTATGCGTCAACCTGCCAGGGCTGCAGCGCCAACTGCGGCACGCTGATGAAGGTTCGCGACGGGCGCCCGATCAAGCTCGAGGGCAACGCAATCAGCCCAATTAACGGCACAGGGCTTTGCGCGACGGGACAGGCGCAACTCTGGACGCTGTACAATCCGGACCGCCTGCACAGCCCGACCAAGGGTGGCGAACCCGTCGAGTGGAGCGACATCGACGCCGCGGCCAAGGCTGTCGCGGGGGGCGCCGTGCTGTTGACCGGCACGATCAACGGCCCTTGCGCCAACAGCGTGATCAACAAGTTCAAGGCAAAGGGCGGCAGGCACGTAAGCTACGACGCCGTGTCATGCTACGCGATCGCCAAGGCCCACGGGCAGACGCACGGCACGCCCGTGATTCCAGGCTACTACTTCGATCAGGCGACCACGGTGTTCAGCTTTGATGCGGACTTCCTGGGCGCCTGGATCAGCCCGGTTGGCTTCGCGCGTGACTGGGCGACGCGCCGCGACCTCAAGTTCGGACGCGACGGCAAGGACATGAGCCGCCTGGTTAGTTTCGAGGCGCGCATGTCGCTGACCGGCGCCAACGCCGACGAGCGCGTGCGCATCAAGGATTCCGAGCGCGGCGCGGTGCTGATGGACCTGGCAAAGCGCCTGGGCGGCGACCTGGGTGCAGTCGGCAAGCACAGCGTACCCGAAGCCGACATGGCCCGCCTGGCCGAAGAGCTGAAGCAGGCCGGTCGCCGCGCGCTGGTGATCACGGGCAGTCTCGACGTCAATGAGCAGTTGGTCGCCAACTGGATCAACAACAAACTGGGAGCGTACGGCACGACGCTGGATCTGCGCCGCCCGTCGCGCCAGAAGCTCGGCGACGACGACGCGCTCGCGCAGCTGATCAAGGACATGAGCGCCGGCAGCGTGAAGACGCTGATCGTCTGGGGCGTGAACCCTGTTTATGACCTGCCGAATGGCGCCGCCTTCAAAGAGGCCATGGGCAAGGTCGCCAACACGATCGCCATCAGCAGCCACGCGGACGAAACGGCAAGCGAATGCCAGTGGATCGCCGCCGAAGACGACCCGCTCGAAACCTGGAACGATTTTGAGCCCGTCCAGGGTATCTTCAGTCTCGCCCAGCCCGGCATTCGCCGCCTTTGGAACACACGCAGCGGCTTCGCCAGCCTGCTGAAGTGGATCGGCGACCCGGACGGCAACAAGGATTACCGCGAGGTGCTGAAGGCGTTCTGGGAGGCCAATCTGCCCAGGGGCATGAACTGGACCCAGGCCGTTGAGCAGGGTACGGGCGGCGCCAGCGGCGATGTTCGTGGCGACCACCCGGGCTTCAACAACGCCGCTATGGGCGCGGCCCGGGATGCCGGTAAAGTCGAAAGCGCCACGCTCGAGGTCGTCACCTACGAGTCCTACAACCTGCGCGACGGCAGGCACGCGACCAACGGCTGGTTGCAGGAGATGGCGGACCCGATGTCGCGCATCTCATGGACCAACGTCGCGTTCATGTCGCCCGCCACCATGAAAGCCCAGGGCGTCGACGAAGGCGACATGGTTGAGTTGAGTGTCGAGGGCGCAAGCTGCAAAGTGCCCGCCAACCGCCAGCCCGGCATGGCCGACGGCGTGGTTGCGGTCAGCCTGGGCTACGGGCGCACCAAGGCCGGGCCGATCGTCCACGGTCGCGGTGTTGAGGAAGACGCCGTTGACCCTGACCTGCTGGACGAAGGCATTCACGCCATCGGCGGCAACGCGTTTCCGTTCATCGGCGCGAAGTCGGTCAGTCTCAGCGCAACAGGTCGCACGATCAGGCTGGCGAAAGTATCCACGCACGACAGCCAGGAAGACCGCCCGATCCTGAAGCAGACCAGCCTTGAGCAATGGAAGAAGAACCCGAAGTCGGGCAACGAGCACGAGATTCCGCCCGTTGACATCACTCTGTGGCCGCGCTGGGACTACAAGGGGCACAAGTGGGGCATGGTCGTTGACCTGAACTCGTGCATCGGCTGCAGCGCCTGCCAGGTCGCGTGCAGCATCGAGAACAACGTGCCGGTCGTGGGCAAGGAAGAAGTCTGGTATCGCCGCGAGATGCACTGGATTCGTGTCGATACCTACTACGAAGACAACGACGGCAGCAAGTTCGACGGCAAGAAAACGGAAGACATCAACCCGGAAGTCGGCTTCCAGCCGATGATGTGCCAGCACTGCGATAACGCTCCGTGCGAAACGGTCTGCCCGGTGATCGCGACAAGCCACAGCGACGAAGGGTTGAACGTGCAGGCCTACAACCGCTGCATCGGCACGCGCTACTGCGCGAACAACTGCCCGTACAAGGTGCGCCGCTTCAACTGGTTCCGCTACGAGAACCTCAACCTGACCATGAACCTGGTGCTGAACCCGGACATTGTGGTGCGCAGCCGCGGCGTGATGGAAAAATGCAGCATGTGCGCGCAGCGTATCTACGACGGCAAGCGCGAGGCGGCATTGCACGACACGAAGATTGTGGATGGGGCGATCACGCCGGCCTGCGCGCAGACCTGCCCGACGGACGCCATCACTTTCGGCGACCTGAACGACTCGGAGCACAAGGTCGCCAAGCTGCTGAAGGACCCGCGCAATTATGCGGTGCTGGCGGAAATCAACACGCGCCCGGGCGTCACGTACCTCACCAAGGTGCGCAACCGCCCGGCGAAGGAATCCGAATTGAAGTTGACCGCAAACGATCACGGGCACGACCACTAGGACGCCCGAGCCGGGGGAATCACCCGAAGGGAACGAAGGCGGACACGAGCAACGCAGGACGACGTAAGGAAGCAACAAGTTGGGAACGGTGTACTCAAAACTTCGCAAACCGCTCGTCGAAGGCGACAAGTCCCTTCACGACGTTACGCATGACGTCTGCCACTCCATTGAGGGCAAGCCGTCACAGTTGTGGTGGTTCGGCTTCTTGGGCACGGGTCTGGTGACGTTGTTGCTTGTCGCCGTCGTGGGCTGGCTGCTGTATGAAGGCGTCGGCGTCTGGGGTCTGAACAAGACCGTCGGCTGGGGCTTCGATATCACCAACTTCGTGTTCTGGGTCGGTATCGGTCACGCCGGCACGCTGATCTCGGCCGTGCTGTTCCTGTTCCGCCAGAAGTGGCGCACGAGTATCAACCGCTCTGCCGAGGCCATGACCCTGTTCGCAGTGGTGTGCGCCGGTCTGTTCCCGCTGATTCACATGGGGCGGCTGTGGATCGGCTTCCTGTGGGTTGCGCCCTACCCCAACCTGCGCGGACCTCTATGGGTGAACTTCCGCAGCCCGCTGCTGTGGGACGTGTTTGCCATCTCGACATACCTGACCATCTCGGCCGTGTTCTGGTACATCGGGCTGATTCCTGACCTGGCAGCCGTCCGCGACCGCGCGAAGCACTGGGCGCGTCGGCTGTTCTACGGGACGCTCAGCCAGGGCTGGAACGGCAGCGTGCGGTCGTGGAATCACTACGAGACGGCCTACATGATTTTCGCCGGCCTCGCGACGCCACTGGTTTTCAGTGTGCACACGATCGTGTCGTTTGACTTTGCGACATCGGTGATTCCGGGCTGGCACACAACGATCTTCCCGCCGTACTTCGTCGCCGGCGCCGTGTTTTCGGGCTTCGGGATGGTGCTGACGCTGCTGCTGATTACGCGCAAAACCATGCGCCTTGAGCAATACATTACGATCAGCCACCTCGAGAACATGGGCAAGGTGATCATCCTGACCGGCTCGCTTGTCGGGCTGGCCTACGGCACCGAGTTCTTCATCGCCTGGTACAGCGGCAGCCTGTACGAGAGCTTTGCGTTCATCAACCGCGCGACAGGGCCGTTTTCATGGTCGTACTGGATCATGGTCAGCTGCAACGTGTTGAGCCCGCAGGTGCTGTGGTTCAAGAAGCTGCGCCGCAATCCGATGGTGCTGTTCGTCATGAGCATCTTCGTAAACATCGGCATGTGGTTTGAGCGCTTCGTGATTATCGTGACGTCCCTGCACCGCGACTACCTGCCTAGCAGCTGGAGTTACTACTACCCGACCCTGATCGAGGTGCTGACCCTTGTAGGCAGCTTCGGGCTGTTCTTCTTCCTGTTCTTCGCCTTCGTGCGCGTGATGCCCGCGATCGCGTTCGGCGAAGTAAAGGGCGTCATGAAGATGGGACAGACGGTCCACCACGACCCGAAACCCGCCCAGCCCGAGCCGGAGGTGAGCAATGCTTAAAAGCCTCCTCGATTCCCTGTTCGGGCGTGAAAAACAGCGCGATCGCCTGTTCCTTGGCGTGTTCACGGACGAAGACCACGTACTGGATGCCACCAAGGCCTGCCGCAAGGCCGGCTTCAACTTCTACGACGTCTTCAGTCCCTATGCGGTACACGGGCTGGACCGCGCCATGGGGTTGCCGTTTTCCAAGATTACGTATGTGACGTTCCTGTGCGGGCTGATGGGTACGTGCATCGGTTTCTTTGGAATGGGCTATGTGTCGTGGTGGGATTGGCCGGTAAACATCGGCGGCAAGGAGCCGTTCCCCTTCTCGGCGTTTGTGCCGGTCATGTTCGAGCTTACGGTGCTGATCGGCGGCTTGTGCACGATGCTGGGGCTTTTCGCCTTTTGCAGGCTTTTCCCCGGCAAGAAGCCGCGCCTGTTTCACCCGCGGGTAACCGACGACCGGTTCGTAATCGCCATTGAGATTGACGAGGATTTCGACGATGCCAGATGCCGCGAAATCTTCACGACGAACCATGCCGAGGAAATGAAGGAAGTGGCGCCCGACTATGACGCACTCTCCGAAGGAGGTGCCGCATGATCGACAAGGTTCTGAACAAGGCGATCGACGCGAACGTCAAGCAGCTCGACAAAGCCAAGGAGTTCGTCGAGGACGCGGAGCGGCGTTTCTCGGCACGTGCCTGGATCGGCTTTGGAGTGCTGGGCGCGTCGCTTGTGTGCGCCTTCGTGGCGGCCTTCCTGTTGCGCGACTTTGGCAAGCGCAATTTCGAGTGGTTCCCCGACATGGGCTACAGCGAAGCCTGGGAAAGCCAGACCACGCACGACTACGCGAACGATTACGACAAGTACACCGAAGATTTGCCGCCGTACATTGAGGCCTGGGGCACGGCCGAGATGGCCCCGCCCCCGGGGACGGTCTACCGCGGGCAGAAGTCGCTTGATATTCCGGAAGACGTGGGCAGCGGGCTGCCGGAGCGTCTGGCCTGGGCCCGGACGAACCTGACGGTCAACCCGTATGCAACTGTAAGTGGCGATGACCTGGACAAGACGCTGGCGCGGGGGCGGAACCTGTTCCAGTTCAACTGCCAGGGCTGCCACGGGGTTGATGGCGTGGGCAACGCCCCCGTCACGAAGTTCGGCATCGGCGCGCCGACGCTGGCGAACGCGACTGTCCGCGACAAATACACCGACGGCGAGTTGTTCTACATCATCACGAACGGCATTAACACCATGCCCGCGCATATGGCACACGTGGACTATGACGACCGCTGGATCGTCGTCCGCTACCTGCGCGAGTTGCAGAAGAACAAGTAAGTCAGGGAACAGAGTTCAGGTTACGGGAAAGGCAGGACACAGGCGAAGGGACAACTTGGTGGGGACGGGGACATTCGCTGTTCCCTGAGGCCTGCCATCTGACCCCTGAAACCTGTCCGAAAGACACCATGAGCGCACCGGTTATCGACGAACCCGAGAAATTCGCATTCCCGCCATTGCTCAAGATGGCGAGCCTCGGCGTGTTTCTGCTCGGTATGGTGGTGTTCGGGCTGTCCTTTATCGGCGGCGCGGATCTGGCGTTCGGCGGCTGGGCGATAGCAAGCTGGTACGTGCTCGGCTTTCCGCTGTTCGCCATGTTCTTCCTGTGTATCAACCACCTGTCCAACGCGGGCTGGCACGTCACCATGAAACGCGTGCCCGAGGCCTGGACGCGCTGGTTCCCCGTCGGGCTGGTCACCATTCTGATCGTGACCGCGTCCTTCCTGTGGCACGACAACCAGTTGTATGAATGGGTACACCCGCACGATCACGGCGACCTGCACAGCGAACTGATCGCGCACAAGCAGCCCTGGATGAACCCGCAGTTCTTCTACATCCGCATGGCCATCTACTTCGTGCTGTGGATCGCCTTTGCCTGGATGATCGTGGGCCAGAGCCGCAAGCAGGACGTTGACGGCGACGTCAAGCACACGCTCAGGGGCAAGGCCCTGTCGGCGCCCTTCGGTATCGTCTTTGGGCTGAGTGTGACGTTCGCCAGCATGGACTACATCATGAGTGTTGAGCCCGCATGGTTCAGCACAATGTATGGTGTGTACCACTTCGCCGGTATCATCGAGAGCGGCTTCGCCATGCTGATTCTCGTGCTGCTGCTGCTGCGCCGTCTCGGCTACTACAAGACCGCAGTCAACGAAAACCACTTCCATAACCTTGGTATATGGCTGCTGGCGGCCGCCACGTTCTGGGCCTACATCTGGTTCTGCCAGTTCATGCTGATCTGGTACTCGAACATCCCGGAAGAAACCGGGCACTTCCTGGCACGCTGGAACACGCCCTGGTTCTGGGTAACGTTTATTGTGAACCCGGTATTGAACTGGGCGCTGGTGTTCCTGCTGCTGCTGCCGCGCCCCAACAAGCGCAACACGAAGGTCCTTGCAATCGCCGCGGTGTTCGCGCTGCTCGGGCGCTTCGTCGACATCTGGCAGTTCGTGTCTCCCCGCCCGCACGCCAACGCGGAGGGCGTCCCCGTGCCGCATTACATGCCTTGGGAGACGTTCTGGCAGGTCTTCATCGTGGTCGGCATGATCGGCGGGTTCCTGTTCGTCACGCTTTGGGCGCTTGAGAAAGCACCCCTGCTGGCGAAAAAAGACCCGTACTTCGACGAGAGCGTTCATCACCACCTGTAACAGGTTTGAGGTTTCAGGTTTCAGGTTTCAGGGAACGGTGTGTAATCTGCCTGACCCCTGAAACCTGAAACCTGAAACCTGTCATGCTGCGAGTCATCCTCGCCTCGCTGATCTTCGCGTCAGCGCTGGCCGCACAGGACAACCACTACTGGACCCACCAGTTCGGCACCCGCGCATCCCTGATGGGCGGCGCCGTGGTCGGGGGCGTAAACGACACCAGCGCCGTCTATTACAACCCGGCGCGTCTCGGCTGGATCGACAACGACTCCTTGAAGGTAAGCGCCGACGGCTACCAGCTCGCGATTCTCACGATTCAGGACGGCGCCGGCAAAGGTGAAGACCTGACGTCCACCCAAGGCGACATCGTCCCCCTGGCCGCCAGCGGCGTGTACACCTTTCCGCAGCCGCGCCTGGCGCTGGGCTTCCACATACTTGCGCGACAGTACTCCGACATTTCCGTCAGCACGCGCCGCGAGGCGTTTCAGAACGTCATTGACGACACGCGCTCGCCCGGCGACGAGGACTTCATCGGCAGTTTCAGCTTCAACAGTGACGTCGAGGAGTACTGGGCGGGGCTCGGCTTCGGATGGGCCCCCCTCGACTGGCTCAGCATCGGCATCACCCACTTCGGCGCCCTGCGCTTTGATACCCAGGACCTCAGCATCACCACCCGCGCCGTCAATACAGCCGGCGAGACCTTCGGTGCGGACAACATCGCCGGCTGGGATTACTGGAACGTGCGCATGTTGTGGAAGGGCGGGCTGGCCCTGGAATTCGGCGGGCTCAAGATGGGCTTTACGGTGACTACCCAGAGCCTCAACCTGTTCGGTGGCGCGACGGTACGCCGACAGATCAGCGTCGATGACCTTGATATCGACGGCGACGGCGCGGGCAACGATTTCGAAGCCAACGACCGCCGCGACGGTGTCAGCACCCGCTTTCGCTCGCCGTGGTCCTTCGCGACCGGCGTTGACTACGACTTCGGGCCCGTCCTGCTTGCCATTGCGGCGGAGTGGTTTCTGCCGGTCGGGCGCTACGCCGCCGCCAAACCGACAGGCGACAAGGCCTTCTACCGGGGTGGGATCTCGACGGAAAACAGCAAGGACCTGCTGACGGTTTACGACGGTCGGCGTGGCGCGTTCAACATCGCCATCGGGCTCGAGACGGAGTTTTCGGGCGACTGGTCCGGCTTCTGGAGCATGAGGCGCGATGCCGGCGCCGATTATCTGGGGCACGGCGACGACCTGCACTTCGGCATCAGCACCTGGGACCTGTTCCACTTCGCTACGGGTATCTCGTTCACCACCCGCCAGGATGACGGCACACCCAAGCACGAACTTATGATCGGGCTGCAATTGGCCGTGGGCGCGGACCGCACCGTGCAGCCGGTCAGCTTTGATGATCCGCGTGAAAACCGGCTGCTGACCGGGCAAACGCGCGGCACGGACATCAGTTACTTCGCGATCAGCCTGATCGTGGGCTACACGTACTATTTCTAGTTAGGGGTTCCGAGTTGTTTTCGAACGTGCGGCAGTTAACACAGAACTCTGAACGCGGAACCCGGAACTGAAATGTTGATCGCCACCTGGAACGTCAACTCGATCAAAGTCCGCATCGGTCACCTGCTTGACTGGCTCAAACACGTAGAGCCCGACGTTGTCTGCCTGCAGGAACTGAAGCTCACGACCGAGCTGTTCCCCTTCGACGAAGTGGGCGAACTTGGCTACGAGGGCGCTGTCTACGGCCAGCCCGGCTACAACGGCGTCGCAATTCTGTCCCGTCTCCCCATTGAGGAAGTGATCGAAGGCTTTCCCGGCGAGGAAGGCCAGTCGCGCGTAATCGAGGCCGTGATCGAGGGTTTGCACGTGTTCAGTGTCTACGCGCCCAACGGGCAGGCGCCTGACAGCGACAAGTTCAAGTTCAAGCAGCGCTTCTACAGGGCCCTGCGCGAGCACATGGACGGGCTCGGCAAATCCAGCGAGCCCATGGCCCTGTGCGGTGACTTCAACATCGCGCCCGATGACCGCGACGTCTGGGACCCGGTCAGGCTGAAGGGTGAAATCGGCTTTCACCCGGCCGAGCACGAGTGGCTGAAACACCTCACCGACTGGGGTCTGCACGACAGCCTGCGTTTGGTGGACGACCGCGGCGGGCTGTTCTCGTGGTGGGATTACCGCGGCGGCGGTTTCGCAAAGGATCACGGCATGCGCATCGACCAGATCTGGGTAAGCGACGCCCTCAAGGACGCCGTCAAGAAGGCCTGGATCGACCTGGAGCCGCGCGGGCTGGACAAACCATCCGACCACACCCCGGTACTGTGCGAGCTCGACTGGTAGGGCGCCTCGCCCGAATGTGCTATCTGTCAATCCGCGCCGTTACTACCATGGAGTCATGCGCCTTGAGATCGGTGACGCCCGGGCATTTGACGATCCCGGCGAGGATCACGTCCGCCGCGAGCTGGAGTTGCTGGCTCTCGGGCGTTCCGACTTTGTAATCCTTGCACGGCGTGAGATGGACTATGTCCAGGCCACCAAAGAGGGCAAGGAGATCATTGTCGAGTGGCAGGAACGCGGCATCGACAATCACTGGCAGGCCGTAACGGATGACGCCGGCAAGCTGTCCGAGTTCTTTCTCGCGTACCTGCGGGGCGACAAGAGTTACAAAACCCTGTTTGATTTCGAGAAGCTGGATCTTTGATACAGTCGTGCGCTCAAGGGGGGCGTATGGCTGTATCGCCGGGCAAGGACTACGCGGTTGCGAACAAGACGACCTGGGTTTTCGCCACGGGTGTGGGTGACGCAACAGGCGTGATTACGCGTCAGTACCTGTTCATTTTTCCGCACAATGCAATCGGCGGCTCGGGTAGCCGAGTCAGCGAATCGACCTACACGATCGGCGGGCGCAAGCCGGCCGAGGCAATTGCGGACCTGCTGGCCAACCCGGCCACGACGCCGGAAACTCTGGACGACCGGCTGGTGGAATGGAGCGCCCAGGTGACAGGGCCGATCATGGAGCGCCTGAGCGCGTTTCCCCGTGTGCGGATTTTCAAAGGTTTCATTCGCCGGAGTGTGGTACTGAGCAAGAAGGAGTCGGGTATGGATTTCGGCGCAACGTCAATCCGCCCGAAAAAGGAAGAGCTGCCGGCGTTTCTCGAGTTCTTCAAGGACCACGAGCACCTGGAAATCAAGTGACCTCATATGGCGAGCTCTGCACGGAGTTCTACGACCTGGACAAACCGGTCGCGCCCGAACTCGCCCTGGAATGGTATGGCAGCGCGCTCGCCGGCGCGGGGCGAACTCTGGAGCCCATGTGCGGCAGCGGGCGGTTTCTCGTGCCGCTGTTACGGCGCGGATTGCGGATCGACGGCTTCGATCCTTCGCGCCCCATGTTGCAGGCGTGTCGCACGAAACTTGCCGCCGCGGGGCTTGAAACAGGGCTCTGGCTGCAATCGCTTGAGGCGCTTGATCTGCCGGTGCGGGAATACGACGCGGCGTTCATCCCGGCCTCCTCCTTCTGCCTGATCGTTGACCGCGACGCCGCGCGGCAGGCACTGCTGCGCCTGCGGGCTCACCTGGCGGCACGCGCCGTCGTGCTGATCGAATTCGAGCTGCCCCAGGCGGGCGCCGATTGGCCGCGCGAAACGGCGCGCACGGTGACGGTTGGCGGACGGCAAATCCGACTGGCGTCGCGGGTCCAGTACGACCCCGACGAGCAGCTTGAGACCTACACCAACGTCTATGAGCTGAGGCAATCCGGCCGCGTGACGCGGACCGAACACGAAGTTCTGCGCCTGCGCTGCTACTCGCCGGACGCCATGCGCACCGAGCTTGAAGGCGCGGGGTTTCATGATGTCGGAATCGAGCACCCGGAGTTCGGATGGGTCGCCAACGCCCGGGCGTAGAATTTACCCACGCGCGACCACGATTGAATCCCCGCGCATGTCTCCTTACAAATGGTTGGCCAAAGGCGCAGCCCAAGCAATAATCAAGCCCTCAAGGGGACAACCATGCAGAACTTCCTACCCGCGTTCATTGACGAGCAGCGCAAGGCCGGCGCCGACCACGGCGAACTGCCGGCAACCGTTCTGTTCGTCGACGTCAGCGGCTTCACTTCCCTGACGGAAGTAGCCTTCAAGCTCGGCGATGCGGGCGCGGAGCTCATGAGCCGCGAGTTGACGCGCATCTTCGACCCGATGGTAAACGCCGTCCATGACCGCGGCGGTTTCATTGCCAACTTCATGGGCGACGCCTTCACGGCCGTCTTTCCCGAAGACGACGGCTCGATATCACGCGCCATTGAGGCGGCCCACGAGATTGTCGCCTGGTTCAAGGAACACGGGGTGAGCAAGACCCGCCACGGCGAGCTCGCCTTCGGCGTCAAGATCGGCGTCGAGCACGGCAACATTGAGTGGGGCATCCCCCACGACAAAACCACGGACGCCCGCCACTGGTACTTCCGCGGCACAGCGGTGGATGGCGCAGCAGGCGCCGAGCACAGGGCCAAGCGCGGCAAGATTGAACTTGGCGACGCCGTAAAGAAGCACCCGAATCGCGAAAAGAAGGGCGGCAAGCCCGTTGTTACGGCCGCGATTAACGAGCGCGCCTCCCTGGAACCGTTCTTTCATTCCCAGGTGATTGACGCCGGCGAGCGCGCCGAGCTGCGCCACGTGGTAAGCCTGTTCCTGCGCTTTGACGGCGTGAAGGACCACGCGACCATCGAGCGCGTGTTCCAGACACTGCTGGACGCGACCAGGCGCCACGGCGGGACGATCAACAAGATCGACTTCGGCGACAAGGGCTTTACCTCGCTGGTGTTCTTCGGTGCACCCGTAGCGACGGAAAACGCCGAGCCCGCGGCGGTCAGTTTCGCGCAGGGGCTGCCCGCGGCCGGACTGGACAAGATTGAGGGTGTGACGTATTCGGCGGGTATTGACGCCGGGCTTGTGTACTCGGGACTGCTCGGTGGTGAGCGCCGCAACGAGTGGACCTGCATTGGCGACGCGGTCAACACCAGCGCGCGCCTGATGACCGCCGCCGACCCGGGCCAGACCCTGGCGTCCTCGCGCGTCAGCAAGGCGTCCGAGAAGCGCTGGGAGTTCCAGAACAAGGGTACCCGTGTCCTCAAGGGCAAAGAGAAGGAAGAGCAGGTCTTCCAGCCGACCGGCATGCGCGGGCGCGTGCGCGGGTTTGTCTACCGTAACCCGATGCTCGGTCGCGACCATGAGCTGAACGAGCTGACCGAGTTCGTGGCGCCGGTCTACGCCGATGAAACAAGATTCCCCGGCGTGCTACGCCTGCTGGGCGAGCCCGGGCTGGGCAAGACCCGCCTGGTGGCCGCCTTGCGCGCAAAGCTGGAAGAACGCGGCGAGCCCTTCCACTGGATTACGATGCCCTGCGACGGCGTGCACCGCAGCGGCTGGAACGCGGTCAGTACCTGGCTTCGCAGCTTCTTCGGGATCGCCGAAAGCGCGAGCCAGGAGGACAAACGCAAGGCCATCGAGACGCGCTACGCCGAGTTCGAGAAGAATGACAAAATTCCCGAAGCCACACGCGGCGAGTTGAAGCGCACCATGAGCTTCGCCGCCGACCTCGTGGACTGCCACTGGGATGACTCGCCATTCGCCAGACTGGATGACCCGAAGCTGCGCCACGAAAACCGCATTATCGCGGTCAAAGAGCTGCTGCGCGCGCTGGCGCACACGGCGCCGACGGTTCTCGAGGTGGAGGACACCCACTGGGTTGACGCGTCAACAGGTGCGTGGCTTACGGCCATGACTCGCAACATCGCGAACCTGCCGCTTGCCATCATCGCGACTTCGCGCTTCACGGATGACGGCAGCAAGCCCGACTTGCAGATCGCCCAGGATGCCGAGTTGAAGGACTTCGAGCTACAGCCCATTACCGGCGACGATTTCACCCAGGCCATGGCGGCGGCCTTGCTGGGCGAGGGCTCTGAGCTGGATGCCGAGGCCGTCAAGCTGATCAGCGGCAAGGCCAAGGGCAACCCGTTCTTCACGGAGCAATTGATTCTGCACCTGCACGAAACCGGCGAGCTGGAAAAGGTGAAAGCACCAGACACCGCCGACGAAGCCACCAAGCGCCGCACCAAGCTGCGCATGAAGAGCACCGACACGGCCCGCCTGCCGGGCAGTCTCAGCTCACTGGTAACGGCCCGCATTGACCGCCTCAGCCCGGAGGTTCGCGAAACCGTCAAGCACGCCAGCATTCTCGGCGTACGCTTTCTGTCGCGGGTCCTCGGCGAGCTCCTTAAACGCAGCGGCAAAGTAAGCCGCAGCCTCGAAGAGTTGCTGCTCGAATCCGAAAAGGAAGGCGTCCTCATCCCGGCCGAGCGGGGCGAAGGCGCCGAGAAAGCGCAAAAGTAGTCAGGCGCAGGAAGCTCACGAGAGGTCACAAGCAGCGAATGACCGATTGAAGCGCGGCAGTTGAATTGGTTATTGGCCATTTGCTGTCACAAGAGGGTTCATTGTCAAGTTCTCCGTTCGAAAGAGTGCTCTCCGCACCCATATTGGGCTTGGGGTTGGGCATCGACATTTTTGATGACCAGCCGGATTTTAGAGTGCTGATCGACAGGCACCGTGACGGCTTCGATTTCCTGGAGGTCTACTCGCGCGGGGACTGGGAACATACCGACGATCCCTTCGCGCGGATTCCGGCAAGTGTACCTCGCACCTATCACCACGAGGGTCTCGACCCGGTCGGCCCGCGCATCTGTCCTGATGACACGATCAACGGCTGTGCCAAAAACCAGCGCCTGCTGAACCCACCCTGGACCGTTGAAGAGCTGGCCGTCCGCCACATCGACGGCAAGTACTGCGACTTCTTCTTTCCGGCCATCCTCAACGAAGAATGCGTCAAGGCGACGATCGAGAACCTGAACGCCCTGCACGCGCGCCTGCCCGGGCCCTTGCTGCCGGAAAACGCTCCCTACGAATTCAGCGTGGGCGACATGCACCTGTGCGAGTTCCTGACGCGCGTCGCCCACGGGGCCGACTGCGGGTTGGTGCTCGATTTAGGGCACCTCTGGAGCTGGCAGTTGTGCGTGGGCAAGGGCGACACGCCTGACCACGGCATCGACAAGCTTGACCTGTCAAGAGTTATCGAAGTCCACCTGGCCGGCGCACGCATCGAGAAATACGAAGGCGGCCAAATCTACCGCGACCTGCACGGAGCCGGGCCGATCCCGGAAGCCAGCCTCTACCTGCTGCGCGAGCTGCTGCCCAAGCTGTCGAATCTAAGGGCCATCACCATCGAGGTCGAAGACGCTACTGAGCAGGGCGCCATCGAGCAGGCCCGGCAGGTGCGTGAAGTCGTGCAGCAGATTCGCCCGGCCTGGCTGGAGGGCGTCCATGTCGCTTGAGGCCCAGTACCGCGCGGTCTACGCGCTCATGTACAAACGCGGCACGCGCGATGCCTTTGAGCAAGGCAAGTTCGACCGTTTCGAAGGCACCGACGACGCGGAAGCCGAGGAGATCAAACAGGTCGCCGGGCTGCGCCAGAACATCGTCGTGCAACTGCACGCCGACGACATCGGCAACAACTGGTACATGCCCCGCTTCCCCGCTACCTGGACAGCGTTGCAGGTCGCACTCGGCGCAGATCAGCCCGAGTTGACGATGCGCTTCACGGACACGGATTACTTCGAGCTGCGCGTGAACGATGATTCCGACGGGCGCGCATTGGCCGCGTTCGTGGACACGCTCAGGCTGCCGAACGCCCCCTGGCTGGCTGAGCTGCTGCGCTATGAGCGCATGATCGCCGGTCACTGGCCTGACGGACAGTCACCGCGTGTGGAAACGTTCGAGTGGGACGTCGCCGGCGTGTACGACGCGCTGGTGGACAAGCAGTTGTTCCCCGTTGATGAAACACCCGTACCGCTGAGCCTGCTGCTGCATCGCGACGAGGCCGGGGTTACGGAAGTCGCCCTCAACCGTGACCAGGCGCGCGTCATGAAGAGGCTGATTGCCCGCGAGAACCTGGACGACGCAGAGCCCTCCGTGGTCGCCAAGTGCCGCCGCGTCCTGAACCAGCTGCGCTAGAAGTCCTCCTCGGCTTCCTTTTCGCCGGCGTTCATTTCCTCTTCGATCGTCTTGATGCGCGGGTGGCTGGCGTCCAGCGCCTTGGCTTCGTTCAGCGCCTGTTTGCACTTCTCGAAATCCTCTGCGTGAAGCCACGTCGCCGCAATGTCGCACAGGGCGTTCACTTCCATGGCCAGTGCCTCCTCAGGAGTGCCGCTTGCCATGCGACGCACGAACTCGAACGCGCGCACCGCCTCCTCGTACTTGCCGAGCTTCCGCAGCGCGAACCCGTGGTACTGGTGCGTGCGCGGGTCCAGCGGCGCCACGTAGATCGCCTGCTCGGCCATGTCGCCCATCTTCGTCCAGTTGCGCCCGGGGTCGTAGACGTTCTGAATCAGCCACAGACGAATCTGCAGGTTGTTCTCGTCCACGCTCATCCACTTCTCGGCCATCTCAACCGCCAGGTCCTGTTCGCCGGTCTGCTGATAAATCTGGTACATGAACGCGTAGGGCTGCGGGTTTTCGGGAAACGCGCGGTTGGCTTCTTTCAGCCAGTGCAGGGCCAGCGTCATGTTGCGGGCCTGCTGAGCGAACTGCGCAAGCATGATGAAGGTCTGGAAGTCCTCCAGCCCGTAGGCGATGGCCTGCTCGATGGCGTCGGTCATCTTTTTGGTCCGCTCTTCGCGGGGCAGGTCGGTATCGTTGCGAGCGAGCATGGCGACGCAGTACCAGTATGTTGAGCCCTCCACGCCCTTTACCTTGTCCGCGCCGCGCTTCTTGGCCATGCCCAGAAACGTTTCGGCGTCAAAGCGCGCGCCCTGCTGCACATAGGCCAATGCAAGCTCGACCAGTTCCGGCTTGCTGATCTCACCGTCTTCATACTTGAAGTACAGCTCGTCCGTGCGCCCGGGGCTCACACGCTTCACCATCTTCAGATGCGCGATGCGCTTGTCACGGACGTAGCCCTTGAAGCCCGCGTCGAACTCCTCGGGCTCCATGTTCAGGCAGGCCTTGAACACCTCCTCCGGCGTTTTCTTCTGCCCGAACATCTCGATCATTTTGCGCGCGTTGGACAGCCCGCCGAGCTCTTTGTCGATGTACTCAAGCATCACGTTGCCCAGGTAGTAGGCAAACAGGATTTTGCTGCCGTCACGAAACCACTCGTTGAACTTGCGCACGCTGGGGATGTCGTCCATGTGGTAGTGCATGAACAACTGGTCTTCCATGTGGCGCTCCCACTCCGGCCGGGTGCGCTTCTCTTCATACACGCTGCTGCCCTCGGCCAGCCAGCGCGGGATCTGCCCGTTGCTGATCTGCAACTGCCAGACGTGGTCCAGCTCGTGGCGCAATGTGCTGGCCCAGTTGTAGCTGCCGGGCGGGCGGGCTGAGGGCGAGTCAAGCGTAACCAACTGTCCGAAACAGGCGCCCAATGCCGGCAGCCCGGTGATGCCCACGGTGCGAACTTCAAAGTCGGCGTGGATGTTGAAACTCTCGATTACAACGGGAATGCGCGGCTCAAAGTCGTACTTCGCGACCAGCGAATCCCAGGCCTCCTGCAGGTGTTCGATGTACAGGTCCTTCATCACGTGGGATTCGGACTTGTGAATCAGCAGGCGCCAGCGCCCGTCGTCGGTCACGATGCGGTCGAAGTTCTTGTAGCTGTCCAGCAGGGTAAGCAAGTTGACCGTCTGCAGGTTGTTGCGCAGGGGGTCTTTGTCCAGCGCGATCTCAAGTGATTCTCTGCCAAGCACGTCGTCACCGTAATTCATGGCGGCCATGCCCTGGCCCCTGTAGGCGGTGTAGTGCCTGGGGTTGCAGTCCAACGCCTTCTTGTATCGCGGCAGGGCTTCGGTGTAGCGGAAGCGCTCACTAAGCCCGTCGGCCACGATCTCGTAAAAGCGTGCGGGCTTCGGGTTGATACCAAGCACCTGCTGCTCGACTTCGGCGTAGACATCCTTCATGCCAAGCGTCGCCGCGTGCAGCGCCTTGGCGCCGAGGGCTTCCACATAGTTGGGGTTGATCTTCAGGGCGCGCTCATAGTCTTTCTGCCCCGGCTCGTACTGGTCAGTACTGACGTAGCGCAGAGCGCGCAGGGCCAAGGTCTCCAGGTGATCCGGGTTGATCTTCAGCGCGAGTTCAAGCTCTTTCATGCCCTGCCCGCCGCGCCAGCGATAGAAGTGCGCCTGGGCCACGCGCAGCCGCATGACCGCCGAGTTCTCGTTGTGCTTCAGAAAGAAACCCGAGTAATTCACGTGGCTGCTGCTGTCGTGGTTCTGCTCAAGGTAAAGCTGCGCCATCCAGGCCGTCGTGCGCATGTGGTATTCGTCGGCCTGCAAGGCGTTGCCCCAGCAGTCGTTGGCTTCGTGCAGGCGATTGCGCCAGTAGTAGGCCTCGCCGGCGTTGCACCACATGTCGGCAATAACCGCCTGGCGCCCGAGGCTCTTTTCGATCTTCATGGCGTTGGTGCGTTCAGCAAGAACGACCTTGCGGACTTCTTCGTAGGCGGCGTCCGCGTCGTCATACAGCCCGCGCAGGCGCAGCGTGTGGCCTTTGAGCAGCCAGGCGTGCAGCCCGGCAACGGGGTCGTCGAGTTTGTTCAGGGCCTCGACTGTTTCGTCCACGGCGGTGAAATCACCCACTTCAAGCCGCGTGCGCCCGAGCAGATCAAGCGTCGCGGCGTCCGCGAGCTCGGAGTCCTCAAGGCACTTTTCGAGTACACGAATGGCGAGCTTGTAGTCGCCGGTCTGGTTGTAGGTTTCGGCCAGCCCGCGCGCGGCGACCTGGTTGGCGGGCTCAGTCTTCAGCGCGTTCTTGAACTCGAGCTTTGCGGTCTTGTAGCGCCCCATGTCGAGCGCCATCTCGGCGTCGGCGACGCCGCCGGCTTCTTCGTCCGCTTCTTCGTCGTCAGCCGCAACCTGTGCCCGGACAAGATCAGCAGGCATCTCAGCCGCCGGCAGCAAAGGCAGAAAGCCCGCCAGCAGCAGCAAAGCAAGAAGGTAACGCATACCAGTCTCCAATGGCGATCAGGCGCCACTACATACTACGGATAGTACCGCAAAACCGTTCACCAAAAGCACTTGAGGCCGCGCAACGGCATCCGGAAAGCTTTCACAGAGCGCCCATCCGAAGCAGGAGTTGTCACATCAGTGCAATCACATTTACGAATATTAGCTTTGATAAATCGCCGGGGGAGGTAGCTTGGAATCACGTGTCAGATCAGATTCCTCCCTGTCCCAGTGATCGTGGGGTTGAACATGCGAAAAACACTAGGGTGCGCGGCCGTGGTAGCCTTGCTGGCAGCGGTTGTCAGCCTTGCCGAGGCGAACCCGGATATCTCTGAGCGATCAGGCGCCGACCACTGCTCCGGCGTGTACATTGCTGCCGATCATTTGGTCGGAGAGGGCCAGACCGTTGTCAAGTGCCGGGGCACGGTTCCAGGGCCGGCAAGCCGCGACATCACAGTGTCGGATAGCGCGTTGGCGGTCGATGGCAACGACGTCGAAGCCACCTGGGCCACGCCGAGCGACCACACGGAATGGGAAGTCAAGATCAACTGGCAGCTTCGGGGCCAGGTAAGGCCGATCGACCACTATACGGACGCCGACTCAAGTTACTGGGCCTATGCGGATTGCTACGTGACGCTGGGTGACGTGACCGGCCACTGGAGCGCCCTGGATAAATTTGTGAACGAGACGGCCGAGATCTGGGAAGAAGGCCTCTACGACAAGAAGGACGCTATCGTCAATGTCAGCGAAAAGAAACGAAACCTTGGGACCGTTTCTTTCTGGTACGAGGTGGACCTGTACACTCATGCCGAGTTGAACCGCCCGGAGATGAGTCTGGAATGCAGAGGCGAGCTTTTCGGAGCCCCCGCTTCGACCGAGGACGGTGTGCACAATGCGGGCTGGATTCGGTTGATTGATACCGACAGCGAGGAAGTGCTGATTGAGTTTACTCCGTTCTGGTAGACGGTGGACCCATGCCGAACTGTCGCCGATTTCGAGTACCGCTTCTTGCATTGCTGCTTGTGCTGCTCGCACTGCTGGCAGGGTTTCTCGCGATTACGCTGAACCCCAACCCTGACATCGCGGGTAGTCCCTCCACACAGCCAGACACACGTTCCCAGCGGGCTGAAACGGGGACAGAGCCGCTTCACGGGCCGGTATCGGAAGATGTCTTGAAACATGTTGAACCAGCAGCGCAAGCTGCCGAGGCAGAGCAAGTCGTGGGGCAGGACCAGCTTCAACAGACCGCGGAACTGGTCCTGCGATTTGTCGATGCTTCGGACACGCCCATTCCGTTCGCGGATTTCAGCTACGCGGCACTGACAATGGGCGATTATGGTCGCCTGGACAGGCGCAACGTCTCGGACCCTTTGACTCAGCACGATCAGTCCGACGTCAACGGGCAATGGACAACAACCGGCCCAACCATGGGCCTGCTGTTCATCCGGATGGCGGATGAACAATGGACATGGTTGGCGCCACGCGGAAAACAATTTCGGTGGCTCCCCAACGACCCGAATGTTGCTGTCCTGCGGACCAACAGGGACAAGACGCAAGAGTTCCGTATTCGGCTCGCCCAGGCCCAGTACTGCTCGCTCACAGTAATCTATGCCGATGGCCAGCCGTACGAGGGGAATGTTGGCGTCGGCCACTTCACGAACGACAAACGAACCATGCTGATGGGCCAGGGCTTTTCCGACCTGCCCTATTCGGTCGGGATGGGCATCATGGCCTATCCCTCGACCTGGCTTCGCATTGCAGTCCACAGCGTCAGGGCCGGCTTCCGGGAGTACACGAACGCAATGCCGGAACCAGAGGATCTCAATGGCGGCCAGTTGACCGTTGTTATCGAGGAGGACCCGAATCGACGGGAACCTGGGGGGCTTATTCTTGATCACTCGTCCTTTCCGCCTGCACAGTCAATGATGGCGGTAGTGGTCTCCCCTGGCGGCGGCTTCATGGGCAACACCCTGGAACTGGTCGGACCGGGCGAGACGCGAACCGACCAGTTCCCTACGCCCATAAAATTGTGGTGCATCGCCGCCGGTGCAGGGGTTGTCTGGAGCACCGGCCTGGTTGAACTTGAGCCCGGAGAGTGGGAACGAGTCAAGGTTGAGCCAATGAAGCCGGCCGAAATCACGCTGCTCGTTCAGGATGAGCACGGCGACCCCGTGAGTGACGCTATCGTGTCAATTCAAGCGGCCGGCTTCGCCGACTGGAGCTGGCTGGATACGTCACGAGCCGTTGACGACGGCGGAATTTCCGCGCCATCAGCCAGACAGGACCTTTTGTCGATCACCGAACGCCTCAATCGGGCACGCAGCGACGGCAACGGACGCGTGCGGTTCAAGGCGGCCTGGCCCGGGAAACGCCAGTTGATTGTCCAGGCTCTTGGATACGAACCCGAAATGATCGACGTTGATGCGATACAAGGCAGAAACGTGGACCTCGGCGTGGTGGCGCTGACGAAGGCATCGGCAGGCATCACCGTAAAGATCACAGTCGGCGAATCGGACGATCCGACACAATTCACACTAAGCCTGTTTGCTCGAACACACAGAGTCCACAAAGACCGCGTACCGTTTGACGCTGAAGGCGTAGCCGAACTCGAACACCTGCCCGCTGGACGCTATCAGGTTTTTGTTTCACCACTGAAACGAGGCGGTGCCGGCCACTTCAAACGAATCGAACTCGTCCCCGGTGATCGTCGCGAAGTTACGATCGACATGACCAGGCCTCCCGGCCTCCAGGAAGATTAGGCAGCATTTCGCCTGAAAGACGCCCTCCAACAGCCCTTCGGGGCGTCGTAAGCGGTAGAGTCCCACAACTCGAATTGCACCTTATGGAACAACCGGTGTCACGCGAACCTTGGGCGCTCATGCATACGCGGAACTCGACCGGGCGGGTATGAGTATTGAATGCCGGGGTGAGCTGTTTGGCGCGCCAGAGTACAATGCAGACAATGATGATTCGGTTCACAACCTGGGCTTTATCCGACTCAAAGACCTCAACACCGGTGAGACCTTGGTCCACTTGACCCTGCTGGAGTAGCCCGATGCGAAGGCTGAAACAACTCAGATACGCGGGCACAGGCGCCCTGCTTCTGGCACTTGCGGCCCTGTGGATTGCCGACCCTTGGCAACAACGGGGCAGCCCGGGCGAAGCACCCTGTGCGCCCGCCGACGGGGACTCACCCGGGTCTCTCCCGGTGCGGGCTGCGAAGGCTGAGGTTCGTGAAGTACCGGCGGACAACGGCTCACCGGTGACAGGCGGCCGGTAGCCAGATTGTTGCATGTCTTCTCATTGCACAAGTGTAGGCAAGCACACCGCTTCCCGCCAACAATCCGCTGCTCTTTCGCGAGGTGAAAACGAACCGGGGCGGCCCCAAACGCCGCCCCGATTCCTGGTGCGCTTTGCCCAGCGCTGTTTGCTATTCGGCTTTCAACTCTGGCAACTTGAACTTTGCTTCCACTACCTGCCCTTCGTCGGTGAGACTGGTTTCGACTTCGATTCTGGCCTGGCTTTGCAGCAGCAGTGATTCGAGGCGATCCAGCGTGCTGACGTCCAGCCCGTTGATCTTCTCGATTACCTGGCCCGGCTGCATGCCGGCCTCGGCGCCCGGTGTGCCGTCCTTGACCTCTATGACGATCACGCGACCGTCCGGCGTCTCTCCCACTTTCAGCCCCCAGCTGGCGATCTCATACACGCGCCCTTGCTCAATGGGTCTGCTGTCGCCTTTGAAGGTCACGCCTTCCGGCATCTCGACCGGCTGCCAGACCGTCATCGGTCGCCCGTCGCCGACGATCCTTGACTCGTCAACAGCGACGAAGCTCGTGTACCTGCTCATCAGGTTGAAATCCAGCGCGACGTTCGTGATCTCCTGTTCGAAACGGGACTCATCACCGACGCCCTGGTTCGAAAGGTCGGCGATCTTCTGGCGCGCCCACAGGGTTGCGATGGCCGGATTGTCTGCCGCGGCGTCGAGATTCAACTTCACGGGATAGCTGACGTGTCGCGCGCCGACCCGCCCGTTCACGTTGATGGTGTGCTCGCCGCTGCCCCTGTAGCGCGCCATCAGGCTCAAGGGCTGGGCGGCGAACAGGTCGTTGAACTTGCTGGGGTAGGCGGATTCGACTTCAAGCCCGTTCCAGTCGATGTCGATGTCGCACAACACGGGCATGTCTATGGCGTTGTAGAACTCCTGCACCGCACCTTCGGCATATTCACCGTCGCGGGGCAGGCAGTAGATCGCGCGCCCCTGGCCGTGCTCGGCGATGCCGTCGATCAGGTGGCGATTCACGCTGCTGCCGATGCCGAAGCTGAAGAAGCGCGCGTCCCGGCCGTCCTGCTTGATGGTTTCGAAAATCGCGTTCTCGTCGCCGATGTAGCCGTCAGTCAGGAAAGCATAAATCTGCAGGTGGCGCGGGTCGTGCTCGGCCTTCAGGGCGCGTTGCAGCCCGGCCAGCATTTCCGTGCCGCCGCTTGCGCTGGACTTCGCAAGGAAGTCCTTGGCGGCGCTGATGTTCTCCGGCGTGTTGGCTTGCGGTGAATCGAACACCTGCCCGTTGCCGCTGGCGAAGTAGACGATATTGAAGATGTCATCCGGCTTCAGGTGATCGAGCGTTTTGCGAATCACCTCTTTGCTCATCTGGGACGGCGAGCCGCTCATGCTGCCGCTGACGTCCATGATAAAGGTCAGTTCGCGCGGTGTAACGTCGGCGTCGGCCGGGTCGAGCTGCGGCTGAACTTGCAGGCTCATGAACTGGCCGCGCTCGTCGTTGTGGGTCAGCACGCCCACGGACGGCTGCTTCGCCGCGATGCCCCAGCGCAGCACAAAGTCGCGGTTGGGCACGGCGTCCAGTTTGCTGAGGGTAACGACCGCGTTGCCCTCGCGCTGCAGGTTGATGTCGACCTCGTGGGCGAGTGAGCGGGTACGGGTGATGTCGATCGGCAGCCCCGCCTCGATTTCCAGGGTCAGGTCAATGTCCATGCCGGAGCGCATGCCGGGTGGCAGCACGACTTCGTTGTAGTCTTCCGTGTCGTCGCCATCGGCGTCCGGTGCAACTTCGTGACTGCCGCTGCCGCCTCGATAGCGCGGGCCGAGGGTCATGGGGAACATGTACTCGAAGCGCCCGTTTTCGTACTTGAGTGACTGGTAGTAGGTGATCTCCACTTTGACTTCGCCGCCAACCTCGATGTTGGCGACGCTCTGCGTGAACACGTTCGGACGGTTCTGCGTGAGCAGCGTGGCCGTGCGACCGCGGGCCTTGGCTTCTTCATAGATCTTCTTGGCCTCAGCGCGCGGCCTGACGACGCCGACGATTCGGCGGTCGCCGGCCTGCATCACGAAGTGGTTGATGGCGGAGTCACCTGGCAGGGGGAAGGTGTAGACGGCCTCGATGACCTCCTTGTACGGGTTGGTGAATGTCTGGGTGACGGTGGTGCCTGCGAGTGTGCCGCTGACCTTGGCGTTGACGTTGGTGTGCTTGAGCGGGAATACGCCGACGGTCTCGCTGCCGCGTTTAGCTTCGAGCCTGGCGGCGTTATCTTCGGCTTCCGCCCAGTTCATGCCGGGTGTTGCGGGATCTGCTTCCTCCACGTTTTCGGCACTTGAGGCACCGCTGACGCGATAGCGGCGCAAAAGGTAGCCACCCCGGCTCCCGCCGCCGCCCCCGCCGCCGCCAATGCCGCCGCCCAGGCCAACTTCGGATGTCGTTGATGTCTTGTTCGGGTGCGGCGACTCGTTGTCGGACGGGTCTTCGTTAGGGTCGTCTTTCGCGTACTCGACGACGTGATCGGGCGGTGACGGGTCGCTGGCGATCACAACGACTTCCGTACCGGAGTTTGATTGTGGATTCGGCGCGGGTTCATCGTTCCGCGTGCAGGCGGCAATGAAGAAGATCAACAACAGCGCCGGCAACAGGCGCAGGACTAGCGGTTTACTTTGACGCATGGCGTGCTCCTTAGAGTCACGCCCCGGGAAATCTTATGAACGAATTTCGCGTTCCGTGGTTCGGGCTATCTGACCTGGTCTTCGAGGCGGAGGTAGCGGTAGTAGATGCTGAGACACAGACCGGCCAGCGCAGTCGTTGAAACGCGCCCGTCGCGGCTGAAGACGTCGATGGCGTCCCAGCTTCCGTGCTCGTCGAGCTTGGCGGCTTCCGTCTGCCCGCGCTGTTTGTCGAAGTCGGTGTAGCCGCGCTGGTTGTTGGTCAGGACCGCGCTAAGCGCCTTCTCCCAGCGGTCCCAGCGCTTGTTGCCGTTCGGCAAGTAGGAGCCGCCCGTCTGATAAATTGCCTGGGTCGCGAACCACCACAGCTCCATGTCGACATGTCCGCGTTCCCACTTCGGCAGATGCTCGTCGCGCACGAGCAAGTCCGCACAAGCCCGTACGGACGGATCCGTCAGCTCGCAGTAGCTCGTGAACAGAGCGCACACCAGCCAGGCCGCAGCGCAGACAGGGCCGCGCTCGAAACCCTGGGCACGTTGATCAGGCGGCAGTTTTTGCGAATCGCTGTAGGCGACCTCGCCGTCATCGTAAACGTGCTCGAGAAACGTATGCAGCCCGGCGGACTCCCATTCCACTTCCAGCCCGCACATCTTTGCCGCCTTGATCGCCATGACCGCGTAGCCGGTGCTGATGATGTCGGCCGTGCCCCAGGAGTTCTCGCCCCAGCCTGAGTACGAGTGCTGCAGCTTCAGTAACTGCTCGACGGCCTTTTCAGCCAGCGTCTTGATGACCGTGTCACCACTGAGCCCGTAGGCTTCGCACAGTGCGATTGTTGCCAGCGCGTGGTCGCGCACGCCGCGCGAGTTGGGCCAGCCGGTGTCGGTCTGGTTCTTGCGCAACCACAGGATCGCCTGCCGCACAACTTGGTTGTAGGCGCCATTCTTGTGGTCGTACCCGGCGCCAAGGTAGGTCAGCAGCGCGAACGACGTGACTGCCAGGTCCGCATCCGCCGCGCCAGCGTCAATGTCGGGATCGCCGAAGCCTTCGCGCTCGCTGCCGTGTGTGGCGAACGCGCCTTTGCGTCCCGAGTTGGAGCCGAAGTCGCCGGCACTCCAGTACCCGTTTTCATTCTGGTGCGCCGATAACCAGTCGAGGCTGCCGAAACTGCGCTCCGGGTCCGGGTCGCCGGTAAGCGGGTTGGGGTGCGCGGTTGCGATCAAGCGCGCATCCGGCCAGGGTACTTCATCCAACTCGGCTTCGGGTTTCCGCGAGTCATCTGGTGCGGCGCCCTCTCGCGCAGTCTCGTCGGCAACTTGAAGCGGGCGTGACCCTGCGCCCAACGCCTCGTCATCCGGCGCGGCTTCGTCGGCTGCAATCTCCGGCGTGTTGGCCGCGACCGCGACGCCGAACCACTCAAGCTGCCACGCTATCACAAACAACGTGCCAACGCATAACAGAGCCAGCAGCCCCGGCAGAATCAATCGCTTACGTTTGTCGTGCGCGCCCATGGGAACACTTCAAACGAAGTAGTCGCGGGCGGGTTCGCTAACTGCCGGCTTCTTTGAGTCGCAGATAGCGGTAGTAGACCTCGAGCGTCAGCCCGCCCACGCCCGTCGTGAACACGCGCGCCCCTGGCAGTTCCATGGGTCGACGGGATCCCAGCTTCCGTGCCTGTCCGCACGTACTCTTACTCCGATGTACAACCCAAAGGCGATGTTCCACTCTGTGTTGACCGGGATCGTGACATTCAATCGCTCGTTCGCGTCGAGAGCTTCTGTAGATAATCGTCCCAACGTGTGTCCGCCAGCATGCCAACCGCCGACGGTTCTTCCCGAACGAACCACCCGCTGCCGAACTTCATGAGCACTACAATTCCGACCCTGGGGTGATACGCAATTCGCTCTGTACTCGGAGAGCCCGGGAAGGCGGGAACAGCTTGGGCGTCCTCGCCTTGTAGTAGCTTGATCATCGCATCAGCTTCGACATCGGTCATTCGGACTTTGTATGCACTGACCCCATGACGATAGAGTCGCCAGTTGTCAGGTCTGCTGGGATACTGTTCGTGTAGATTTTCTTCGCGTTCCAGCAACTGGTCCCAGTATGTATCCCACGCGTACCCATTGGGGGGAGGGTCGCCTTCAGAATTCGCGGAACGTGGCGTGGTTCCGGGCGACGTGCATCCACTTACCATCAACAGAAACAACAACATGATTGTTAGCGACTTCATCGGCAGGTTATCCGCAAACATTAGCACACAAGCCCCTTCTTGGGAGACCACGTGCAAGCGGCTCGAAAGCTACGATCCAGTTTGCTTGTGATTGCGAGACGCGCGTCGATACACGGATTGCGAGGTGTCGTACAGTCAAACTCCGCGGTGAAAGTAATTCCCGCATCCCGCTCCGAACCTTGCAGCGCAGTCTGTGGCTGGGCAATGTCGGCAATGATAGCCGATGTGCCAGGTACGGGACCGGGAAGTCTTGCAAACTCTCCCGGTACCGCTCGCTGAGACCAGTAGCGAACACAGTCCGGAATCGGCACAGCGTTCAGATCCCCAACACCTTGCTGTTTTAGCTGGCCTGACAACTCGACAAACGCAGTGGGAGCAACTGTCAAAGCCTGGAGCGCTAAACTGGTGGGACGGGCCAAGAATGTCCTTATGACTCTTGATTCCGTTACACGCTTCAAACCTTCATGGTTAAGCGAATCGCAGGGATCATCCCTACAGATGCTTTTGCCGGTTGATTCCAATTTGTCAGATGAGTGCCTGTCAGCACCAACCGGCTCACGAAATACTTCTATATAGCCGTAAACGTAGTTGGTCACGTAGCCATCGCAACACTCGAATGTCTGAAGAATGTAGACTGTCTGGAACACTCTATACCCCAGCGCCCAAAGTTGGGGATTCAGCAACCAGTAGAACCACCGGAACGTGAATTCGTCGCAACTAAGCTTGATGCTCTGTTTGTCAATCAAACCACCAATTCCCGGCTGGTACATCCTGCGCAGCCCGCGAAGTGTGGTCGCTTGAGTAGTCGCGACTGCTTGGCCGGTTACCCGCCCAACGATTTCAACATGCGCGGACTGGAGAGCACTAATGTGCTGGCCAAGCCCTTCGCTGCCGAACAAATCTTGATTTGTTTGCGCCAGAGAGCCATCGTCCAGCAAGTGCTTCGGCAAGCATGCTCCCACACTGTCGCCTTCAACCGCTGGGTCCTCGTCCATGAAGAACTGGTTTGACTGCGGAATGTAGTCGTCGGCACTGATAGCCGGTGCCTCGCGCATGTAGGCTGTGCCCTCAGATTGCGGCGTTACTTCGGAACTTGGGGGAGTGAGCAGGCGACCGTCCTGGTCCATGACGAACTGGCGGGCGGGGGCCGTTCCGGGCTGCTGGTTCTCGCTTGCGCGTTGTGGCGCGAATGGCCCGTCGCTAACGCTTCCGACACCAACGGCGTCATCATCCTCGAAGATCAGTTCGTTGTCCGCGCGGGCGTAGTATTCACCCGGGTTGAACGGGCGGGTTTCGACCGATGCCAGCAGGTTGTTCATGTCCGCCACTTCGCCGGGCTTCAAATGCATGGCACGCGGGAACGTATGGTCGTTGCAGCTTGGGCAATCTTCGTCGGCCATGGCTACACTCCCACGGGGTTGACGTGTACGTCTTTCAACATGCTCAGGGCGCTGGGGCTGCCGATGGACAAACCCGCCGCCCACGTCGCATCCACATTGATCGTAGACAGGGAGGCGTCTTCCGTAACCACCGGCGTTGCGCGAAAAGTGAACATGCTGCCGTTCTGCTTCGGCGGAACGATCGCTGTCAGTCCGCGTCCTTCGTTACGTCCACTGTCGCCAACTAACGCGAAGTAGATGTTGGTGAGGAAGTTCCCGTCAGCGTCCGGGCGAGTTTCGATCAGGTCGTTGATGTAGATCCGAACACCGTGCAAGGGCGGGGCGCAGGCTGGCGATCATGCCGGAAATTGGGTCGGGGAAGTTCGCGTCCAGGTATTCGGGATTCAGGTTGCGCCCGTAGAAGGCCTCCCAAATCGCTTTCAGCCCATCGCTGTTGCAGAAGATGGCGTTGGCGTGCCCGTCGTTCGCGTGGACGCCCAGCCAGGCGTCGTCCAGACTCGTCAACGTAAGCGGCGCGTTGAGCGGGATCACCAGCCCGGCCAGGGATTCCAGTGACGGAAAGGCGCCGTCGCCGGTGTCCATGGCGCGCGAGAACTTGTAGCGCAGGCGGCGGGTGGCCAGGCGCTTCACGATGCGCACGATGTTGTTGGGCACGCGGAAGCGGTCCTGCGCGGTGTAACAGACACGGAACATGGTGGCGAACAGGACAAACTCGAAGCGCACTTCCTCGTCGGGCAGGGGTGTCTGTTCGGAATCTTCGCGCAGTTGTCGAGGTTGACGCCGAAATCCACGAACTGGTTCGTACGGGTGTATAGGTCACGGCCGCCCGCGACTTCCCTCAGCGTCAGTATGTCAAAGTGCTGGATCTTATAGGGACGCCTCTCTATCAGGTCCCGTTCTTTCACGTCGTCAGCCAGCCGTATGGCGTTCGGCCCAATGGGCATGTGCGTACTCCAGGGTCGGGGAAGCGTCAGGGATAGAAATCATACTCCGCAAAAAAAAGTGGCAAGCATTTGATTCGCAAAGTTGCCACGACGGGTATGTCAATAAGTTCCACTTGTTTGCGCTTCAAAACCGACCCCCGGCGGGGGCAGGCCGCCGGGGGTGTTTGATCGACTTGCGCCGACCACGGGTGGACTCTGTAGTGCTACGGCTGCGGCATTTCTACTTCGCGGATCTTGTGAGCTTCGCCCTCCGGGATGTTGAAGCCGACCTTTACTTTTCCGCTGGTCTGCATCAGCAGTCCGTTCAGGTGGCTCAGCCCCATCACGGCGACGCCGTCAATCGTCGCCACCAGTTGCCCGACTTCGACACCGGCCTGCTCGGCTTCGCGCCCCTTGTCGAGGTAGACGACGGCAACGCCGCCCTGCTTGTTCTGCATGACGACCATGCCCCAGCCGCCGATGCTCATGGGCTTGCCGTCCATGGTGCCCTCGATACCCGCGCGGTCCACGCCGTCGGGCAACTCGACCGGCTGCATGACTTTGATCGGGCTGCCGTCGCCGACGATTCTTGACTCGTCAACAGCGACGAAGCTGGTCCAGCGGCTCATCAGGTTGAACTCCAGGGCCAGGTCCTCGCCCTGCTGCTCAAGCTGCTTGTCGTCGGGCTTGGCCAGAAGCTGCTTCTCGATGTCGGCGATGCGCTTGCGTGCCCAGATGGCGCCCAGGCACTCGTTGCGCTCCTCCTGTTCGGGAAGCACGACGTGGACCGGGATGGTGATGTAGTTCGCGCCGACTCGACCGTTGATATAGATCGTGCCTTCGCCGCTGCCTTCATAGCGACCGCAAAGTTGAATGGGCTGGCCCGCAAACAGGTCGTTGACCGTGCCGTAGACGTCCTTCACCGGCAGGCCGTTCCAGTCGATCTCGATGTCGCACAGCACCGGGCTGTCGATCATGTCGTAGAAAGTCTTTGCCGCGCGCTCACCCATCTTGGCGTCGCGGGGGAAGCAGTAGTGCACCTTGCCGCGCCCGTTTTCGCCGATGCCGTCAATCAGGTGACGGTTGACGCTGCCGCCGATTCCGAACGCGAAGAAGCGCGCGGCGTCAGAGTTCTCCTGCACGGTCTTGTGAATCTCGGCCTCGTTGCCGATGTAGCCATCCGTGAAGAAGGTGTACATCTGCAGATAGGCCGGGTCGTGCTCAGCCTTCAGGGCGCGCTGCAGACCGGCGAGCATTTCCGTGCCGCCGCCCGCCTTGCGCTGTTGAAGGAAGGCCTTGGCCTTCTCGATGTTCTCGGGCGTGTTGGGCATGGGTTTTTCAAAAACCTGCCCGTTGCCGCTGGCGAAGTAGACGATGTTGAAGATGTCGCCCGGGCGCAGTGTGTCGAGGCTCTTGCCGACGACCTCCTTGCTTGCGTCCATCGGAAGCCCGTTCATGCTGCCGCTGACGTCCATGATGAAGGTGACTTCGCGCGGCGTGACATCCTTGTCGGCCGGGTTGAGTTGCGGCTGCAGCATCAGGGTGAAGAAGCCGCCCTTGTCGCTGCGGTGGGTCAGCACGCCGCCAACGGGCTTGTCGTTGTTCATGCCCCAGCGGAACACGAAGTCGCGGTTAAGAATGTTGTCCGCGTCGGTCAGCGCAACGACGATGCGCTGGTCGCTGACGCTTTCGATCTGGACCTTGTGGGCGATAGATTCAAGGCTGTCCTGGTCGATCGCCATGCCGGCGTCGATGTCCAGAGTCAGGCTGATGTCGTGCCCGGAGCGCATTCCTTCCGGCAGCATCGGCGGGGTGATCTTGCCGGCGTCGGGCACCTTGTCGGTGTTGGGGCTGACCCCTTCGCCGCCGACTTTTGCACCGCCGTCGTTGCGTTCAGCGTCGTCGCTGTCTTTGCTGGGCGCGCCGGGGATGTAGCGCGGGCCAACGACCATCGGGAAGTAGTACTCGTAGCGCCCGTCCTCGTAGCCAAGCGTCTGGAAGTAGGTGATCGCGATATCCACGGCGCCGCCGACTTCGATGTTCGCGACGTTCTGGGTGAAGATGTTCGGGCGCTCCTGGGTCAGCAGGCTGGCGGTGAATCCGCGGGCGCGGGCTTCGGCGTAGATGCGCTCGGCCTCTGCGCGCGGACGGATGATGCCGCGAATCCGGCGCTCGCCGATCACCATGAGAAAGTCATTGATTGCAGCATCGCCCGGCAGCGGGAAGGTGTAGACGGCCTCGATCACTTCCGTGAACGGGTTGGTGAAGCTCTGCGTCACTGTGGTGGCGCCGATGTAGCCGCTGATCTCGGCCTTGACATCGGTATGCTCAAGCGGGAATTGTCCGACGTAGTCCGCGCCCTTTCTGGCGAACAGGGAGCCCTCGCTGGCTTTCAGGGTCGGGTCAACGCCGGCTTTCAGGCGCGTGGCGGAGTCATCGCTCTCGTCTTTGTCAATCGAGTCGTTGCTCGGCTCCTTGCTGGCCTTGGCGGCTTCGGGTGATGATGGTGGTGGCGGCCCCATGTCGCCGCTGCGTACTCTGCGGGCACTGCGCCCGCCGCCGGTTCCCAGGCCCCATGCGCCATCGGATTCGGCTCTGTCCTGCATCCTTTCAAGCTCTTCGAGCACAACCACTTCGTCGCCGGGAAGCGCGCGCTGCGGGCCTTCCCACGGGCTGAGGCTCGGGCCAAGTGTGCGGGTTTCGCGGGTTTGATCCGGCCCGGGTGTCTGCTTGGTGGTTTTGGCGACCTCCGGCTCAGGCGTTTGCGTCGGGTCGGCGGGGTTGCTGCAGGCCGCCAGCGCCAGCATCAGGCACGCGGCGGCGGCAAATGTGGGTCGAAATCGCATCGGGTTCTCCTTGACTGCACGCAGTGGTTTCCGCGGGTAGGACGCGAGCATCGAGAGGCGGGTTCCGATAATTCGAAAAAGCCGGGCTAGGCGCTGATCAGCGCCTCGGCTTCGTTCACGCTGAGCGCCTGGCGGTACAACCCGCCCATTTCGAGCATATCCAGCATGACCCGCACCTTCGGTTGCGGGTTTACCAGCACCAGCAGCCCGTCGCGGGCCCGCATGGTGTCGCTGATCCGGCGCAGCCATACCGTGCCTTCGTCAACCAGCGTGCGCAACTCGCTGACGTCGAGGATCAGGTTGCGTGTGTCGGCGCTGAATTCCTCGTTCCAGTGGCGCTCGAAACTGTGGGCGCTGACTTTGTTGAAGCTGCGCTTCAGCACCAGCACCTGCGTCCGCGGCACGGACGCCGCCCGGATGCCCGCCCAGCACGTGCGCATTTCATCCGTTACGCCGGGCTTTTCGGGAAGCACCCGAAACTGCCCCGACAGGGCCGCCAGCATTCCGTCCATGACTTTCTGCGCGGCCTGCCCGAAGCTGTCATAAAACCGGAAGCTGTTTTCCGGCGCGCCCTGGATCAGCCTTGCGCGCAGGGCTTCCGGGGCGCCAACGATGGCGAGGAAGCCGCTTTCGTTTTCGGCGAACAGCCCGGCAAGCCCGGCCATGGTATCGATGCCGACCCGGTCGATCTTGCGAAGGCGCCGGATGTCGAGAAAGAGTCGCTTGGGTAAGGGCTGCAGCGTACGCCCGATGTCTACGGTGAAATCGCTGATCTGTTCGCCGACAAAGACGCCCTCCAGCATGAACGCCGCCGTACTGGGTGTGTCGATCGGCAACTGCCGCCACTCAAGCTCGCCTGCCATGATCTGCCCGGATGTGTAGAGGCGACAGTGTAGCAGCCCCGCAGTCCAAAAGTCCAAGTGCGCGTGAAGCCGGCGGTTCTTCTTGGCCTCGATGGGGCTGCAGCACTAAATCCCGATCCACGCGCCGCCGAGGAACGCCTGCCACGCCGTGCTGAAACTCCGCCCGTCGATCATGGGCTTGCCGAGACTCCACATGAACATCTGCGCCCCCCAAAGGATGGCGACACCGAGGATCGGCTCCCAGGACCTGTTGCGCAGCGCCCGGGACAGGCTGAACGCACTGACAGAGCCCTTGCGCCAGGGCCTCAAACCCGGAAAAAAGCGCGGTACGTTCTCGCAGTACTCGGCGTAGGGCTCACCGTAAATGCTGGCGAGCATCTCCTCTTCAATGCGGATCTGCGACTTGTAGATGCTGAAGAACATCACGTTGTAGAACCCCAGAAGCATAACGTTCCACGGCCAGGCGGTGTTCAGGGCCAGTCCGCAGCCGATCAGCCATGTGCCCACGTACAGGGGGTTACGCGTGCGCCCGTAGGGGCCGGCGGTGGCGAGTTCTTCTTTCTTCAGCAGGTAGCCGTTGGACCAGATGCGCATCAGCACACCTAGCAGCGTCACACCAAGCCCGGTGAAGCGGATCGCACTTTGCCAGGCGTGCTCTTCGCCCAAGGGGGCGGTCCAGGCCAGCAGCACGAAGCACGCGTACAGCGGCCAGAAGCCCTGAAGACGAAGGCGATCAAGGCGCTTCTCGCGCTGCTTGCCGTCCTTGATTTTCGGCTGCTTCCGGGCCTTGGGGGGCCCTTCGGCGAATGCGTTGTCAGTGTCGTTCACGGGGCGGAATGTACGTCAGGGTTGCAACCAGCGCCAGATGCCCTTGAGCATCAAACCCGCACGGATGGCTTCCCTGGCGTGAGCCTTCGCCGCGCGCTTGTCGCCGCCCTTGCGGCAGGCGCGCGAAAGCTCGAGGTGTTTGCGGGCGGCCCGGTTGACGTGCAGCTTGATGTTCAGCGGGTCGCCCGTGTGCAGCAACGCGTTGACCATGCAGATGCGCGTGTAGGCTTCCTCAAGTGCGTTGATGCGCCCGGTTTTACTGATGCTGTCGGCGCTGCGGTGGACCGTGACAAGCGCCTGCTCACAGATTCTCATGCCGGAGTTGTTGACGGCACGGGCAAGACGCAGGAAGAAATCCCAGTCGTTGCTGACGGGGAAGCACTCGTTGAACAGCCCGACTTTCTCAAGCAGATGGCGCTTGAAGACAAGGCTGCTGGTCTTCAAAGACAGATTCCCGTACAGGTCGCGAAACAGGTGGTTGTCGCGCCCGGGCAGCACTTCCGGCTTGCTCTGGCGGGTGCCATCGGCGTTCACGTGTATGTGGCGCGAGGCGCCCGCGACGTACTCGGTGCCCATGGCGTCGAGTTGCGTCGCCAGCTTGTCCGGCATCCACTCGTCATCGGAATCCAGCAGGGCAATCCAGTCGCCGCGCGCCCGGCGCAACCCCGCATTGCGCGCGCTGCTTGCCCCGCCGTTGGGTTTGCGCACGTAGCGCACGCGTCCGGGCGGGTTTGCAAACCGATCCGGCGTGTCGTCCGTGCTGCCGTCGTCAATGACAATCACTTCGAGCGACGTTTCCGTCTGGGCCAGGGCCGACTTCACCGCCCGTTCGACGTTGTCGGCACGGTTGTAAGTGGGGATGACGACGCTGACCTTCGGGACGTCCGGCGCGGCCCCGGTTTCGTCGATCCCATCAACCTCGGTCTGGGCACGGGTCATGGCGACGTAGTAGTCCCAGCGTTTCTCGACCGAATCCTCAACACGCGGCGGAAGCTCGCGCTCGGGGTCGCGCCTCGGGTCCTCAAGCACCTTCGCGACTTCCGCCCAGACCTGCTCGACGCTCAGACGCCCGATCGGTACCGGGCGGGCATGGTTGACGTCGCGCCCTTCACCTTCCTCAGCGGGCGCAACAAGTGTGCGCATGACGATTGAATTCGGCGCGCTTTTTACCGGGTTGCTGGGACCGAACAGCACCAGCCCCGGCAAACCCATCGCCGCCGCCAGGTGCCCGACGCCGGAGTCATTGCCGAAGTGGAAGGCGGCCGTACCAAGCAGCGCGGTCAATTCGGGCAGGTCCATATGGAAGCGCGCGGTGAATTCGTCCTCCCAGTTGTCCTCGCTGCGGTCGTCGTGCGTGCCGACCACGATCACGTCCCGTCCTGTCGCGGCGATGCGTCGGCAGACTTCCGCCCAGTGCGACCAGCGTCGCGCGCGGCTGGCGGGGTCGCAACCGGCGTGGACAATCACGCCGCCGGTTGGCGGCGTGCGTTTGTGGCGCTGTTCGGGCGGCAGGGCCAGGTTGGGGTCGTGGCCTTTGACGTAGCTGCGCGGCACAGGGCCGGCGTAGCCGAGCCAGCGGGCGGGCTCGAGGTTCGCTTCGGTTTCGGACTGGTGTTTGACGTGGCGCTTCTCGACTTTCAGGCACAGCCCGGGCGGGAACATGCGGACGAGCTGACGGCGCCCGTAAGCGCTGACACCGAAGTCGTAGTCGCTGACATGGAACTGGTCGTGGTGCGTGTAGATGCGCCCGAGAATTTCCCAGTCGGTCCACAGGGGCTTGAGTTTGTCGGCGATCGGGCTGTTGATGTACAGATCAACATCGTGGCCCATCAGCCACAGCGCGCGCAGCAGCGGCGTGCCCTGGATGCAGTTGCCCAGCCCCTGCGAGATTTCGACCAGCAGCTTCATGCGGTGTCGGTGGTAGCGACTTCCGGGTGACTATCAACCACGGACGGCCAACTATCAACCGCGTGCCGGCACCTACTTCCACTCGATCCTGCGGAACTCAAGTGTGCAGTTGCGCAGGCAGACCCCCATGGGCGACTTCGGCAATTCGACCGTACCGACTTCGACATCATCAATCGACAGCTTGATGTTTGCGCCATCGCGCTCGCCCTTCAGGCGATAGCTGCCTTCCTTCTTTGGCTCGACTTTGCCGCTTGCCGACGTACTCCAGCTTTTGCCGCCGCGGGTTACCAGCCAGTCACCGGCCTGATTCACCATGAACACGGCGTAGTCGTCGGTACTGTCGAAGTACACCAGCACGCCGCCCTGCCAGTTACCTTCTTTCGGGATCCGCACGTCGACCGCGACGCTGTCGGCGTCTTCGCGCGTGCGGCACATGCTGTAGGTGGTTGGCGCCGTGCCCATGCAGGCATTCGCGCCCTGGCCTTGCCATTCGTTCCAGACCGGCACGAATGGCTCCTGCTGGGTCTTCAGCCACTCGTGTATCCTGGGCTTCAGCTTGTCGGGGTCGCCGAAGTATTTTTTGAAGTTATTGCGCGCGTCCTGCCCGCCGTCGAGTTTCTTGCACAGGGCAGCCCACTTCTTCGGGTCGCCTTCCGCGACCAGATAGCGCACCAGGGCCCATTGTTCCGGGCGAGCTGACGCGCGCTCGGACGTGATCATGCCGGCGAAGTCGTAGTCCGGCATGTCAAACAGGTCGAGCGCCTTCTTCGGATAGTCGGCCAGCGAGCAGAATGGAATCACTCCCAGGCTCAGCTCCTCGCCGTCCCAATGGTGGCGCGACAGGTACTCTACTACCCCTTCGGTGTACCAGTTGTCCCTGGGGCCGGTGTTGTTGCACTTCGCCAGAAAGTGAAACTGGTGCATCGCCTCGTGAATCAGAAGCTGGCGCGAGTTGTACAGCGTCGGCTGCGTAAACAAGTACACACACCTGTTGCCGGGCCAGTAGTAGCCGCCAGCGCCAACGGGAATGCCGACACCATCTTCCGTCAGTTTCGCGTGCCAGTTTTCGCGACTGTCGAGAAAGAACACCGTCAGGCGTTCGTTCTTTTTCAGGCGCGGCTCGTCGCCGAAAAACTTGACCAGCAGCGGCCACATGGCTTCGAGCACTCTGGAGTACTCACGCGAAGTGGCTTCGTCAATGTTGGTGCCAAGCCGGTAGTGTTCGGATTCGAAGTATTCGAGCTTGAGCCCGGCCCCGTCCTGTAATTCCTCGTTGGCACCCACAGGCGCGACGCACAGGCACAACAGGACCAGCGCGGCGAACAGGGGAATCAACAGTCTCACGGGGTTACTCCGGTAAGGCCTTCCCAGCCTCCTGCCGCATGATACTGGATTCACCACAGAGAGCACAGAGTACACAGAGGGGATGGCGTTTCTCTGTGCTCTCCGTGTGCTCTGTGGTGGCTATTTCAGCGTGCGATACCACTCATACTGCTTCGCGATGCCTTCTGCAAAACTGGTCCTGGGCTCATAGCCAAGCATACGGCGGGCCTTGCTGACATCCGCCATGGTGCGGGGCACGTCGCCGGGCTGCACGGGCTTGCGGTCGAGCTCGGCTTTTTTGCCCATCACCTGCTCAATCGTTTCGACCATTTCCGTCAGCGTCACGGGCTCGTCGCCGCCGAGGTTGATGATCTCGCAGCCCGCCACCCGGTCAATGCTCGCCACCACGCCCCGCACGATGTCGTCGATGAACGTGTAGTCGCGCCCGGTTGTCCCGTCACCGAAGAACGGGATGGGTTTGCCCGCGTCGATCAGGCTGATGAACTTCGCGATCGCCAGGTCCGGGCGCTGCCCCGGGCCGAACACCGTAAAAAAGCGCAGCGCGTGGCTTTCGATTCCATACAGGTGGTGCCAGGTGGCCAGCATCAACTCGTTGCTGCGCTTGGTGGCGGCGTAGGGCGACCACGGCAGGTTGATGGGGTCGTCCTCACTGAAGGGTACTTTCTCCTGGCCGCCGTAGACGCTGCTGCTGCTGGCATGGACGAGCTTCTTTAAGCCGCGCTCGCGCATGGCCTCAAGAACATGCACCAGCCCGCGCACGTTGGTGTCGGTGTACAGCACGGGCTGCTCAAGCGACGGACGCACGCCCGCGCGGGCGGCAAGATTCACCAACACGTCAGCGCCTTCGCCAAGGGCCGCGTTCACATCGTCCGCCTGGCGCAGGTCGCCTTCGTGCATCACAAACGCGCCCCCGAGCTTCTTCAGATCGGCTGCATTGCGGCGCTTGATCGCCGGGTCATAGAAGTCATTGAAGTCATCGAGACCGACAACCTCATCGCCACGGGCAAGCAGCGCGCCCGCAACCCGCGAACCAATGAAACCACCTGCACCTGTAATGAATACTCGCATGAAGCTCTCCTACGCCCGCGTCGCCTGGCGGTCAATGGTACCCGGTGGCGTCCCGATTCAATGTCGCAATTTTTCCGGCGCCTTCATTTCCCGTCGCCACGGAACGCCCGTCGCCACGGCCTCTGCACAGTTTCCGAGCCCCCGGTCAAGCGACACGCGCCGCGATGGTTAAGCGCGGAATCCGCCGCGCGCCAACCGGAGCTTCACAATGGACCTGTCGGCCGTGCCATACCTGATTGTCTCGCGTGAGCTTGCTTGCGAGCGCGTCTATTTGTGCCTGTGCCTGATTGACCACATGGTGCTAGGCATCGGCCTCTCTCGTGACGAGGCCCTGCGCCACATGGTGACCGAACTCGAGGCGAAGTACGCGGACAAGTACGACGAACGCTACGGCGAAGATGACGATCTTGAACTCGACGCATTGTCGTGGAACTAGGGCGCCATGTCGCACCTCGACTATGCCGCCCGCACATTCGGACTTGATCCGCGGGCGATCGTTCATCCGCCGCAAGCCGTGAGCCTGCCGCTGCCGGAGCCCGGCGAAACGCTGGCGGTCATCGGTCCCAGCGGCGCCGGCAAGACGCTTGCCTTGCGGGCGTGCATGAACGCGCACAACGGGCTGGAGCTGCCGACGCTGAGCGACGAACAGCTCGACAGCCCGGTACTCGCCCTGTTCGGGACGCAACTCCCGGGCGAGCGCGTGCTGCGAAACCTTGCGCGCATGGGGCTCGCGGACGGGCGCCTGTGGCGAATGCGGGCGCGCGACCTTTCGGCGGGCGAGTACCGGCGTCTTCAACTGGCGTTGGCATTGGTAGCCGAGTCCCCCTCGCGCCTGCTGATGATTGATGAGCTCGACGCGCACCTGGACGCTGTCACCGCGCGGGTGATCGCGCGCAACCTGTGCCGCATGGTCCGGCGAAGCGCGCTGCGACTGGTGGTTTCCACCCACCGCCCCGAGATCCTGCCCGATCTGCAACCCGCGCGCGTGCTGCGTATCGACGACGGCATCGCCAGCGACCTGCCCGCCCCGCCGCCGCTTGAAATCGCTGACGAGATCGAATTCGCGCGCGGGCGTGTCCGTGACTACGCCCGCTTCGCAACCTGGCACTACCTTGGCGGCGGGCGTCCCGGGCCTACCAGCGACGTGTTTCTCGCGCTGCATGAACGGCGCGCGATCGGCATCGCAATGTTCGGCTATCCGCATCTGCTGCTGGGCGCGCGCAACACCGCGCTGCCCGAGTTCGCGCCCGGACGCATTCGTGCCGGCGGCGCGGGCGGGCTGAACGCGAACGTGCGCCTGTTGCAGCGGGTGGTAATCGAGCCGCGCTTTCGGGGCATCGGCGCCGCGTCGCGCCTGATCAGGTACGGGCTCGAGAACATCAGCGCGCCGATCGTCGAGTGCGTGGCCCAGATGGGCGCCTTCAGCGATTTCCTGCTGGCGGCCGGCTTCGTTCGGGCCGGCGAGGTCAAGGCGCCGCCTTCCGTGCGCGGGCTGCGCGCGTTTCTGCGGCGGCACGGCATCGGGCACGAGGCTCTGCTGCGTGAGGACTTGTCGGACCGCCTGGCCCCGGAGCTCGTGGCGGAGCTCGAGCGTCACATTCGCAACGTGGTGCGCACGCGCATTCAGACCGGTTTTGGCTCCCGTCGCAAGGGCGGCGGTCTACCGGACGGCGCGGCGCGCAAAGCGCTGGCCCGCGTGGGCGCAACACCCGGCTACTTCCTGTGGCGGAGGGCCCCGTGAGACTCACCGAGATGTTCAACGACATCGCCTACGAGCCTCACGTACAGCAGCTTGCGTTTCACGATGACGACTCGCGCTTCAAGCTGCTGATCGCCGGCGCGCGCTTCGGCAAGTCGCTTGCGTCAGCGCGGGACACCCTGAGCGACCTGCTGGCCGGAAACACGCGCGGCTGGCTGGTCGGCCCCACCTATGCTCTCACGCGCCCGGAATTCCGGTACATTCGCGACGACATGCTGCACGCCAGCGACATCACCGAGTACTCCAACCACCCGCCCGCCCTGACAACACGCTGGGGCGGCGAAGTCGTGTGCATGTCCGCGCGTCTGCCCGAGGCGCTGCTGGGCGAGGAAATCGACTGGCTGATTCTGTGCGAGGGGGCCCACCTTGACCGTGAGGCCTTTGACCGGTTTCTGCGCGCGCGCCTCGTGACCCGCAACGGGCGGCTGCTGGTGCCGACCACACCGCGCGGACACAACTGGATATACGAGTTGTATGAAGGCGCTTCGAAGCTTGAAGAATGGCGCGTCCAGCGCGCCGCCACCTGGGATAATCCACACGTGGACGAAGAAGAGATCAACGCCGCGCGGCGGTCGTTGCCCCAGGCGACATTCGCGGAACAGTTCGGCGGCGAGTTCGTCACGCCCCACGGTCGCGTGTACGAGGAATTTGATTACGAGCTGCACGTGGCGCCCGGGCTTACGCCCCCGCCCGGGGCGATCCTTCACAAGGGCATCGACTTCGGCTATGTCGCTCCGTTCGCCTGCCTGTGGGGCTATCTCGACGCGGACGACGTGCTGCACATCGTGCATGAGTACTACCGCCCCGAACGGGCCATGCCGCTGCATATACGGTCCATGCGCGAGATTGACGACCGCTTCCGCGCCATGGGATGCCGCATGGGCGCCGCGTACGTGGACCCATCGGGGGCGGAACAGCGCAACATGCTTGCGCAGGAAGGTCTGCACGTGCTGCCGGCCAACAACCACGTTGAAGGCGGCATTGAAGTCGTGCGTCGGCGCCTGATACCGAATGCGCAAGGACGCGCGGGGCTGCGCATCGACGCGTCCTGTATGAACCTGCTGCGTGAAATTGACGGCTACGCCTGGCAGGACAACGCCCGCGCGCCCGGCAAGGGAAGCGATCACGCGCTCGACGCCCTCCGCTACCTGTGCGTTGCACTGACGCGACGCGTGGGCTGGAAACCGCCGGGGGTTGTCTGGTAAAGTCAGCCCCAACGAAGCCGCACCTATGAAAGAGATTCGTCCATCTACCTGGATCACCCTCGGCATTCTGTCGCTGCTGATATTCGTACCCGCGTTTTTCATCGACGTGGACACACTCACGCCGCCCGATAACCGCGCTTTTACCCCGGACCCGAACAGCACCTACAGGCCGATCAACCCCCATGCCGGCAACGCGCCTCTGCCCGCGAACAAGCCTGCTGCGCCGCCCGGCAATCAGGACGCATCCGACGACGACGCCATGAACTAGGTGCTAAGTCGCGGAGACTTTGGCGCAGCGTTTGGCAATTTCGAGGTAATGCGGCAGATCGGGCGTGTGACGGCCGGCGGTTTTCGCGGCGTCGTCCCAGCGGCGTACGGCGATGGCGTCCTGGGCCCAGGGGTGCCCTTCGAATTCCGCACATTCTGCCGCTGTCATGGGCCCGCCTTGCAGCTCAAGCACGTGGGCGCTGGCCGCGGTGAGAAGCCCGTGGTACTCAGGGTCAGTCGCGACCAGGTAGCGTTTGGCCAGCACGTGCCAGCGAACGGGTTGCGTGACCGCGTCCGGAAAGCCCCGCGCCAGCCACTTTTCGCCGATGACTTCGTGGGTGTCGTCCTGGTTCCAGAAACCGACGTAGTTCTCGTCTTCCATGGGGAGCTCGTGCACCATGTGCCCGATGTCGTGCAGTAGTGCCGCGGTAATCAGCTCGTCACTGGCGAATGCCTTCTCGGCCTCGCGGGCGGTTTGCAGAGCGTGTTCAAGTTGCGTGCAACCTTCACCCAGATAAGGGATGTTGCGGAAGCGTTCGAACACGTTTTCGATTTCGGTGATGATGTCCATGTGGTCTCCGCCCCTCATTGTAAGGCGTATCACGACAAAAGGGGCGTTAAGGATCAGAGAAAACTGATTACTGATGGTCTGTTTTTCGCTGACCAACGAGTCAGGCGCGCGGCAGGGTAAGCAGGAACGTGCAGCCGCCGTCGCTGCCTTCCAGGCTTAGATTCCCGTTCATGGCGCGCGCGAGGCGGCGACTCAGGGTCAGCCCTAAACCCACGCCCGGCGCGGAGTTGGCGGCGGCCTGCGCCGACTTGCGGAATGGTTTGAAAAGTCGCGCACCTTCTTCCTTATTAACGCCGCTGCCGTGGTCGCGTACGCGGAACTCGACCCGCCCGTCCGCGATTTTGCACTCGAAGTGAATGCGCTTGTCACTCGCGTTGCCTGCGTACTTGCAGGCGTTGTCCACCAGATTGAATACGATCTGCTCCACGGCGCCTGGGTCGGCTTTCACTGTTGCGTCTTCGGCGCAGGGCTCATGCACCAGCTCCATGCCGGCCTGCTTGCAGCGGGTTTCCAATCGACCCGTCGCGCGCTCCAGCAGCCTTGAGATCGGCAGCTCTTCGATACGCTCTTTGTGCGAGCTTCCTTCGAGGCGCGCGTAGGCCAGCACGTTCTCGACCAGGTGACCGAGGCGCAGGGATTCCGAGTGCAGCGTGTTCACATACTCCATGCGCGCGTTTTCATCTTTGACGATGCCGCTGCTGAGCATCTCCGTGTACATGCGAAAAGTTGTCAGCGGCGTGCGCAGCTCATGCGAAACGGCGCTCACGAATTCCGCGCGGCGTTGTGCCAGGCTCAGCGTCCGGTGCATCACGAAGCCGAGGCCGAAGGCCACCAGCGCCAGGCAGGCCCAGGCGACGTACATGGTGAGGCGCAGGGGCGAGTTGCCCTCAGGTGTCACGACCGGGACTTCGCCTGGCAGCACTTCCACGGGCAACGCGGCGAGGCGCTGAACGCCGGCGGATTCAACCCGAGTCGGGTCGCCGGTCGCGGCGCGGAATTTCGCGTTGGGCAATTGCTCGATGCTGACGGCCACCAGATCGGCGTTGATCCGCCGCCAGTCCAGCAGGCAGCCCTGCACGTATTCGTTGCCGTCCAGCGAAATTCTGCGCGCGAGAATAAGCGAGTCACCAACCCACACGGCGGTCATGGGGCCCTCGCGAATCTCGACCGGGTTGACGATTTCTTCGATCGGCAGGCTGTTCGACTGCTCGACTTTGCGCTTGGTGGCGGATTTTTTTTGGGCGTCGGCGCGCTGCTCATAGGCGCCCTTGTTCATTTCGTTCTGCGCGGCCCACCGGTCGTCGGCGTACACCATGTCCGGCATGACCGGATCTCGCGGGTCCGTCTTGCGCTCGGGAAGCATGGCGATGAGTTGCTCGCGGCTTGTGACTTGCGCGACCCGCGCGAGGCGCTGCCGCGCGCCCTCTATATCAGCGCCCTTGAGGTAGCGGGACTCCGCCAGGTCCCGCATGTTGCCCGTGGGGGCCTGGGGTGATGTCAGGTCGCCGTCAGGCTCAAACTGAAAGTGTACGACTACCTGCGCGGAGTCGTTCAACAGCAATGGTGAGGGGATCAACACGTCCCCCTTGTCGATCTCATTGAACATGCGCGTGTAGGCGCCTTCGGCGGGGTAGAACGACAAGTAGTGGAAGTACGGGCGCGTGGCTTCGTCGGTGACCAGCGGCGAAAGCTCGCTGTCCATCTGCCACAGCGCGACGTTGATGTTCTCGTCGGCCAGCGCCGCGCGAGTAGCATTGGCCTGCGCGTCTTCGATGTGCAGCAACGCCGTCGTGGCCCACGCCATCACCCCGCCCGCGATCAGCAGGCCTGCGGCGAAGACGGTCCAGATCAGCCAGTTACGCATCGGCGAGCATGTATCCTTTCCCGCGCACGGTCAGCAGCACTTTGGGGCTGTCACCCGTATCGCGGAGCTTTTCGCGCAGACGGGCGACATGCATGTCGATCGTGCGCGTGCTGATTCCCTTGGGGTCGATGCGCCAGACGCGACTGAGAATCTCGTCGCGCGAAATCGCTCGCCCCGGGTTCACTATGAAGTAACGCAGAAGTTCGCGTTCGCGCTCCGACAATTCGGCCCGCTCGCCGTCCTTGAATCTCACTTCGCAGCGGGCCAGGTCGACGGTGCCGTGCTCGTAGCCCCATTCATCGACATCGCCCGGGCGCTCCGGCGAGCGGCGGATGACCGCTTCCACGCGCGCCATCAACTCCGCGATGCTGAAGGGTTTGACGACATAGTCGTCCGCGCCCAGCTTTAGCCCGGCGACGCGATCCTGCTCCGAGCCCATGGCCGTCAGGATAATCACCGGCAACGTCGGGCGCGTGCGGCGGACTTCTTTCAGGATTTCGAGCCCGCTCATCTTGGGAAGCGCCAGGTCAAGCAGCACGATGTCGCAATCAACCTGCAGCGCAGACTTCAGGCCTGCCTCGCCGTCAGCCGCTTCAAACGTGGTGAAGCCCCCGAACTTGAGGGCGTCAACCACGCCGCGCCGGATGGCCGCGTCATCTTCCACTATGAGTACGCTTCGTTGCATGGTCAGCATTGTAGCCTTTCAGACAGGGCCTGTCCCCGTAACGCGGACAGGCCCCTATGCCCGGATCGCTTAGTCTTCCTTCTTCTCTTCCTTCACTTCTTCGCGCTTGAACTTTTTCTTTTCCGCCTGTTCGCGGATGGCCTTGATCATGGCCTCGTCGAGGGTCTCTTCGCCCCCTTCACTTGCCTCGCGGCGCTTTTCCGCGACATGGGCGTTGCGCTTCTTTTCAAGCTCGTTCAGCTTTTCGGTCAGCTCTGCGCGCTTTTCGCGCACGCCGTCGAGGTGCTTCTTCAACTCCTCGTTGGTCATATCGCGCAGCTCTTCGGGCAGGTCTTCCTTCTTCAGATCCTCAAGCTTGACCTTTTCTTCCTTGAGCGCGTCCACCAGGTCCCAGGCGTCATTGCGGTAGGTGTGGTTCTTCTTGCTGAGGGCACGGTTCACGTTGGCGCCCTGGCCGCCGCCGTTCGCGTTGCTGTCCTGCTCCGCCTGGCGGGTGGCGCCTTCTTCGCCTTCCTTGCCGTACGGAACGTAAGTTTCGTTCAGCTCTTCGCCCAGCTTGATGATCTCCTCATCATGCGGGGACGCGATGTGCACCACGGGCGTTGAGCTGTTGATCGCCATGTAGCTGCCGTCGGCCAGCTGCGCCCCGTGCAGCCACTTCTGCCCCACACCGGTCTCGTAGTCGCCGCAGTGAATGGTGTTCACCACGATGCCCTTTTCAATCGCGGCCTTGCAGCTATCCAGATAGGCAACCTGGCCCTGGGTGAACTCCTCGTTGCCGGCGATGAAGACGGCCTTGTAGTCGTTGCTGCTGCTGGACCACTGCAGCCCCTCCACCGCCGACTTGATCACGTGCCCGCAGAATTCGCTGCCGCCGTTGGTGGTCAGGGCGAACAGTTCTTCGCTGAGCTTGTCGAGGTCGGTAGTCAGGGGCACCACCATGCGCAGGTAGCCTTCCGCCGCGGGTAAACCATCGTTGCCGTACTCGTAGAGGGCAACTTCAACATCGGGTGTCAAACCAGCCTGCTTCACGGTCGCGAACTCGTTGACGATTTTCCAAAGCTGGGTGCGGGCCTGGTCAATCAGCCCGTCCATGCTGCCGCTGGTATCGAGCAATATGGCGATCTGGATCTTCGGCTTGACCTCGGCGACAACCGGCTTCTTTTCTTCTTCGCTCGTCTTGGTTTCGCCCTCGTCGGCGACTTCATCAACGTCGGCGTCCTTAGCCTTCTTTGACTCTTCAACCTTGACGTTCCACCAGTCACCGTATCCGCCGCAGGCGGCCACGTCGTTGATGAAGAGGTTTGATGCGCCCAGCCCGATGACTGCCGCGGCGGCAACACTTCCGATGAACTTGAACATGGCTTTCTCCTGTGTATGCCCGCTGCTTTCGCAGCGGGCTTTTTTGCGGGCTATTCCGCGGGTTTGATGAGGATGACCTTGCCGTCGACCTTGATCAGGATTTCGCCCTGCATGGCGACGGCGCCTGCACGGCCTTGCTCTTCAAGCTTCTTGACCAGCTCCAGGTATTCTTCGCTGCCGGCGACAATGGTCCGATCCGGCTTGATGACTTCAACTTCATCGAGCACGCGGGCGTCCACCCAGCGGTCGTTGCGCTTGAAGTACGTCCGGTCGTTGACCTGTTGCACTTCGCCGACGGCCACGCGCTCAAGCTTTTCGTCCAGCCACTCGTTGCGCTTGTTCTCTTTGCTCTGGCGTTTCATGTAGCTGCCGTTTTCGCTCTGGTTGACCGCGCCGGCGCCGCTGCGGGTTTCCATGCCGCGCCGTTGCAAATTGCCCCAGGCCTCGCGGCGCACGTCGGCCTTCTTGCCGAGGTCCGTGCCTTCAAGTGCGAGGAAGGCCGTGTACTCAGTCAGAATCCCGAACTCGGTGCTGAGGCGGATGATCTCGTCCACGATCTCCTGAAACTGCGGAGTCATCTCGATGGTTCCGAGCCCGCTGCCCGCGCCGGCCTGGCGAATGGCGTCCACCAGCATGCCCACCTTGCGCGAAGCCCAGAGGCGTGACACGAAGGCGTTGCGGGTCGTGGCGTTGTCGAGTGAAAAGGCAAAGTCAAAGCTGCGCTCGACGCCGAGGAAGTTGCCCTTCAGGGTGAATTTCAGGGGGGCGCTGCCGACGTACTTGCCAAGCAGGACAAGCTGATCGCCGTCAAACAGGTCCGGCATCGCGCCCGGCATAAGCTCCGTAACGCGGGCCGCGCCGGCCCCATCTGCGGGAAGGTCAAGACTGGGAGAGGCCAGCACAGGCCCGCTGAGGCGGTTGAACACGTCGCCGACTTTCACTTCGACATCTTCGCCCGGCAGCACAAACGTGCTCGTCGCGCGGGTGGTGTCGGCGATGTTTTCCAGCAGCGGCGCGTTCACATCGACGCCGACGCCGAAGGTGAAGATGCGGCGCTTGTGTTCGTTGTGTTTTGCCGCGAGTTCGCGAATGGTGACTTCGTTGGTCGCGCCGACTGTCGCAAGCCCGTCGGTCATGAACAGCACCATCGGCAGCTTGCCTTCAAGCGGCTTCTGGATCAGGGCCTCGACCATGGCGTCGTGAATGTTCGTGCCGCCGGCCGGGCGCATGCGGTCGAGAAAGCCGCGTGCGGATTCCTCGGTGTCGTCCGTGCGGACCACGGGCTGGCGGAACAGCTTGTCGACCTGGCCGTTGTAGGCGATCAGGTTGAAGGCCTCGCCCTCGCCGAGCCCGCTGATGATCTGCATGGCGGCCTGCTTGGCCTGCTTCCACTTGTCGCCGTTCATGCTGCCGCTGCGGTCAATTACGATTGTAACTTCGCGTGAGATCACACGATCTTCCGGCAGCTTGGCGGGCAGACCCGCGATAACCATGAAGTAGCCGCCGCCGATGCTCGGGTCCGGGTAGGCGAACAGACTCGCCGCGACCCCGTCGCCGGCCAGCAGGTACGAGAGTTTGAAAGCACCCGGGTCCGTGCGCGATTCGGCGCTGACATCGGCGCACACCATCTTCTCGCCGTGGCGCGTGACACCAAGTGTGTGGCTTGGGGAGTAGACGGTGCTGAGTGGCTGGTTGGACTTGACGACGACGCTGATGTCCCAGGGCAGGTTGTAGCTGAGGGCTTCGCTGCGGGGCAGCTCGTAGTCAACGCGGTTGCCGACCGCGGTCAGCACGTGCTCATAGGTGAAACGAATCTCCTGGTCGCCGCCCGCTTCCACGGGGAAGACACTCGTGCGTATCAAGTTGTAGCCGACGAACTGCATCAGGGCCGGGTCTTTGTAGCGACGCACGATCTCGTTGTAGATCTTGATCGCTTCCTCTTTGGGGAGCAGACCGGCCGAGGGCTCAGTCCCGGCGCCGGCGAAGTCGAACTTGCTGAGCACAGCGCCCTGCGGCACCGGCAGAATCATCTCCGCCTCGGCCATGCGGCTGCCCGGGTTATGCAGCTTGATCACGTAGCTGGTGGTCGCGGCCTGGTCCAACACTTCGACCGACACGCTGACACCGGTGATCTGTACCGGCGTCTGGTCGGGTGTGAATACGCGCGATTGCGGTACAATCACGTTGCGCGATAGCGCCCGTCCCTCAAGGCGCCAGTCTTCCTGGGCCATCAGGCAAGGCGCGACCAGAGCGCCAAGGGCCAGCAGGCATAGTCCGTTCTTCAGCATCACAATCCTCCACCGGGCTTGATTGCCCACACAGAAGATACGCGACAAAACGCCCTTCCCCTGTAACGCCCCTGTAAAAGCGCACTGATGTGATAGGTGGGTTTTGGCGTGAACGCTCTTTTCTGTTCATCTGAGTCAATTGCGCGATAGGATATCCGTGTCCATTCAGGAGGGCGCGATGAGCAGCAAAGTCGTGATTGGCGCCGCCGCGGGCGTAATACTGGGATTGCTGGCGGGGCTATTCCTTGGCGGGGCAATCCAGCCTGGGCCCGCCGCGCCGGCGATTCAGGGCGGCAATATTGCACGCCTGCCGGAACAAGCCCCACCCCCGCCGGAGCCACTGCAAAACCCGCCGCCAACCGAAGTCGCGCCCCGGACACTGCGTGACTTCATCGCCGAGACGAAGGTCCCGCCCGTACCCCGGGGCGAAGGCGAAATCACCGGCACAGTCATGACGCCCGACGGCAAGCCCGTCGCCGGGGTCGTCGTATCCGCATCAACATCCTACCCGGAGCCCCGCTATCGCCCCGGCCTGTCCGCAGAAGAACGCATCGAGCGGGATATCCGCTATGCACGCTGGCAGGACGTCGCAACACACAAGACCGCCACAGACGAACAGGGGCATTACCGCATCGCAGGCCTGGCGGCAGATGCCGAGTACGACGTCAGCGGCCGTGCCGACGGGTGGCGCATCGAAAATCAGAACCCCAAGCAGCGCCGCGTGAAACCAGACGGCGTGTGCCACCTGCTTGCGCGTTCCGAGGCGCTGGTTGCGGTCCACGTGACCATGGCTGACGGCACCCCGGCTGAAGATGCCACAGTCGTCTATCGGGCCCAGGCCCTGTCACGGGAGCAGTCGGCTACGGCCTGGAACGGGCCGGCGGAGCTGCGCCTGACCCCCGGTGAATGGACCCTTTATGCCGTCTCGAAGGACCACTGGTACGCGCCGGACAGGCTGCAGTATCGCTCGTCCGAAGTAACCCTGACTATCGAGGAGGGTGCAACGGTCGCGCCCCTTACGCTGGTGCTGATGCCGACCCCGTCGATTGGCGGGTTTATCCAATTGCCGAAGGGCTTTGAGCGGCTTCCGGTGGACGTGTTTCTTCAGCCTGACCCGCCGGGCGGCCCACCCTCCGAAGCGATGTACGACATCAAGGGCACAACCGAGGCGCGCGTCTGGTCAAACGGCGATCAGTTCCAGTGGCAGTGTTCGAACCTGGCTGGCGGGCCCTGGCGCGTGCTGCTGGTAACAGAACAGGCGGTCGTGGACTGGGCGGATGTCTCACTCGTGGGTGACCGGGCCCAGTGCAACCTGGAATTGCCCGCGCCAACCACAGACGACTACATCGCGCTGCGGGTCTTTTCTCCTGAAGGGGAACTGCTGCGCGACGTCGAGATCGGCATGGACGCGCACTCGACAGGGGGAAGCCACGGTTACGGCCCGCAGCAGCTTGTCGATGAGGAAGGGCGCATCTGGCTGCGACGCAACCCGCGCGGCGAAGACGTCGAGTACGAGTGGTTTCAGATTCGCGTCAGCCACACGAAGCACGGCGAGAAGGTGGTTCGCTATGAGGCCGAGTCGCGCGAGGTGATGGACATTCACTTGCAGACACCGGGCTGGCTGGTGCTGACCGTGCCGGGATGGGATGACATGCGCGGCAAGGGCGTACTCACCTGGCAGTTGTGGCGGCAGGACATGGACGGGCGCGGCGCGAGAATGGTAGCTGACGACGACGGACAACGTGCAAGCCCGATCCGCCTCGGGCCGGTCAGCCCCGGCGAGTACAAACTCGAGTTGACGCTGCGGGTGGATACGTTTGATAACGTGGATCTTGTGGAGCGCCAGGTGACGCTGGTGTCCGGCGACAACTACCTGACCGAATCAGCGCCCGAGCTGCACCCGCTGACGATTCGCCCGGCGGAAGGGCAGAAGCTTCCGAGTATCGAACTCGTCGCCGCGCCGGGCAAGCTTCACTGTGATCTCCGGCGTGGTTCACGAGACGCTGACAATTATGAAATCTCGCACGTGCCCGCGGGTACCTACCGCCTGGTTTCGAGTACAGGCGAAATGAAGATCACGATTTCCGGCCCGTCGGATGTTGTGTTCGCGCCTCGACCTTTTGACTGCTTTGAACTGACGGTGCGCCCCGAGGGCGGCCGCCTCGAACAACTGGGGCTGAAGGACGGCGACAAGCTGATCGAAATCGACGGCCAGGCATTCACGCCCGATGCCGAACGCTCGAACCTGCTGAACGAAACAATCACCAAAGAGAGCACGACCTGGGTCGTGCTGCGCGGCGGCGTGCGCACGGCCGTCACGTTCGACGGTCGAGAGTTGTTCAAGATTCTGACCGACCGCCAAAGTGAAGAGAGAGAGCGCTTCCACATGGAACCGGGATATCGCGAATAGGGACCAACCATGAACGGCAAACCAGGCGTGTTCACGGCAATCGGGCTGATCATCGGGCTGCTGGCGGGCTTCCTTATTGCCAGTTCCATGGGCAACGAGCCTGCGCCTGCCCCGACGCCGGCCGCGGACCTGCATCAACCGGCCGACACCAGGAACGACGCGGCCGCGCCCCTGAAACAAGAGACCGAACCAGCACCGGTGCGCGCGCCCGGCGGCACGTCCTTGAGCGACATCATCGCGACCATCGACCCGCCGCCTGTAGCGGCCGGCAACGGCGTGATTTCCGGGCGGGTGCTCACCAGCACCGGTGAGCCCCTGCCCGGCGTGAACGTTACGGCCCGGCCGCGCTATCCCGACCGGCGCTACGCCCCCGACGCGACACTCGAGCAACGCGTGCGGGACAACATCCGCTACGAACGCTGGCGCGAGGCCTCCGCCCACGCGGCTATCACTGACGACAGCGGCGCCTATGAACTGGCCGGGCTGAGCGAAGCCGAAACCTACAACGTCTGGTGCGAGCTGGACGGCTGGCGGTTCAGTGCGCGCGGGCAAACCGGACGCGTCGAGCCCGGCGCCACCCGCGACTGGACCGCCACCCGCATTTTCAAGCTGGCGGTCGAAGTGCGCATGCCCGACGGCAGCCTCGCCAGTGAGGCCCGGGTAACTGTCCACGATGTGGCCAACGACCGGCGCCAGAGCAGCGAATATCTGGGCACTGGCGCCGGCGAAATCCAGCTTGAGGCCGGTGAGTGGAAGATCGTCGCCACGGGCGGGCGGCAAGATGAGTACAGCAGCGACGAGGTGGTGGTCCGCACAGAGCCGGGCAAGCAGCTGGCGCCGCTGGTACTGACCCTGAAAGGGCGTCCCGGTATCAGCGGCACCGTCACCCTGCCCGAGGCGCTGGCGGGCACGAGCGCGCGCGTGTACATCGTGAAGGACCCTCCGCCGGAGCCGCCCGTTGATCTGCAAGCGATTCGCCAGCAACGCCCCGAGCAGGAGTACGTGTCGTTTTACGACCGCGAGGAAGTTGCCAGTACACGGGGCGAATTTTCAAGGCTGGACATCGAGCCCGGCGTCTACCGCATCATTCTGGACCACGAAAACGAAATCGCCGACTGGCGCGACATTACCGTCACAAACGACCTGGTGACGGTTGACCTCAAGGTCCCCGAGCCTGACCGAAGCAAATACTTCGTCGTGCGCATCCTGTCGCCGGAGGGAGACTTCCTGGCCGACTCCTACGCGAACCTGACGATCCATCACGGTCACGGGTGGCAGTCGGGTGGCGGGCAACGGGCGGCGCCGGGGCGGGATGCCATCTGGGTCAAGCGTGGCGAGCCATCCTCGCGCGGCAACGGCGAACTACCAGAGCAGTGGTGGTACACGCTCAGCGCGACGCACGAGGAGTACGGCACCCTGAAGCGGCGCATCGAGCGCGATGGCCCCGCCGAGCAGGAGTTTCGGCTCCAGGCGCCGGGCACGGTGACGCTTGCGGCTATCGGACACAACGAGCACGAGCTGCAAAAGTCGTTGAACTGGAGCATCGTCGATGTGGGCGAGCAAGGCACGTCGCTGCGCGGCTTCGAATTGCGGGAACGGGACGCCGATGCAAACCAGAGCCCGCTGAAGTTCGGGCCGATGCAGCCGGGCGCCTATGACCTTGTGCTGGTGCTGGGCGGCGACTTCGACGGCAGCGAGCTGTTGCGCCAAAGTGTGACCATCGCGGCCGGCGAGAACGCGCTCACGGCTTCAGTGCCGGCGCTGTACACGCTGAAGGTGCGCTGCGCGAATGAGTCGGACGCCCGCAGACTGAGGCTGCTGCGCGATGGCCGGCGCTTGCGTCGCGACGGTGAGTGGGAAAGGACGGACGCAGCGGTCGCCGAGTTTCTCAACCTGCTTGCCGGCGAGTACGAGATCGAGGGCCCGACAGGACGCATGAGGGTTACCGTGCCCGTGAACGGTACGATCGAGTTCGCGCCGCGCAATTTCGACTGCGTCGTGCTGTCGTCCATCAAGGAAGGCGGGCTCGTGGAGGGCTTCGGGCTGCGCAACGGCGACAAGCTGTTTGAAGTCGACGGCGAGACCATGGGCGACATGAACCAGTTCAACGCGCGCATGACGCTGTCACTGGCAAAGGACTCAACGACGTGGAAGGTGCTGCGCGGCGGCGTTGTCACGGAAGTAACCTTCAACGGCAAGGCGCTGATGGAAGTCATGCAGAACAAGAAGACGAACCGCGAAGACCTGGACTTCGATCCGGGCTTTCAGTCCGACTGAAACGGGAGACGACCATGAACGGCAGAACCGCTGTATTCACGGCAATCGGGTTGGTTCTGGGGCTGCTGGCGGGGCATCACCGGGAGATTGCGGACAGGCCGAAGCATGGCGGCAGGCTATAAATGCCTTGGACTTGGGCCTCTAAAAGTAGCCTGACCCCTTTTTAGTTCCCAACGTAAGTAACAGAGAGAACGCGGCAATCCTCAGGGAGAACTTGATTCGCGAGGGTCGCGGTCCCACTCAGGGACAGGCAGCAGGGCACCTAGTCCCGTCAACGGGAACAAAACGCCAGTATGCCGCAGCTGTTCGAATGAGAGCGCTTCTTGCGAGGTATAGGATTGACATCAACGATGCAGCGAACGGTGTTCCAATCGATCACCCCAGACCACACAATGAAACTCACAAAGCGAAGTTCTTGAACGATCTAGAGAACAGGCTGAACAATGTAGAGGCGAATATGAAGGCACAAGGCCGAGGATTCAAGGCTACGAGGCGAGCGCTTCGCAATGAGTTGCGACAGGTCGGCAAGGAAACTCCAAAGAAGTGCAACTAACTAGGGGAGCGCACGTGTTTGACAACAGCCTAGCTGACGAGATCGAAGCAGCCTCTGAAGCGGCGTTCAGTGAGCTGTTTTCGGTGCACCCTGGCAAGTACTACTATTGCTCGCTCGTCACCACAGGAGAGGCATTGCCGCCTGTCATCTCGGCATGGTCTTCAGAGGCACTAAGAACCGAAATGGCTGCAACTGGACTTTCTGAAGACATGTTGAAGTGGTCTTGCGTGGATTCCCCGTACTACGCGTTCGGCGAGAACCACTTCTCCGTAGTTCGCGAACTCTTTAGTGACCGAGTCGTGGGTCCGGAAGCAGAGTTCGAAGAATGGACGGACGAGTATGATGTGCGGATGGAGTCCATGGTAGAGGCAATGAAACGACTAGACAGGAAGGGGTTGTTTGGTCACGGGAAGGCAAGGGAAAATGTGGTCTTGTTGGTAGAGGTCATCCCTCCCGACGAGACCAATACGGATAGAGCAAGAGATCTAAATGCCCTCGCAGCAATCAAGGAGTGGCTGGCAGAAGCGGCGGAATAGCGGCAGCGGGAGACTACCGACTTAGGGCCGCGGCGATCTGCAATGGACAAATGCGCCGAAGTTATCTCGTTGCTAGAAGGAAGTCCGGACTCGAAAAGCTTCGGACGGGCCAAGAAGCTCTTGGAGTCGATGAACCTGCTTGAAAGACAGGAGTGCCTCTCTGCGGCACTCGAGAACTTAGACGTAGACGTTCACAAGGTCGCCCTTTTGTACTTCGAGCTGGTGAAGGACCGTACCCTGAGTGATGAATCCCTCAACCGCTCCTTGGCGTATGACGCGTCCAACATCCGCTGGTTCATCCAACCTAGTTTGCAGCGATATACGCGCGACGAGGTTCTCACGGTTCTCAAGGAAGAGCACCCAGACGAGGATAAGTTGCGTAGCATTCGCTATTGGTTACATGTTAAGGACGCCTAAGGTTGTTCTTGGCCGGACACATCAGAACGAGGGCGGGACGACATATGCCTACGTCCCGCGGCTGGTTTGTGCATTGCCTGTAATGAAGCTAGCCAGAGGAAACACATGAAACGCGCGGTTGTTGGAATCGCCCTAGTCCTTGCGCTGGCAGCCGTGGGCGTCAGCACATGGTACTTCTGGTCAACTGACGAGAACCAGGGCGAGAATGCCTCAGGCTCGAACGCTTCACGGGAGGAGGATCGGCAGGACTACTCTGCGCAGGAGCTAGCGCTCGCGGACGATCTCACCGTCGACAACGACAGGATGCTGGAGATTGCCAAGTACGAAAATCTGCAGGTCCTGAACCTGCGCGGGTGCTCGGCCCCGACTGACGCCGGACTCGCGGCGATTGGATCACTCAAGAAACTTGAGACGCTCGACCTCCACAAGACGGGCGTCGGCGCCGAGAGCGCCAAAGCCATCGGCTCACTGACAAAGCTAAGCACACTCGACCTCAGTCAGTGCGACAACCTGCGCGACGAGCATCTCCCACACCTGTCCGATCTTCCGCTGACGACGCTGAACCTCTCCGGCTGTGCCAACCTGACTGACAAGGGCATCGAACACATCGCCAGGATCGAAACGCTCGAAACGCTCGACCTCTCCTGGTGCCCACGGATCACCGGGGCCGGCCTCAAGGCACTGGAGAAGCTGCCCAAGCTCCGCGAGTTGCGCCTCAACAACGCCCCCTGGTCCGACGGCGCAATCACAAGCGCCAGCTTCGCAACACTGGAACTGCTCGACCTCCGCGAAACACCAAGACTAACCACGCAAGCAGCAGAAGACTTCCAAAACCGCCACCCCAACTGCAAAGTTCTCAGGTAGTTTTCCTTGCCGAAATTGTCGTCTTGACCGCAATCGGCAAGAAAACCGGGCGTGCGGCAAGCGATCATCCGCATCAAGTGTCACTCAGAAAGCCTTCTACAGTCAACTCTTACGCCGACAATCCCACGCCCCACGTCCAATTCAGTTCAACTCTGTACTCAAGTGCGGATCGGGCCCCCGCTACCAATTTCAGTACAGAATCGAGGGCGCCCGTCAGGGAGCCCTCGATTCTCATTTGGCTGTCGTTACCGAAAATGCCGTCTTGGCAGTTTTGACCGATGACGCTGCTCCATCCGCAACTCGGTTCACTCGATTCACGACGGTCAGTGTTGCCCGTTCCATGACTTTAGAGTGCGTAAGCGAACCACGACCCAATCGCCAACAGCGCGCCACAAGGCACGCTTCTCTTTGATTCCGTTCGCCAATCAGCTATCCAGCGTTTCGTCGGTACGTGTGATGCAGTCCGCCCAACCAGGGAACGGCGTAGACACGCCCTTCGTGTTCAACCTCACGTGGTTCGGGACAGTCGCCTTCCAACCCCAAGTGCGTTCGTGAACTGTTGTAGTACTCAACGTACTCCTTCAGCACTTCCCGCAGATGGTTCTCGCCGAACACAATGCAGTGGTCGACACACTCGCGCCGGATCGTCCCAATGACTCGCTCCACATAGCCGTTCTGCCAAGGCGAGCGCGGGGCACTGATCAGTTCTTCGATCCCCATCGCTTTGACTTGCCGTTGGAACGCTGCCCCAAAGATCGCATCTCGGTCTCGCTGCATGTACGCCGGTACGTCGTTCCACGGGAAGGCTTCCACGATCTGCTGCGCGGTCCACTCGGCAGTCGGATGAGCAGTAACGTTGACGTGCAGGATCTTCCGTCTTCCAAGTGAAAGGACGACGAACACGTAGAGGATGCGGAAGTTGGCTGTCGCAACAGTAAGGAAGTCGACGGCGGCTGCCTCATGGAGATGTGTTCGCAGGAACGTCGCCCAAGATGGTCCGGTCGCCGGTTTCCCTTTGCGATGCCGAACCATGTACTTCGCTACGGTGGACCGAGCAACCTCGATCCCAAGCTTGGCCAGTTCAGCCTGGATGCGAGGTGCGCCCCAGAGGCGATTGGCTTGGCTCATGTCGCGGATCAGGATTCGGAGCTCCTGCGACACTTGTGGCCGGCCTCTTCCGGGCCTGCTCTTCCAGCGCCAGAACAGCCTGAAGCTTGTCTTCTGCCAACCGATCACGGCGCCGGCTGCACAAGGACAAGCGACTCCTTCCACTCCGTCCAGTGCTTTGAAAGCGACGCCCATAGTCGACGATCTGCCGGCTTCAATCTTGGCCGGCCAGCTGATCGCTGCAGTACGGCAAGTTGATGTCGCAGCGCCGCGTTCTCCATCACCAAAGGCCGGCTTCCGTGAAGAAACAGGCGAAGCGCAGCCATCATCAAGAAGATCATCTCGTCGCCTCATCCGGGTGTGGGACGCGAGACAACCATCACGGCTAGCGATGGAAAGACGGTGGTGTGCTACAATCTGGGCTGGGTCGGCCGAGTCCCAGGAATGCCTAGATTTAGGGCCGACGGAATTTTCGGTAGGGACACCTGAAGACAGTCGGGAACGCGCGCTTTCGCGAGGAGGCCGTTGAGTTGAACAGGGAACTGCGAACGGCCCGCACGGTGTTGGAAATTTTGAACTCCTCCGCCGCTCTTGCGACCGCAGTTCGCGTCCGTCGCGGGCTTGCTTGAAGATACGGTGTCCAGGGCCATCTCGCTTCGATCCTGGCGGAAAACTATCTCTGCGTTACCGAGCTACCGTCTTTCAGGTCGTCGCCGGGGTTTGCGATTACGGTGTCGCCATCTTTCAGCGCGGAAAGCACTTCCGCCTCAAGGCCGTTGCGTTCGCCCAGTTGCACTGGCTGCTCTTTGGCTGTGCCGTCAACCACTACGAAAACGACCGGTCCCTTTCGCGCGTTGAAAATCGCGCTCTCGGGCACCTTCAGTACGCCCTTGCGTTCCGAAGTAATCACCCGCACTTCGACGCGATAGCCGTGTCCGAGCTTGCTCCACTTTTCTCGCGGCGTAGTGATATCGATGACGACGTTGACGCGCTGTTCCTCAACACCCAGGGCGCTGGTTTGCGTGAATCCATATGGCTCAATCAGCCGGATGGCCCCCTCCAGCGCGCCTTCGCCACCCCAGCGCTCAATGCTGACCTTCATGCCGGGCTCCACCAGCACCGCATCCGTACTGAGCATGTCCGCCACGATCTCGAGCGTCGCCGGGTTGCCGATCTCCACCAGCATCTCGTTCACCTGCACCGGGCCTTCGCTTTCCCGGAGTACTTGCAGCACGCGTCCATCCACCGGCGACTTGATCTTGATGCCCTCGACTTCCAGCGCCGAGTCGTCCGCCAATGACGCCTTGGCCATTTCCAGTTGAAACTCCGCAGCCTTGCGGGAGAACAGGGCCGAACTCAAGGCCGCGTCGGCCGCCTGTTCCCGTGTTGCCGCCACGTCAACCTGCTCGACGCTGACCTGTGACGCTTTGGACAACTCTCGTACCCGCTTGTGCTCCCGCTTTGCCAACTCCGCCTGTGCGGTGGCGGCCTTCACATCCGCATCGGCCCGGTTTAGTTGTGCTTCAGCGGATTTGACGTCAGCCTCCGCCCGCAGTCTTTCGCGCACCCCCAGCGGCAGTGCGCGAGTCGGCGATACGACGGTGATGAGGTCCCCCGCCTTGATGTCGTCCCCCGGCTTCAAGTCGATACGGGGCAACTCGCCGGTAATCGGCGAATAGATCGTGAAGCGATCCTTGACGCGGGTGCGCCCTTCTTCGTCGATGGTCGTACGGATATCGCCACGCGTGACGCTGGCGAACTCGGACTCCACGGACTTCGGCAGGAAGCCGTACACCAGTGCGGCCAGCAGAGCGACGCCCGCGACAATCAGTCCACCTCGTTTTGCCCACTTCATGATCATTCCCGTGTTTTGAGTACTTCCACCAAATCAAGGTTGTCAAGTTTCCTTCTGACCACCAGCCCGGACGCCATGGCGGCGGCGATGACGGCCGTGGCGGACAGGGCGAACGACATGCGGTCCACCATGACCGGGAAGCGCATGACTTCGCTGTTGACTGAATCCATGAACAGGAACAGCAGCCCGTACCCGATCAGAAACCCTACGGGCAGTGCGAGCACCGTAAGGATCGCCAGTTCACCGAGCAGGATGTAGCTGATCTCACCGCGGGTCAGCCCAAGCACGCGCAGGCTTGCCAGCTCTCTCGAACGCTCGCTGACGCTGATTCGCGCTGTGTTGTAGACGACGCCGAACGCGATGATGCCTGCGAAGAACATTCCCATGCCGATCATGACCAGCAGGTACTCGTCGATCTGCTCCTCCATGGCCTCGATCATGTTTCCCTTGGTGGCCGCCGAAGCGACTCCGGGTCGTGCGCGCAACTCTTCGAACAGTGCGGTCTCTGCGTCGGAGCCGATGGTTAGCTTGACGCTGTTGAGTACATCACCGTCCCTCATCAGGCGGTTCAACGCACCCAACTCCATGAACGCACTTACTCCGAAGAAGTCATCCACGAGCCCGCTGACTTTGACTTCACGGACCGGGCGTGCGCCTTCAAGCGCTTCAAGAGTCACCATGTCGCCGGCAGCCAGATGCATGCTTTCGGCAAGGGCTTTCGAGATGAGAATGCCGTCGTCGGGGACCGTGATCGGCTGAAGATCCTGGTCGAGAACGCGTTCCAGTTTCGAGTCATCGGGTATGCCTCTGATTGCCAGGATCCGGTCCCGGTGGCGAAAGCGCAGGCGCACTCCGACACTGCGGAAGGGCTCTGCATACAGCACTCCGGGCAACGACTCGACTTCGTGCAAAGCGTCCCGTGACCGCGGTTCGTGGAAGGTGACCTCGACATCTTCGCGATGCATCACGTTCTGCTGCAGGTCGACGACATAGTCCATGACGCCGAACATCGCGTACATCAAGAACATCAGCGCGACGCCGAAGCTGATGCCCAGCACCGACAGCGCCGCCTGGAAAGGCCGACGCTCGAGGTTCCTCAGAATCATGCGGGTCGGCTGGGCCAGGAAACGTTGCAACCCGATGCGCTCGATGAGCGTCTTTCGAAAAGTCGGCGGGGTCTCCGGGCGCATGGCTTCCGCCGGCGGCAGGCTTGCTGCACGACCGACCGCGCTCAAAGTTCCGATACCCACGGCTATTGCGGTTGTCAGCACTCCCGCCACGGGAACCCAGGGCGGCATGTAGAAACGCAACTCGGGAAACTGGAAGTACTCGGCGTACAGCGGGATCATCATGCTGCCGAGACCCCAGCCCGCGGCGGTACCCGCGACGCCACCCGCAAGCACAATGATCCCCACAAGCTGGCCGAAGTGAATGGCAATGTCCGTGTTGGAATAACCAAAGGCCTTGAGCGCCGCGATCTGTTCGCGCTGGGTTTTCACCAGGCGGGAGACGACAACATTCAACAGGAAGGCGGCGACACCGAGGAAGATCACCGCGATCATCGGGCCCATCTCTTCGAGCCCGGACAACTCCGTTTCGAGGAACCAGTACGACTGCTGATCGGCCCGAGGGATTGCGCCACGCCCACCGTACGGCTCGAGAATCATGTCCAGCTGCCGGATGACGTCGCCCTCGCTGGCGCCAGGTTGCAGCGTCAGCACCACGTCGTTGAAGGCGCCGTCCATATCGTATGCGGCGGAAAGGTCCGTCTCGTTCATCCACATCACGCCGTACAGGCGGTCATCCGGGTACAGACCGCCGGGTTGGATGGCGTAGACGTATTCCGGTGACAGCCCGATGCCGACAATCGTCAGCGCCTTGAGTCTTCCGTTGATGATGGCGTCGATTTTGTCGCCCAGCTCGAACGCGTTGGCCTTGGCGAAGTTGTGCATGGCGACGACTTCGCCTTCTGAACCCTCTTGCGGCAGGCGGCCTTCGTGGAGGTACAAGGAGTTCAGTCGGGGCTGCTCGCCATCAGGAATCGACACGATCTGGCCAACGGCCGGCTGCTCGACACCGGGCAGGTCCAGCGTTACGCCGACCACCACGCGCGTTTCGACCACGTCAACGCCGTCAATTTCGCGAATACGTTCCGCGACGCCATCCGGCGCGCGTTTGCAGTTCGCGAATACGTCAGCGAGCCGATACTCGGCGTAGTATTCGTCGCGCACCATCTGCAGCGAAGCGACGACCGACAACATGGTGACAAGCAGCGCGACGCCCGAGCTGATGATCAACAGAATCGCCAGCGCCTGGCCTCGCATGTGCCAGAGATCGCGGAACATCTTCTTGTTGATCGCCCTCATGCGGGTTCCAGGTTCCAGGTTCCAGGTTCCAGGGAACTGGCCAACTGACTGTCCAATGCCGTTTCTGTTTTCGAATCACGATGCGGTAGTTCTCCGGAACCTGACCCCTGTTCCCTGATCTACCACTCCAACTCGCCGGGAGACTTCTTCGTCTTGTTGGCGTAGACTTTGTCGATCCTGCCGTCGGCCAGGTGGATTACCCGGTCCGCAATCTCGGCGATGACCGCGTTGTGGGTGATGATTGCGGTGGTTGTTCCCATCTCATTGTTCACCCGGACCAGCGCATCCAGAACTTTCACGCCCGTGCCGATGTCCAGCGCGCCGGTTGGTTCATCACACAGCATGACCGAAGGCCGTTTCGCGACGGCGCGCGCGACGGCGACTCGCTGTTGCTGTCCGCCGGAAAGCTGGCTTGGGAAGTGGTCCATGCGATCGGCCAGTCCCACCATTTCCATCGCTTCTTCGGGTGACATTGGGTTGTCAGCGATCTCGGTAACCAGTGCGACGTTCTCGCGGGCTGTGAGGCTCGGGATGAGGTTGTAGAACTGGAAGATGAACCCGACATGATGGCGTCGATATGCGGTCAGGGCCGCCTCGTCAGCAGCAGAAAGATCCTGATCGCCGTAGCGCACCCTACCGTCGGTAGGCACATCGAGCCCGCCCAGGATGTTCAGCAGTGTGGATTTGCCGCTGCCGGACGGCCCCAGCAGTACCACGAATTCACCCTTGTAGAGTTGCAGGTCAACGCCGCGCAGGGCGTGAACCTGCACTTCGCCCATCGTGTAGACCTTGGTAACGCCCTCCGCGATGAACACCGCCTCGCGGGAGTCATCGGCCAGAACGTACACTTCTTGTGGTTCCTCATTATCCATGGGGCACCCGGTATACGCGGCATTGCCTGCATTCACCTACACTATTCAATCAACTGCGACGAGCGATAGGCTCGCTTTTCGCATCGCTGCTCAACCACGAGTTGAAATCCGATCCCCTGAACAGCGCGACGAGACCAGTAAACGCGAGCAGCGCAACGGTAGGCCCGACGCCGCCAAGCAGACCCGTCGAAAACCAGACACTCAACGCGATCAGAACTACGGCTACCGGGGACGTGACACGCCTCAACAGCAGGCTGAGGGATGAGCTTCTGAACCGCCAGCTCTTTTCAGGCCTCCGAGAAGCCCGAGTGATCCCGGGTCAACACCGACGCTGGTCCAACAAAGGACGCAACCACAGCGGGATCGGCTACATGACCCCGAAGGACTACGAGCATCACACAAACAGGCTGCCACAGCGTCGTGACGGCCAATTACGAGGTAAGAAACTCTACTTCGAACTGGTACGAAAAAGGACTCTTGCCGCCGTGGCGTGCGGCGGTCGTCCTTCGCACAGATCAAGAAACTTATGCAGGACCGCTTAGTCTGTCAGAATCGCAGTTTCTGTCCCATCTGCGATGTTTTCGCTTGCCACTTGCCCCGTTTGGCCTGCGGGGTCAGACTCGGGGCATGAGCGGATCAAACCCGAAAGTCAAAGCCTTCCTCATATGTGACCAGGTGATCCGGTCTACGGACGGCAAATACAGCATCATTGGCGTGTTTCGCCGCGTTCATGCGCCGTCCTTTCCCGTGTTTCACGCGCGCTTCGGCGTCTACCTGATGCTCGGTGAAATGAACGGCGAGTACAACTTCACCATCGAGTTCGTTGATCCGGGCGAGGGCAACACACTCGCCAAAGCTGAGTTGCGCGGCGTCAAACATCACAAACCGCTGGAAGACTTTGAGACCGGCATCAACCTGCCCGGCCTGCAGTTCACCAAAGAAGGCACGTTCGAGATTCACCTGAACTGCAACGGCGAGCTTCTGCACGTTGACACCCTGCAGGCCATCAAAGTCGAGCAGCCGCCGCCCCCTCCCAAGACCTCGGGCATGGAAGCGGGTTGATGCTTTATCCCCAAAGGGTTCCGCTTGCTTCGACCCCGTTGAAGCAAGGGCTTGTTGACGTATAAACGGGACAACAGTGCCGCAACCACCTGGAAGCGGCCCTAAGTTTGAGCGTTGCGGCCGCTCCTTTGCAGTCGCGGCTCCGTTCTGGGAGTACGTCATGGGCAGCGCAGGGGTCTCGAACACGGAGACCAAGACAATCGTCAACGACCTCGTGCTTCACGTCGCCACGGCCAACGGCTCCGGCAGCCAGACCAGCAACATGGTGCTGCTGCGCGCGCTGTTCGGTATGGGCATCCCGGTCAGCGGCAAGAACCTGTTTCCGAGCAACATTCAGGGGCTGCCGACCTGGTTTACGATCCGTGCCAACGGCAACGGCTGGATCGCGCGCAAGCAGGACGCGGACATCGTCGTCTGCATGAACTCCGAAACCAGCGACGAAGACATTGAGACCGCCCGCGAAGGCGCCGTGCTGATTTACGAGGAGTCGCTGAACCTCGCCGACAAGCGCCCGGACTGCGTCCACTACAGCATACCTTTCAAGAAGATGATCGCTGACGTTTGCCCTGACATGCGCTTGCGCAAGCTGGTCATCAACATGCTGTACGTCGGCGTGTGCGCCCAGTTGTTCGGACTGGACATGGACGAGATCAGGAAGGCCCTGGGCGTGCAGCTTGCCGGCAAGCAGAAGGCCATCGACATCAACCAGCCCGCTCTTGAGCACGCCTACAAGTGGGCCGAGGAAAATCTCAAGAAGATCGACCCGTTCCGTGTCGAGCGCATGAACGAGAACGAGGGCAAGATCATCATTGAAGGCAACGCGGCCGCGGCGCTCGGGCTCCTGTTCGGCGGCGTAAGCGTCATGACATGGTACCCGATCACCCCGAGCAGCAGCCTTTGCGAATACCTCGAAGAATACCTCAACAAGTACCGCATGAAGGACGGCAAGAAGACCTTCGCCGTCGTGCAGGCCGAGGACGAGATCAGCGCGGTCGGTATGCTTGCCGGTGCGGGCTGGGCGGGCGCGCGCGCCTTCACCAGCACAAGCGGCCCGGGCATCAGCCTGATGAACGAAATCATCGGCCTGGCCTACTTCGCGGAAATTCCGTTCGTGATCTGCAACGTGGCGCGCACGGGGCCCAGCACAGGCCTGCCGACACGCACCATGCAGGGCGACGTTCTCAGCCTCTTCTACGCAAGCCACGGCGACACCAAGCACGTGGTGGTCATTCCAAGCACGCCGAAAGAAGCCTTCGAGATGGCGGGCGAGGCGCTGAACCTGGCGGAGGAGTTGCAGACGCCGGTGTTCATCCTGAGCGACCTTGACCTCGGCATGAACTACTGGACATCCGAGCGCTTTGAATACCCGACTGACCCGATCCGCCACGGCAAGATACTCGACAAAGCTGCACTGGAGAAACTCGGCGGCAAGTGGGGGCGCTACGAGGATGTGGACGGCGACGGCATTCCGTACCGCACCATCCCGGGCACCGACCACCCCAAGGCCGCCTACTTCACCCGCGGTACGGGGCACACGCCCCAGGCAACCTACAGCGAAAAACCCGAGCACTGGAAGAGCAACATGGACCGCCTCACGCGCAAGTTCGAGACGGCCAAGACCATGGTTCCGAAGCCGGAGATTATTGAAGAGGGCCACGCGGCCGGCATTCTGTACTTTGGCACGACGCAGGAGGCGATTCGCGAGGCACTGGCCACACTGGACAAGAAGCACGCGCTCAAGCTGGACCAGTGCCGCCTGCGGGCCTTCCCGTTCACGCAGGAAGTGGAAGACTTCCTGAACAAGCATGAGCGCGTGTACGTCGTTGAGCTGAACCGCGACGGGCAGATGCGCATGGCGCTCGACGCCGAGCTGCCGCGCTTCAGCAGCAAGCTGCGCGGCATACACCATTACGACGGTATGCCGCTGACGGCAAATTTTGTCGTGGAGTCGATCATCAATAAAGAGGAAGACATCTAGCGAGCCGAGCGCGACGCATGAGCTAGCGGCCGTCGCCGATTCAACTTCAAGACCGCTAGCTTACGCGTCGCGCTCCAAAGTGAGGTACCAATGGCTGGAACAACAACGCCAAAACCGCCCGAGACCAACCGGGCCGGGCTACAGAAGAAGGATTACGCCGGCAGCAAGAGCACACTGTGCATCGGCTGCGGGCACGACCTGATCACCGCCCGCGTGATCGACGCCTGCTACGATCTCAGCATCAAGCCGGAAGAGCTTGTTAAACTTTCCGGCATCGGCTGCAGCTCAAAGACACCGGCGTACTTCATATCCCGCAGCTTCAGCTTCAATAGCGTACACGGTCGCATGCCCAGCATCGCAACCGGCACCGCGCTGGCCAACCGCAAGCTGCACATGATCGGCGTCAGTGGCGACGGTGACACGGCCAACATCGGCATGGGGCAGTTCGTCCACCTGATGCGCCGCAACCTCGACCTTACCTACATCATTGAGAACAACGGCGTATACGGACTGACCAAAGGCCAGTTCAGCGCCACCGCGGACAAGGGCAGCAAGTTGAAACACGGCGCGGTCAACCCGTTCCATGCGATTGATCTATGCGCACTGGCCGTTGAGCTCGGCTGTGGCTTCGTCGCCCGCCTCTTCGCGGGCAACACCAAAATGATGCGCCAGGTGGTGCAGGCCGCCATGGCCTACGAGGGGCTGGCGGTGCTGGACATCATCAGCCCGTGCGTGACGTTCAACAATCACGCAGGCTCAACCAAGAGCTTCCCATTTGCAAAGGACAATGAGTTCGCCTTGCAGGACATCGGCTTCGTGCCGACCTACGACCCGCACTACGAAGACATGAAGGAAGGCGAAGAACGCGTGGTGAAGCTCGGCGACGGCAGCAAGATCACGATTAAAGCCCTCGACCGCGACCACGACCCAAGCAACCGCATAGCCGCGCTAAACCTGCTGGCCGAGTATCACGAGAGCGGCAAGATTCCAACCGGCATCATCTACCTGAACGAGAAAGAGCCGCGCTTCGTTGACCAGATCAACATGTGCGACACACCCCTGTCGCACCTGAAGCAGGACGTTCTGCGCCCCAGTAAGGCCGCCCTGGACGAGATCATGGATTCACTGAGTTAGAGTTGTACGCCGACTCTGAACGCAGCGAGCCCCCGGTTTCCCGGGGGCTCGCTTTTACGTGCGCTACCCCTGCCAGGGCAGTGCCACGGGCTCGGTGAACTCGCCGGTCTTTTCCGGCGCTGTGGGCTCCGGCTCGGGCTGCTTGGCCGTCGGGGTCTGCTTGCCGTTCTTGATCTCGTTCAGCAGGACCTCGATCGCCTTGTCCATCTGCGGGTCACGTCCGGCCAGCACGTCGGCGGGTGTGATGTCCACGACGTGGTCAGGCTGGCAGCCGTTGTGCTCCTGGTTCGTGCCGTCGGCGTTGAAGAAGCCGGTGCCGGGCAGGCGCCAGCTTGTGCCGTCCGACAGGCGAATGTCGCGCGTGCCGATCACCGCGCCCGGTGTCTGCACGCCGACGATGGTCGCCATGCCCAGGGTCTTCATGGCGTGCGGGAAGACCTCGGCATCGCTGTAGCTGCGCTCGTTGATCAGCACGACGATCGGGCGGTTCCACACAACCTGGGGCTGGCCGATCTTCATGCCGTTGCGGAACTGCATGTAGGCGTACGGCTTGCGCGACAGAATATCCACCAGTTGCTGGTGGATGTTGCCGCCGCCATTGTCGCGCACGTCAATGATCAGCCCGCGTGCCATCTGTACCTGCGGGCTTGCCAGCTCGTTCTCAAACTGGTTCAGGGATTGCGGGTTCATGGCCGCGATGTGTACGTACGCCACGGCGCCGCGCGTCTCCTGCCCCGCCTTCTGCTTGTTACCGACCACGTACTGCTGGTACATGCGCATACGGCGCTGCGTCCAGCTTTCCGGTTTGATTGTAACTTCGCGGAAGTTCTCGCCATTCGGGTTGTCAGCGACCCAGAGGCTGGTGTCCCTGCCGACGGCGCCCTCAAACATGCCCCAGATGTTGTCGTAAATGCCGAGGGGCTGGCGGTTCACACGGAAGACGTAATCTCCTTCGCGAATCCAGGCCTGGTCCGCCGGGCCGCCCTTTTCCACGCTGTCAACGCGGAAGCGCAGGCGCCCGCCCTGCATGGCTTCGGGCACCAGCTCCATGCCGACGTAGCCGGTATCGAACGGCTCAGCGTCGATGGTGTTGGCGTTTGCGCCGGAGTGGCTGGCGCTGACCTCGCCTACCATGCGGTTCAGGTAGTACAGGAACTCCTGGCGGCTGCCGCAGGCGGCTACGAGTTCGCGGTACTTCTTGCCCAGGGCGGTCCAGTCTTTGCCGTGGAAATTGGGGTCATAGAAGCCGGCGGCATAGGCGGCGTGGGCCTCGTCGAAGGCCTGCAGCATCTCCTGCTTCTCGCTGATCTTGCGCATCGCGACAAACGGGACGGAACGCCCGCTGTTGATACCGGTCGGTGCGGGCACATACTGAAGCTGCCCGTTGGCGTCCACGTACAGGATTTCCTTGCCGTCGCGGCTGTAGCTTGCGTAGGCCCCCGCGGCGACCATCACCTCGCCGCTGCCGGCGAGGTCGGTCATCACCAGGTCCTGACGGAAGAAGTTAGCCCCGCGTGTGACGCGGTCGAATACGAGGAAGCGCCCGTCGGGGCTCCAGGCCGGTACTTCTTCAATGGCGGGCGTGCCGTACACGCGGCGCTGGTTGCCGCCGTCGGCATCCATCACGTAGATGTCGGCGTCCTGGGCACCGCTGCGTCCGCTGTCGAAAGCGATCATGCGCCCGTCGGGGCTGAAGGCGGGGTCGTCGTCGCCGGCGGCGTGGGTGGTGAGCTGCACAGCCGGCGAGCCGTCAAGGCGCTTGACCCAGATGTCCTTGTTGCCGCTGCGGGTGCTGCAGAATGCCATGCTCTGGCCGTCGGGCGCCCATGATTGAAAGAAGTCGTCGGCTGCGTTGGTGGTGAACTGGCGCAGGTTGCCACCGTTGGCGTCGATCAGCCAGATGTCGCTGTTGCCGCTGCGGTTGCTGTAGAAGCTGATGCTGCGTCCGTCAGGGCTGAGGCGCGGGTTGTCGTTCTGGTAAGCGTCACTGGTGATGGCACGGGCGGAGCCCCCGTTACTGTCCATGATCCAGATGTCGCCACCGAGGGCGAACACGACAGCCTTGCCGTCGGGGCTGAGGGCGGCGCGGGTGATGCCGTCCGTGAAGCGGCGCTCGACGACCTTGTCGCCCGAGGAATCCTCACGGATCTCGACTTTGAGCAACTTGGGCTTGGCGGCGGGGTTCGCGAGATCAAGCGAGTACAGGTAGAACTTCCACATGAAGACAATGCGGGACTCGTCGCGGTTGAAGGCGACGCCGCTGAGCCCGTCATCGCCGAGGGTCGTAAGCTGCTCGCAGGTCTGAGCGTTCTTGTCGCAGCGGAACAGCTCAAAGCTGCCGTTCACTTCGCGGGTGAAGTACAGGGTGTTGCCGTCGGCGCTGATGCGCGGCTCACGGCTGTTGCCGCGGAAGCCGAGAATCTCCTCGGGCGGGTTTTCGCCGATCTGCCGGTACAGGCGGTCGTTTGCGGTGCCCTCATACTCCTGCACTTTGAAGTCGCTGGCGCCGGAAACAAAGTAGAGCGTATCGCCGTCATCGGGCGTGGTGGCGTCGCCGGCGCCCGTGAAAGTGAGGCGTGTGGGAGTGCCGCCCTTGAGGGACACGCGGTAGATGTCTTCGCTGCCGCCGCGGTTCCAGCCCATGTTGCGGCGCGAGCTGAACAGAACGCTCTTGCCGTCGCTGGTGAAGCCGGTCGGGATGTCGCCGGCGTTGTGGTGCGTAAGGCGCTTGGGCTGCCCGCCGTCGATGGGCATGACCCACACGTCGTAGCTGCCGCTGCGGTCACTGACAAACACGATCTCCTTGCCGTCCGGCGTTACCATCGGCTTGGTGTCGTAGCCCTCGTGCAGGGTCAGCCGCGTGGCACGCCCGCCGTCGCTGGGCATGGACCACAGGTCGCCGTACAGGGTGAAGACAACGGTCTTGCCGTCGGGCGCCAATGAAGGAAAGCGCGCACCGGGCAGTCCGTCCTTGGGGTTCAGCACCGGCCTCTCTTTGGGCTGCGGCGCCGGTCGTTGGGCATAGACGAGCCCGCCGACAACGGCGAGCAGCGCGAACAGGAACATCGTCCTCATTATGGACTCCTTGGGTATCGGGCACGCACGGCGCGCCACGGCTGGTTTTGATTCCGTACAGCTTAACTACGGATTGGGCCGTCCGGGAGCCAAAGAAATCAGACCGCGGGAGTGGGATTGACGCGGCGGGTCGAAACGGCGACAATTGCGAATTCTGCAGTCCGAAAATGAGAATGTTATCCATGCTAGTCGCGGAAGGAACACCCGGTTTCTGTGCGGATGTGGCCAAGGCCATGGGCGATGAGTTGACCATCGTTTGTGCCCGCACCCCGGAGGCTGCCCTCGCCCGCGCCCGCGAGGACTTCGCAGTAGCCATGGTTGACCTGCGTTTCCCCGGCGGCGGGCTGCGTCTGGTCGAGGATCTGACGGCCCTGTCGCCCGACACGCACATCCTGCTTTACGGCCATGATCCCACCGCCGATGAGCTCGAACACGCTATCAACTATCACGTCGCCGGGTTTATCCGCCTGCCCTTCAACCCTGACCTGCTGCGCGAGAGGGTCAGCCACCTGTTGCAGGCACCGCCCCGTACGGGGGCCCTTGGCAGTATGGTCAGCAAGCTGCACACCGAAGTGCGCACCCGCAACGACCTGCTGTTGCGGGCGCGGCGCGCGGGGCTACTGGCCCTGGCCAGACTGGCGGAGCACCGCGACACCGAGACCGGGCTGCACGTTGAGCGCGTCGCCGCCCTCAGCGAGGAACTGACGCGTCTGATGCGCGAAGCCGGCGTCTACGCCGACCAGATTTCCGGCGACTTCGAGCACGCCATCAGCATGGGGGCCGCGCTGCATGACATCGGCAAGGTCGCCATCCCGGACACCATCCTGCGCAAGCCCGGCGCGCTGACGAACGACGAGTTTGAACTCATGAAGACGCACTGCGTCCGGGGCTGGGAAGTGATCGAGGCCGGCCGCAAGGCGGATGGCGGGGCCGACCCGGACATGAAGGTGGCCGCGGACGTGATTCGGCATCATCACGAGCGCTGGGACGGTACCGGCTACCCGGACGGGCTGCGCGGCGAGGAGGCACCGCTGGCGGCGCGCATCGTCGCCGTGATCGACGCCTATGACGCCATGCGCAGCCAGCGCGTGTACAACCCGGAGCGCGCCAGCAATGACGCCGTGGCGGAAATCCGGCGCTGCGTCGGCACGCAGTTTGACCCGCTGATCGCGGAAGTATTCCTGGCGAATGTGGACAAGCTGGAAGAGATCGGGCGCAGCATCGACCGCATCACGGCCCGCTGGCGGTAGCCGCTACAAACGCCCGCCTGAATCGTAAACGCGCCGCGCGGGCGTCTTTCCTACACTTGTGACCGTGCTAGACTCTGCGCCCTATTTGGGTTCGCGGATACAGGGGACAGGCATGGGTGAAATCAAGCGCGTCGGCGTGATCGGCGCCGGACAGATGGGCAACGGCATTGCGCAGGTGTTCGCCACCAAAGGCGTGCACGTGGCGATGCTCGACGTAAACGACGACGCCCTGAAGAAGGGACTCAGCACCATTCAGAAGTCGCTGTCCAAGCTGGTTGAAAAGGGCAAGCTTGAGCCGCCGATGATGGGTATGGCGCTAGGCCATGTCGCGCTCACGACCGACTACGCCGCGCTCAAGGACCGTGACCTGATTATTGAGGCCGCCACCGAGAACCTGGACCTCAAGCGCGAGATCTTCCGCCAGATCGACGAGGTTGCAAAGGACGGCGCGATTCTCGCCACCAACACCAGCAGCATCAGCATCACGACCCTGGCCGCCGGCACAAAGCGCCCGGCCAGCTTCATCGGCATGCACTTCATGAACCCGGTGCCGCTGATGCAGCTGGTGGAAGTCATCCGCGGGCTCGACACGGACGACGCCACGTTCTCGACCATCATGGAACTCGCGACCTCGCTGGGCAAAACGCCGGTCGCCTGCAATGACTTTCCCGGCTTTGTGGCCAACCGCATTTTGCTGCCGATGATCAACGAGGCCGTCTATGCACTGATGGAAGGCGTGGCGGACGCCCAGAGCATCGACCAGATCATGAAGCTTGGCATGAATCACCCGATGGGGCCGCTAAGTCTGGCGGATTTGATCGGGCTGGACACGTGCCTGGCGATCATGCAGGTGCTGCACCGCGATCTCGGTGACAGCAAGTACCGCCCCTGCCCCCTGCTGAAGAAGTACGTCGACGCGGGGCATCTAGGACGCAAGACAGGACGTGGTTTCTATAAGTATGACTAGGATTTAGGGCCTGGGGCTTAGGGCATGGGGAAAACCCCCCGACCCCCAAGCCCTATGCCCCAAGCCCCGACTCGGAGAGTCCAATGAACCAGCCCCCCAACTCAGGTACGAACACGCCGCCCGGTTACGGGCCGCCTCCCGGCTACGGACAGCCCCAGTCGGGCGTTCCGCACTCCGGCAGCTACCAACCGCCGCCACAGGGACGCACGGGCTTCACGCGCCAGATATTCAACCCGGCCACGTACAGGCAGCCGGGCAGCGGAAGCTGGGCCGCCGCGTCGTTGATTCTGGCCATCATCGGCTGGGTCACATTCGGCTGCCTTGGCATCATCACCTGGCCGCTGGGCCTGTTGTTCGGGCTGATCGGCATGATCGGCAACAAGCGCGGCAAGGGGCTGTCCTTTGCCGGCTTTGCGCTTTCCGCCGGAGGCATCGGGCTGGGCATCCTGCTGATGTCTATCGGCTTCTTCGCGCGGTTCCAGTCGGAAACCATGGCTGAAGACGCCGGCAAGCCGGTGATCGCCGCCATCGCCGAGTTCAAGGAAGACCACAGCCGGGTGCCGCACAGCCTGGACGAGTTGATTGTTGAGGGCTACCTGCCGCCGCGCTGGGAGCAGGGCTTTGAAGGCGTGGACAGCAACGTCGAGGATTTCGTGAAGGGCAAGAAGTGGGGCGACTTCCTGGCGTATAAGGCGGGCGAGAACGCCTCCTGGGTCGGTGAGCCGGTGAAGCGCTCCGGCGGCGGCGGCGACGTCACCGTGGAAGGGGACTGGGACAACTGGTCCATCAGCTTCGACGGCGGCGACGCCAAGGAGTACCAGACTTTCGGGCTGACCTTCATCGGGCTGGACAACGAGTGGGGCTTCGGCAGCAGCGACGACGCCGCGGTCAACCAGAACCCCGAAGCGCCCTTTGACACGGCGCAGCTCTGGAGCGGCGACGAAACCACCCGCGACGCCATGAAGAAGAAGCGCGAGCTGCAGGTCATGCTCAAGCGCGTGGACGACAAGCTGAAAACCATCGACGGGTCTGTTGAGAACGCCCTTGCCTCGCTCGACAAGCACGAAAAGCGGCTGATGCAGATCGCCGGCGACAAGGGGCTGTCGCGCGAGGAGATCAAGACCGACAAGGACACCAAGGAGTGGCTCAAGCTGATTGGTGAAACCAGCAAGCGCCTCAGCATCACCCTGAAGAAGAAGGCTGAGCTCATGAGTACCCGCAACAAGCTCGAGGTCCAGATGGAGCGCCTGGCCAACCAGGTCGAGCTTTCCAAGCTGGCCGAGAACAAGGAGCAGCTTGCGGAACTGCAGCAACTGCTGGATGAGTCCAAGGACGCGCTCGACAGTGATGAGGACAGCTACTTCGCGGACAAGTCAGACGACGAATTCGCGAACGACTGGCTGAAAGACAAGTTCAAGTAGGACTAACGAACATTGCCGTTGCGGGGGCTTGCTCGTGGGAGCCCCCGTTTCTTGGCCTCGCGCAAAGTTCGTGAAGACCGCGAAGGGCCCCAATGGCTCGAGCGTCCGAAGAGTCGCAAACGGACTGCCCCGGTAAGTGACCTTGGCGGCCTTTGCGCGAGATATTGAGGTTCCGAATTGGCCCTTTCCCCGAGCACCGTGAAGTACATTGCCATCGGCGTCGTGATCGTCGTGGCGGTTCTGCTGATCGGGGCGATTGTCTGGGACTTTCTCAAGATCGTCGCCGGGCTGATCATCGGCTTCGGGCTGATTTACCTGGGCATCCGCTTCATGCTGGGCAAAGGGCTGCCTAAAGGCATTGAGAAAGTCGTCAAGAAAGCCGTCAAGGAAGGCAAGGAAGCCGCGGACGAGAAGAAGGAAGAGTAACCGTGAATTGGTTATTGGTTATTGGTTATTCGCTGTTCAAACTGTGCCGCAACAGCAAATAACCAATTGAAGGCAATGAAGCCCGCCATGATTGAAGTCCAGCACGTCTGCAAAACCTTCCGCCAGTTCCGCGCCGTGTGGGACCTCAGTTTCTCATGCGCCGCCGGCGATATCTTCGGCTTCGTGGGCCCCAACGGCGCCGGCAAAACCACCACCATGCGCATGATGGCCACGCTGCTTGATCCGGACTACGGCGACATCAAAATCGACGGAGTCAGCGTTCTCGATGAACCCGAGGAAATCCGCCGCGTCATCGGCTACATGCCCGACTACATCGGCGTCTACGAAGGTGTCGAAATCCGCGAATACCTCGAGTTCTTCGCGGCGGCCTACCGCATCGTGCCCGACAAACGCAAGAAGCTGGTGGACGAGATCATGGAGATCACCGACCTCACCAGCGTCGAAAAGAAAGACGTCAGCACGCTCAGCAAAGGAATGCGCCAGCGCCTCTGCCTGGCCAAGACGCTCGTGCATGACCCGAAGGTGCTGATCCTTGACGAGCCCGCCGCAGGGCTTGACCCGCGCGCCCGCATTGAGTTGCGTCTGCTGCTCAAAGAACTGCAGAAACTCGGCAAGACCATCATCATCTCAAGCCACATCCTGACCGAGCTGTCCGACATGTGTAACAGCGTCGGCATCATTGAGCGCGGCATCATGCTCAAGGCCGGCCGCATCGACGACATTCTCGCCGAGCGCACGGGCGGGCAGTTGAACCAGCAGAAGCTATTCCTGAAGGTGCTGGGCAGCCCGGATGACGCGGTGACGATCATGCGCGGGCTGCCGGATATCGGCGGGGTTGAGATCGACCGCGGGCTGATTACCTTCACTTTCATGCAGCCCATCGAAAGCAACCCCGGGCTGCTGCGCGAGTTGCTGAACCGCAACGTGCAGGTCGTGACCATGGCGCCGGCCACGCAGAACCTTGAGGACATCTTCCTCAACGTCACCAAGGGCATCATCGCCTAGAGATTTCTGACAGGAAGGGCAGGACGCTGCTTCTCCCGTCCTGTTTCCAACGATCAATGCCTGTCTTTTCGCGGCCCTGTGCGTTGAATGGCTGCATGGAAAAAGGCTCCACGATCAACCCGCTTGAAACTCGCAAACCGCGCTCGCCGTGGGTGCATATCGCCATTGCCGTGGTGTTTCTGCTGGCAACCGGCACGGCCGCCTGGGCGCTCATAACGCGCGAGCCCGTGGAGCACCCGCCCGATGAATGGATGACCCACTCGTCTGAGGAAGGGGCCTACAGCGCGAAGTTTCCTGAAGCGCCGGAGCTCTCGTCGCGCTCACCCGAAAACGACGGCCCGATCCACATGGCAACAACGAACCTGTCCATGCGCGTGTACTCGGTGGCCTGGACGGACAACCTCGCCGCGCAGATTGAAGTCCGCGGCGTCGATGACGTGCTGCTGGACGCCATGGTCGGCGGCAGCGAAAGCATCGGCGGGGTGATCACGAACTCCATCGAGCTGAAATGGAACGGGCACAGCGGGCGGGAATTCTGGCTCGACGTCCCGGGCGGCAAGGCCCACTACCGAATCCTGGCCGTCGGCACGCGCCTGTACACGCTTGCGATCATCCACGCGCCGGATTTTGAGCCCAACCACGACCTGTTCTTCAATTCGTTTGTGCTGACTCAGTCGTAGCTGCGGCGCCGCTGTTTCTCGGCCCCGCCCGTTGATCCGATGTCTACCAGCACGCCGATCACCACCGCCGCGATCTGGAACAGCCCGAAGTGCGTGTTGTAACCCCACGTCACCGCCAGCGTCGTCCACGGCAGGAAGATCAGCCCCAGCAGCGGCCACAGAAAGAAATCAAACGCCCGCGGCTGCACATAGGGCGTGAAGAACCACAGCACGGCCAGCAGCAGGCGCGGCGAGATCAAGGCAAGGATGAGGTAAAGGCAACCCATGACGCCCCATTGTTCTGGTTGTGCCGGGCGCGCTTTCAGCCCGGACTCAGGTACAATGCCCCAAGCCGCCGATCATATTCCCCTAAAACAAGCCGCGCGCCGTGAAAGGCGCGCGGCTCGGTGGGTTACTCGTAGTTCATCAGCTTGGGCGGAATGAAGATGCGGTCACCGACCGCCACCTTGTTCTGCTCGAACCACTTCTCGTCAAGCTCGATGGCGTACTTGGCCGGCCCGCCCGATTCATAGCGTTCGAGCTCGTAGTCCGGGGTGGCCGGGTCGGGCGCTTTCATTACCTGATGAATCTTGACAATCACGCCCTTTTCATCGCAGAAGGCGATCGACATGTTCATCTTGCAATTCTTCATCCAGTAGTTCATTTCGTCTTCTTCCTGCTTGTAGACGAACAGCATCCCGTGATCCTTGCGCAGGCTGGTGCGGTACATCAGCCCGCGGCGCTGCTCCGTCTCCGTCAAAGCGAGCTCCATGTGGACGCGCGCCTTGAAGTTGTTCGCCTTGCCGGGCCAACGGTCGGTCACCACGTCCTTGGCCTTGGCGTTGTAGAAGACCAGCGGGGTGGTGCCCGGCTTCAGATCCTGCAACGCGTAGGGGAAGTTCAACTCGCCCTGGGCCGCGAATCCCTTCGGCACCGCCAGCACAAACCGCGAGGTCGCCTTCGCCCCTACCGGCCCGCCCGCGACGTCATTGAACTTTTCGCCGATGCTGTACTTGCCGCCGCTGTTCGAGACGTACCACAGGCTGACGCCCGCGGGTGCATTCACGTCCACGAAGCTCGGGTCGTCCCATGCCAGCACGATCGCCTTGCCTTCCTTCAGCGTCTGGGCTTCCAGCAGCGCGGCCTTGCGTTCTTCCTCGGTACGGGCGAGCTGCGCCTCGAGGCGCGCGTCACCGAACTTGATTTCGAGGTCGGTGTACACGACTTCCTCGGATGACATCACGTCAACGCCCGCTACGGTAACCGGCGAGCGCGTTTCGATTTCGTGCTTTGTGAAGAAGTCCGCGCCCTTCCAGATGGCAAGGTGCGTGGCTTCGCCGGGGCTGTAGTAGACGGGCTCATCGAGGTCGCTGCCGCCATTGGCTTCGATGCCCTCGTAAATCGCCGAGATGACAGTGGTGCGGAACTGCCCCGCGCGTTCCAGGTAGCAGGCGCAGACCTTGCCCTTCACGCCCTTCAGCCAGAACTCGTGGTAGGCGTTGCTGAGCGGCACAATCACGCCCTGGCCTTCCTTCAGGTCGTCGCGGTCTTTCATTAACTGGGCGACGTCCTCGGGTTTTTCCAGCACGCGAAGCTGCACGCTGGGGGCGTCTTCGGGGGCGTCTTCGGGCTGCTGGTTGCGCAGGAAGAACATCTGGGCGAACACGTCGCCGGCCTGCTTGGATTGATCAAGCAGGTTGGGCTCGGTCTTTACATCGCTGCCCGCGCTGATACTGAGCTCTTTGGCGACCCCCTGGCGCAGTTGCAGCACAACGCGCGCGCCCTTTGCGGCATAGCTGTGGGGGAAGTTGCTCTGGCTGAACGCGGGCACGTTTTCGACCTTGATTGCCTTGCCGTCGGCGTTGACAAACACCAGATCAACCGGGTCGGGCATGTTGTTGAACTTGAGCTCTACGGGGTCCTTGAGGTCCGGGTAAAGGTAGGCGATGGCCTGCCCGTCCTTGATGGCGAGCCCGTTGAGGGCCCTGCGGCGGTGAAGCTCGGTGGTTGCGATGTACGCGTCGAAGCTCTTGCCGTTAAGAGAGAGCTTTTCGGTAGTCTCGATAAACGGCCACTTGACGGGCTCCACGGCCTCTTCATCGGGGCTGCAGGCAGTAACCGCGAACAGCATCGTCAGCACGATTGGTGCAAGCATTAGCCAGGACCGCATCATCATCTCCAATACCCGGACGCCCCGGCAAACCGGGGCGCTAAAGAGCCGCGCAGCATAGGGCGACAGCCCCGAGGGGGCAAGTACGGGTTCCGGGTTCAGAGAGGCAGGAGTTTGGAGGCCGGAGTCGGGAGTAACTGCGGGTCTTTAACTCCAAACCAACGGTCAACCGTCAACGGTCAACCGTCAACTACCAACTATCCTCCGGGTGGTGCGCGGGTGCCGCCAAAGCGCGTGGTCGGGTCCCACACTTCATCCGTCAGCCTTTCCTTCAAAATTTTCATGTTCAGGGCGCCGCGGTTGCGCCAGCAGATGCTCCAGTTCTCCGGCGTGTCCCACCACTTGATCCGGTCCTTCACCTCGCCCTTGATC
>JAIOJA010000065.1 GCA_019912315.1 Planctomycetota bacterium
GCTTTACCCGGTTCTCTCCGGGGGCTCTGTGTTTTCTGTGCGAGATCGCTCTTCAGTCGTCGCGCTGGATTTTGCCTCTCGCAAAGTACGCAATAGCCGCGAAACCACGCCGAGCCCGCGCAGCGGGCCGAAGACCGAAGACCGCTGCCCGGGGCGACTCACGATTCTTCTTTGGCGTTCGCCTTCTCCTTCTCTTCCTCCTTCTCTTCCTCTTCCCGCTTGCGGCGCGCGGAAATCCCCTCGATCGCAAGCAGCATCTCCATGATCTCCGGGGTCATGCGACGATGGTCCGCAAACACCCAGAAGGCCGCCTTGTCAAACTCGCTCGATATCGCCGGCGCCGGGGACTTCGAGCCGTCCTCAATCCAATCCAGCAGCTCGCGCTTTTCTTCCTCGCTGAAGGTCAGGCGCGGGGCGTCGGGTTCGGGCGGGTTTTCCGCTGACGGGTATTCGACGAACTCCTCGCCCAGCTCTTCGCTTTCGTCGGCGTCCATGCGCGCCTCTTTGATGCAGAACTCAAGCAGCCTGTTCTTCTCTTTAATCAGGCGCGCAACCAGGGAGCCGCTCATGCGATCCTCGTAGGGCGTGATGGTCGGGCCCCAGGCCCCTTCCGGGGCGCTGACCTCGGCGCCCTTGATCTGCGCGGCGAAAGCGCGGGCCTTGTGCCCGGCGTTGCGCAGTTGCAGGTCAAGCACGTCGCCGCTGAGCCCGACGTAAAGGTCGTAGGCCCGCGCGCGCACCTGGCGGCGGCGGACTTTGCCCGGGTTTGCCGTGAAGGGTGCGTCGCCGGCGTCCTGCTCGCCGCCCTTGGACTTGAGGCGTTCGATCTCGAACTGCTGTTCGAGCAGGAGTTTTTCGAGGGCCTCGAGGCGTTCGTCTTTCTTGCCTTTTCCGCGCAGGTTCGGTCTGGACATAACTGATCTCCGTTCTGGTCCGGTGCCATGCTAACCGGCCGTGCGACATGCCAGCGCACTGCCCCTTAACCCCTGCGTTCGATGTCGAAAAACGCCCGCGCGGATTTGTGCAATTCGAGTGTTTGCTGTCCGGGAGGCCTTACGTGAGGGCGATCCGATTTTTGCGGTCATGGGCCTGCGGAAAAGCCTGTCGCCCCTGGCGGGGCTTTACATGCAATGGACGCGGCAACCCGGCGCTTACGCACCGGGCTACGATCTTCCGCCCGCTGCGCGGGCTCGGCGTAGGTTCGCGGCAATCGCGTACCTGGAATGGTTTGCGTCAATTGCGTACTTGGCGAACTTTGCGAGAGGCAAAATCCAGCGCGACGACCGAAGAGCGATCCCGCACAGAGAACACAGAGCCCACGGAGAGAATCAGGAAAAGCGGGAATCACGGGTGAACACGGGTAACCGCTACGCCGTGTTTACCCGTGTTTATTTGTGGTTGCTTTTTGATACCGGATGAAGACGCCCGCGAGAGAGCGACTCACCATTGGCTTTGAACCGGCATTGAAATCCAGGCGCAACAGCGCGCCCCGGAACGACAGTTCCGGGGCGCGCTGAATTTCCGGCCGCCTACTTGCTGGTTGACGACTCGGCGAGTTTGGACTCGAGTTCCTCGTCGCTGACCTGTGTCAGGTCGGCGGCGTTGGTCTTCATGTCCTGGTGCTCGACGGCGCGAGACAGCGTTTCCGCCCGCGTGGCTCCGCTCTGTTTACCCTTGAAGGGCTTGCTCAACAGCGTGTAGATGTCCTTCATGGGCATGTAGCGCAGGAAGCGACGCAGCAGCACCCAAGTCTGCCAAGGGTGCAGGAACAGCTTGCGGAAGAACAGACTGCGCAACCCCTTGGCGCGGGTCGCGTTGATGGCCGGGCCCTTCATGCACGTCGGGTCGATTTCGCTGCACTTGAAGTACTTGTACCAGTCCTCGGTATCGTTGACCAAACCGCGCGCCATGTACTCGTGCCACAGGGGGGTGCCGCGGTACACGCAAAGTCGGTTGAATCCGAAGGTGTCCAGGGGCAGACGCGCCGCGAACTTGAAAGTCTTCTTCATGTCCTCTTCTGTTTCGTCGGGGCTGCCAACGACGAAGAAGCCGTGCACGATTTCGATGCCCGCCTTCTTGGCGTTCTTCACGGCAGTCTCGATCTGCTCCAGAGTCTGCTGCTTTTTCAGACGATCAAGAATCTTCTGGCTGCCGCTTTCGATGCCGAACATGATGATGCGGCAGTTGGCCTTGGCCATCAGCGGGAAGAGCGACTGCACGACGCTGTCCACACGACCTTCCACGCCCCACTTGATGGTAATGCCTTCACGGATGATGCCTTCGCAGATCGCTTCGATGCGTTTGGGTTGCAGCAGGAAGTGGTCGTCCACGAAGTAGACACTCTGGAAGCCTTGCTCCTGCAGTTTCTTGAACTCCGCGACGACGCTTTCCGCGCTGCGGTAGCGCCACTTGCCCTCATTGAAGATCGGGATGTCGCAGAAGATACAGGGCCACGGGCAGCCGCGGCTGGTCTGCATGGTGGTGAACTTGTCGCGCGACAGAATGACCGGCACGTCCAGCGGCATGCTTTCCACGAAATCGAGGTTCAGGCTGGTGCGGTCCGGGATCGGCCACTGGTCAAGCTCGCGTTCCAGCTTGCGGTCCGCGTTGTGGACGACCTTGCCGTCTCTGGCCCAGGTAAGCCCTAGCACCCCGGAGGGGTCATCCAGATTCGGCAGCAGATCCAGGATCAACTGCTCGCCGTCGCCGCGACAGACAAAGTCAACATACGGGCATTGCTCTTTGACCTGCAGTGCGTTCAGCGTCGCGAACACGCCACCGAGGGCGATCCTGGCGTCCGGCACCTCGCTTCGTATGGCGCGCGCCAGAATCTTGGCGTACGGATAGCTGGTGGTGCTCAGGAAACTCAGCCCCACCAGGTCCGGCTTCTCGGTCTTGATTGTCTCAATGATTTTGTCGTTGGGCGTGTCCGGGTTGGCCTGGTCGAACATGATGCATTCGTGGCCCTCGCGCTTGAGTACGCTGGAAATGGACATGATGCCAATGGGCGGAAAGCCCATGATCTGGTGGTTTCCCGTGGAACCGCGCTTCTCTGCCTGGATCGCGTAAAACTGCGGGTCGCGCACGTGAATCAGGATAACTTTCACGGATGGTCCTTCCTTGAAATGAGCGATGCGGACGCGCCCCTACAGGGGTGCGTCAAGTTTGGCAGTTTAGCCGCGTACTTACCAAGGAATAGTAGGAATCCTTGCCGTGCTTATGTTCCTTGTGCGCTTCCGTAGCAGGCGTTCCGCGCATTCAACGAAGGTGTTCTTTGACGATCCGGCGGAACTCATGCACGAAAGCGCCGAACGACCCGGACTCCGCGCTGGGGTGTCCCTCGCGGCTGATGCTGTTCATGCCCGGCTTGGTGCCATGGGTGTCGTCGCGCCAGCTGATTGTCGTGGTCATGTTCCCGTGCCTGCCGGCGTCGCTCCCCGGATCCAGACGCTTGAAAGCCCGCCAGATCTCTTCGCGCGCCTCGCGGTTGAGAGTGCCGACCAGCTTGTCGTTGTCATACACCGACCCATCGGCGCGGACGTGGCGTGTGCTCCAGGCGCCCGTAAAGCCGCCGCCTGACCCCACCGATATCTCGAACCCGGCCGGCATCGGCGGGACTTCTGCCGGCGTGTTTTCAACAGGGCGGTTGGCGGGCGCGTTCGGATACGCCGAATTGTCGCGTGCCGAACACGCGCTGATCAACAGCAGACAGATCACCGTCAAAAGCAGCTTCATGTTGCTCCTCCGCTGCTGGAACGCAGCGATGACGGCGCAGGTTCCCGCCTGAATGCAGCCACAGTAGTCGCGTTTCCGGACACCGGCCCCTATGATGCGCCTAACCTGACCGGAGACTCCCATGCGTTCCTCTTTAATGATCTTTCTGCTGGGGCTGGTGCTTGGATCAACCCTCGGCATCGGCGGAATCTGGACGCAGGTAGTGCAGCCGGCCGGCGTTCAACTCAAGCAGCTTGAAGCCGAACACGGCATCATGCGCTCAGCCCTGGACGAAGCCGGCAAGGCGCTAAAAGAAGTCGCCGGCAACCTGCGCGCGGGTGAATCGCGCCCGGCGCCAATGACAACAGGCGAGATTTTCCCTCGCAGCGGCGGCGGAAGCATCAGCCCGAGGGGAATCGCCCCGACGGGCTCCGATCCCGAACCCGAGCCGACCAACACCGACAACATTCAGATCGCCGACCGCCTGGATAAACTGGCGTTGAAACTGGACGCGGCCAAAGCGGGTAAGCCGCTTGATCGCTGAGGCGCATCAGTTCAAGCCGTACTCTTTCAGCTTGCGGTACAGCGTGCGCTCGCCGATGCCGAGCATTTTGGCTGTTCGCTCGCGGTTGCCTTCGTTGGCCTTGAGGGTGTTTCGGATGACCTCGCGCTCGACCTGGTCCATGGTCATCCCCACCAGTCCGCTCGGCTGGTTGCCTTCTGTGTTAATGCTCATGGCGCGAATCGGTGCCTCTGTCTGAAGATTGGCCGGCAGGTCTTGACTGGTCAATATCTCGCCTTGCGCCAGCACGACCATCTCCTCAATCGTGTTGCGCAGCTCGCGCACGTTGCCCGGCCACTCATGCGCGATCAGCCCGTTCAGAGCCGCGTGGTCCATGCCCTTCACCTGCTTGTCGTACTGCTTCGCGAACTCGTTCAGGAAACCCTGCGCAAGCAGGGGGATGTCGCCCTGGCGCTCGCGCAAGGCCGGCAGGTGGATCTCGACGACCTTGAGTCTGAAAAACAGGTCCTCGCGGAACTCACCCGTGGCCACGCGGTCCTGCAGGACCTTGTTGGTGGCGCTGACAATACGCACGTCAATCCTGCGCGCGTCGTTGCTGCCGACGGGCGTGACTTCCTTGTTCTCGATCACGCGCAGCAGCTTCACCTGCGTCTCGAGCGGCATTTCGCCCACCTCATCGAGAAACAGCGTCCCGCCGTCGGCCGCCTCGAACTTGCCGATGTGGTCTTTCACTGCGCCGGTGAACGCGCCCTTTACGTGCCCGAACAATTCGCTGTCCAGCACGCCGCCACTGAGCGCCCCGCAGTTGACCGCCACAAGCGGACCTTCGCGGCGCTTACCGTTGAAGTGAATCGCGCGGGCGACAAGCTCTTTGCCGGTCCCGTTTTCGCCGGTGATCAGCACGCGCGCGTCTGTAGGCGCTACTTGCTTCAGGCGATTGAAGACTTGCTGCATGGCCGGCGAGTTGCCGACGATGCCCTCGTAGCCGAACTTTTCGTTTACGAGTTTGTGCAACTCGCGGTTCGCGATGCTGAGCTGCCGCCGGTCCAGGGCCTTGGCGACGGTGTTGCGCAGGGCGTCGCGGTTGAGCGGTTTCTCGAGAAAGCTGTAGGCCCCGTGATGCAGCGCCTCGACGGCTTTTTCGACGCTGCCGTAGCCGGTGATGATGATGACTTCAGTGTCGGCGTCCGTGGCCTTGATGCGCTTCAGAATTTCCATGCCGTCGGTGTCCGGCAGGCGCAGGTCGGTGAGGACGACGTCGAATTCAGCGTCGCGAAATTTGGACAGCCCCTCGTTGCCAGAATGGGCCAGGGTGACGTCGTGGCCCGCACGCTCCAGGGACTCCCCCGCAATCTCCGCATGGGAGGCGTCGTCGTCGATAAGCAGTATGCGAGGCTTAGCCGTCATGCCGGAAGGGATACCTGACATTTAGACAGTGTCAAGCTGGCAGTACCGTAGCGCAGGCTTCCAGCCTGGACAGGAGGCCGCATTCCTCGTACTGCAAGCTCCTGTGCGCAGCTCCGGCGCGGAGCGCCAGCACAGTGGAAGCCCACACCGATTCTCGCAGAGAATCGGTGTGGGTCATCGGATTAGAGCGGGCCAAGGCGCGGATGCGCCGATGGTCTGGTCCCCTAAAATCGGTCCAGTTGGAAGTAGAGTCTTCCGGTCACTTTGAAGGAGGATTCAGCCATGAAGAAGAAGCACAGCCCCGAACAGATCGTGAAGAAGCTGCAGGAGGCCGACGGCCTCAGAGCCAGCG
>JAIOJA010000066.1 GCA_019912315.1 Planctomycetota bacterium
GCCTAAAATGGTGTCCCTACCGAAAATTCCGCCGAGGCTGCTTTGACAGCAGCGCTTTGGTACGATCTCGACCGGATGGGCGGAGTCTTAGGAACGCCTAGAAATAGGGCCGACGGAGTTTTCGGTAGGGACAAGGGACAACTCGGCGTCGGCCTATTCCTCGCGCGCCATGCGCTTGCGCAGCTCGAAGATCTGCTTGCTCAGCTGTTTCAATTCGGCGTCCCGAACGGCTTCAGGCCTCGCCGACGTTCCGCCAGTCGGGCACAGCCAACTCTTCCGTGCCTTCGCGCAATGCTGCCAGCAACGCTGGGCGCTGCTGCAAGTCGGCCCAGCCCGCCGGATCCGCCTTCTCTAGTCGGTCAAGCAGCGCGACCCGCAGGGGGGCCGGCAGTTCATCCGGCAGATGCCCGCAGTAGATGAACGGCTGGGGCTTGCCGGCTTCTTCCATCAATTTCGCGGCCGACTCGTAAGTCGATTTCAGCCCGCCGTCGATTTCCTTGCGTGCGTCGCCCATACGCCTCAGCAGGTCTTCGCCGTCACGCAGCGCCTTTGAGCTGCCGCCCACGGCTCGCTCCGCGGCCACGCGAATCAGCAGCATGGTCGCGTACTTTTCGCGCCAGTGAAATACGTTGATGCGGGTCAGCTCGTCCGAAGCCGCGCGTCCGTTGGCTTCCGCGGCGTCTGTGAAACCAGTCAGCAACAGCAGTTGTCCCAGCCCGGATTCGAACACCGCATGTTCCACCACGCGGCCCTGACGCTTGAGCAGGTCCCGCGCCTTCTGAAAGCAGCGCGAGGCTTCTTCAAGGCGCCCCAGCAGCCGGGCCAGATGGCCGAGGTTGCCCAGCGCGATTCCTTCCATGTAGGTCGCACCGGCGGAACGAAAATTCTTGAGCGCCTGAAGACGGTGCACCCGGGCGGCGGCGTGCTGTCCGTCCACTTCCATCAACGACGCGATGTTTGATACTGCCGCGCCGTACCCCACCGTATCGCCGATATCCGAGTAGATTTCCTTCGCGCGCTCGTGCTGCTGCCCGGCTTCGTCCTTGCGCTGCAGTTCGGTGAGCAACGAGCCAAGGTGGTCGCGGGCGCTGGCTTCACCGCCAAGGTTGCCGGCGGCCTGGTAAATTTTCAGCGCCTCGCGGTACTCGCTCACGCCTTCTTCCAGCTTGCCCTGCTCCCAGCAGGCGTCGCCGATGTACAAATGGGCCCTCGCCTCGGAGGCCGCATGATGCGTTCCTGCCAGCAGTTCCAGCGCACGCCGGGCTGCTGCCTCCCCCTTCACCCAATCGCCCGTCGCCTGTGCATCCGAAGCCAGCGTCACCAGCAGGCGCCCGTGCGTTTCGCTGTCGTCGATCTCAAGCGCCGCTGCGATTCCCTGCTCTACCAGCCGGGCGACTTCTTCATGGCGGGACTGCATAGCCGCGCCCTGGGCCCGCGCCGCCAGAGCCATAACTACCAGTGCGGGCTTGCCACTCGCCTGCGCGAGCTCCCACACTGCATCAAGCAAAGCCGGCGTCTTGTGGATGCTGCCGGACCGCATCAACGTTTCGACGTTGTCAAGCAGCGCGCGAATGCGCTGGGCGTCGTCTGCCAACTCGTGGTCGGCAATCCGGGCACGCAGCGCCACGGACCGCTCGTTGTGCCACAGGCCGGCCTCGTGCTTCGCACCCCGCAGCAGATACTCCAGCTCTTGCCGCAGGATCGCTTCGCGGTCCGCGCCTTCGGACTCGATGGCGCGACGGGCATGATCGGCCAGTTCCTCTGACCACGCGTCGAGCGTGCCGGCCGGCATGGTTGCAGCCAGCGCTTCCAGGATCTGCAGCGCCATTGCGTGCAGCGACGCGCGCGACGACGGCGGCTGCAAGTCGTAGGCGGCATCGCGAACCACGGCGTGGCGAAACAGATAGGCGATTTCGGCGGGCAGAGACATCCGCAGAATATACCCAATGTCACTCAGTGAATCATGCGCTTACGCATACGGCGTGGGACGACGACCGATAACACGGCGCTGACCGCGAGAATCCAGGCCGCGCTGACGGCGTGGGACCAGTCCAGCGGGCCCTGCGCCAGCCCGCGCATGAGTTTGACAGCGTGAAACAGGGGCGTGAACCATGCAATGGTGGCGGCATGCCCGCCGGCCATGTTCGGGTTCTCCAGCGGGAAAAATATCCCGCTGAACAGGAACAGCGGCGTCAGCCACAGCGTGTAGTAGAAGCCGTAGTAGTTGATGTTTCGAATACTGGCCGTGAACGTCAGGCCGATCAGCGCGAACATGTTTGCGGTCATCAGCATGGCCACCGGCAGCAGCAGCGCCCACCAGCTGGTGATGATGCGGTTGCCCGCCAGCGTAAAGCCGATCAGCACCAGCAGGAACGCGCAGCCGTAGATCAGCCCGCGGGTGTTGGCCCATAGCTGCTCGCCGAAGGCGATGTCCTGAATCTGGGCCGGCGTCGCCAGGTACGCGTCGTACAGCTTGGCGAAGTTCATTTTGACGAAGACGTTATAGGTGGTCTCGAACGACGCTCCCTGCATGGCGGAAGCGGCCATCAACCCCGGCGCGATGTACTCGATGTAGCTGAGCCCGTTGACTCCACGCCCCACGAACATGCCCAGACCAAGCCCCATGCCCAGCAGATAAAGCACCGGGTCAAAGAAGTTCGGCAGCACGTTGGTCATCCACGTGTGCGAATACTCGGTCAGATTCCGCCGCCAGACGGAAAGGGCTGTGGTCAGGTTGATGTCACCGGGGAGATTCAGTTGCGTCGCCGCCTTCCTGAACTGCGTTGTAACCACGAAGGGCCACTAAGAACCACGAAGAGGACAACCGCGCCTGGCAGTTCTTCGTGTCTGTTCGTGGTCCTTCGTGGTTTCACGCCGTTGCTGTTCATTCCTCCAGACCTCGGCCTGTGATTCTCAAGAACACGTCTTCCAGTGTGCTGCGCCTCAGCAGGGTTTCAGCATCCGGCAGCAATTGCGCGGCGCGGGTCACTACTTCTTCGCCGTTGTCTACATATAGAAGGAGCCGGTCGTTGTGCTGCTCAAAGCGCTTGGCCAGTGACTCCAACTCCTTGAGCGCCTCCGCGTTCTCGGCTGGGGCTCCATCGCTCACGCGATGGGCTGGGTTTCGTCCGGTGAGGTCGATCTCTACTACGTGGCTGCTTACGTGCTGCTTGATCAGGTCTCTTGGCGCTCCCTCGGCTACGATCCTGCCCTTGTCCATGATCACCAGCGAATCACACAGCTGCTCGGCCTCATCCATGTAATGCGTGGTCAGGATCAGCGTGGCGTTTTTTCGCTTCAGGTCGCGCATGCGGTCCCACAGGTTGATGCGGGCCTGCGGGTCCAGCCCCGTCGTCGGCTCATCCAGCACCACCAGGTCCGGGTTGCCGACCAGCCCGCGCGCGATCAGCACCCGCCGCTTCATGCCGCCCGACAGCTCCAGCACCTTCGAATCCGCGCGCTCGGTCAGGTGCACGAACTCAAGCAACTCGACGGCGCGCGCCTTGGCCTGCTTGCGCGAGAGTCCATAGAAGCGCGCAAACACTTCCAGGTTCTCGCGCACGCTGAGTTCCTGGTCGAGGTTGTCGTCCTGCGGCACGACGCCGATGTGCTGTTTGATCTTGCGGTCGTTTTCGCCGCCGCCGACTTCGTGGCCGAGGATGTTCAGGCTGCCGCTGCCGATGGGCGACGCGCGATAAATCATGCGCATGGTCGTGGTCTTGCCCGCGCCGTTCGGGCCCAGGAAGCCGAAGCACGAGCCTTTGGGGATCTCGAAATCAATCCCGTCCACGGCGACAAAATCGCCGTAGTTCTTGCGCAGGCCGGATGCCGTGACGGCGGGGCTCATACATTAGGCTTATAGCAGTTGAGCCGGCGACCTGCTTTTCCTCGTTGACCACACTTCGCTATCCGCATAGAAAACGGCTGCTCACATCTGAATTCCAATGCGTAGGAGACAAGGATGAGACTTCGATTGTGGTCACTGTTGTTTATTGCCGGCGTGACTTCTGTGGTCGCGCTCCAACAGCCAGCGGCAGAAGCGCAAGCCGCCGCCGGCCCGACCGTCATGGCCGAGGGCAAAGAGTTTGCTTCCGGCGCGACGTACATCATGCCTGGGCACTCGGAAGAGAACAGCCTCGCCATCTTCACTGAGACCCTTCAGACGATCTCGTTCTACAACAAGACCGGCAAGGACATGACCATCGACAAGGCCGAGATTGCGGTCGGCGAAGGCATGGTCAGCGAAGAGTTTACCCTGCTTCAGCAGAGCAAGCGTGACCCGCTTGGTGACGTTTCCGAAACCGTCACGGACGGCAAGAACTGGTCGTTCCGCGCCCGCTTCTTCCCGATCGAAACCGGTACGCGCACAGCCAAGGTCACCGTCACCTACAATGGCGACAAAACCTTCGAGCTGAACCTGCAGGGGCGCGCGCGCGGCGAGGCCAAGCGCTTCAGCCACGGCGATACCGCCCTGCACAAGCTGTTCGGCGCGGCCAAGACGGACGAAATGCTTAGCGGAGCAGTCGGCGGGCCGGAAGGCTCGATCTACTTCACCGGGCACGCCACCCAGATCGCCGACAAGTTCAGCCTGGACATTTTCTGGGGCAAGATGAACGCCGACGGCACACTGGCCTGGGCCAAGATGTGGAACGGCAAGTACATGGACCGCACCACAGACTCCGGCCAGAACGGCGAAACAGCCGGCACGGCCAACAGCCTCGCGGTGGACGAAGCGGGCAACCTCTACATCTGCGGCGCGACCAGCGACAGTTCCTCGAACAGCCTGTTTTCGTCACTGGTGATCAAGGTTGACGGCGCGACCGGCGACCCGATCTGGGAAAAGACCTGGCGCCCGGAATGGGGCGGTAGCATGCTTGGGCGTCACCACTCCGATGCCTACGGAATCGCGCTGCAAGGCGACAATGTCTATGTCACCGGTACCTCCGGCGGTGGCGGGCAAGTCCTGTTGCTGAACCTGAACGCCGCTGACGGCGAAGTGAAGTCGCAGTTCAGCTTTGACCCGACGCCCGGTAGCCAGGACCGCGGGCACGCCATCGTCGCCCACGCTGACAACAGCGTCACCATCGGCGGCATCGCCAGCGACCGCGCCTTCCTGACACGAGTCAACCTCGCTGGCGAAACACCCAAGGTCGCCTGGAGCACTCGCATTGATATGGGCCGCGGCAGCAACATCAACTGCCTCAGCGCCGACTCCGAAGGCAACGTCTATGCCTCGTGCGATCGTCGTGGCGCGACCACGTTCCTGAGTGCGATCCGCGTCAATAACGACGGCAAGCTCGCCTGGGGCAAGACGTTCGCCGGCACGAATGGCGACCGGAACAACACGCACCTCGTGCGCGTCATCGGCGACACCGTGTACGTCGGCGGGCGCTTCGCCGCATCCAGCACCTACGACACCTCATCCGGCGACGGCGTGCTGCTTGCGCTTGGCACCGCAGACGGCGCTGCAAAGTGGACAGCGTTCTACTACACCGGCACAGGCCCGGATGAAGTAGGCGAGCACCGCATCAAGGGCATCGCCATCAACGACAAGACCGTCACCATCGTCGGCCAGAGCTACACCGGCAGCCGCAACGGCGTGCGCTACTGGGGCTACTGGTACGACGGCTTCTCTGCCCTTGAGGACTACAAGCCGGACACCGAAGATCTTGGGCTGGCGGAAGATGGCGTCGCCGCGATCACGACCGGCGCCGTCAAGGACGCCAGCGAGTCGCGCAAGCTCGTTGATCTGACGGAAAAGATCGACTGGGTTGATGCAGTCGGCAAGACCGGTCAGCCCGGCGACGGAGACATCTCCGTTTGGCAGATCAAGTTGAAGTAATCGAGTTTTGTCTTGAGACCGCCGCGCGCAAGCGCGGCGGTTTTTCATTTGCCACCGGCCGCTGAAACGGCCAAACCGGTGGCATGACTGCCCCCGTAATCATTGTTGGCTACGACCCGTCCTGGCCCGCGCGCTATGCCGCCGACGCTGAGCGGCTGATCGCGAACCTGGGCACGGGCTATCGCATCGAACACATTGGCAGCACATCCGTGAGCGGGCTCGCTGCCAAGCCGGTGATCGACATCCTGATCGCGGTCGCCGACGAAAGCCTGCTGGACGTGTCCGCCGAAATTGAGGCCGTCCCCGGCGAGCACACTCCTATTGAGCCCTGCGGCAACGAGGGGCATATCGGGCTGGTAGGCGCCGTGACTGCCTGCGACTTCACCTACCGCGGCGTGAACGGCTTGCCCGGGCGCCTGTACTTTTTCCGGCATGGCAAAAACAGCGCGCATGTGCACATAGCACACCGGGACTCCTGGGTCGTACACGACCACCTGGTTTTCCGCGACTGGTTGCGGACCCACCCGGATGACGCAGCAAGCTACGAAACGCTCAAGCGCGACCTCGCGGCAATGTACCGCGACGACCGCGTCGCATACACCATGTCCAAGAGCACGTTCATACGCGGCATCCTTTTGCAGGCCGGAGGCAAAGGTCCGTGGCTGAGCGAATCGTGATAAACTTGGCCCGTGCCCGAACTTGACCTCGACACCCTTTGGCGCGACCACGGCGTCGACCTGCAACGCTTCCTGCGTGTGCTGGGTGCAAGTCACGCCGAAGCGGAAGACGCCACGCAGGAGGTCTTCCTGCAAGCACTGCGCACACCGCCGGCACCGGGGAACACAGCGGCTTGGTTGCGTACAGTGGCGAAGAACGCGTTTCTGAAATCAGTACGCAAGACTCGCAAAATCGTGCCCCTGGACATGCAGACCATCGAGCAGGACTGGGCCGCAGTCGCCGGCGACGACGGCGCGCAAGGCAAGGTGGAAGCCCTCAAACGCTGCATCGCGGGTCTGGACGAGCGCGAGAAGCAGATTCTGCATATGCGCTACACGCTGAACTATTCGCGCGAGCAGCTAGGCGAAGCTTTGAGCCTCAGCGACGGCGGTGTCAAAAACCTGCTCGAGCGCGTGAAGTACAAGCTGAAGGCCTGCGTCGAGCGGCAGGGATGAATTTTCCGATTTGGTTGAGGACATCCCGGCCCCTTGAGGACTCCTTGATTGGGACCACCCATGCAGAAGAACGAAGACCATATCTGGGACGTACTGATCGAGGACGCACTGCGCGAGCAACCGCTTGATCAGGCGCCTCCCGGCGATCACACCCGCCGACTGTTGCAGCCGGTGGGACCCCTCGGCATCGACCGCGGGCGCTCCATGCGCCGTGGTGGACGCCGCTCATGGGTTTCCGCAGCCGTGGCGGTCGGCGCGCTGGTGCTTGTTGCCGCGATCCTATACGGCGGTGCAATCTGGCTGCCCAAACTCAGCGAAGCCAACAAACCCGCGCCGGATCAGCCACAGGCCGCCGAGGAAACAAATCAAAGCCCGCCGCATGAGCGGTGGAGCCCCACCAATCAGCCCACGGATGAGCCCAACGACAAGCCCGAACCCCACCCAGAAGATAAGCAGAGCAACGAAGCGCAACCGGAGCCAAAACCTGACAAGCCGGTACCAGCTCCCGAACCAATCCAGCCCGACGATTCGGGCGAAGAACCGAAGGCGCTTCCGGAACCGAAGCCTGTCAAACCGGATGATGTCGTCGAAGAGCCTGACAACAAAGAACCCGAAGACCGCGAGACGGTGCCGGTTGAGAAGCCGCAGCCCGGGTTCGAAGTGCGCCTGCTGAGTAAGGAGCCTCGCACCGATCTGCGCATTGCGAACGCGGAGTACATGGAAACTGGCGCGCCCGCCTACAGGGTTCCGAAGGACGAAACGGTTTTCGCCGATTGCAGTTGGTTCAGGTGCGATAAGCCGGTTGATCTTGAGGTGAAGGGCATTCTCGTTCGCCTCGACGGCGAAATGCGTATCGAGATCTATCGGGGTGGCGGCTCTGTCCTGTTCGAGCCGGGCAAGGGTGAACTCTTCCTCGACAGCCGGGGGACGCAGATGGGGACCTACGTAAGTATTCGCAATGAAAACAACGGTGTATCAATCGAAGGTGGTAGCGGGTGCGCTATGTATGAAGTCAACACCAACAGCGCGGAAGTGTTTCTTTACGAGGGTGAACTGCAAGTCAGTGCCGGCGGTGCGGAACCGACAACGCTTTCCGCCGGCAAGCGCGTCTTGATTCGAAACGCAAAGATCGGTGACCCGAAAGACCTGCGAAAGCTGCTTGCCAATGAGCCGTTCTTATCCGGGCTGGCTGAGCGGGTCGCTTACCGCGAGAACTTCGACGCTGACCCGGATGGGCGTTTGCGCGAAGGCGAGTTGATCGACGGGGCGATTCGCGGAGACAAGGTATTCTGGGGTTATCCAGCCAACGTCCAGCATGAGCCCGGTCTGGCGATTCGCCTGCGAGTGCGGTTTACCAACGCCACTACGGCAACACTTACGCAGTTCTGCCCGGAGCGAAACGACAACTACAGCATTGAGCTGAGGCAGCTGACACAAGGCCAGTGGCACGTACTGGAAGTGCGCGTTGACGACCTGCTTGAGCGTACAAAGCACGAAGGGCATCCGCAGGTTGGCGAGTCGTTCATGAACATCAGCCTGATTACGGAAGGTGAAAATGCGCAGGTCGAACTCGACTGGGTCGAGCTGATCCGCGCTGTGAAGTAGGGGAACGCGGCCGTCCCGGCCGCTGGCAGTTCAAACGACGCGTGATTTCGAAAAACCGGCGACAGGCCGGCACGGTCGCGCACGTCATGACGGAGGGGAAGATGAAGTATCTGGTACTGTTGATCTCATTCGTTGCCACGCCGCTCAGCGCCGCGACACTGTCCGGCAACCCGGGCAATTACACGACGCAAATCGCGGCGCTGAACCCGGGCGACACGCTGCAGCTCGCCGCCGGGACGTACACCAACCGTCTGGTGCTGAACGGCCTGCATGGCAACTCGGGCGCATGGATTACAATCGAAGGCCCTGCCACCAGCGTTGCCACTTTCAACGGAGTCAGTGGCAACAACACCGTCAGCCTGCGCGACTGCAGCTACATCGAAATCAAAAACATCACGGTCGATTGCCTGGGCCTCGCCGTCGACGGCATCAAGGCCGAGGGCTACACCACCACCCCGCACACGGTTCATGACATGTTGGTCGAGAACGTGCGCATCCTGAACGCCGGCAACAACCAGCAGATCGTCGGGATCAACACCAAGTGCCCGTGCTGGAACTGGACGATCCGCGGCTGTGAAATCATCGGCGCCGGCACCGGTATGTACCTCGGCAACAGCAACGGCGACGAGCCGTTCATCCGCGGCGTCATCGAGGGCAATCGCGTTTACGACCCCGAAGGCTACTGCATCGAGATCAAGCACCAGAACAACTGGCCGGCCGGCACGCCCTCAGGCAACGGCAGCACGATCATCCGCAACAACGTATTCATCAAGACCAGTCGTGCGTCCGGCAGCGGTGACCGCCCGAACCTGTTGTTCGGCGGCTTCCCGGATTCGGGCACAGGCAGCAACGACCTGTACGAAGTTTACGGAAACTTTATTTCAAGCAATCCGCGCGAAAGCCTGATCCAGGCCACGGGGCGCTTCACCATTCACGACAACATTCTCGTGGACGCGCCGAACGCCGGCTTCGCCGGCGTCTACGTCACGGCCCACCAGGGCAAGACGGTCAAGTTGGCGCGCATGTACAACAACACCATCTATGCGTGCGGGCGCGGCATCCGCGTCGCCAGCGGCAGCACGGCCAGCCACGTTGTCGGGAACCTGGTGTTCAGCAGCGACGCGATCAGCGGGACCGTGACCACCCAGTCCGACAACATCACGGACACTGTCGCCAACGCCACCAACTATGTGACGAGCCCGAGCATTACGCTCAGCGGCATGAACTTTTTTCCGCTAACCGGCCAATGCACCGGCAGCGCCATAAGCATGACGGCGTTCAACACCGACGCGCACTATGACCTCGATTTCAACGGCAACAGCAAGGGGAGCTTCATCCACCGCGGGGCTTACTCCGGCAACGGAACGAACCCGGGTTGGGCGATCAGTAACACCCTGAAGACGGGCGGTCCTGGCTCGGGCCCTACGTTGCCCCCGGCACTGGCGATAATAGCCCCGGCCGCGGGGAGCCTTCCAAACGCAAGCGGCGCGAGTAGCTACACGGTCACTTTCGTCGCCAGCGGCGGCGCTGGCGGCTTCACCTGGGACATTCCGGCGATCGACGTGCCGACCGGGCTCGCGCTGAACACGAACACGGGAGTGCTGTCCGGTATGCCGGCACCCGGCAACTACGCATTCACGGTGACTGTCACGGACGCGAACACGGATACCGCGTCGGAGAACTACACCCTCGCGGTCAGCGTTGTTGATCCGGGAGGCGGCAGTGGTGGAGGCGGCGGTGGCGGTTGCAGCGCCGGGACAGGCTCACCGTGGTGGCTGCTGATGTGTGGCGCAGGCATCCTTTCCCACATCGTACGCCGCAGGCGCGCCGGGCTGCCACATGGGGCGGCCCCTAAAACCTGATGGCCAGCATTTCTTGTGCAAGCTCGAAGCCCGCGGCGATCACGCTTCGGGCTTCTTTGCCGCCGGGATCACAGACCGGGTTGGAGTGATTGAAGTGCGTCAGGATGATGCGCCGGTCTTTGGCAAGGTCGGCGAACGTCTCGATCGTGTCCGTGATAAACGGGTGCGAGATTTCGCCCAAATCGCGCCCGGGCAACTCTTCGCGCGAATAAAACGTGGCATCGAGCAGGCAGACTTCGTGCTTCGCTACTTCTTCGCGCGCGGCCGGCCAGGCGTCCCAGTTGTCGATGTCAGGCACGTACAACAGCTTCTCATCAATGCTGATGCCAATCGTGTCGGTGTACTCGCCGCGGTGCGGCACCGGGATGGCGCGAACACGCAGCCCGTGCCACGGTTCAATCGTTTCGCCGGCGGAATGCAGCTTGATGTTCCCGAGCGACACCAGTTGATCCCACGGCGCGTTGTTCGATAGAAACTCCGCCATTCTGTCCGTGCACCAGACCGGCAGCTTTCGGCAGTTGGCAGCCTCGCGCCCGAAATGAACGAGCCCGGCGTAGTGCCCCATGTGGGCGTGAGTCAGCAGAACACCGTCGAACGGGTTGCCGGGCTTGCGTTTCGCATAGGCTGGAATCGTCAGCAGGCGGTTCTCCTGCTCTTTGATATCCGGCGAGACGTCCACCAGAAAGCAGCGTCCATCGTCGGCCAGTACACAGATGCTCGGCCCCAGGCGCACGGCCAAAGAGTCAACACGCGCATTCATGTCCGCCGCCATGCGCGAGCCCACTTGCGGCAAACCGCCATCCTGACCTGATCCGAGAACATGGACCGTGAGTGTCATGCCCGAACGATAGGCGCGCGAGATTGCGGCGTCGAGTCTAGACCCTGACGATCTCAACGACGCAGGCGTTGTCTTCGACGGGGTTCGGGGCGGCTCGCTTCATACGTACATCGAACTGCAGCCGCCCGCGAAAGCGCTCCACGAGCGACGTAATGATGCCGATGTCGAATTCATTGGGGTACGGGTTGTCGCAATGGATCTCGTAATGGTCCAGCCCAAGCTCCACGTATTTGTAGTGCCCGATTTCACCGCCTCGATGCGCAAGGTGATAGGCCACGTCGATCGATTCAAGAGCCGACGGCACATCGTTCATGCGTTCCTCGGGGAACTCGGCGGCGTAGGGGATGCGGCGTCCTATCGAGTACAAGGTATCGGCGCCAAGGTGGTCGTGGATTCTGCGATAGACATCCAGCCAGCGCTGCTGGCAAAACCATTCCGTTTGCTGAACGTCGATCAGCCCGCAGCTTTCAAACAGTTCGCGCGCTACCGGTGCCACCAGCATTCCGTTCGACACGGCCAGCATGGTGCGCCGGTCCACCTCAACTTCGGGAGAACTCGCCTGGAACGCCTTAAACAAATCGCCCCCCGCTAGATCGAAGCGCCCAACCCGCGCAGCACCGTGCGCACCGTATCCCGGACTCGCAGCCCGCCATTGGGCGACAGCGCCGGCATGGAAAGTTCCTGGTGAATCGTTCCGTACATTGCCGCCACGACGACTGCCGCTCCGCGCCCACAGTCCTCACAGGCGGGCAACTGGCCTTTGTTCATGGCGTTCCGCAGCAGCACCTGAATGGCAAACCGTGATTCCGCCAACAACTGGCGAATGCCATGCCCAAGCTGATCCCCGGACGACTTGCCGATGTGTCCAAGCATGTGCAGAACGACGGCCGAATCCTCGCCCAGGTTTCGCACCCGTTGCTCGTGGGATTCGCAGAATGCCAGCACCCGTTTCAAAGGTTCCGGTTCGTCCGACAGGCGCGGGCCGTCGTCATCAAACGCGAACAGAAAGCGAACCAAGTCCCCCGCCAGCGCTTCCTTGCTGTCGAAGTAAAGATACACGCTGCCCTTTGCCACACCGGCGGCTTCCGCGATGTCGGAAACCGACGCGCCGTCGATTCCGTCGCGGGCGAAGATCTTCAGCGCGGCCTGCAATAGCTGACGGTACCTTGCTTCACGCTTGGGCGACGTAACGCGCATCTGACCGACCAGTCATTAGAGACACAACGTACAAATATGTGGGGTCTCAGCCCCCGGAGCTTACAAGGCACCCAGATACCACAGAACGTAATCATCCGGCATCGAACAGATCATTAACGATCGCGACCCGTCGAGACTTCCTCGGCGGGTCGTATATCATTATGACGATTCGCACAAGTCCTAATTTTGGGTGGTGTGTGTTCAGACCCGGGTAATGAAACCCCATTTGTCCTCGCTCTTGCCTTGCACCAGGTCGAGGTACGCCTTCTGCACTTTCTCCGTGATCGGGCCGCGCTTCCCCGCCCCAATCTTGATCTTGTCCAGGCTGCGGATCGGCGTGACTTCGGCGGCCGTGCCGACGGCGAACACTTCATCGGCAATGTAGAGTTGCTCGCGAGTCAGGTCGCCTTCCGTGACCTCGATGCCCATTTCGCCGCACAGGCGGATAATCGTGTCACGGGTGATGCCCTTCAGAATCGAGTGCCCGCCGCTTGGTGTGACGATTTTGCCGTCGCGCACCACGAAGATGTTTTCACCGCTGCCCTCGCTCAATAAGCCATCGGCGTCAAGCGCGACGCCTTCACTGTAGCCGTTGAGAATCGCTTCCATCTTGATCAGCGCGCCACTGGCGTAATTCGCGCCGGCCTTTGCCATCGCGGGCGTGGTGTTGGGGCGGTTGCGCGTCCAGGTGCTGATCTGCATGTCAACGCCCTGCTCAAGGGCTTCCTCGCCCAGGTACGCGCCCCAGTGCCAGGTGATGATGTCAAGCGTGACCGGGTTCTTCAGCGGGTTCACACCCATCGGCCCGAAGTCGCGATAGGCGATCGGCCGGATGTAGCAGGCCTTGAAGCCGTTTTCGCGGACGGCCGCGACGCAGGCCTGCTCGATCTGTTCCTGCGAGAACTTGATGTCCATGCGATAGATTTTGGCGCTGTCCACGAGACGGCGGCAGTGATCCTGCAGGCGGAAGATGCCCGCCTGGTCGCCGACATTGTATGCACGGATGCCCTCAAACACGCTGCTGCCGTAGTGAACAACGTGGGCGCAGACGTGTACCGTGGCGTCTTCCCAGGCAATGAACTCACCGTTCCGCCAGATCTTTTCGCATAGTTTCGTCATGGTGGTTCTCCGTGTTAGGCGACTGCTGTGTGTTGTGCTGGAAACCGCGCTGGGCGACGCCGAACACCGTATTACTTCCTGCTGTTTAACAACTTCTCGAGTTCCGTCTTGAACAGCGAAAGCGCTTTGGCGCGATGGCTGATCTTGTTCTTTTCCTCGCCGCCTAGCTCGCCAAAGGTCTTGCCCGACGGCGGATACAGAAACAGCGGGTCGTAACCGAAACCTTCGCGCCCGCGCGGCTCGTCAATGATATGACCCTCGGCCGTTCCGCGCACGGTAAACAGGATACCCTCTGGAGTTGCAAGGGCGACTTCACAGACGAAGCGCGCCTTGCGCTTTTCGGCGGGCACGCCGCGCAGGTTTTTCAGCAGCAGCGCGTTGTTTGCGACGTCGTCGCCATGCTGTCCGGCGTAGCGCGCGCTGTGTACACCGGGCGCGCCGCCGAGGGCATCCACTTCAAGCCCGCTGTCGTCGGCCATCACGAGCAGGTCGAGGCTGCTTGGTTTGGTGACCTTGGGCAGGCGTTCCGGCGTAAGACTGACGCGCTTTACCCTGCCGCTGCGTGAGCGGTGTCGGTGCGCGGACAGGGCTTCGAAGTCTGTTTCGTCGTCGTCCGTGGAAGTGCTCTGGCTCGCAAAACCGACGCGACCAACCAGAGCGATCAGGCGGGCGATTTCATATGCCTTCTTCTGCGCGTTACCCGCGAACGTGTCTGCGTCTTCCGAAATGGACGGCAACCCGGTGAATGCCGTCAGGCCAAGCAGCTCAATGCCGCTCACGTCCGCCAGCAGTTGGCGAATTTCACGAAGCTTGTGCCGGTTGTTCGTACCGACAACGATCTGGACGGGATCGGACATCGAAATCTCGTGGACGCGGACAGGAATTTAGGGCCATCCGGCACGCTTGAAAAGGGGCTGTGAACGCGCCACGCAAGATGCTTTTCGCGCGGGAGTGCACCCCCGTGTGTACGCATGTCCGTTGTCCGTCAGGAAGTAGTGCTAAAGGCAAGTTGCTGAATCGGTCCTGCCGCGTCCATTCATGCCAGCCGAAATGGCAGGCGCGGATACTGACTTAGGCGTGCGCTGCCGTTTCTGCATAATTGGCAGGTGATCGGGAACAGGGTACATCACCTAACTCTTTGCTTATAGATGAGTTAGCGCCATATTGCCGCAGGTTGGCACCGGGCTTGCATACCCACTCATAACTTTGAACTTGCGGGTCAACGCACCCGCCCAGGAGGGTCATCATGGCTAAAACTGTTGGAATCGATCTCGGTACCACCAACTCGGTGGTCGCCGTCATGGAAGGAAAAGAACCGAAAGTTATCGCGAACCCGTCAGGCTCGCGCATCACACCATCTGTTGTCAGCTTCGCCGAAAACGGTGAGCGCCACGTAGGACAGATGGCCAAGCGCCAGGCCGTCACGAACCCCACGAACACCATTTTCAGCATCAAGCGCTTTGTCGGGCGCCGCCACAATGAAGTGACCGACGAACAGAAGACTGTGCCCTACGAAGTCGTCGGCGGCGCCGGCGAGATGGTCAAGGTAAAGGCGCGCGGCAAGGAATACACGCCGCAGGAAATCAGTGCCATGATCCTCAGCGACCTCAAAAAAACCGCCGAAGCCTATCTTGGCGAAACCGTAACCCAGGCTGTCATCACCGTGCCGGCCTACTTCAATGACGCGCAGCGCCAGGCCACCAAAGAAGCCGGCGAGATTGCCGGTTTGAAAGTTCTGCGCCTGCTGCCGGAGCCAACGGCGGCCTGCGTCGCGTTCGGGCTCGACAAGCGCAAGCAGGGCAAGTTCGCTGTGTTTGACCTTGGCGGCGGTACGTTCGACGTCAGTGTCCTCGAGGTCAGCAGCGACGAAGGCGAAAGCGTCTTCCAGGTGCTGAGCATCACCGGCGACGGTCACCTTGGCGGCGACGACTTTGACCAGGTGCTGATCGACCATATTGCCGACGAGTTCAACAAGACTCAGGGCATCGACTTGCGCAAAGACCAGATGGCGCTTCAGCGCCTGAAGGAAGCGGCTGAGAAGGCCAAGTGTGACCTGAGCTCGACCGAACAAACGGACGTCAACCTGCCCTTCATCACTGCCGACGCGAGCGGGCCGAAGCATTTGCAGATGACCATTACCCGCGCCAAATTCGAGGCGCTGGCGGCCAAGCTGTTTGATCGCTTGATAAGCCCGACGAAGCAGGCACTGACCGAAGCAGGCGTCAGCGCCAGCGAGATCGACGAAGTTCTCATGGTCGGCGGCAGCACGCGAATCCCGAAGGTGCAATCGATCTGCAAAGAAATATTCGGCAAGGAGCCCAACAAGGGTCTGAACCCGGACGAAGTGGTCGGGCTTGGCGCTGCCATCCAGGGCGGAGTCGCGACTGGCGAGTTCAAGGACATTCTGGTCCTTGACGCCACCCCATTGTCACTGGGCGTTGAAGTCCTGCACGGCGAAATGAACGTGTTGATCGCCAAGAACACAACGATCCCGACCAGCAAGACGCAGACCTACAGTACCGCCGCTGACAACCAGACGGCCGTGACCATCAAGGTCTACCAGGGTGAGCGCAAGATCGCGGCCAGCAACCGTCTGCTCGGCAGCTTTGACCTGACGGGCATTCCGCCGGCACCGCGAGGAATGCCGCAGATTGAAGTGGCGTTCGACATCGACGCCAACGGCATTCTGAAAGTGCGCGCCAAGGACAAAGGCACAGGTAAGGAAGCCAAGATCGAGATCAAGTCCGACAGCGGACTCAGCGAGGAAGAGATCAACCGGATGAAGAAAGAGGCCGAAGAAAACGCGGCCGACGACGAGAAGCGCATTGAGCTGATCCACGCCAAGAATGAGGCAGACCGCATGGCCTTCAGCGTCGGTAAGATGCTTGAGGAGCACGGCGACAAGATCGATGCGGACGGCAAGAAGGACATCGAAGAGAAAAAGAAAGAGCTTGAGGAGGCGATCAAGGGCGAAGATGTCGCCAAGATCAAATCCGCCACGGAGGCCCTGACCAAGGCCAGCCACAAGCTCGCGGAGAAGATTTACGCCAACGCCAGCCCCAACGAGCAAGAGGAAATGCGCAAACAGGCTGAGCAAGCCCAGGCTCGCGGCGGTATGGGAGGCGAGTCGGAGACTGCCGGCAACGGTGATCGGGTCGTAGACGCCGACTACTCGGTCAAGGACGAAGACAAGAAGTAGGCAGCGCAAACCATACAAAGCCCCCGCCACGGCGGGGGCTTTGTCTTTTCATTCTGCTTGGCATGGATGCGAGGCTGGCTCATAACCCACTTCTTTGTCACAAGTTGCGCAGTGCCATGCGCCATGGACGGTTCGTTTCGCATTATGAAACGAGACATTTCCATGAAACAAGCATTGTGTAGTCCTGCATCACGTGGTTAAACTGGAATGGCGTAGCAATCACAATCGGGGCAGGTCGCGAACCAGCGCATTCATTAGCGTGAGGTCGTGTATCAATTGGAGGAGAGTGCGGGCTGGCACGTCTGCACTCACAAACAGTGGGGAATATATGCTTCGCAACTTCATTCTAGTGGCAGCATTGGCGGCCGTCGCGTCTGTAACTGCGTTTGCGCAGACAATGATGCCCCTGCCACCGCAAAGCTCTATCTACACGTCAAGCCAAGTTCGTGGATACTACTTTCAGGCGCCGACCAGCTTCACTATTACGGGGCTCCGGGTGCCAGCGAGTGCCGGTACCGGTGCTCAGTACATTCAAGTGATGCGCTTGCCTGCAGCACCTCCTTTTTACTCAGCTTCAACCTCGACGCACACGACGCTGGCGTTCATCCAGAATCTGCCAGGTACCACAATCGCGGCTGTAAACATCCAGGTCAACGCGGGGGATCATATCGGCATCCTCGGCGCTCGTGTTAGTGGCACAAACATGGCGAATTCATATGCAACGGGTCCCCATGCCACGAATATTAATGGGCAACCCGTGACGCTCTACCGGTTCTTGTACCAAACCACGCTTCTCGGCGGTCCGGCTGGGCCCGTTTCTCAAAGTGCCAGCGGCCAGATAGCGAACGTCGAGATGTACTACACCGTCGGGCTCACAATCACGACGCCAAACCCTTTGCCGGACGGCGTTGACAACCTTCCTTACAGTCAACCCATCCAAGCCGACTTTGGCGTCCCAAGCTATTCGTGGACGGTCGGCACCGGGCTTCCGCCAGGGATCGTTGCTACCACACTCGGCAACGACCTGATTCTGTCCGGTACGCCGACGACGGTTGGCAGCTACTCCTTTATGGTGACGGTTACGGATCACGACACGCCGCCTGTCGTGAAACAGAAGCTGTTTACCATCGACATCAAGGCGCCGAACCTCGAGGCGCTCGAATCCGACGAGCCGCCCACCGTGACGCCCGTGCGCTTCTACAGCGGCGATGCCGCCACCAGCGCGCCGTGGCGAAATTTCGGCCAGGTCAACACCGGTACCAACAAG
>JAIOJA010000013.1 GCA_019912315.1 Planctomycetota bacterium
GGCGGGCCTCTTTGGCCTTGCGCTTGATTTCCTGGGCGCGTCGTTTTCGTTGTGCCTTGTTCATGTCGAGACTCCTTGTTGGTCAGACACGAAAAGCCTAACAAGGGGTGCGACAAGTCAGACGACTGCCTGAAAATGCGGCTTGCGGGGCGGTCAGGGCAATGCTTCCAGAACATTCTGCGCGTGACCGTCCACGCGGACGTTTCTCCAGATTTTTGCGACCTTGCCCTTCGGGTCGATCAGATAGGTGCTGCGGGTGATTCCCTTTACCGTGCGTCCATACATCTTCTTGTCGCCGTAGCAGCCGTACGCCGTGGTGACTGTCTTGTCTTCGTCACTAAGCAGGGGCAGCTTCAGCTTGTGCTTGTCGGTGAACTTCTTCTGGGCCGCGGGGCTGTCGGGGCTGATCCCCAGCACAATCGCGCCTTGCTTCTCGAATTGCTTCACCAGACCGGTGAAGGCGATGGCTTCCTTGGTTCAGCCGCTGGTGTTGGCTTTCGGGTAGGCGAACAGCACAACCCATTTGCCCTTGTAGTCGCCCAGCTTGTGGGTCCTGTTGTCCTGGTCCGGCAGGTTGAATGCCGGGGCCTTGTCACCTTCGTTCAGCATGAGTGGCTCCTTGTCCGTTGCGGCGCAGCACTATAGCTTGCGCGTGATGACAGAACCCGTGTTGAAAGCCGCCCCGCCCAAGGGGTACGCAAAGCTGAAGCCGGAGTTGCGGCAGCGCATCGCCGACATCCTGACCGGCGCGGGCGTGGTCGTCAGTATGGTCGCACTGTTTGTCGGCTCAAACCTTGAGGGCGTCTGGCTGCGTCTGCCCGTACTTCTGGCGCTGCTGATTCTGCTGCCCGTCACCTGGTTCGTACATCGCAGGCTTGGCGTGAAGGCCTCGCCGGTGCTTGCGGGCGGGCTGGTCGTGGCGTTGATCGGCGTGTCGGTGCTGTCGATGGCGTTGCACAAGGCCAGCGGGGGCAACAGTCTGGCCGGCTTTCTGGGGCTGCTGTCGGCCATCACACTGCGCGGTGCCGTAGACCGGGGGGTTGTACGCGGGCGCGATGTCCGTGTCGGCGAGCGCGGCGCCATCAGTGTGATTGTTGACCAGGCGGAAAGCCTGGCGGCCGCGCTGGTACTGGTGCTGCTGGTGTGGCACTTCGGGCTTGAGGCGTTTCGTATCCCGTCGGGCTCGATGGCACCGACCCTGTTAGGTGATCCTGTCACGGGCGACCGGGTGCTGGTGGACAAGTTCGTGTACGCGTGGCGTGATCCGGCGCGCTGGGAGCCGACGGTATTCCGCTATCCGCTGCGGCGTACGGACCCGTACGTCAAACGCACGATCGCCCTGCCCCTTGAGCAGGTGCTGATTGCCCAGGGTGACGTGTACGTGCGCGCGCCGGGCGGCAGCATTGAGCTGTTGCGCAAAACGCCCGCGGCACGCGATGAACTGTGGCTGCCGATCATTGAGCACCTGAGCAGCAACACCGCCTGGGTGAGCAACTTCAAACGCGACGGCGACCTTGCCTTCGAGGACGGCTTGATCAGCCTGCGCAAGCGGGGTGTGGTCATGTTTCCGAGGGGCGGCACGGACGACCTGCCGGGCGACGTGACCGACCACGACGCCAGTTTCGGCGCGACAGAAACACCGGCGGATCGCTACGGCAAGCATGTCGTAGGGGATCTGCGCATCCGCGCGGACGTGAAGCTGGGCGAAAACGGTGAGTTGTCCATCACGCTGGTCCGCGACGAGGACGCGTACACCCTGACCATGCGCCCAGGCCCCGGCGGCTGCAAGCTGGTGCATGACGGCGGCGACGGCGCATACGGCGAGTTGGCGGTGGAGCATGTCAGCGCGATTGATCTGGTGGCGGGCGATACTCATCTCGCCGCGTTCTCACTGGCCGATGGTCTGCTGCGCCTCGACATCGACGGGGCGAATCACGTGTCGGAGAACGTGGGTACGCCGCTGCTGGACCAACTGATCGCCCGCGACGCCGAGGGTTCGATCAATCTTGCCGGGCCGGTGGCACTCGAGATTGCTGGCGCGGAGCCGCCGGACGGGCGCAAGTCGCGCATTGAGCTGCGGGGCGGGGCTGAGCACGGGGCGGAAGTGCGCATCGTCAGCATCGACCGCGACATCTACTACATCGGGCGCACCCTGAATGAGTTCGGCGAATCGCGCGAGCTGCCGTTCCAGGTGGAACTGGGCGAGGAGCAGTACTTCGTACTGGGCGACAACTCGCCGGGCAGTCTGGACTCACGCTATTGGTCGCGCGTCAGCCTGTTCCTGAGCGACGGCACACAGGTTGTCGGCAGCCTTGACGGCGCGCCGCAGCCGGAGCTTGCGCAATTGCTGATGCAGAGCATCCGCGAGGGCGAGGCCCACAGCGCCCACGAGAAGCTGACCCGCGTCGCGCACTTCACGCCCGCCGAGCGCGGCCATGAGCCGGGTACCGACGGCAACGAAATCGCGGACGCGCTGGCGCAACTGAAAGAGACGGCGAAATCGCGCGGGCGCGCGGCGATTGATTTCTACACCGAAGGTGGCGGCTACGTGCGCGTGAAGCTGGCGGATATCGAGCGGCTGCAGGTCGAGCGCGTACCGTACGTCCAGCGCAAGCTGTTTGTCGGGCGTCCCTTCGCCGTCTTCCTGTCCCCGCGGGGCATGAAGCTGATTGACTGACACGATCTGCAACCTTGCCCGCAGTCCCGGCCAACCCCGGGCTTGCGTCAGGCGTTAAACAGCGTCAACATACGGTTTCCCTGATCGATCCCCGGATAGTGATGATGATGCGAATTACGGCCTTGGCGTTCCTGCTTGCCTGTTGCTCAGTCCTTTCAGCCCAGAGTGTCGCCGGCGGCTTTACGGCCGACACTCTTGTTGACCCGGTAGTTGGCGGGCGCGCGATGGCCTTCACGCCGGACGGGCGCCTTTTCTATACCGAAAACGCCACCGGCAACATCATGGTGGTGAACAACCCGACCGGCAGCCCCGGCGCGCCGGTCCTGTTCGCGACGCTGTCGGACCTGGTGGCGCCCAGCGGCAATGATCTGGGCTTGCACGGAATCGCGATCCACCCGAACTTCCCGTCCAGCGGAACCAGCAACACGAACCGTTACATCTATGTCTGCTATTCGACCGGCACCAGCGGCGCGCCGAACCTTGAGGTCAAGCGCTTTCAGGAAGACGGCAGCAACCCGGGCACGCCGTTGTCGCCAACGCCGTCGCTGATCGTGCCGGCGATCAGCATGGGCAGCACGGGCAATAACTTCGGCGGGCGTATCGCTTTCGGGCCTGACGGGCGCCTGTACGTTACCGTCGGCGACGGGGGCGCATCGATCAGCCTGGCTGGCGGGTTTGCGCAGGATACGGCGGACCGGCGCGGCAAAGTGCTGCGCTACGCCGATGACGGCTCGATTCCGCTGAACAACCCCCTGACCGGCAATGCCATGTGGGCGCGGGGGCTGCACAACCCGCGCGGACTGGCCTTCAACACCTCGACGAGTGAGCCCTTCAACGCGGATGTCGGCAATGCCGCGACATCGGGGGCCGATGAGCTGAACGTTATCACTGTCGCGGGCAACTACGGCTGGGATACAGGCGGTCTCAGCGGCGCCCGAATGGTCACCGGATTCGAGGACCCGGCATGGGTTCTGGGTGCGAGCTTTGAGCCCAGCGGCGTGGCTTTCTACCCCGCGACGGGCACGGCGTTTCCCGCTGTCGGCTACCGCGGTGGCGTGGTCTACCTGGCCAGCGAAGCGGCCGCGGGGGCCGTTGTACGCGTGGTGCTGACCGGCGGCAACGAGCGAACGGGTGTGGCCGCGTGGACCCTGGCCAACGCGTTCACGGCCCCGGTGCGCGACATCCAGTTCGGACCGGATGGCAACCTGTATGTGCTGACGGACGTGGTACTGTATCGAATCCGGTATACGGGAAACACGAGCAACAACCCGGTGGCGAACGCGGGGCTGGACCAGACGGTAAACGAGGGCGCACTGGTGACGCTGGACGGCAGCGGCAGCAGCGACCCGGATGTTTCCGACGTGTTGCGCTACACGTGGCGGCAGGTGGGGGGCAGCACCGTGGTTACCATCTCGAACCCGACGACGGTCAACCCCACCTTCACGGCGCCGCAGGTGACTTTCAACCAGAGCTTCACGTTTGAACTGATCATCGAGGACGGCAACGGCGGGGTCAGCAGCGACCTGGTCGTGATCGACGTCAACAACGTCAGCAATGACAACGACACCGGTCCCACGGGCTTCTCGCCGCCGGGTGAAGGCGGTTGCACAACGGGCGACGCGGCGGGCTGGTGGATGATCGTCGGCGCACTGGTCACAATGTTGCTTGCCGTGCGCCAGTGGTTTGCGCGAACGCGCCTGGACTGACCGGCGCGCGGTGGGCCTACTTGCCCAGCAGCAGGCGGTCGGCCAGCATGGTCGGCAACTGCTTGATGGCGCGCAGTTTATCCACGGTTGTCTGGACGTCGTATTCCACCCGCCGGAACATCAGTTTGCTGCCGTCAACCACGACATAGCACGCGCGGGTGTCGTGGTCACGGGGCTGGCCTACGCTGCCGATGTTGACCAGCAGCTTGCGGAAGCGGCGCAAATCAAGCTCGCCGTTGTTGAGGTTCTTGGGGTGCCCGTACTTGCCTGATTCGCTGTAAATGCCGGGTATGTGGCTGTGTCCGCAGAAACAGAACCGGTCAAACTTCGCGAACATGCTGCGGATTTTGGCCGCGTCCAGGCTGTCTTTCGGGAACACGTACTCGTGGGTCGGCTTGCGCGGGCTGCCGTGTACAAACAGCAGATCGCCCTGGCGGTGCTCGCGCTTTTTGGCCATGGCGTCGAGAAAGTTCCAGTACTTGTGGCGCTTTTCTTTGGCGAGGTCCGGGCTGTTCAACTGCTCGCGCGTCCACTCCACGCTGCGCATGGCGCGCTCATTGAAGTCTTCGGCGACCAGCATCAAGGCTTCTTCGTGATTACCGAGGATCGTGAGGTCGAAGCGCTCCATGGCGACGTCAAGGACCGCACAGGGGTCCGGGCCGTAATCAACGAGGTCGCCCAGACAATAGATTTTCTCGCAGCCCAGGCTGTCGATGTCCTCCATCACGGCGGTAAGAGCCTCGATGTTAGCGTGGATGTCTGAAACCAGGGCGATGCGCACTGACTTGCCTTTCGAAACCGCATTTCACGCCCCGCGAGCGCAATCCGCGCGGCGCTTGATTCAGGCAGGGGCCTTCGTTGCTCGCATAATCCGCGAAACCCGCGCGGTTCGCAAGGGGCAAGGTAGGGGTACGAAAACGGCGCGCGCCCAAGGGCACGCGCCGGTGTAAGAGGGCGTTCGCCTAGCGCACGATATCGAGGTCGCGCGCGTCAAGGCGGAACATCGGGCCTGACACGGGCAGTTGCACCGCGCGGCTGAACGAGCGATAGGACCCGGCACCTGAATCCGGCGAGTAGCGCTCGAACTTGCGATCCACCATCAGCAGGTCGATCATCACCACGCTCGGGTAATTCCAGCGCGCGCTGGCAAAATCCCGGTCCTGTGAGGTCGCAGTGGACCAGAAGCCGCCAAATTCGACGCGGTCTTCGCTCAGGGGCATCTGCAGGCGAATGGTCGGGCCGGCCTGGGGAACCTGTGGCGCGGACGGACGGATGCCCGAGGATCCCTGAATGTACATCCACTTCGCGTTCGGCACGGTGGACGAGCACTCGGGCATGATGTTGTAGTTGAACGACCCGTTGCGCACGCCGACCTGGAAGGCGGCCTGGTCGTCGGCGTAGACACGGGCGCCGTAAACGAAGCTGGCGAGTTCGTCTTCGTGGGGGGCGATGGGCAAAGGTTCTTTCACCTTGCCCTGGCCGATGGCAATGATTTCGGCGCTGCTGCGCACGGGGATGATGCGGCGCACAAGGTAGCCGCCGGCCATATCCTCGCCGTTTACGGGGAGGCGCTTGCGCAGGTAGTAGACGACCAGGGCGTTGCCGGTCACGTACTTCTCCTGGGTGTCGTCGTACCAGGTGTTGCGTCCTGTGAAGGACAGAAATTCGTGGATGTTAAGGGATTGCGCGTCGGACTCGTCGGTCCAGTCGTCCATGCGGGAGTAACCCTTGTAAGTCGGGATGCCGTCGAGGTTGCGGAGGTCTTCGGGCATGACCGTGCGGCAGTTGAGGGTGTGGTAGTCCTCGGTGCCGGTTTCCATGCGCAGCAGGTCCTGCTCCATGATGTCCAGCGACGCGCGGGCCTGACTGTAGATATCGATGCGCTTGGCGGCGCGCAGATACATGTGCTGGGCGTTCGAGAACATCGACCAGAGCATCAGCATGATGATCATCATCAGCGAGATGGCGATCATCAGCTCAAGCAGTGTGAAGCCTCGCTTAAGTTTTCTCATGTCTGTCTCCTGGCCTGGCGTGCTGCTACTTCGAAGCGTTGACGTAAAAATCCCATTCGAAGTATGGGTCGTTGACCACGTCGCCGAACTCGAAGCCCTTGTAGACGCGCACGTGTACGACAAAAAGATCTTCAAGGGGTTGCTTGGCGCCTGACGCGTCCGTCGCGTCCACGCTGGCGCGCTGCACGCTGCGGCGGATCGAAACGTCGAACTGGTAGGACATGCGGTCATCCGGGTCCAGCCCGTCAATGGCGCGAGAGCGGCGCAGCGCGTCCGGCATCAGGCGGAACACCTGGGGGCGCGGGCCGTCAAACGAGCGGCTGGTGCCCGCGCTGGTCAGTGTGTCGCGCGGGATCACGGTAAGTTGCCCCGTCGGTTCCTGGTAGTTGATGGCCGGCGAGTTGAACATCTGCTTGGGCAGGCGAAAGAATACGATGTTGTCCGTGGGGGGATTGCCGATGTTGGCTTCGTTGGTTTCGCCGCTGCTGGTCGCGCCGGTTTCGAAGCGTTCGCGGTATGTGTCGGGGTTGAAGCTGAGCGACGAGCCCGGGTAATAGAAGGCGTAGATGTTGTCGTCCTTGTTCAGGTTGATCGGACGACTCAGTGATTGCGTCATCAGCGAACGCACGTTGCGCGTGATTTCCGCGGCGCGGGTGTAATCCATGGCCTGGCGCGACAGGCGCACGTTCGTGATGAACAGCGCCATGATGGCCGTGCCGCCCAGCGCGAAAATCGCCAGCGCGACGAGAATTTCCGTCAGCGTGAAACCTTTGCGTGTGCCAGTTATCCTGCGCATGGCTGTCCCTTTGTTGGATCCACTTACTGCGTCTCGCCAGTTTCTTCACGGTCCAGCACGTTCGAACGTTTTACGCCGCCCGTGGCCGGATTGATGTCGAGGTACACAAAACGCTCGCCATCGGTCAGCGCGAGGTCGGTGTTCAGGTTCATGGTTTCGGCCGTATCAAGGATGTAGCCGGGCTTGTCTTCGGGGATAATCAGGCGCCCGTCGGGAAGCACGACAATCTTGTACTTCCCCGCGAACTTGGCGTTGGCACCGTCCGTCAGGTAGGGCTGGATCGGCCCCTTGGGGGACTCGCCGATCCAGCGGTTGCTGAAATTGACATCGCCGCCGATGGCATCGGTGAAATCAAGCTGCTTGAGGTAGTTGATTTCGATTTCGTCCGGGCCGGGGGTTTTGTTGATGCGGTAGACGGCCATGCCGGGCCCGGCGTACAGCTTGATCGGGCCGGATTCGTCGATCAGTTCACTTTCGGAGAAGCAGACAATGACGTGGGGCTGACGGGCGTTCATGGCTTCGCTGCGTGCAAACGCGATGAAGCCGCCGATGTTGTTGCCCGCCATGCTGAGCCCGCGACCCTTCATGAATCCGAGGATTACCGGCACCATCACGGTGACCAGCAGGGCAATGATCGCGATGACGACCAGCAGCTCCATGAGCGTAAAACCGCGATTGTGTGTTGCGCGCTTCATGCTTGCTCCTATTCGACCTGCTCGCGCATCTTCACGCTGTTGTTGCGACTATCGAAAATGAAGTCGTCCGGTGTGCCGACCGCGCCATCCTTGCCGCTGGAAAACACATAGCCCGACTTGGTCCTGGTGTCGTATTCGTACCAGATGGGGTTGTCCCAGGCGTCAACGAGGTGGGGCAGCTTGCCGCCTTCCTCACGGGTGAACTCCTGAAACTCCTCGGGCTGGTGCTTGGGCGCGTAGTTTTGCCCTTCGTAATACTTGGCGCCGTCCCAGGTCGAGCGCGACGGGGCCAGATAGAACAGCATCATCTGGCTGGTCGCGATCTTTTCATCGCTGCTGATGCGCCCGGCAAGGGAGCCCGCGTCTTTCTTGAACTGCTTCAGCGTCGGCGCCGGCGTGCGCGAGGTCATCTCCGGACCTACCTGCTGCAGCAGCGAAATCGAAGCCTTCTCGTCGCCCTTGCTCAGGGCCGGCAGCACCGCGACCGCCAGCACGACCAGCAGCAGCGAAATAATGCCGACCACGATCAGCAGCTCGATCAGCGTGAAGCCCTTGTTGTGTACGCGTTGCATGTTCATAGCCCTGCTCCCTCGGTCGATGTCCCGGCTCTACTTGGTTGTGCCGTTGTAGATGTCGTCAGTTTCGCCGTCCTTCTCATACAACTGCTGGTCAGGACCGAGTGAGATGATGTCGTAGCTGTTTTCGTTGTAACGGCGCCCGGTGTAGCCGCGGTTCTTGCCGCTGGCGCTCTTCTTCATGGTGTAGTTGCGGTAGATGTAAAACCTGTTCCAGGGGTCCAGGAATACGGGGCGCCCGCCTTCGGAGCCTTCAACGTACAGGTCGTTGCCGATGTAGGCCTCTTTGCCGGCCTTGATCGGCTTCGTCACCAGTTCATTGAACAGCTCAATGTTGCCGCGGGAGTAGCTGTCGCCATCCGTCAGGTCCGGACTGGCCGGGAAGGTGTTCGAGTCCTTGCCGTTGTCGTTCTGCCACTTCTGCATGGCCTGCGGCACGGCGTTGTTCACGAAGAACTCCGCCTGGGCGATTTCGCCCTTCTTGCTTGCCGTAAGCAGAACAGCCAGCAGCACAACGACCAATACGCCAATAATGCCGACCACAATCAGAATTTCGATCAGGGTAAAGCCTGATCGTAATGAGCGTCTCATCGGACCTCCGGTGACCAACCGTAATTGCCATCTATGCAAAAGTTACGCCAACCCGCGGAGCAGACCTGCGCGATTGACGCAAATACCGTCTGTACCGTCAGTTCAACACATCCGCACGGGGTACAACATGCTATCGGAACTGCCCTGTTGTGCAAGTTCGGTAACGCGGTGTCTGGTGGATCGGACGGGCGCAGGGCGCCGCGTCAGCCCTGGCCCACGGAAACAAGCTTCCCCTCAGCCAGCTCTACTACATGATCCGCAACCTGTCGCGCACTGTCGTGATCGTGCGTGCTGAAAATCACCACGCACCCCTCGTTCGCCTGTTCGCGGGCGGCCCGCCAAAGGCGCTCGCGGGCGTTTTTGTCCAGCCCGGTGGAAGGCTCATCCAGCAACAGCAAGGCCGGGCCGTGAACCAGCGCCCGACACAGCGCGCCGGCCTGCTCCTGCCCGCGGGAGAGTTCTGTTAAAGGAAGGTCGGCGAATCTCGCCGCTTCAAAACGCTCGATCAGGCTTGCCGCACGGGCTGGTGGGTCACTGACACCGTACAATCTGCCGAACATGTGAAGGTTTTCGCGAATGGTGAGGGCCGCGTCGAGCATACTGTCATGCCCAAGATAGCCGATGCGCGCCCGGGATTTGAGGACCCGGCCGCGCAGGTCAAGCTCGCCCAGCGTGATCTGGCCGGCGTCGGGCTTGAGGATCGTCGCCAGCACGCGAATCAGCGTGGTTTTGCCGGTGCCGTTGCCGCCTGTAAGGGCCGTGACGGTGCCGGGCTCGCAGGTGATGTCCAGCCCGCGCAGCACGTGGGTCGCGCCCCAAGATTTCACGATGCCCGTGCCCGTCAGGCGCATCAGTTCTCGCTTCGTGAGTCAAACTCGACCAGCCGGTTCAGCAGGCGCTGGCGCTGCTCCGTGTAGCTGCGCGCGGGCAGCCCGCCCTGTCCGTACTCGTGCTCCAGGGCGTTGACGGCGTCCAGCACTTCCTGGCGAGAGCCCGGCAACTCGCCCAGGCGCTTCAGTTGCTCGTCGCGCGGCTTGCGGACAGTCGCGATCAGCGCCCCCACAAATGCCAGCCCGAACAAAAAAGCCAGCGCCTTGAAAATCATGGAGACGTCCATCTGCTTGCCCGCCGGCGCCGGTGTGCCGGGGGGCGCGGGCTCGCCGCCGGCGCGAGCCTCAAGGCCGCGCATGAACTCCTGCACCTCGGGCGTGAAACCGACGGCCAGAATTGCCACTTCGCCAGCGGGCAGGTCCGGTTCGGCGTCCGGGTTGCTTGCAAGGCGCCCCGTCGCGTCCAGCGGGGCGTACAGGCGCCTGTGCGCCCCGTCGATCACCGCCGTGAAAGTCAGCCCCTCGGAAACGCCGCCCGTCGCTTCGACCACTTCGTATTCAAATGCCCGCTTGAACGACAGCTTGTCGCCCGGGGATGCCATCAGCACGCCCCCCTTGTGCATCAGACGCAGGGTCAGTCTGCCCGGCGCGCCCTCACGCGAAGGCGGTACCGGGCGTGTGAACACCAGTGTAGCAGAGCGCCCGCCCGCCGACGGGTTGACGCGATACTCCGTGTCGCCCGCGCCGACCATGGCCAGCATGGGGTTTGTGTTCAGGGGGTGCTGGTTGTCCGCGCTGGCCTGCGCGCCCGCCTTTGCCACCGGTGCGCTGCCGTGCATTCCGCCGCCGGTCCCGAAAGTCCACGACGCGGGGTTGGCGTCGCCCAGGCTGACGGGCTCGGCCGCGTTCCAGCCCTGCATGTAAAACAGTTGCGAGCCATACATGGCAGGCAGGCTGCGGGCCGACATTCCGGGCGCGATCAGAATGTCCAGGCTGATGCTTACCATGACCGCCCGATGCGGGTCCGGGTTCGTAACGGTGAGTGCCTCGACCAGCGTGATCGGCCCGAACTTCAGGTCTTCCCGCATGTTGCCCAGGGCCTCAAGCTGCCAGCTTTCGATACGAACAGCGCCCGGATCGGCGCCAAGGCGGTAGTACGGAATCTGCACGTCAATCGCGGCGCCCGCCTGGGTGAACCAGAGTTCTTCGCGCAAGGGCCACCACCAGTCGCCGATCTTCACGGCCACGGCGATGCGTTGCGCAAAGGGGATGCCTTCCAGCCGGAAAGTTCCGTCGCCCTGCAATTCCGCGCTGAAACAGTCGCCAACATCGGTTACGGGTGCCAGCGCGCCGCCAAGCGGATTTTCCGGCTTCCGGTTCTCGCTCAGAGCCGTGAACGCAGTTTGCCACTCGGCGCCGGTGATTTCGTTGAATGGCGACGCGTCTCCCGGCAGCGGCACGGCCAGGATCATGCCCGCGTCATCAAGGTATTGGTCACCGCCGGCGGCGTCGAACACGTGGCCCGTAAGGACACCCTGGGCCGCAAGGGCCTGGGCGGCGATCAGGACGATGAAAACGAGTCGGGTCATGCCTGGGTCTTTGAGCGGGCGAGGTCCTGGTCGATGCGTTTGCGCGCGACGGCGCGGCGCTGCTGAATCCTGTCGAGCTGGGTGGTGAGATCCTTGGCGGTCTGCAGATAGCCGGGACGCAGCCTGTCGAAATCGTCGGCGGGCAATTTGCCGGCGAGTTTATCGTCCTCAAGGTCCTTCAGGGCGCGCAGGGCTTCTTCGCGGCGGCGGGCGACGATGCTGTATTCACTTTCGACGTCACCCACGAACCACAGGCGTTTGCGGCGGGCAAGGGGCGGAAATGTGATCAGCACAATCACGAAACTCAGGGGCGCGAGGCGCCAGTCCGCGACCGCAGTAAGCATGGCGGCGGCAACGGCGCCCAGCACGACTTTCACGGTGCTTTGCATCAGTCCAGCTCCTTCAGCTCGTCGGCGATGCGCGCTTCGAGTTCCGGGTCGATTTCACGGCCTGGCGCTTCGGCGCGTTCCCCCTTGCGCGTGACCACCCAGAACCCGGCCCCGAAGGCGGCAATCAGCACCGCGCCCGCAATCGCCAGCAGCGGGTAGAGGCTGCTTTGCTCAGGCACCTGAAGCACACCGGGCCCGAAGCGGTTGACCATCTCCTGCTTGATGGCGGATTCGTCGAACTTGCCGTTGCCTGCCAGCTCGCGCAGGAATTTGCGCTCTTCTTCTTTGGCGCTGCAGACGTTGTGGCTGCACGTCAGCAGGTTTTCGCGGCAGCCGCAGATGCAGAACAGCTGCTCGCCGACCTGCTGGTACAGGCGGTCGGCCTCGGCGGGCGTGCGATCCTGCGCATTGAGTGCAGGCGCCAGAAACAGCAGCGCCAACGCCATCAAGGCTGTTCCTGCTGCCTGCCTCCTTCGCGGCAACCTGGCGAAGTTCGCCATCGGAGATTCTGCCGCCTGATAAATCATGCGACCTCCGGGCGGCGCTTGCGGAAGCTGGGCAGGAAACAAAGCACCGTGCCGATGATGATGACGACCAGCCCGCTGAGCCCGAGCGCCATTTGCGGTTTGACAAAGAACCGGAACAGCGCCGTGCCGTCCGCCTCGGCGTTCTGCAGAATAAAGTACGTGTCGCGGCTTACCGTCCGGTGATAGTAAGGGTCCTTGACCGGTTCGTTCATGCGCGGCGAGCCGGTGCGCTTGTCATAGAAGATCCGCATACGCGGCTCGACCGTGACGGCGTCTTCAAGAATCGTGCTGATTTCGCCCTCGATCGCGCCGGCCGTCTCGGCGTCCGCTGTCTTCAACGCGCGCTGCAGGCCGGTCAGCGACAGCGGGCGCAATGCCGTCAGCTTCTCGCGCGATGCAGGATTCGCGATGTCCAGCGCCAGTTGCGCCACGATCTCGTTGCGCTTGGCCACGGTTGCACTCTCCAAGGCGGCGTGAAGTTCTTTCAACTCGGCCAGGATTTCAAACCGCCCGGCTGCGTACGCCTCGCTGTCGTCCGGTTTCAGCCCGTACTGGGCGGCGAATTCCTCGGGGGGCAGGGCGCCGACGGTGGTCAGGATCAGCTCGTTGGCGCCCGGCAGCTCCGTGCCCAGGCGGACTCCTTCCATGGCCACGCGATCGAGCGCGGCGAGAATTTCGTCCATCTGGCGCAGGGTGGCATCGCGCACGGTTTCGATCTGGGTTTCGTCCAGGCTCATGCCCAGCACGTTGAGCTCGATGGCCGCGGCAAATTGCTCCGGCGTGAGCTCGGTGATTTCCTGACGAATCTGGCGATAGCGCACGGGAAAGCTTGCACCCGGGGCCATGAACTGCCGGGCAAATCGCCGCGCGAACACCAGCCCTGTAGCGCGGGTATCAAAGGCGCCGTCCGTGCGCGCGTCACCGTACAGCAACTGCTGGGCGTCGCGCCTGGCCTCAAGGTAGGGCGTCAGGTCAAGCTCGCCGGGTGCAGCGTAGGGGAACACGCGAATGATGGTGTCGAAGCTCTCGTATACTTTGGTGTTGTCGCGCTGGCGCACGCCCCAGTGGATGGCCGCCACCATTTTTCCGAAGGCGGGCGGGACATCGCCGGACTGGGCGATCATGTCCGCGCGGACCATTTCAATGATCTCATCGGCGGATTTGTCCGGGTTGCGGCGTACGTACCCCAGCATGTTCTCATATCGCTGTGCGCGCTGGTCGTCGCTCCCGAAACTTTCGCGCAGGAAGTCCCAGTCGTCGGTGCGGGATTCCGATTCGTAGTAGACGAGAAAGCGGTCGTTGCTGAGTTTGTCTTCCAGAATCGCGAAGCCGCCCGGCTGCGCGACCACGGTGCCCTCGTTCTCGTACAGGCTGCTGTAGTAGATGCCGAGCGCCACCAGCAGCACGCCAAGATGGACAATGTAGCCGCCATAGCGGCGACGGTTCGCAAGCGTCACGCGCAGCATGGCGAGAGGCAGGTTCTCGCCTGTACTCTTGCGTCGCGCACGACCGCCGGCGACGAACTCCATCAGTACGCAGACCAGTGTGAAGGCGCACACCGGCCACAGGCTGATCTGCATGAACCAGCGTACCTGCGACGCGAGCCGCGAGACGGCGTCCGTGTGGTCGGTGCTGATCAGCAGGTCCCGCGAGTCCAGCAGCGCGAAATTGATGACGCCGACGATCACCGCGGCAATGACGGGGGGCAGGAAAGCCCGCAGCATCTGCCTGCCGTTGTTGCGTCGCCAGGCAAGCGCGGGGCCGACACCCATCAGCAGCAGCACAATCAGGAACAGGGGCGCGTTGATCATGACGAACGCGTTCTGCCCCAGCTCTTCGCTGCCGTTTTCGCCGTAAAGCTGCTTCGTGATCAGCGGCCAGAACGTAATGATGACCGTGACCATCGCGATGAAGACGAAGATCAGGTTGTTCAGCAGGAAGCTGGCCTCGCGTGACGCCAGGCTTTCGAACTTGCGGTCCGATTTCAGCAGCGGCGCGCGCCACACCAGCGCCAGCAGGCTGCCCAGGAACACGACCGCGAGAAAGCCGTAAAACCACTTGTCCACTTCGCCTGTCGCGCCAAAGGCGTGCACGCTGTTCAGCACGCCGCTGCGCACCAGGAACGTGCCGACCACGGTCATGCAGTAGGTGATGATGATCAGGGCGAAAGACCACAGGCGCAACATGCCCCGGCGCTCGGTCACGATCACCGAGTGAATAAACGCCGTGCCGGTCAGCCAGGGGATGAAGCTGGCGTTCTCGACCGGGTCCCAGGCCCAGTAGCCGCCCCAGCCAAGAATCTCATAGGCCCAGAGACCGCCAAGCGCGATGCCGACCGTGAGAAAGCCCCAGGCCGCCATCGTCCACAGGCGGATCGGTTTCAGCCAGCCTTCACTGACTTCGCCGCTCAGCAATGAGCCCACGGCGTAGGCGAACGGAATCGTGAAGCCGACGAAACCCAGGTACAGCATGGGCGGGTGGATCGCGATCCAGTAGTTGTGCAGCTGCGGGTTCATGCCGCCGCCGTCGCGGTAGGCCGACAGCAGCCCGGCCTGGGCAGCGGCGGGCATGGCGCCGGGATCACTGTGAATCTGGGTGTGGATCTGTTGCAGGGTGATGTTGGTGACGCCGGCCTCGTGATAGCCGCGAATCAGGTCCCACATGTCGCGCGGGGCCTGGAATGCCGGGTTGCCCGCGATGTCGGCAATGGTCACGTGGGCCACGTCGGGTGTGAGCAGCCAGTGAAACGAAGTGGCGAAGGGGCTGCTGCGTTGTGCAGCGTCGGCGTCCAGCGGATTGACCATGATGAAGAAGAAGAAGAACTGGACCACGGCTAGAACCAGCAGCACCCAGGGCAGGCGTCGGTCGGTGCGGTTGTGGCGCTGGCTGAAGGCGAAGGACCCGCTGAACAGGGTCAGGATCAGACACCAGAACAGCAGGCTGCCCTGCTGGCTTGCCCACAGGGCGCTGATCTTGAATGCCGTGACCTCATTGTTTTCGGTCACGTGCTCAATGTAGTTGACGAAATAGTAGCCCTCGAAAATTCCGAGGTACAGCAGCGCGCAGCACGCGGCTGTCAGCAGCAGCAGCGCGTATTGCCCGCGACGTGCGGCGTGGGCGAGGCGCTCGTCCTTCAGGAATATGGAAGCGGCCGCGAGACCGGCCAGCAACATCGTGAGCACCAGCCCGATGGTCAGGGCACTTTGGCCGGCCTGCATCCAGGCGAGCGCGTTTTCGAACTGCTGAATGTTCTCGATTTTTGCAAGCATTGGCTACGGCGCGGGCTGGACCTCGTCGGCGGTCGTCAGCTCCTTGCCCTGGTAGCGCGAGGGGCACTGGGTCTGCAACAGCGTCGCGACAAACGCCCCGCGCTTTGAATCAAATCGACCTTCCATGGTGACGTGTGCGCCCTTCTTGAGACCCTGCGGCACGTCGTCACCTTCATAGATAACCTGGATCACGCGAGGATCGGCTGGCGCGGTCTGCCCTTCGGCGGGAATGTCCATGGCCGTGAAACGTGTGGGCTTGAACTCGCTCTGCACGTTCAACACCTGTCCGCGCACCTTTACGCGCTGGCCTTCGTAGTTGCTGGAGGTGATTTCGGGGATGGTGCGGTACTCAATACCGCCTTCCAGCAGCGCGAGGGTAACCGCACCGCCGACGGCCGCGACAAACAGGGCAATGACAATGATCAGCTTCGCGCTCATGCTGTTTTCCTTATAACAGGGCGGCGTGGCTCAACAAGCAAGGGCCCGCACATGGAACGCACGGGGGCGGCGCGGGATTCGCGCTAGTTCTGCTCTTCCAGAGTTTTTTGCAGCATGGCCGTGAGGGGGCCGTTGTTCTGAAACGGGTAGTAAGGAAATACCAGTCGCCAGTGTGTGCGCTCGTCTTCTGGTGAGTCTTCGGTCAGGTAGGTTTTCGGCGAGGCGTGCTCGCGCTTCACAAAGTAGCGGTCGCCGATCCAGAACCCGTCTGCCTGCTTCGATTGTTCGGGTGCGTCGTCGACTTCCTGTTGCAGCAGGAAGTCTTCTTCTTTGCCGTCGAGTCGCAGGCGTACGCGCTTGAGTTGGGCTCGATCATCAGGCCAGACAAAGCCGGGATCGACGTTGACGTCGCGGGACGCCTCGCGGAAATCTTCGACGCTGACGACTTCCGCCTGCTCGACGAACGAACCGACGCGCGGACGAATTTCTCCCCATCCGACCCGAATGATGTGTTCGCTGTACTCGCGCAAGACCGGTTTGCCCAAAGTGTGAAGAAAAAGTCCCGCGTCATCCTGCTGGTACGCGTCGCGCACGGCGTCGATAGTTTTCTCCGGTTCGGTGAGTTGTGGCCGCGGTGTTGTAACGCAGCCCGTCGCCACCAACCCCGCGAGCATCAAGGCAAGCGGGGCGATGACACGTAGCCCAAGGCGCGCGCGCGTATGTATTGACGCGTCAACATAGCGACGCGCCGGTAAATTATCCGGACGTATTGACGTGTCAAGGATGGTGTCTGCGGGCATGATTTTCTTTTGACGGGTTCTTTCCGACAGGATACTTTTCATCCATCGAGTGTGTGCGTTGAAGAAAGTTAAGGAGGGGAGCATGGCAGGTACCGCGAAGAAGAAGACGGCCAAGAAGAAGCCGGCCGCAAAGAAGAAACCGGCAGCCAAGAAGAAGGCCGCCCCGAAGAAGAAGGCTGCCGCAAAGAAGAAGCCGGCGGCCAAGAAAACCGCCAAGAAGAAGACCGCAAAAAAGAAGTCCGCAGCAAAGAAGTAGTCACCAGGGCAGAAGCAAAGAAACCAAAGCGCCGCCATACGGCAGGCAAGCAAATCACTCAGCACACATTCGAGAGCCTCACTGTCCGCCAACAGTGAGGCTCACTTTTTTAACGAGTGTTAGGGATGTGTCGTGTACGACGACGCCGGGAAGAAGAGTTCTTCCCGGCGTCGTTCGTTGTGCGTATCTGATCCCCTGAAGCCTGGCTTAGTCCTGCGCGGCCACCACCCACACGCGGCTCTGCACTTCCACTTCCTCATGCAGGCGGATGTTGAAGCTGTATGTCCCGAGCTCGCGGATATGGTCGGACTCGAGTTCGATCTGCGCGGGCTTCAGCGTGACGCCTTCTTCCTTGAACGCGTCCACAATCACCTTCGGTGTAACGCTGCCGAACAGGTGCCCTTCGGCGCTCGCGCGCATCGGCACCGTCAGCTGTACTTTGCTGATCGCATCCGAAACTTCCTGGGCGTGTTCCTTTTCACGGGCGGTACGGGATTCGTAGGCGCGCTTTTCGCCGGCCAGACGGCGCATGTTCTCTTCGCTGGCCTGCATGGCCAGGTTCTTTGGCAGCAGGTAGTTGCGTGCGTAGCCGTCGTTGACGTCAACGATTTCGCCACGCTTGCCGACCCCGCGAATGCTTTCTCGTAGCAACAGTTTCATGTTCGTTCTCCAGGCGGGGGCGAAGCAGCAGGAGTCACCTCCTGCTTGTCGCCTTCCGCTTCCTGATTTAATTGTTCACGAAGGGAAGCAGAGCCATGAAGCGGGCGAGCTTCACGGCGTCGCGTACCATCGCCTGTTCCTTGTGTGTTGTTCCCGTGCGCTTGCGGGGCAGGATCTTGCCCACGCCGGAAACGAACCGGCTGAGCGTGTCCACATCCTTGTAGTCAAGGAACACGCGCTGGTCCTTCGTCAGCTTGCTGTGCGTCGGCGCCAGGTTGCGCGTCTTCTTCTTCTTCTTCTTCTTCAGCTTTACCTTGTTGATGCGGATGTTTCCCATGGCTTTCCTTTGGCGCGCCCGGGGCGCGGTTTGTGTTAGTCAAGTGTGACGTCGTCGCCGACGTCTTCATCGTAATCGTTGCCGGTTTCATTCCGGTGCGGCGGTTCACTGAGGTCATCGTCGTCGGAACTGTCATTGTCGTCCCGCACGGTGTTGCCACCCTTTTCGACAATGCGGATATGCCGCCCCGACTCACTGCGTTCGACCTCTCGACGAATGAACTGGACAGAATACGCGACTACCCGGATCCGCGAGCGGCGTTGCCCCTCGCTGGTTGTCCAGGTGTCTTGCTCAAGGCGTCCCTCGACAAAAACGGGAGAGCCCTTCTTCAGGTATTCGGCGCAGCTTTCGGCCAGCTTGCGCCAGCTCACGACATCGATGAAGCACGTGCGATCGTGCTTCTCGCCGTTGCTGCTGGTATAGCTGTCGCTGACCGCCAGGCGGAACTCGGTGACCGGCGTGCCCGAGGGCGTGTGCCGCAGATCCGGGTCGCGCGCCAGGTTGCCGACCATGAATACCTTGTTGAGCGTGATCATATCGCAGTCCTTCGTCAGTTCGCGGGCGAGTTCGCAGAGGGGCTAGTCCGCCGCCGCCGCCGCCTTCTCGCGTCGCGCGCCGGTTTCTTCGCCGTCGCTATCGCTATCGCTGGATTCCGTCTCGCGCGGGCGGCTCGGTTTGCTTTCGTAGCGCTTGAACCACTTTTCGATGGGAATGCCGTCGCGATTCACGAACAGGTAACGAAGGATGCGCTCGGTCAGACGGCACTCAAGCTCGATTTCGGCCAGCTTGAGCGTATCCGAACGGAACGCCGCCAGAACGTAAGCTCCGCGCTTGTTCTTGCGCACCTCATAGGCGAGCTTTTGCTCGGCCCACATTTCGGCGCGTACGACCGTGGCTCCGTGCTTTTCCAGCACGCCTTTGCACAACGCGACGGCCGCTTCGGGGTCCTTGTTCGCGAACCCCGGGTCCACGATGAACAGACCCTCGTACATCCTCTGGATTACTGCCATGACTTCTCCTTCTCCGGAACGTCGTTGCCCCTTTGGTCCATTCGCCCGGCGCATCCGGAGTGCGCGCCGGGAGGGGCGAATCGTCTGCTTGTTCTACTTTTTCGCGGGTGCGCCCTTGGCCGCGGGAGCAGCGGCGGGCGGTGCGCCCTTGGCCGAAGGCACCGCGCCAGCGGCGACCGGAGTCTCTTCGGTGGTCGCCGTCGCCCGGCGTGCCTGGGCACATTTGACCACGATGCCGTCCGGGTTCACCAACAACTCGGCGCCCTCGGGAATACCGAGGTCCCTGAACTTGAAGGATTGATCAACTTCAAGGCTGACCACTTCACACTCAACGTACTTGGGAATGTTCGAGGCCGGACACAGCACTTCGACTTCGCCGCGCATGATTTCGAGCAGACCGCCGTGTGCGGCGCCGCGCGGTGTGCCGATGAACTTGAGTGGCAGCTTCAGCTTCACCTTTTCATCCAGGCTGATGCGGATGAAGTCAATATGGTGAAGCTGGTCACCCAGGTAATCGCGCTGCAAACCGCGCACGAGTGCGGGCAGCTTGTCGCCGGCGACATCGAGTTCGACCACGTGGCTGGCGTCGTGGATCAGCTTCTCGATGTCGGCGTACTTGAATGTCAGGTTGATGGTCTCGGCGCCCTTACCGTAGAGCACCCCGGGGAGCCCCCCGTTGGCGCGCAGCTTGCGCATGGCCTTGGTACCGCTTGTGTCGCGACGGTCCGCCTTCAATGCCGGAATCTGCATGGCTACCTCAGTAGTGAAGCCCGCGGGCTGCGTACCGCACCGTGCGGCGTGGCCTCCCCGGGATCGTTCCCGAAAACTTGTCTACTTCTTTACTTCGAATTCCACGGCTGCAAAGCCGCAGCGCTCCCCTTTCGGATCGCGGGCGAACACTTTGAGAATGTAGTCACCGGGCGCAAGGGGGGAGTCGGTTTTTCCGGCGTAGAACCGTACGAAGGTCTCACCCTCACCCTTCTCGACCGTGCCTTCACCGTCGGGGGTCAGCTTCAACTTCGCCACCAGCTTGTCGTTGGCGATCTCATGGTTCTTGGCCAGCGTGTCTTCGGCCGTTGAGCGGGCTTTTTCATCACCGCTGGTCAGAGCCGCTTTGTCGTACTCAACGACCGGGTTTGCGAGTGTTGCGCGGCGGCACTCAATCCAGGCTTCGGCTTCGAGCTCAAGCTTCTCGTCGCAGGTGACCTGCAGCGTGAAGCCTTCAGCGCTGTTCTTGGCTGTGATGCCGCTGCCGCCGAGCTTCGCACCGACATTGAGCCCCGGCTGCTTGAGACGCAGACCCGGATCGCCGGTCAGGTTGTACATGCTCAGGTGGCTGCGGTTCAGCTCGTCGCGCTCGGACTTCTTCGGAATGATGAACATGGCCATCAGCTCGAGGCTCTTGCGGTCCGGGTCTTCGGCCAGCACCAGTTCGCGCTTGGCATCCATGAAGGCCTGACCCAGCGTCACGGCGCGGTCGTTCACAACTTCCTGGACGACGGCCTTCTGGATCAGTGTGTTGCTGTAGGGGTGGCTGTCGCGGCTGCTGGCGATAACCGCGACGGGCGCCTTTTCCGTGAAGCAGATCTTCTCGGCCAGGCAGCCCTGGGCGTGGTCCATGTAGCCGGTCTGGCAGGCGATGATGGTCATGACCGGCAGCTTGCCGTCCGGAATATCGAACTGGTCTACGTGCTCGCTGGTGAGGATCGGGTAGCGTTCCCGCTTGCCGTCAATTTCGACGTACATGTTGTCGAGACGGTCGTACATGCCGTGCCCCAGATAGGTCAGCAGAATCGCGCCGCGGTTGGCCTCGTCGATGACCTTTTCGCTGAACTTGCGCGGCACATAGGCGTAGTCGCTTTCGATGTTCGCGTAGGTCATGCGCACGTTGTAGGCCTGCCCGATCTGCTCCGCGAACCGGATGAAGATGCTCTCGAGCATCTTGTCGATCTGGGCGCCGAAGCGGCCCTCGCCGGCGAAAAAAGTCAGGTTCCGCATCCAGTCGCCTTCGGGGGCGGCTTCGTAGGCTTTGACTTTCTTTAGCGCCAGGCGTGCGTCTTCAACCGTGCGCGCGGGGATGCGCCCGACGGCAATGTCCGGCAGTCCGTCGGCGTCCTGAATGATGTCGGCGTAGAAGTTGTCGGTCGGGATGCGCTGGCGGCGCGATTCGGTCGGGTTGGAGTCCACCTGTCGGGTCAGCATCCATGGGATCTCGGTCTTACTGTCGTAGTCGGTAGTGCTTTCGGTGGGGCAGTCGCCAAGCAGCAGCACCTGGAAGCCTTCGACGATCTCTTCTTCGCCGGCGTGCTCAAGAATGGTGTTCTTGATTTCCGTAAGCCCGGGCTGCTCCATTTCGTTGAGCTTGCCGATCTGGCTGATGGTCAGGACTTTGGCTATCCGCCCGTTATCGGAGCGATACATGGCCCACTCGGCTGCAACTTCCGAAAGCCCGTCGGCGCAGATGATCAAGTAATCGACCAGAGGCGCGGCTTCGGATGCCGTGTCTTTGGAAGGTCCGTCTTGAGCAACCGGAGCCGGCGAAGCGACAAACGCAAAAACCACGGCCAGCGCCGACGCAAACAAGGAGAACTTCTTCATGCTGACTACTCCTGGGACCAATTCTGCACCTAGTGGCAATGTGACCGAATACCTCACGATAGGAATGGCCTGGGGGCATGGAAACCGCTCGCTCGTGCCTGTTTGCACGCTGGAAGCAACGCAAAGCGTGGTCGCCCTCCGATTAGCTTGCCGGGGTTGGTCAGGCTTCGAATGGAGGTACCCCCGCCTTGGCACAAGCCCGCTTCATCTCAGCATTCATCTCGCCAAGCTTGAAAGTGTCGCCGAGTTCAGTGAGGCAACTTGCCCCTTCGCGCCAGGTTGACTGCGCCTCGGGGACCCTTTCGATCGCCAGCAGGAACAGAGCGAATTCGCACGTCAGGCATGCGCCAGCGTGTATCTCTCCAAGTTCCCGAAGCAAGGACAGTCCCTGCTCGAAATGCTCCAGCGCTTCACTGAACCTCCCGGTGCGAACGAGGCAGTTGGCCAGAATGCCCAGAGACCTGCCTTCACCGAGCTGGTCGGCGATTCCTCGGTGGATGGAAATCGCGTCGCGGACCATGGTCTCGGCTTCTTCCGTTCTGCCTGATTCGGCGTAGGCGTTCGCCAAGTTTGCCAAAGCCATTCCCTCGAATTGACGGTTGCCTGAACGTCGATGGACCATTAGAGCCTGCTTCGACAGCCGTTCTGCAAGATCGCTACGGCCGGTTTTCATGTACAGGACTGCCAAGTCTCCCAGAGCTACACCCTCCGATCGGAAATCACCGAGTTCACGATGAATAGCGAGGGCGGACTCGTACATTGCTTCGGCTGCGACCAGGCGCCCTGTATGTTCGTGCAGAATCGCAAACTCCTGAAGCGTAATCCCTTCCAAATGGCGATTTGACACTTGGCGGTTGAGATGCAGCGCTGCTTCGTAGGTCCGCTCCGCCTCGGCGTTTTGGCCACATTTGGCGTAGATTCCCGCCAAGTTCCGCAACGAGTTGGCCTCGGACCTCTTGGCTCCGACTTCTCGGGCGATGTCGATAGCATTCCGGTACGCGGCCTTTCCAGCGTCATTTCTGCCTGTACTGCACAAGACGCGGGCTAGGTTGTGCAGTGCCGAAGCCATGCCTTCGCGATTGCCCAACTCGCCGTGGATGCCGAGCGCCTCATCGTGTATCGCCTCGGCCTGGGTCAGTTGGCCTTGCGACTCAAGAAGCACTCCGAGATTACCGAGAGTAATGGCCTCAAATCGACGGTTTCCAACCTCTCGGTGAATCTTGAGGGCTTCTCGCAGTCGATGTTCCACCTGAGACGCACCTGCAGTACGCATTTCTGCCGCGGCGAGGTTGCTCAGAGCCCCTCCCTCGCCGCGGCGGTCACCGGCCTGGCGGTGCAGTTCTAAGGCCTCCTCCAGCAAGGGTTTGGCGTTGCGCGTGAGCCCGTCACTCATCAACTCGCCTGCCGCACGGGTCAGGGCGAGTGCTCTCCGCACACCTTGCAGCGATGCCGCTAGCTGTTGCCACAGGTGCGCGGCAGTCAGGCTCTGGAACTGTCTTGTGGCAAACTCGGCCGCGCGGCGAAGGTAATGACGTCGCGCCGCCAAAAGTTGATCGTGCGACACGCCATCCGCCCCCGAGTTCATTGCCAGTCGTGCGTGCTCAGCTAGTTCGGCGGCGAAAGAGTCGGAGGGATGAGGTGTGCATTTGGGTGCATCAGTGCCCTCCAGCGGCGGCGGTTCAGGGGACTTCCCGCCGAGTGCGTCCTCGACAAGTTCCAATGATAGGCTGTGCAGCTGCGCGAGATCACTGGGAAGATGCAGGCTGTACGCCGCGTCGCGCAACAACGCATGGCGAAAGACGTAGGTGCTCTCTGCGTCGATTTCAGGCATGGGTTCCCAAAGAGCCAGACCAAGTAATCGCGTGCTAAGTCTTCAACCCTTGAAAAGCAGGCTTACGGATTCGCTGAAGTGGATGCGTCGGATGGCTTCGGCCAGAAGGTCTGCGACGCTCAGGACCTTCAGCGTCTCAAACTCTTTGCCCTCGATGGGTACGGTGTCGGTGACGATGCACTCCTTGATCGGGGCGTTTTTCAGGCGCTCGACGGCCGGGCCGCAGAAAAGGGCGTGTGTGCAGGACACGTACACATCCTTGGCGCCGAATTTCAGACAGGCCTTGGCGGCGTCGACGATGCTGCCGCCCGTGGCGATCATGTCGTCGATCAGCACGCAAACCTGGCCCTCGACCTTGCCGATCATGTCCATCACTTCGGTTTCTTCGCCGCTGACGCGCCGCTTGTCCACGATCGCCAACCCGGCGTTGAGGCGTTTGGCGTAACCGCGGGCGACTTTGCTTCGCCCGACGTCCGGCGCCACGATGGTCATGTTCTGGATATCCAGCCGCTGCTTGAGATCATTGAAGTACTGGTTGATGACGGGTGCCGCGTACAGGTGATCGACCGGGATGTCGAAGAACCCCTGAATCTGCGCTGCGTGCAGGTCCATGGTAAGCACGCGGTCAAAGCCGGCGCTCACCATGCAGTTGGCGACCATCTTGGCGCTGATCGGTACGCGCCCCTCATCTTTGCGGTCTTTGCGCGCGTAACCGTAGTAGGGAATCACGGCCGTGATGCGCTCCGCGCTCGCGCGACGCGCGGCGTCGGCGAATAGCAGGGCTTCCATCAGGTTGTCGTTCACTGGCGGGCTGGTGGACTGGATGAAGAAAGTATCCACACCGCGGATGTCTTCTTCGATCTTGACGTCAATTTCGCCGTCGGGGAATTTTTCGATACGCCCGCGCCCGAGCGGCACCTCGAGCATGTTGGCGATGGACTCCGCGAGTTTGCGGTTGCTGTTGCCTGCGAACAGTTTCAGTCCCTTGCTACGCATGGTTGCTCCCGGGTTTCTTGCGAAGTTCTTTGGCGGGTACGCCGACGACGATTGTGTCGTCGGGCACGTCTTTGCCGTGGGGGACTACTGTGTTCGCGCCGGTCTGGGCGTTCTTGCCGACCTTTACGGGTGCGACCAGCACGGTGCCGCAGCCGATGAACGCGTTGTCGCCGATTTCAGTCTGGTGTTTGGTTTCGCCGTCGTAGTTTGCGACGATACTCCCGGCGCCGATGTTGACGTTCTTTCCCAGCGTCACGTCGCCCATGTAAGCCAGGTGTCCCGACTTCGCACCGTCGCCATACGCCGCGTTCTTGGTTTCGACGAACGCGCCAACTTTGCACTCGTTGCCGAGTCTTGTGCCGGGGCGAAGGTGGGCAAAGGGGCCTATGCTGCACCGCTGACCGATCTCGACGCCGGTACGAATTACCGTGTGCGGGTAGATCACGGTGTCGCGACCGACGCGGGCTCCGGCCTCGATGTAAGTTGTCGCCGGCTCGTAGATCGTGACACCCTGCTCGATCATCAGTTCGTCCATGATGCGCGCGCGGGCGATGCCGTCGGCCGTGGCCAACTGTTTGCGATTGTTAATACCCATGACTTCGTCGTGGTCGTCACAGGCGAAGGCGACGACTTTGTTGCCGCCATCCGCAAGTTGGGGCACGACGTCGGTCAGGTAGTACTCGCTCTGGGCGTTATCGGTGCCGAGCTTGTCGAGCGTTGGCAGCAGCTTCTCGCAGTCGAACAGGTATGTCCCAGTATTGACTTCGCGGATCTGTTCCTGCTGCGAGATCAGGTCCTTCTGTTCCACGATACGGCGCACGCGCCCGAGCCCGTCGCGCACAATGCGCCCGTAGCCCTGCGGGTCGTCACGCAGGGTGGTCAGGATCGTGCAGGCAGCCTCCTCGCTGTGATGCATGTGGCGCATCAGCTGCAAAGTCTTGGGGCGAATCAGCGGCACATCGCCGCACAGGATTGCCACATCGCCCTTGAAGCCAGCCAGCGCTTCCTTGGCCTGCATGACGGCGTGCCCGGTACCGAGTTGCGGTTCCTGGGTGACGAACCGGATGTTGCTGCGATTCTCGAAGGCTTTGCGAACGCGGTCGCCTTCGTGCCCGATGATGACGATTGACTCCAACGCGCCAAGTGAATCGGCTTGGTCGAGAACCCATTGCAGGACAGGCAAGCCCGCGACCTTGTGCAGGACTTTGGGCGCATCGGACTTCATGCGGGTGCTCTTGCCCGCGGCGAGAATTACGACTTTCAGCGCCCTGTCAGCCATCCGGGTCCAATCGGTGAGTGCGCCCGAAGTCTAGCGGAGGGCGAAAAAGGAACAACCCTACGTTCAGGAGGCAGTCGGCAGCAGAGCCCCGGCGGAAACGCCGGGTACCCGACGAAGTCGGCAACGTCCTCGGCGAGCAGCGGCGGGACAAAGAAACAGGCCAGGGAGGATATCCCCGGCCCCTGAAACCTGATCTCTGTCCCCTGACCTACGCCATGGTCGGGCGTTTTCCGCCAAAGCGTTCGCGCAGCGCGACCTTGGCGCGGTGGAGTCGTGACATCACCGTGCCGATCGGCAGCTTCTGCTTCTCGGCGATCTCGCGGTAGCTGAGCTCGCCGACCGTGTTCAGCAGCAACACATCGCGGTAGCGTTCATCAAGCTCGACCAGGCCGTCTTTCAGTTCGCTGTCGAGGTTCTGGAGGAACATCTCGTCCTTCGCGATCTCGCCCGCTTCCATGTGAGCCAGGTCGTCGTTGATCTCGATGTTCTCCTCGACGCCGGCCATGTTCTCGACGCCTTCTACGAAGACGGACTTTACACGGCGCTTCTTGCGGCGATAGTCGTTGATGAACTGGTTGAACAGGATGCGCCCAAGCCAGGCTTTCAGGTTCGTGCCCTTCTGGAACTGGCGGAACTTACGCATGCCCCGGATGAACACCTCCTGCACCAGGTCTTCTGCGTCAGCGCGGTTGCGCGTCAGGTGGTAGGCCTGGGCGTACATGTCCTGCATAAGCGGGAGTGCTTCAAGCTCGAATCTCTCGCGTAGCTGTGTCTGGGTTTCCATGATGTCTCTCTCCTTCTTATTGCCCATTTACGGGCGCTGATTTCTGTTTTGGTGGTCTGCTATTTTCATCGGTATAGACAGACTGGTCTGTTTCTTTATTGCGTAAAAAAACTACTGCTCGAAACCCATACGTGCGGCGGCAATTCTCCAGGCCGTCTCGGCTGGCCAACTGCACTGATGTACCGGAGAAGCAACAAAGACGGCTTCAGCCAGCAGATAAAGCTCATCTGCCAGGTCTGACTGTTCGTCTTCCGACTTGTCGGATCCACGGAAGTGCGCGGTCACCAGTTCAAGCATGAACTGACGGAATGAGGACTTGTGCCACTTGACCAGCTCGCGCACCCGCGAGCCTGCGTCACGGAACTCGCTTACCATATTGAGGTAGGCGCAACCGTGGGTGCTGGTGCCACATGAGCAGCTTTGGCCAAGCCACTCGAAGACTCGCCCGATCTTTTCTTCGGGTGTCTTGCCCTGGCTTACCATCCCGCGCAGCTCGCCCATCATGCGGTCGTGGCGCTGCTCAAGGGTTGCTACCAGCAGGTCTTCCTTGGTCTTGAAATGGTGATAAAAACTGGCCTTGGCGATGCCGGCTTCACGTATGATCTCGTTGATGCCAGAGGCCTGAAAGCCCTGATTGTAGAAAAGCCTCGCGGCCGTCTCCATGAGTCTGTCGCGGACGCATTGTTTTTCGAGCGTGTCAGCCATGCAGGAAGTATACGACCAGACCAGTCTGTCTGGCAATAGGAAAGTGCCATGATCTGCTTAAAATCCAGACAGATCGGTCCAAATGGCTGGTGAAGAAAGAGTTGTGGTCGCGGTTACCGGCGCTTCGGGTATTCAGTACGCCCAGCGATTGTTGCAAGTCATTGCACAGAATGGACTTGAGGCGCACGTGGTGTTCAGCCAGCCGGCCTTTGACGTGTGGCGAGCCGAACTGGGCATCCCTTGTGACCCGGCCAAGCCTGATTTGAAGGCCTTCGCGGGCACCGACGGAAAGTTCCTTCTATACAAGAACACGCAGGTCGGCGCCCCGATCGCCAGCGGCAGCTTCCGGCACCGGGGCATGGTGATCATCCCCTGTACCATGAGCACCCTCGGGCGCGTCGCCAACGGAACCGGCGACGGGCTGATCGGACGGGCAGCCGAAGTAGCACTGAAAGAGCGCCGCAAGCTCCTGATCGTCCCGCGTGAAACGCCCCTGTCACTGATCGCCTTGCGAAACCTGGTGACAGTAGCCGAAGCCGGTGCGACGGTCATCGACGCTAACCCCGGCTTCTACGCGCGCCCGCAGAGCGTGCAGGACATGATCGACTTCGTCGTGGCGCGGGTGCTGGATCACCTCGGTATCGATCACTCGCTCACGAAGCGTTGGGGAGAGAAGGCATGAATGTTCAGGGGTTGTTTTATGCGTTCATCTACGTCTCCGACCTTGAGCGCAGCAAGAAGTTCTACGGCGAGACGCTGGGCTGGAAGCCGGGCACTATCGAGAAGGACGTCGCCGGGTTTTCGTTTGGTGATGCCTACCTCGTGATCCATGCCGACAACCGCAAGGAAGGCAAAGGGCAATACGGCGGAGGCATGTGGATTGCCGTGAAGGTGGACAACGTTGCAGGCGCGCACGCCGAGTTGAAGGCGAACGGCGTGAGGGTTGGCGAGATACTGAAGCAGCCGTGGGGTGAGCACCAGTTCTACTTCGATGATCCGGACGGCTATCACTGGAGTTTCGGCCAGCACGTGGCACCGTCCAACTGAAACCCGCACCCGTTCATGGAAGGGCTGCTGCTTGCCGGTCGCCCCGCGGTTGGTACACTTCCGCCCTCCCGAGTGTCGGGGCGTAGCTCAGCCTGGTAGAGCGCTTCGTTCGGGACGAAGAGGCCGGAGGTCCGAATCCTCTCGCCCCGACCACAGAAACGGGGCTTCCGCGAGGGAGCCCCGTTTCTATGGCACCAAACTCGATGCGCGCCGGGATAAAGGACCGCCTCCTGTTGCTGACTCAATTCGTTTCAGGTTGCCTTTTCGCCTCTCCTTCTCCCGGCATGTCGAAAGGCTCGATGCCAGCCTTGGCGCAGGCTTCGTGCATGGCGGTTGTCTTGCTTTCGAGTTCGGTGTTGTCGCCGAGCTCGCGCAGGATTGTTGCGCCCTGTTGCCACCGGCGGGCGGCGTCGGCCTCGCGCCCAAGGGCCAGCAGACACAGTGCGAATTCGCAACTGTGTGCCCCCTCGAAGCGCAGGTTGCCTACCTCGCGGTGGATGGCCAGCGCCCGCTCAAAGGTCACCTCGGCCCGCTGCATGCGCCCGGTCTTCTGGTAGACAATCGCCAGGTTCCCCAGTGTGTTGCCTCCGACCCGTCGGTCGCCGACCTCGTGGAGGATGGCCAGCGCCTGCTCATAGGTCGCTTCGGCCTTCTGCAAGCGCCCAGTGTCCTGATAGACTATCGCCAGGTTTCCCAGCGCGATTCCCTCGAAGCGCCGATCACCGACCTCGCGGTGAATGACCAGCGCCTGCTCATAGGTCGCCTCGGCCTGCTGCATGCGCCCGGTGGTCTGGTAGACAATCGCCAGGTTTCCCAGCGCGACTCCCTCGTTGCGCCGGTAGCCGACTTCGCGGTGTATGGCCAGTGCCTCTTCATGGATCGCCTCGGCCTGCTCCGTGCGGCCGGTGTTCTTGTAGACAAGCGCCAGGTTTCCGAGCGCGACGCCCTCGCTGCGCCGGTCGCCGACCTCGCGGTGGATGGCCAACGCCTGCTCATAGGTTGCCTCGGCCTGCTGCATGCGCCCGGTGTTCTGGTACACAGTCGCCAGGTTTCCCAGCGCGACGCCCTCGCTGCGCCGGTCGCCGACCTCACGATGGATGGCCAGCGCCTGCTCAAAGGCTGCCTCGGCCTGCAGCATGCGCCCGGTATTCTCGTACACAAGCGCCAGACTTGACAGCGCGATGCCCTCGCCGCGCCGGTTGCCGACTTCACGGCAAATAGACAGAGCGTGCTCAAAGGCGGCCTCGCCCCGGACCGGGTTGCCCGAGTTGACAGCAACCGCACCCGCCCTGCGCGTGGCCTCGCCCTTTGCCGCACCCTGCAACAGCGCCGCGAGAGCCTCCCAGGCCGCGAGGGCGCCCGCGTTCTGGAAGTTCCTCTCGTCGTGCTCTGCCGCGCGGCGCAGGTAGAGTGTGTAAGGCGCGGCGGGTACGCCCGCGTCGTCACCCTGCGCGCCCTGCCGCACCCCAAGACGGGCGTGGTAGGCCAGCTCGCCCGCGACAACATCGGTCGCGTGCGGCTCGAACTTGGGCGAGTCTATAGCATCAAGCGGCGCGGGCTCGGGGGCGCGCCCGCCGAAGGCTTCTTCAATCAGGTAAAACGCCAATTCGTGCAGCTTTGCCCGATCCCCGGGCACCTGCATCTGATACGCCGCATCGCGCAACAATGCATGGCGAAAGAGATAGGCGTCTTCGGCGTGCATGGGGGCATGGTATCAGCAGGTTAGCCTTTCATCCGCTGCCATGCTCGCAGGCAACACCGGCGGAGGTTGGTTTCAGAGCGCCCTATGTGCCGCGTTCGGGACGAAGAGGCCGGAGGTCCGAATCCTCTCGCCCCGACCACAGAAATGGGGCTTCCTACGGGAAGCCCCATTTTTATGGGCTTGGGCGCAGCCCTTGCAAATCGGACAAAAGGGTCCACAATAAGGTGAGACACTTCAACTCACAGCGAGGCGACCATGCTGCATCCTGTCACGGGCGACATACTGCTCACCAAGTCTGAAGCCATAGCACACGGAGTCGCGCCGAACGATGAGTTCGGGCAAGGGCTGGCCTTGGCGTTGCGCGAACGGTACCCGTCGATGGTGAAAGACTTCCGGCACTGGTGCCACACGGAAGCACGCAAACCCGGCGAAGCCTGGATCTGGAGTGGCGTAGGTGCCGATGGGCACGCGGTCAGAGTCATCAATCTGTTAACCCAGGAACCGGCCGCGTCGAAGGGGCAGCACCCCGGCAAGGCCTCACTCGCCAACGTCAATCACGCCCTGCATTCGCTGAAGAAGCTGATCGCGGCGGAGGGGCTGAAGAGTGTTGCATTGCCGCGCCTGGCGACCGGCGTCGGTGGGTTGGAGTGGGAAGATGTCCATCCATTGCTTCACAAAGTGCTGGACGACGCGGATTGCGAGATATCGGTGTACGCGACCTACAAGCCGGGCGTGGCGGGCGAATAGTCAGATTTGATCCATCCGGCCGGCGAGCCCTGTGCAGTAACTCATTGCACGGGGTTTTCTGTTCGCTATCGTAACCAGATATCAAGATGTGAATATTGAATGAACTGGCACTGGCTCATAGTTGCGGTTCTGCTTCTGCCTTCGGCGCTCGCCGCCCAGTGATGACCTAACTGAACAAGCCCCGTTCCGGCGGGGGATGCGGCCCCGGGCGGGTCAACCGAAGGCAAAGACTGGCGCGCATCCGCACGCGGAAGCTGGAGCAGGCTGACGTTCCGCAAGGATGACGGTACCGACGGCGATACGCTTGACTGGTACCGCGCCGAGTTGCGGGCCGCCTACCGCCCCGCCCGCGAGTGGGAGCTTGAACTCGTCGTTCCCTTCGACATCAAGCGTGTGCTCTATCGCGACGGATCAGCGGATACGCGCACCGGTGTTGCGGACATCCAGCAATGGGTGTCCGTCGGCCTGTTTGAGCTCTTTCACGTGAGCGATGAGTTCCAGGTGGGCGTTGGTTGTTCCTTTCCCACGGGGGCGATCGAGCCCCGGATGGAAGAAGGGGATGCGGAAGAAAGTCTCCAGTTCGGTAACGGTACGTTCGACCCGGCGGCGCGCCTTCGCTATTCCATCATGCCGAACTGGTGGGGGCTGAGCTTCCTCGTTGCGGGTCAGCTTCCCTTCTATACGAACAGGCACGGGTACAAGGGTGCCATCACGGGCGAGGCGTCGGTGAGTTTGCGCGCCCAGGCGCTCGACTGGCTTTCCTTCGATGTCACGGCCACGGGCACTCTGCGCGGCAGCTCCTACTGGGACGGCGAGCCCGAGCGTGGCTACTACAGCCTGCTGATCAGCGCGTCGCCGACCTTCATGCCCTGGGAGTGGTTCTACATCACGCCTTTGTTCGGCTATCGGGTCGCGAGCATGACAGCCCAGGGCGGATCGCTTCCCAAGCTGCAGTTCGTGATGTCTCTGCGCGTGACCTTCTTCTGGTAGTCCTTGTCAACTCGACGGTTCCAGCGTCAGGCTCTCATCCGGCTTCTCAGCGATGATCACTTCCGGGCCTTGTCCCTCGCCGCGGTGCGGGTCGAGGTCCTTGTTGAACCAGCGACGGAAGATGATCAGGACGTCCTCCACGGCCAGATAAGTGGCCGGCACCATCAAAAGAATGATCACCGTGGCGAAGGCGATGCCGAACGCAAGACTGACGGCCATCGGTATCAGAAACGCCGCCTGCACGGATCTCTCCAGCATGATCGGTGTCAGCCCGGCAAACGTCGTCAATGATGTCAGCAGGATCGGGCGGAAGCGCCTCGGCCCGGCCGCGCGTACTGCGTCAAAGATCGTATGCCCTTCTTCGCGCCGGTTGCGATTGATGAAGTCGATCATCACGAGGCTGTCGTTGACCACCACACCACTGAGTGCGAGCAAACCGACGATGCTCAGGAACGTCAGGTCCATGCCGAGCGCGAAATGCGCCCAGACGGCGCCCGCAATGCCGAACGGAATGGCCCACATCACGATACTCGGCTGGAAGTACGACCGAAACGCGACGGCCAGCAGCCCGAACATCAGAAACAGCGACAGTGCCAGCCCGACGCGCAGCCCGGCGAAGCTCTCCGCCTGGCGCTCCTGCTCGCCGCCGAACTTCCAGTCCAGGCCGGGGTACTTCTCCATCAGTTGCGGCATGTAGGTCTCCGCGAGCACAGCGTTCAGCTCGTTCGCGTTTGTTATGGATCGGTTCAGGTCGCTTGTTACGACGATCGTGCGCCTGCGGTCGAGGCGATTGATGGACGAGATGCCTCGGGTGATCGTGTAGTCCGCGACTTCCGAAAATGCGCTTTCGCGACCGTTGGGCAGTCGCACGCGCATGTTTTCAAGGTTGCTGATGCTGCGCCTTTCGTCCTCGGGATAGCGCACGAAAACCCTGACTTCGTCCTTGCCGATCTGCACGCGCTGCGCCTCGTCGCCGTAGAACGCGCCGCGAACCTGCTGGATCAGCGAAGCCTGGGTCAGCCCCAAGGCGTGCCCGCTTTCACGGACGTACGGCGCGATCTCCAGTTTGCCTTCGCGGTAGTCGTCGGTGATATCAAACGTGCCGTCGTAAGTGGCGAGGTGTTCCTTCAGGTCTTCGGCGCTCGCCTCAATCTGTTCGATGTCGTTGCCTGACAACTCGACGCTGACCGGAGCGCCGACATTGATCTGGTCTGAACTGAACGTCAGTTCCACCGCGTTGGGAATGCGCCCGAAGACCTTCTTGCGCCACAGGTCGCGAATCTCGGAGGCTTTCATGGGTCGTGCCTCCGCCTGCACCAGCGCGATATGCACTTCCGCGACGTTGTCACGGCTGCGCGTAACACCCGTGGCGGCGGGAGGTCCCCCCGCCATGCGGAACGGCTGAGTACCGATCACCGCGCGGATGTTTTCGACGACTGAGCCCCGGCGGTCGCCTTCAAGTTCATGGCGGATTTCTTCCGCGGCGTCCTCCAGAGTCTGCAGCGCGGCACGCGTTTCCTCGGCTGACGCGCCCTCGGGCAGCGTGACGTCGGCAATCACGTCGTTGCCTTCAATCGCCGGAAAGAACGCGACTTTCACGAACCCCGCGGCGAAGAGTCCCGCGGTCGTGATCAGGAATCCCAGCCCGATCGCCAGTACCGTCCAGCGCCAGCGGATCGCCCACTCCAGCGCGGGCGTGTACGTCTTGTCGATGAACCACTGGACGCCCTTCTCGAACCAGCCCTGGAACTTCTGCCAGGCACGTGGAAGAAACCAGTTGCTGAATCGCCCCGGACGGTGCTCGTGTGACAGGTGCGACGGCAGGATGAAAAGACTCTCCACCAGTGACAGCGCTAGCGCCAGTATCACGATGCTGGCGATAGCGCCGGCGAACACGCCCGTTCGCCCCGGCAATTGCAGCATGGGGCTGAAGGCTATGCTGGTTGTTGCAACCGCCAGCCCGACAGGCAGCATGACTTCGCGTGTGCCTTCGATCGCGGCCTGCATGGCAGGTTTGCCCATGCGCTTGTGCGCGTCGATGTTTTCGCCGACGACAATCGCGTCGTCGACCAGAATGCCCAGCGCCAGCACGAACCCGAAACTGGTGAGGAAGTTGATGGTCATGCCGAAGTAGGGCATCACCCAAACGGTTCCAAGCACGGCCGTTGTCAGCCCGATACCGACCCACAGGGCGAGGCGCGCCTTCAGGAACAGGGCCAACACCAGAAACACCAGCAGCAGCCCCATGATTCCGTTGGCCTGCAGCAGCTCAAGGCGTTCATTCAGGTCGGTTGAGATGTCGCGGAACTTCTCGATGGTGACGCCCGGTGGCAGCTCGGATCGCTTGCTTTCCATGTAGTCGCCAACGGCGGTCGCGACGCCCAGCGTGTCCTGGTCACCCACGCGATACACTTCGATCATCACGCTGCGGCGCCCGTTGACGCGGCTCTCGAGCGTTACGTCCTCAAAGGTCGCGCGTACGTCACCCACGTCGCCGACGCGCACATCCGTGCCGTCGGCGCGGGTGATCAGCGGGATGCTGGCAAACTCCTCGCGGGTATATGCCTGCGAACTTGAGCGAAACAGGATTTCCCCGCCGCGTGTCTCGACGGAGCCCGCAGGCAGGTTCACCGAGTACAACCGTACGGCCGCGGCAATCTGGCTGAAGGTCAGCCCGTAGCGGCGCAGGTCGGCCTCGCGGACGTCGATAGTGATCTCGTATTCCCGCGCGTCCGTGACCTCTGCCTTGCTGATCTGCCGCAGGGACACCAGCTCGTCGCGTACGCTGTCCGCGAGCGCCTTCATGTCACGCTCGCTCATGTTGCCGGAAAGCAACAGCCAGACGACGCGCTCCTGGACTTTGCCCTCCTGAATGACCGGCTCTTCGGCCTGTGCCGGGAATGTGGTGATGGCGTCGACTTCGGCCTTCACCTCGTCGGTGACGTCCTTGATGTTCTCGCCATCCTTGATTTCAACGGTCACAACCCCGAGGCTCTCAGACGCCTTGCTGCTGATGCGGTCGACGCCGTCGATGCCCTGGACGGCCTCCTCGATCTTGATGATCAGCGACTCTTCGATTTCTTCGGCGGTCGCGCCGGGGTAAAGCACCGAGATACTGATGACTTCGGGCTCGATGTCGGGAAACGCGGTCTTGCGGATGACCGGCAAGGTCATCAACCCGCCGATCAGCAGCAGCCCCATCACCAGGTTTGCGGCAACGTGATTGCGGGTAAACCATGCGATAAACTTGCTCATGGCCGCGCCTCGGCAATCGTGACGCGCACGGGCATATCTTCCAGCACCAGCTCAAGCTCGGACACAACGATGCGTTCGCCTGCTTCGAGTCCGTCCGAGACAACGACAGAGTCCGGCGTGGCGCGAATGACGCTGACTTCGCGGTGCTTCAGGCGGCTTGCCTTGTCGACAACCAGCACGCGCCCGTCCGGGCGCAGCGCGCGACGGGGAATCACATACACCTGCTCGACGTCGCGCCCGGTGATGACCGCGTCGACAAACGTATTCGGCAGCAAGGGGAACTCCCCGCTGTAGGGGTCCTTTACGCGCGCCACCGCGTAGTACATGCGCGTTTGCGGGTCCACTTCTGCTTCCGTGCGGACAATGCGGGCGTTCCAGTTGCGCCTGGCGCTGCCGATGCGCGCACTCAGTGTCACGGCCGGCGCAGCGTCGCTGTCGAAGTCCAGTACCCGCCCAAGCGGAAGCGCCAGATAGCCGATTTCGTCCGCGCTGACAGGCAGGCGGACTTCCGCGTAATCAACGGCGTATATGCGTCCGATCGAAGATCCCGCTGCGGTGTACTGCCCGTCTTCCACCAGCTTGGCGCGCACACGCCCGGCGTAGGGGGCCTTGATTTCCGTGCGCTCAAGGTCGTTCTTCGCCTTCGCAAGCTGGGCGGTCGCGCCGGCGACGCCCGCATTCGCTTCGGCCAGTTGGGGTACGCGCAGCACAAGCGGGTCCGCGTCGCCCTCGCCGTAGGCTTCCCACTCGCGCCTGGCCAGCGCCGATTCAGCTTCTTCGCGGGACAATCTGGCTGTCGCGCCGGCAAGGTTCGCCTCGGCCTGCGCAAGTGCGGCCTGGTAGCCGGTGTCGTCGACGCGGACCAGGACGTCACCGGCATCGAAAAAACCGCCCTCCACGAAAGCCGGATGCAGCCCGACGATGCGCCCCGTGACTTCACTGGTCAGCGTCGTTTCGGTGCGCGGCTCAATGATTCCGTTGGTATGCACTTCGTGGCTGAACACCTGCGGGCGCGCGATCACCACACTGACGTGGGGGGCGGGGCGCTCGGGTGTCTGGCTTTCCACTTCGGTTTGTGCGGCCTTCAGCACCGCGAAGCCCGCAGCGCCGGCCGCGATGGCGACAACCGGCAGGATGTATTTAAGGATTCTCATACTTCACCCCGTAGTCCTGCAGCATCTCGGCGTCAAAGCCGCCGCCGAGCGCGGCGTAAAGATCGATTCGCGCAGCAAGCAGTGCCGCCCGTGTGGCCAGGCGGGCGCTCTGGGCCGAATAGTACTGGCGCTGGGTCTCCATCACCCGGGTGATATCCAGCAGCCCCTGAAAGTAGCGGTCGCGCGTGATGTTCAGGGCGGACTCTGACTCGCGCACCGAAACATCAAGCGCCGTCAGTTCGCGCCGCAGGTGATGTTCGTTGGCCAGAGAGTTTTCGACATCGGCGAACGCGCTTAAGGCAACCAACGCGTAGTAAGCCAGAGCCCCCTCTTCAAGCGCCTCGGTGCGGCTGATTTCAGCCAGACGACGCCCGCCGTCGAACAGCGGCGCCAGCAGGTTGCCCAGCAGATTCCAGACAAAGAACTTGCCGTCGAGAACGTCCGACACCTGATCAGAGGCCAAGCCCGTCGAGCCCGTCAGCGAAATCCGCGGCAGCAGGTCCAGGTAAGCCGCGCGCACTCGGGAATCCGCGGCCGCGACCCGGCGCTCTGCCTCCACTATGTCCGGTCGGCGCGTCAGCAACTGGGCAGGCAGCCCGCCCGGCACGGGCGGCAAGTCGTCACCCAGGCTCGCGCCCGTTTCGACCTGGGCGGCCGGGTAGCGCCCGAGCAATACCTCAAGTTGCCGCCTGGCGAGTTTGTAGACGCGCTCGCGGGTTTCGACTCGAGCGCGGGTCACCGCCTCATCGGCCAGGGCAAGGCGATAATCCAGCGCGGGGCGCAAGCCGGCTTTGAAGCGATCGTGGACGCGCTCAAGCAACTGTTGCGTGGCTGAAAGATTGTCCCGCGCCACGCCTAGTTGCTGCCAGGCCTCAGACGCTGAAAAATACGCCTTGGCAACCTGCGCGATAAGCGACAGCCTCGCGCCGTAATAACTTGCCTCAATGGCCTGCCGGTCCGCGATTGCCGCCGACTGCTGCGCGCGCACTCGTCCCCACAGGTCAATTTCCCAGCTCAGGTTCAGCGAAACGCCGATGCGCTGTGACTCGATCTCCTGCAAACCGGCGCCCGGCAAATTGATGGTGCTGCGATTGCGGCCGGTATCGATGCCGGCGTTGATGTTGGGCATCGCGCCGGACTGTACCCCGCGCACGGTGGCGCCGGCCGCAGCAATGCGCGAGGCCGCTTCGCGTAGACTGGGGTTGTTTCGCAGGGCCTCATCGATGAGCGCATCCAGGGCGGTGTCACCGAATGCTTTCCACCAGTCGTCGGCGACTTCGCCTTCGCCGAGCCGGGTTTCCGTCCAGTGGGCGGGCACCTCCACGCCGACCTCGGGCTGGCGCGGCGGCGGCGGAGACGCGCACGCCACAAACAGCAGCGGAGGCAACAGGAACAGCAATCGTTTCACTTGCGCACTCCTTTGCAGGAAGCCGGCGCCTGCATTCCAGCGGCGCAGAAATCCACCAGGCGCCGCGTCAGTGCCCTGGGGTCGGGCTTTGCGGCATCGGACCTCGTGACTGTGAAGATCATGCGGGGGTTGATGGTCACGAACACAAACGCGCCAACGGTAAAGAAGATGCGCCATTTGATTTCATCTTCCGGCACTGTCGGCGCGGCCTTGGCCAGCTCGGCGACAAACGCGCGCAGCGACTTGTGAAACGCACGTTCGAAAACTTCGCCCACCAGCGCGAAGCGTCCTTCATAGTGCATACGAGACATCAGCGCCGCGAAGTCAGGGTGCTCTCCGGCCATGTTGACGGTCGGGGCGATGAACGCTTCAAGGATCGCGCGGACGGTGGGCGCCTTGCCGCCGGCGGCTTCCACCGCCAGTGCCAGCATGGCGTCGCGCCCTTCCACAATGCGCTTTGCACGACGCAAGATGACTTCTCGAAGCAGCCCTTGCTTGTCCCCGAAATGATAGTTGACCGAGCCAAGGTTGGACCCGGCATCGGCTGTGATGTCGCGTACGGAGGCACCATCGAACCCTCTGCGGGCGAACATGTGCTCTGCGGAATCCAACAGCTTCTCGCGGGTGAGGGGCGTACTCATACGCGCATAATCAAACGAACGTATGAAAATGTCCAGCGAAAAGGCCGGAGAAAAAGGAAGGAGGGGAGGCCTTTCGGCCTCCCCCTCTGGGATTTGCGCTTGGAGGTAGGATTACTTTCCGGTGGGATCAGTCTCGTGACACACGAACTCGTGTCACCAAAGCCAGCAGAGCCAAAGCACCCAGGAGCAGGCCCCACAAGCCATTGTTGGAAGTGCTAGCGACGCAACCACCGCCGCCGCCTCCACCGCCGCCGCCGCCGCCGCTGGCGTTGATGGTGAGGGTCAGTGTGACTGTGTCCGTGGCAAAGGCGCTGTCCGTGACGGTTACGTCAAAGATGAAGACGCCGTTCGCCGTGGGTGTGCCGCTGAGCACGCCGGCTGCGCTGAGCGTCATGCCGGCGGGCAGCGAGCCCATCGTGATGGCGAACGAGTACGGCGCCGTGCCGCCGGTTACGCCGATGTTGACCGGCCCATAGGACGAGCCTTCGGTGCCGTCGGCCAGCGTCGTTGTCGTGATCGACGGTGAACCCAGCGCGGGCGGATCAATCGTCAGGTCGTACAGCTGATCATCCGTTACGTTGAGTGAATCGGTGACCGTCACGGTGAAGTTATAGGCGCCCGCTGCAGTAGGCGTGCCGGTGAGATCGCCCGTTGCGCTCAGGTTCATGCCGGATGGCAGAGCGCCTGCGGTCACAGCGTAGGTGAGACCGCCCGTGCCGCCCGTGGCGACGATGGGCACGGTGGTATAGGCCAGGCCTTGCTCCCCGTTCGGCAGCGGGGAGGCCGTCGTGATCAACGGCGCCGCGGCAACGTCAATCGAGACATAGATGGTGATGCTGTTCAAACCGCCGTCATCCACGTCCACGTCAAACGTGTGCGTGCCGACGTCATTGACTGTCAGTGCGCCGGCCGGGGCGACATTCAGAACACCGCCGGCAAGCGTGAAGGTGAAGCCGACACCGCCTGCGGGGTTGCCAACACCCGCCACCGGGGTAGCCGTGAGGGTCTGGCCGGTGTTGGGGTCGGTCACAGTCGCGAGGTCAATGTTGCTGGTGCCGTCCATGGTTTCGGTGTACTCGGCGAGGTACGGCAGACCGATGGAGCCATCGCCGCTGAGCGCGTTGGCGATGACGTGCGAGGGCGGCAGATCGTCGATCGTGATAGTCACGTCAATCGTTTCCAGCGTCAGGTTCACGGCGTCACGGAAGGTCACCTGCCACAGATACGGGCCGGGGACGTTGGTGGCGTCAGCGGTGCCTGTCCAGGCGAGGTTGATCGGGTGGCCGGCCGCGGGAACCGGCGGCCCGGAGATGCCCGTCGGCGCTGAGGCCGGCGGAGTGATGGCGGTAACGGTGATGGCATCGAGTTCCGGGTCGGTCAGTTCAAGCGTGGCGTTAGTCAGCGTCGCGCCCGGAGCGACGGTCAGGGTAAACGGTCCGTTGGTACCGCCACTGAAAGTCGAGGCGACACCGAGGTTCGCAACAGCCGGGCTGTTCGCGATGGTGCCGACGCCGACCACGTCAAAGCTGAACGGGCTGACACCGGAGTTATTGTCGATGGTGAGCGTGAGGCTGAACGGCCCGCCAAGTGCGACGGGCTGAATGAACACATCGAACGTGGTGGAGCCCGTGGGGGCGATGCTGGTGGTTACCGGCTGCACGGACACAATCGTGGCCGGGTCCAGCCCGCTGTTGAGGGTGATGGCAACGGCGTCAGGCGAGCCGGTGAGGTTGAGGGTCTGTGAGCCTGGGTTCTGGATGGTGAATGTGACGGACAGACCGGTGATGGTGTCAACACCGCCGACGTTGCGGCTGCCGTTGTTCGGAATGTTGATGACGCCTTCCAGCACTTCGATCTGGGGGAAGTCGCCCTCGTCGGCGCCGATGTCGGCCGTCGATCCCAGCGGGCGCGAATCACCATCGATGTCGTCGCCAAGAGTGGACGGGTTGCCGGCGGGGTTCAGGCAAGGCGAACCGCTTGTCAGGTGCAGGTCGATGGTGCCGGTCGTGCTTACGAGCATCGGGTCGGCGTTCGAGCCGTTGGCGTCGTAGCCGGCGGTTTGCCATAGCGCGAATGTTGCCAGTGTTGCCTGGTTGGACTGCACCTGGGCGAACCAGAAGTTGTAGTCGGCGGTCGTGGGCGAACTCGCCGTTGACGACAGGTAAATCGCGGGGACGGCCGGGTCGGTGCAGGTGACAATGTTGTTGTTGATGTCGTGTAGGGGGTAGGTGCTGCTGCTGGAGTAAGCGTAGATGCCGCCCGTGGTGGTGAAGGTGGAGGTATGAAGCACGGTGTTGTGTCGAATCACGCCGCTGCCGCTGGCCGCATTGCGAACCGTGATGGAGCCGTTCGAGTTGACCAGCATTACGCTGGTCGCGGGCACCGAGTTGGTAAAGCAGTTCCACACGAAGTTGTTTTCGATAAGTCCGTTGGTGAAGTAGCCGCTGTTCTGACCCATGTGTCCGATACCCGGGCCGTCCGGGATGTCGTGTACCCGGCAGTTGCGAATCGTGATATCCGTGGTGTTCAGTCCGTAACTGTTGTTGCCTTGGGCAATGATACCGAAGTTGGGCCCGCCGGTGACTTCAAGGCCGTCCACGGTCACGTAGGACTCATTGATTACAAGCCCGCCGCGTCCGGTCAGGGCCGAAGTCGGCGACTGACCAAACAGAATCGCGCCGGTTGGACTGCCGACAACGACCGGGGTCTGGCCGGTAGCGACGTTCAGCGTGATCGTGTTGATCGCGGAGACGCCGGCGATCGGCGTAACGTTCGGTACGGGCTGGACGTTGTCGAGCCCGAGGCTGTAGGACGGCGTGGAGTTATACGTCCCGCTGTCCGTGATGGTCAGGGTCACCGGGCCGGATACACCGGCCAGCTCAAGAATGTCGAACGCGTCGCCGATGTCGGCGAAGTCGCCCGAAGTCTGGTTGATGGTGTAGGGCCCGTTGAGCGGCGGGGGGATCACGGTGACGGCACCGCCGACAACCGGGAATGTGCCGCTGGCGGGTCCGGGCGTGCTGGAAACATCGCCCGCCAGTTCCACTTCAAACTGGATCGTGCCCAGGACACTTGCCGCAATGGATACATCGCTGGTAACAAAGAACGTCTCGGTGTTGCCGGGGGTCAGTGCGCTGAAGCCGCCGGTGAACGTAACGTAGTCACCGGTCATGGACGCAACAACGCCGCCGACCTGGGTATCACCGAGACTGAAAAGACCATTGTTGTCTGTGTCCTCATACAGTGTGAGATTCGAGAGCTCCGTGCTGCTGACTGTGCCGACCTGGTGCAGCGTCACGCTGTTCGGTGCCTGGGCCGCCCCGAACGGTTGAAGGTCAAAGCTGCCGACCCAGCTTCCCGTTGAGCCGAGAAGCGCCGATGGGTCCGCACCGGCGTTGGGGGACACAAGCAGCGACGGTGGGATGATGTCCACCCGGATGTCGTCGAGCAGCAGGTCGTCCGCGGTACTGTTTTCGGCAATCTGGAAGCGGATCACGGTCTGGTTCGTGAACGTGAGCGCGGCCGACGACATGAGCGCCGACAGGTCAATGATTTCCTGGTTCCAGACGCCTGTGTTCAGGATGACGGGGATCTGGTGAACGGTGAGGTGCCAGTTGGTGCCGCCGTCGGTGCTGATGAACACACCGATGAAGTGCTCGACAATGACGGTGGTGGTGTCCGGATCGAGCCCTTCGTCGTTCCACCAGAATTCAAGTTGAACGGTGTCGGCCGGCGCGACGGCGGAGAAGTCAAACAGCAGATCCATGCCGACGGCGCCGATGTTCGTGTTGCCTTCCATGTCCAGCAGCCCGTTGCCCGTTACCGGGTTGCTGCCAAGGGTCGTGCCTGATACCCGGTACTGCCCGGTGCCGGCCGCAACGCCGCTGCCGGGGGTGCCGCCGACGGTAACTACCGTCGGGTAGAACCCGGGTGTCGTGGCGAAAGTCGCGTTGAAGTAGGGCGCGGGTGTTTCAAACCCGAGTATGTACGGGAAGGTCGAGGCTGGTCCTTGAATGGTCCAGTCATTTCCAAGTAGCGGGTAGGTGGTCTGGTCCGTGCCGCCGCTGAAGCTCAGGTTCGAGGCGCTGTCGACCCGGAACTGCAGAGTTTCGCCGGGTGTGGCGCCGGAGTTCAGGTCGGCGGCCAGCAGCAGACGTGAAGCGCTTGCGGTGTTCAAAACAAGCGGCAGGGGTGCGGCACTGAAACTGACGGTGCCGGAGGACAGCAACCCGGTGCCGAGGAGTGTGTCACCCGCGTCAACCATGCCGTCGTTGTTGACGTCAAGGTAAAGGCGCATGGTGTTGATGTCTGTGTCGGCAACGGTGCCGGATTTGGTGAAAGTTACGGAATTCAGGCTGTGATTGCTCACGAAGGTGAAGGCGTTCATGTCCATCACCACGAGGTCCGTGCCGGGTGACGCCAGCAGGCCGGGCGACGTGGAACTCGACAGCAGCGCGCCGTCGGCCAGGGGCAGCTCGGTGTTCATGCCAGCCTGGATTTCGCCCTGGCTGCGGACCTTGTTCCATACGCGGAATTCATCGAGGTCGCCCTTGAAGCTGGAACTGGACGTGGGCGTGTAACTGCCGACGGCCAGTGCGCCGGAAATGGCGGCCGTGCGGGCGTTGTTGCTGTCAAGCGCGCCGTCCATGTACAGGCGCAGCTCCTGAGCCACGCTGTCATAGACAAGCGCGACATGGTGCCACTGGTTCGCGGCGAGCGTGTTGTTGAAGTAGATGGTTGTGGAGGGCGTACCGCCTGTCGTCGAAACGTACAAGCCGGAAGTAGTGGAGTAGTACAGGTACATGCCGCCGTTGAAGCGGAACACGTAGCCGCTGGAGCTGCCGGTTACGCGCAGCCAGGTTTCGATGGCCCATGAGTCGTTCGTTGTCAGGGCGGCGTTCCAGCCGGTATCCAGCCCGTAGGGTGCGGTGGTGACGGTGTTGAAGTTCAGTGCCGCGGCGCCAAGCCTGCCCGGCGTCACCCAGCTTGGCGGGTTGGTGGGGAAAGTCACCGGGTTGTTGCCGGCGCCCGGAATGGCGTCGTTGGCCGTGGTTGTGCCCGTGCCTTCGTTCATCTTGTAGTAGATGTGGTATGGAAGATTCGGGTCCACGACAAAGAACGATCCCGCAGAAACCGGGTAGCTGGTGAAGTCCGTGCCACCACTCCAGGTCGCCGAGTTCACGTCGAACTGCATGCTCGTGCCAGGCGCGAGCGAACCCACAACGTCAACGGCCAGCAACAGTCGAACCGGCGAGGCCGTTGTAATCGCCTGCAGGGGTGAGCCTGAGAAAGTAACTTGCCCAAGCGTTAGCGCCCCCGTACCAAGGGAAGTATCGGTACCCGTATCCACGACGCCGTTGTTGTTGTCGTCGCGCCAGAGTTCCAGACCGGTGATTTCTGTGTCCGCGATCGTGCCGTTCTGTTCAAACACCACGGAGTTCAGGTCGAAGTTGCTGTTGTAGGTGGCGACATTGAAGTCCACGGCCACGAAGTCGCTCGCCGGCGAGCTAAGTGCGCCGCCGCTTGTTGTGTTTGGCGACAGCGACGTGCCGTTGCCAGACGGAAGGTACGTGATTCCGCCATTGAAAACGCGGAGAGCGTTCGTTCCGCCGAATGAGCTGCAAAGACCGACGCCAGCTGTGCAGTCGATGGTCATTGTGGCGTCGCTGTAGATCTCGGTGCCGGTTCCGTTCGTGTAGGTGGCTGAGAACTCGATGTACATGCCGTGAGTTCCGGCCGGCAGGATAAGCGGCGCCGTGAAATTCACGGTAGTCGGAAGACCGGTCCCGGCGGACGTTACGATGTTTGCCTGGTGTGTGGTCCAGGCGCCGGGAGTTGTTTCGTTGCCGACGAAGGAACCGTTCAAGATGTAGTAGACGGTGACCGTAGTAGAACCGGTCGCCGAGCAATTGACGTCCACACCCGAAATGTTGACGGGCGATGCCAGCGTCAGGTCAAACATGTTGCCACCGCCGCAGCCATTGCCGCCAGCATAGGTGGTGTTCAGGGTTGTTTGCGCGGTTGCCGTTCCGGCAAACGCAGCCAGAAGCACTCCGGCAAAGAGCGTCATCAGCGATTTATGAATGGACATGTGTTCCTCAAAGTGGTGTGCCCCCGATGCCCCACTGCACCGGCTCAAAAGTCACAACGCTTCGTGCCTGACGTAATCTTCCCGCGCGCACAGGCGGTCGAAACGGAGCGAGGGTTGTTGTGACCAACACCTGCAACACGTGTGCCAATCGAGCACACGCTTGTGCCCGACGCGCTAAAACCATTGAAACACAATGGTTGCGGGCTAAAGACCGCGGTTAGTCGGCGCGATTGACCGTTCGCGCGAGGCGAGGAAACGAATCCTGATCGATCAGGGTCGATCAGAATGTGAACTATGTACGAGTCGTGGCGCCGGAAATATTTTTCAGTTTCCGCAGGCTCTCGCGCGCCAGGGGCGATGGGTCGCTGTCAAGAATGTGCAGTCGGGGCGCGAGTTCCAGCGCCTCACGCGCGGCTTCGGCATCGCTGCCCGCAAGCGCCAGGGCCGTCAAGGCCCGAAAGTAGTCGCGATTGTCCGGGCGCCCATGGGCGCGCCAGTAACCCACGCACTCGCGCGCCAACTCTGCGGACTCCGCGGTTCGGTCGTGGTCCAGCAGAGTTTCCGCCATGGCGGTCCGGATGCCGGCCGCGACTTCGGGCGCGCCGTCACCGAGCAGCGCCAGCGCCTCTTTGAACCGCGCCAGCGCGCCGTCGAGGTCTCCCTGCTTGCCTGCCGCGAAGGCGATGTTCTCGACGCACACGGCCTGCAAGTGCGGGTGCTGCTGTGCGGCAAACAGGTCGCTGGCCTCGCGGGACACGCGCCGGGCATCGTCGTAGCGGGCGAGTTCGTTGTACATGATGCCGGCGTTCATGAGGTTCTTGGCCAGTGTGACGCGATCACCGAGTTCGCGGGCGAGCTCGCTGCAGTCCAGTATGAGTTTCTCGGCGGGCTCGAAGCGCCGCAACTGCCGGTTGATCAGCGCGCGATTGCCGAGGCACAGCGTGATCATGCGCTTGTCGTCAAGCTCGCGACTGATGCGCTCGGACTGCTCGATGTACTTCAGTCCTTCCTCCTGCAGACCTTGCCGGTTGTAAATCGTGCCCCGGGTGCTCAGCACGAAGGCGATTCCCGGCAGATCACCCAGTTCGCGCAGGATCTCTTCGGACTTGCGGCTGTTCTCGACCGCTTCGTCGAACTCGTTCAGCGTGGCGCCGGCCAGCGCCATGCGGCTCAGCACGCGGGCTTCGTTCAGACGGTTTCCGAGCTTGCGGAAAACCGGCAGGACTTCCCGGTGCAGCGCCTGGGCGCGCGCGACATTGCCCGCGCCGTACTCCATGCCGGCAAAGTTGAACTTCGCTGTCGCGATCAACCCTTCGTCTCCCAGGCGCTCCGCGACGCGCACGGCCTCTTCGCCGTCCTCACGGGCCTTTACCGGGTCGCCTGTTTCACGCTCGGTCTGGCTAAGCAGAAACTGCAGGCGCGCGCGGTCGGGGGTTTCGATGTCGCCATGGGCGCGCAGGGCGCTTTGCAAGGCCGGCACGCGCTGCCTGGCCGGCCCGCGCACGCGCAGCAGCGTGTACATGTTCAGGGTGAGTCGAGTGAAGCGTTCGACGTCGTTCCTGGCCGCGCACGCCTCCATGACGGCGCCGATGTTGTTGCGCGCGAGGTCAAGGCGATCCAGGGCCTCGACGGCGTCCGTCGTGTAGGACCGCGAGTCCCAGTGGGCTGCGTAGTCTGTGAAGTAGTCTGCGAACCGTTGCTGCACCGCTTCGCGCTCGGCGTCGTTGGCAAGCTCAAGCCAGCGGGCTGCGGCGTACTCCTGGATGACCTGATACATGGCGAAGCGCGTTTCAAAGGGCGTTTCAAGCGCGCGCAGCAGGCTTTTTTCGCGAAGCCCCTGCACCAGGTCGATGACCGGCGGTGCTTCGGGGTGTCTTGACAGGTCAAGAATAGTTTCCGCGGCTTCCAGAAAAAACCCGCCCCGAAATACGGACATCTGCGCGAACACCCAGCGCTCGGCGTCATCCAGCAGGTCGTAGCTCCAGTCAATCGTGGCCTCGAGGCTCTGCTGACGCGGCGATAGGTCACGGCGCGAAGACTTCAACATGGCGAACTTCCGGTCCATGCGCTCGGCGATCTGTTCGGGTTGCATGATCGTCGTGCGCGCGGCGGCAAGCTCGATGGCCAGAGGCATGCCTTCAAGTCGATTGCAGATCTTCGCCACGGTAGGCGAGGACTTTTCGTCCAGCGCGAAACCGACATGGTGTACGCGGGCGCGATCCACGAACAGACGGACGGCGTCGGCGCGGCCGATGGCTTCCATGGGCGCGTTTTCATCAGGTGTTTCCAGTGCCTGCAGTTCGAATTCCCGCTCGCCCTCAATGCCCAGCAGCGCGCGGCTGGTTACGAGGAAGCGAACCTGGGGCGCGTGCTCCGACCAGTCACTGATGACCGCCCCGGCAACTTCGACCACCTGCTCAAAGTTATCCAGAATCAGCAGGCATGGCGGACGTTCCCGAAGAATCGCGCCGACGGCCAGTTCCGGCGACTGGTTCCCCGTCAGGGGTACACCCAACGCGTGTGCGACCGCATAAGCGACGCCCTCAATGTTCCGAGACTCGGTGAGGTCCGCGAACCACGTTCCGCCGGGCAGGGCGCCGGTGAGGGAGCGTCCTGTTTCGCGTGCGAGGCGCGTCTTGCCGGTGCCGCCCGGACCCGTCAGCGTGATCAGGTTTGGCTTGCCCGCCAGCACCAGCTCGACGAGTTGCGCGTGTTCCTGTTTGCGCCCGACAAACGTGGTGCGCGCGGCGGGGATGTTCGTGTGGCGGGCGCGGTGCTGCAGGGCGGGTTGCGTTTCGGTGCGTATCTCCGTTTCGGCGTCGTTGTCGTCGACCGGCTCGAAACTGCCTGCCAGTGCACGCTCGCACGCGGCAAGGTCAATGCGAACCTTCTTGCCTTCCTCGTGGACCAGCCCGAAACGCAGGGGCACGGGCTTGATGTGGCGTGTCCACTCGTTGACCAGCGAGTTGTTCGTCGGTTCCTCGCCGCGCACGGCGCGCAGACACGCGAGCATATCGCCGCGCGCGAACCGGATGTTTCCCAGATGCGCGTGAAGCTTCAGCAGGAAGTCAGCCCACAGGCGCGGGTTTTCCGCACCCGCCCGGTACAACTCGGCAAACGCTGCCGTGTGCGCGTCATCGTCGGTCGCGGGAGTCGCGGGCGCGGCGCCTCGCAGGCTTTCGGGCAAGTCGTCAAGCGTAATGGTGCCACGGTCGCCAGCCTGGGCAGCGGCGTAGCCCATAGCTGACCGCAATTCGCGAATGTTTCCCGGCCAGGCGTAGCCGGTCAGGGCGTCAATCGCCTCGACGGCGAGAGTGTGGGGCCGATCGCCTGAGGCTTCCTCAAGAAAGAACAGGGCCAACTCGCGCAGGTCGTCCATGCGCTCGCGCAGGGGCGGCACAGGCACGACGAACGAGTTTATTCGATAGTAAAGGTCCTCACGAAACTTGCCGGCCGCGATCAGCTCTTTCAGGTCGCGGTTGGTTGCGAACACCAGTCGGACGTCAACGTCGATTTCCCTCGTGCCGCCGACACGCCGCACAACGCCTTCCTCAAGCGCGCGCAGCAGCCTGGGTTGGATTTCCGGCGGGGTATCTCCGATTTCGTCCAGGAACAGCGTTCCGCCCTCGGCTGCTTCGAACAGCCCCGGCGTGTCCTTGGCGGCGCCCGTAAAGGCGCCTTTCATGTAGCCGAACAACTCGCTTTCAAACAGATTCTGCTGAAACGACGCGCAGTTCAGCGAGACGAGACGTCCCGTGCGTGCCGACTTGCGATGTATGTACTCGGCGAACACGCCCTTACCCGAGCCCGTCTCGCCATGGATCAGCACGGGCGCATCCTGCACAGCCGCAACGGCCGCGACATCCAGCGCTTTGCGGAAGGCGGGCGATTGTCCTACCAGTTGCGTTGACGCTTTTGGCATTGGCACCGGGACGGCACAGCTACTTCCCCAAGCCCCACGCGACCGTCACTTGCGCCAATATAGCGTCTTTCAGAGGGCGGGGGATAGCTAGTTTCGGAACAGGTCCCATTCCGTGCCCATGTTGTCGTCGGTCACGGGCGTCAGCGACTCTGTGCGATTGAGAATAGATGTGCGATCCTCCATGCCCCACCAGACCGGCGTTGCGGCCTGCATGGATAAGGGCATGGCCTTGAGGCGCTCGAGGCGCTTGCGGTCAGGTTCATTGGCCAGGTCCAGCACCGGTGTGCCGTCCACGCGGTACTCGCGCAGAACCCGGGCCCAGCGCTCCGTATCCGGGTTCAAGGAGCGGTCACTGACGACGACGTTGTTGATCACGCGCACCACGTATGGGAAGACCTCACAGGCCGTGCGTTGGACGCGTTCGCTGTCGGTGGTGTTGTAGATGGCGGCGCCGCCGTCATTCAGGTGCGCGCGAATGAGTTGCAGAAACTCGACCGACAGCAGGTTCGTCGCGTGCGCCCGCCAGTGAAAGGTGGTGTTCATGACGATGAAGTCGAATTTGCGCTCGGGGTTACGATTGAGCCAGCGGCGCCCGTCATCAATCACGATTTCGACTTTGGGATTGTCGAGGACGCTTGCAACGTCGGGGTACTGCCTGATCACATCGAGGTAGCCAGGGTTGATCTCAATGACGGTCAGCTTCTCGACCGACGGGTGATTCGCGACAACCTGCGCCCAGGAGCCGGACGACAGCCCGATCATCAGCACTTCGCGCGGGTTTTCGTGGAAGGCCGCCATGCTGTAGGGGCGTACAATCATGTTGCGGTCATTCACCAGGTCCGTGCTGAACACGCCGTCGTAAATCCCGCCGCCGTAGATGCGTCCGTCCTGCGTCACCGTGATGACGCCGTGGCGGTTCTCGATGATGTGCTCGAAGCTTCGCTCGTCAGCCACTTTGTCGCTGAACTGAAGGCGCTCCCAGAACCCGATGAACAGCGCCCAACTGAAGCCGATTACCAGCGCGCCGGCAACGCCCGCTGTAATCACCTGGTTAACCCGCGTGTTTTCGTCCGTGTCGGCAAGTCGCGTGACCAGCACCGACAAGCCAAAGCCTGCAACCGCAAGCAACACCGTGATTTGTGGCGTTGTCAGGTAGTGCATCAGCACGAAGCCCGTGATCAGGCTGCCGCCGGATGATCCCGCGATGTTGGCCAGATACAGATAGCTCATGTTCGTGCCGGCGCGCGCGTTGGGCGGGACACCGTAGTGGCAGATCAAAGGGAAAGTCGCGCCCAGCATCCCGGAAGCAATCGCCACGAGAGGCAGCATCACCGACCATGGCACGAACGCCATTCCGAACGAAGTGAAAGGCGCGACCAGAAAACCCGCCACATTCGCCCACAGCACAAAGCCGGCCAGCGCCCGCAGCCCGCGCCCGGTGACATCGCTGGTACACCAGCGCCGCGCAAGCAACGAGCCGAAAGCAATGCCGGCAAGGAATGAACCCAGCAGCAGGGCGAAAGCCAGCGCGCTGCCGCCGCTCGCGAACGAAAATATGCGAAACCAGACAATCTCATAGGACAACGAGATAAACCCCGTAATACCCACCAGCACGCTTGCCATCACGAAACGCGAGCGCGCGGTGTCAGGCGGCGCTTCTGAGGCAGGCGAATCGGGCTCTGTCGGGGCATTGCCCATCATGCCCGCCGCGAGGGCGCCAATGGCAACGATGCCGTTCATTGCGGCCGCCAGGGTGACGACGCCTTGCTGGCCCAACTCACGCATGAGTACCAGGGCGACGGCAAAGCACGCCGCCGCGGATCCAAAAGTATTCACGAAGTAGAGCAGCCCCACGCTGCGGCCGACATTGCCCGTTCGACGTACAAGGTGGGCGACAAGGATCGGCAGGGTCGCGCCCATCAACAGGGTAGGCACGAGCACCAGCCCGAATGTCAGCAGCCCGGTCGTCCAGACACCGACCCCGAGAGTCGCGTGCCCGACCGCGTCAAAGATACGAAGACTGAAATAGCCGTACGCGCCGATGCCGATTTCGATCAGTCCGAAGATTGTCAGCAATGGAAGCTTCAACCAGCGAGAGACCGCGCCGCCTGCCAGGCTGCCAAGTCCGAGGCCCAGCATGAAAGCTGTAACAACGATGGTGACCGACTCGACGTTAATGCCGTAAATCGCGAACAGGGATCGCTGCCAGACAAGCTGGTAGATCAGGGCCGGGAAGCCCGAGAAAAAAAAGATCGTGCAGATCACCGGCAGGCTTGCACCCGGTTTGGCTGCGATTGGAGTCTGCTGATTCATGGATCGCAACAATGCCAAGGTTGCGAGTTTCGTAAAGATCACAACACGGGCAAGTCTCCGAATTGACGCCGTTGTTGTGGCACATCATGAGTATTACAATTAGGCCTGATCGTAATACGGGGAAGTCATGCCCAACATGGTGCGAATCAGTATCTCTCTTGAGTCCGAACTGGCCGATGAACTCGACCGCCTGGTGACGCGCGCGGACTATGAGAACCGCTCCGAGTATTTGCGTGACTTGATACGCGGGCAGCTTGTCGAAGAAGAATGGACCCACGGGCGGGAAGTGCTGGGCACGATTACGCTGGTCTACGATCACCACCAGAGCGGGCTGGGCGACAAGCTGACCGCCCTGCAGCACGACCATCACGCCAGCGTGCTCGCGGGTACGCACGTTCACCTGGATCATCACCTGTGCGCGGAGATGATCATGATGCGCGGCAAACCGGAGGTCTTGCGCACACTTGCCGATGGCATCAGAAAGCTCAAGGGCGTGCTGCACGCGGCCCTGTCCGTAAGCAGCACCGGCAAGGGGCTGCGCAAATGAACGAGCTGGCGCTGGCATTCGGGACAGGGCTGATCGCCGGCATTGCGCACGTGTACGTCGGCGCCGATCACCTGGCAGCACTGATGCCCCTGTCCGTCGGGCGCAAGCTCAAAGCCGCATGGCTGGGCGTGCGCTGGGGTGTGGGGCACAGCCTGGGTGTCATCATTGTCGCGATCATCCTGCTGGCGCTGCGGCAAGCCATCGACCTTGAGCCGGTAGGCGTGTGGGGCGAGCGTCTTGTAGGGCTGATGCTGATCGCCCTGGGCGCGATTGGCATTCGCGCCGCCTTCAAGCACAAGCTGCACGTCCATGAGCACGCCCATGGCGGTGACGCCCACGCCCATCTGCACGTACACACCGGCAACGGGCATGAACCCGCGGCGACGGAAGCGCACTCCCACTTGCATACCCATACGGCCCTCGCGGCTGGCACTCTGCACGGCGTCGCGGGCATGGCGCATCTGATGGGCGTGCTGCCCAGCCTGGCGTTTCCCACGCTGAAAGAGTCATTTGTCTACCTGGGCGCCTTCGCGGCGGGGTCCGTCATTGCCATGGCGGCGTTCGCGGCGGTGTTCGGGGCCATTACAGCGAAGCTGGGGCAGAGGGCTCCGAAGCTGGTGAAGGGCAGCATGTACTTCGCGGGGGCTGTGTGCATCGTCGTGGGGCTTGCCTGGATTGCTGTCCCTCTGCTGGGCTACGAGTTGCCCTGATCGGGTTCGAATTCACGCTCGCGCGGGCTGGCGGCGCGCCTCGCCGTGTTTTAGGTTCAAGGCATGAGCCTGACCATTGAGCAGGAGCAGGGCGCGCGGAAATTTCTTTCCGATCTGCGCGAAGAGATCCGCAACCATGCGGGCGTCGGGCATTCGATTCTCGGGCGTATGAAAACCGACCCGCGTTCGCGCTTTGATTTCAAGGTACTGGCGGGGCAGCACTTCCCCCTGGTCGGCAACTTCACGCGCTACATGGAGTTGCTGCTCCTCAACGCGCCTGACAGCGAGGCCAAATGCTGGCTGGCCAAAGTTCTCGTTGACGAATACGGCGAGCGCAGCGACGGCGAAGACCACGCCGAGCACTACAAGAAATTCATGCACGCGGCCGGGCACAACCCCGGCGACGAGGACTGCATTCCACTGCATCCAGAGGTCGTGAGCTTCATCCGTGAGCACTATCGCATCAGCACCGAGGAGCCGTTTCTGGTCGGGTTGGGCGCGCTGGGCCCAGGGCACGAGTGGAGCATCCCGGCCATGTTCGAGTTGGCCGTGGGCGGGCTGCGCAAGGCCGGCTTTGCTGAGAGCGAGATCGCCTACTGGACAATGCACCTTGACCAGGACGCGGACCACGGTGCCTGGCTTGAGGAGGCGCTGGTAAAGTACTGTGTGGAAGACGGTAACCGCGAGCTGATTCGCAAAGGCGCGTTGCTGAGTCTTGACGCGCGTGAGCGTTTCTGGTGGGGGGTTACCGACAAGATCGTCGCCGAAAGCACGCGCAGGAATCTGCCCCCCGGCACCTCGGCGACCAGCGAGCAAGGGCAGCTCACGCTGCGGGAGCTACGCAAGACCTGGCACATCGAGGCTCGACTCAAGGAGTAGCATGGCTGTCACGGACCTGATGATCGTCGCCTTCGGCGGACCCACCGAGGAGTGCTGTGAAAAGCACGTCGAGTGCCCAGGGCAGGCGTTCTGCTTTGTGAATGGCATCTTTGGGGACAACCCGGCGCGCCGCGCGCGTGTGGACGAAGTGGTTGCGCACTACAAAGAGCTGGGTGGGTTTTCACGTTTCAACGAAATTACGGAAGCCCAGGGCGCCGCCCTGCAGGCCGAACTCGCAAAGCGCGGGCATGACCTGCGCGTCACCGTCGGCTACGACCATTGGATGCCGCGCATTGCCGATCAGGTCGGAAAGCTGCGGGGCGATTTTCTGGTGCTGGTAATGGCGCCGCACCAGAGCTCGATTTCCTGGGACGCCTACCTTCGGCGTGTCACTGAGGGTCTGGACAGGCTTGACGCGTCAAGGCGTCCGAACTGGATCGGCGTGGTAGATCCGTTCTGGAACAAGCGGGGGTTCATCGATGCGCTGGCCGAGCGGGTTGAAGCGGCCGCGAGTTCCATCGGTGCTGACCTGACCAACAGCACGACCGGGCTGGTACTCAGCGCCCACGCCGTGCCCCTGCCTGTTGTGAAGACCAGCAAGTACGTGGAGCAGATTCGGGAAACCGCCGAGCTGGTGGCGAGCAAAGTGGGCGCTGCCAACTGGATGGTCGGCTACCAGAGCGCGCCCGGCGACAGCAAAATCGAATGGACGAGGCCGTACCTCGACCGCGTCATCGTCGAGCTGAAAGAGAGCGGAGCGCGCAGGATTGTCGCCGCGCCCGTCGGGTTTCTGTGCGACAACGTCGAAGTGCTTTATGACCTGGGGATTGAGGGTGCGGCCGTGGCGACGGCCTATGACCTGCCGTTCGCGGTTGCGGAGGCCGTCAACACGCACAGCGCTTTCATTGCCCAGTTGGCGGACAACGTTGAGGCCAGGCTCACTCATGCCTGAGCCGCAGGCAGACCGCGACGAGCCGTGTGAAAATGGGAGGGGCTTCGCGCAAGACGCGGGATTTCGCGGCTGAAGCCATTGGACAGGCTTGCTGGCACATGCCGCCATTTCTGGCGTTGTAGTGCTAGACCGCCTTCAAGAGCTTGTCGCAGGACTTTAACCACTCAAGGTCGGCCTGCAGCTCGGCCTTGCGGTGTGGGTCGGTCTCGTCCGCGAGTAGCTTAACGATGCGCTCAATGTCCTCGGGGTTTACGCCCTTGAGTTCGGTGACGTCCAAGGCGTCCTCGCTGAGCACGACGACCTTGTCGTGGCTGACCTCGAGGTAGCCCTGCTTGATGGCGAAACGGCTGACCTTGTCGTCGGTGCTGGTAACGCGTACTTCGCCAATGCCAAGCTTGGTGACCATGGGTGCATGTCCCGGCATAATGCCGAGCGATCCGTCCCAGGCCTGGGCGGTAATGCTGACCGCCTCGCCGGAATAGACCGGGCGTTCAGGACCAATGATGTCGACGTACAGGTTTTTCTTGTCGGCCATGCTTTTCAGGTCAAGGGTTGACTGTTGACGGTCAACGGTGCCTGCCTCGTCTGTTTCTGTCTTTGACGGTCAACCGTCGACCGTGAACCTCAAGCCTTAATTCGGGCGCAGCGGGCGCCCGTTAATATCGGTAAAGTCATCGCTGGTAAGCATGATGATGCCGTCCACCAACGGCCAGATGCCGCCCATCCCACACGTAACCCAGGTTACTGCAATCTGGGCGATGGCGATGCCGGTATGTCCGGTATAGAAACGCCCAACGCCGAAACCGCCGAGAAAAATCTGCAGCAGTCCGGCGACCAGTTTCTGCTTATCAGAGTACGGAGCGCCCGTGCGCGGGTGACGACCGTAAGGGGCCTCTGGGTCCTGGCCCTGGGGCGCATAGCCGCCCTGCTGCGGCGGATGGCCGCCGTGCTGTGGTTGACCCTGCGGTGGATAGCCTTGCGGGGGGCTTCCTGCCATGGCACTTCTCCGTCAGTGACTGAGCGACTACTTGTTCGCGGTTTCCAGAACTTCGTCGATGCCGCCCTTCATATAGAAGGCGCTTTCCGGCAGGTCGTCGTGCTTGCCGTCGACCATTTCCTGGAAGCTGCGAATCGTATCTTCAAGTTTTACGTAGCGACCTTCAAGGCCCGTGAACTGCTGGGCAACGAAGAACGGCTGGCTGAGGAACTTCTCGATGCGGCGTGCGCGGTTCACGATGATCTTGTCGTCTTCACTCAGCTCATCCATGCCGAGGATCGCGATGATGTCCTGAAGCGAACGATAGCGCTGCAGGATACCCTGCACGTCGCGGGCGATCTTGTAGTGCGCTTCGCCAACGATCAGCGGGTCAAGCACGCGGCTAGTGCTGGCCAGCGGGTCCACGGCCGGGTAAATGCCCTTTTCCGAGATCTTGCGGTCAAGCACGGTCTTGGCGTCCAGGTGCGAGAACGCAGTAGCCGGTGCCGGGTCGGTCAAGTCGTCCGCGGGCACGTAAATCGCCTGCACGGAAGTGATCGAGCCGCGGTCGGTTGAAGTAATGCGCTCCTGCAATGCACCCATTTCGGTTGCAAGGGTCGGCTGGTAGCCCACGGCCGACGGCATGCGTCCCAGAAGAGCCGAGACTTCCGAGCCGGCCTGGGTGAAGCGGAAGATGTTGTCCACGAACATCAGCACGTCCGTGCCGTAGGTGTCGCGGAAGTATTCGGCGTGGGTCAGGCCGGAAAGGGCCACACGCAGGCGTGCGCCCGGCGGCTCGTTCATCTGGCCGTAGCAGAGCACGGTTTGATCCAGCACGGTCTTGTCCGTGCCGTCTTCGCGCTGGCCGATGATGGACTCTGACATTTCCAGCCAGAGGTCGTTGCCTTCGCGAGTGCGTTCGCCCACGCCGCAGAACACGGAGTAGCCGCTGTGCACACGGGCGATGTTGTTGATCAGTTCCATGATCACGACGGTCTTGCCTACACCGGCGCCACCGAACAGACCGACCTTGCCGCCCTTGGCGTATGGCTCGAGCAAGTCGACGACCTTGATGCCGGTTTCGAACAGCTCGGTTTTCGTGCCGAGCATTTCGTAGGAAGGCGGCTTTTGGTGGATAGCGCGGCGTTCCTTGGTCGTGACGTCAGGCTTGCCGTCAACCGCATCGCCGAGCAGGTTGAAAATACGCCCAAGGCATTCGTCGCCCACGGGCACGCTGATGGGCGCGCCGGTGTCTTCGACGGACTGTCCTCGCACCACGCCGTCAGTGGCGTCCATGGCCACGGTACGAACCTGGTCGCGACCAAGGTGCTGCTGCACCTCAAGCGTGATGTTCATGTTCTTGGACGCGTCCTTGATTTTCAGGGCTGTATAGATCTGCGGGACGTGCTGTTCCGTGAACTGCACGTCGATGACCGGTCCGATGACCTGGACGACTTTACCCGGCTCGGGCATTTCTGCTCCTTGGTGCTTCAAAATGCGCGTTCAGCGCCGAATCAAACCCCTCTAGGGGTGCGCGATACTAACCAGACAAAGGTGGGAGTAAAGCGCCCATTTTGGCGCATTTTCCGTGCGCAAAGTCGCGCCGGGGAAGGGGTTTAGTACAGCAGCCAGGCCAGCAGGAAGATGCCCCCAAAAACCACGCTGATGACGCCGTTCACGGTGAAGAAGGCCAGGTTGACCCGCTTGAGGTTGTCGTGCTTCACGAGTGAATGCTGGTAGATCATCCCGACCAGCATCACGCACGGCGCGGCCCAGACCCAGGTTGCGATCTCCGTGTACTGGCGAGTGTCCATGCCGCCGACAGAGGCCGGGTTCAGCAGCAGCCAAACGAATGCGAAAAAAAGCGCGGCGCTGAAAAGGTGCATCAGCCGGCTGATCCAGAGCGCGCCTTTGCGCCCGAACCGCGCGGGGATGGATTTGAGCTTGTGGTCGCGGTCGAACTCGTCGTCCTGCAAGGCGTAGATCACGTCAAAACCTGCCACCCAAAGCATGACGGCACCGCCGAGAAGCCAGGGCAGTGACTCGGCAACGGATTCCCAGCCGAGTCCGCTCCATTGTGTGTCGACTATTGCGACGACTTTTGCCCGAGCAGCGAGCATGAAGTCCGGCAGAACTCCCGTCGCGGCGATCTCCACGTTCCCGTCCGGTGCCATTGCCCGCACTGCAACCCAAGCGCCAACTGGCGCTAGCCCCAATGACATTCCAAGCACGAGGTGGCACAGCCACGTAAACCGCTTCGTGAGAGGGTAGAGCAGCATCAACAGGATCGGAATCGGGGACAACGCCAACACAACGTCGCTCAACACGGCGCACGCGCCGAAATAGACAACGGCCATCCCTACCACAAACACCCAAGCCTGGGTGAGCGTCATCGCGCCGGCTGGCAATTCGCGGACGGCCGTACGTGGATTCTTGGCGTCAATCTTGCGGTCGAGTATGCGATTGACTGCCATGGCGAAACTGCGAGCGCCGACCATGCAGAGGAGAATCAACAGCAGCAGTGTCCACAGGAAGGGCACATGCTGATCGAAGCTGCCGCTGTTCATGCCCGTGCCGTCCGGGCCGGGCAGGATGTAGATGTACCTGGTTGGTACGGCGTAGGCCACGATCATGCCCGTCAACGCAAACGGCAAGGCGAACACCGTGTGGGCGAGTTTTACAAAACTCGCGTAGGTCTTGATGAGTTTGATCGGGCTTTGCATTTGCGCAGCGTAGCATGGCCGTCCCGGCCATGGAGTAGCACGGGTGTCTCGCCCGTGCGGCACAAGCCGGAGGCTTGTGCTACTACATCGGCCAGAGGCCGATGCTACTTCGTCAGCACATAGGCCGCGTGGTTGCCGCTGATGCTGGGGGCGTTGTGCAGAACTGTCTTTGGTGGCGCGACTTTCACCCCTGCTGGCTTGCCGCTGGCCAGGGGCTGATAAAATTCCCCGTTGCTCAGCATCAACACATTGGCCGCGAATTGCAGTACACCTGCGCTCGGTGATGTACCGAAGTTCCCTCGGTGGCTGAGTACGGTTGCGTCACCGATGTTCCCCAGCAACTCGTCTTGCTGATCGTTCAGCTTCGCGCTGCGTGCTCCGCCGTCGCGGTTGTTGGTGAACAGGCCTATCTCGGGGCTGTCGCTCGCTTCCCAGGTTTCTCTCGCGAGTTCGCCGCCGTGGTCCCAGCGTCCGGTGCGAACGCCGACTACCCGTGCCAGGCTGCGACGCGAGGAGTCATCACGCTCCAGCACGAAGACGGCCGCGCCGTCGCCCGGCACGATTCCCCGGCGCGAGCCCCACGGGTCCAGCCCTGACAAATTCTCGCGCACGAACAGCTGGGTGCGCGACGCGAACTCGTGAAGCATGGGTGTCAGCTCGTCGCCGCCGCCCACGAGAATCACGTCGGCGCGCTTTGACTCAAGCAGCTGCACGGCCGTATCGAGCGCGCCCTCAAAACAGATGTCGCGTTGGGCTGTCGTTAAATTCACGCCCTGGGCGTTGATATCGAGCGCGATCTGGCTGGCCATGATGCCGTGCACGCTGTTCATGAATTGCAGCGGGCTGGCGTTGGCCTCGCCGTTGTCGAGCCAGGAATCCATGAACTTCTGTGTCGGATCAAGCGCGCCAAAGCCGGTGCCGAAGCAGACCCCCAGGCGCGTCGGGTCCAGTGTTGACGGGTCAAGTTCGGCGTGTTTCAAAGCTTGCCGCGCGGCGACTGCACTCATGCGCGCCAGGCGGAACATGCGGCGCAACTTGCGCGGCTCGATCAGCCTTTCAGGCTCCGCGGGCACGGCCATGTAGGCGGGGGCCTTCACGACGCTGCCGTCGAAGCGCTCAAACTCGTGCAGGGCACAGGCATTCACGCCGTCAAGCAGGGCACGGCGAAACGCCGCCGGGTTTGGCCCCAACGCCGAAACAACTCCCAAACCAGTGACAACCACACCCATTCAACTCAATCCCAATTCCAAAATCGCTACACTCTCGGTTGCGGGTTCATGATCCGGTGCATCGCGCCGCGGATGCTCGGCACGCTGAAGTTGACCGTGATGCCGAGCGGCAAACCCGACACCCGCAGAATCGCCTGCATCTCCTGGTCGTGGAACTGCGTCAGGTTCTCGACACTGTATACGGCGACGGCCACCAGCCCGTTCGCGATCAGCGGAATCGTAATACCGTCTTCAACGCGGGCGTCACCGTATACGATGGGCACATTGACATCGGTCTGGACTTTCAGTCCGTTCGATTCGAGTTCATGCACCACGCAGGCTTTGTAGGTGGCCGCCGGCAGGCTGCGTCCCAATGCGCCATGCACCGCGTCGCAGGCCTGAAATATCTGCTGGAACAGCCAGTTCAGTTGCTGTGTACGGTCTTCCATTATGCCTCCGAGAACAGCAGGGCCGCGTTGTTTCCGCCGAACCCGAAACTGTTCGACAGCACGTGTTTCAAACCTGGCGCGCTGCGCGCTTCGGTCACAAGATCCAGCGCCGCGTCTTCCAGGGGGCTGCGCAGTCCGAGATTCACCGGCAGCGTCTTGTGCCGCAGCGCCCACAGGGAGATGACAGCTTCTATACCTCCCGCAGCGGCCAGGGTGTGTCCGGTGAATCTCTTGGTGCTGCTGACGGGCACGTTGCCGAACACTTCACTGATCGCGCGAGCCTCCGTGCTGTCGTTGTCACGCGTTGCCGTGCCGTGCGCGTTGATGTAGCCGACGTCACCGGGTTGTAGCCCGGCCATGCTCAAGGCCTCGCGCATGGCGACAATCGCGCCTTTGCCTTCAGGGTGCGGCGCCGTCAGGTGGTACGCGTCGCAGGAGTGACCGTAGCCGGTCAAGAGCGCCAGCACTTCCGCGCCGCGTGTTCGCGCGTGATCGAGGGTTTCCAGTACCAGTATCCCCGCGCCTTCACCGACCATCATTCCCTGGCGGTCGCGGTCAAAGGGGCGCGGGCCGTCAGGGCTCACCACCTTCAGACTGCAGAATCCGTTGAATGCGATGCGCGAAAGGCTGTCCGCGCCGCCCGCCAGCATGACCTCGGCGCGACCGTTGCGCAGCACATCCACCGCCAGTCCGATGGCGTTGGCCGCGCTGCTGCATGCGGTCATGTAGCTCATGGTCGGGCCGCGCAGCTTGAACACGTCCGCCATGCGGTCGAGCGTGTTCGCGCCCTCGTGAACGAGGGCGCCGCTGAGGTTCAATCTGGTGGACTCGCCGGCCTTGGCGCGCCGTCTGGCTTCCACATACAGGAGCTCGCTCGTGAGCGTGCCGCACACGCTCTGGCCCATGTGTGCGCCGATCAACACATCTGGCGACAGCTTCGCTTGCTTGACGGCCTCGGCAGAGGCAACCAGCGCCAGAGCATCGGAGCGCGAAAGACGCTTGCGTATACGCGGGGTAAGTCCCGGCACGTCGCTCAGGTCGGCGTCCAGGTCGCCGTGGTACTGCCCGACAGGGAAGTCCGCGAGCTCGGATTGCCACAGCGTGAGTCTGCCGACGCCCTCACGAGCTACCCGCAATGCGCGGTCCAGCGTGTCCATGCCGCGCCCGAAGGCGCCGATGACGCCCGCGCCCGTAATGGCAATCTGCGGGGGTGGGGCCATGTGCCCTACTTTTTGCGGTTTTCAGACACGAACGCGGCCAGTGAGTCCAGTGTCGCGAAAGCCCGCTTGCCGACGTCCGACGACTCGATCTTCGCGCCGTAGGTGGTTTCCATCAGCATGACAAGCTCGAGAGCGTCTACGCTGTCGAGGCCCAGACCTTCCCCGAACAGCGGTGCGGCGGGGTCTACCGCTTCCGGGTCCACATCTTCGAGGTTCAAATGTTCAATGATCAGCGTTTTGAGCTCAGTGACCAGGGCTTCCACGTATACGTCCTTGATTGCTGCCGCCCCACAAATCTGCGCGCCCTACTCGACGCGCGTCCAACCGGCTAATATACGCGGTCTTCACACTTAGTGTAAAGCGGCAGGACCCGGGGAGTTTGCGTTGGGCAAGATTGCTTTAGTAACTGGGGCTTCACGCGGCATCGGGCGGGCAATTGCGTTGCGCCTGGCGAAGGACGGATATCGTGTCTGGGCCAATTTCGGTGCCAGCAAGGACGCCGCCGACAGCCTTTGCGCGCAGATAGAATCCGCTGGTGGCAGCGCGATCCCGGTCGCGTTTGACGTAGCCGGCGGCGAAAGTGTGCGTAATGCCCTTGAGCCGTTGATCGAATCCGAAGCTGCGCCCGACATTGTCGTCAGCAACGCCGGCGTGACCCGCGACGGTCTGCTGGCCATGACCAGCCAGGAAGACTGGGACAAGGTCATTGATACCAACCTGGGTGGCTTCTACCACGTGACCAAAGCCTGCCTGCGCGGGATGTTGCGGCGCCGCAGCGGGCGGGTGATCGCCATCAGCAGTATCAGCGGGCAGATGGGCAATGCCGGGCAGGTGAATTACTCCGCCAGCAAGGCCGGCCTGATCGGCGCGTGCAAAGCGCTGGCCAAGGAGATTGCGAGCCGCAAGATTACCGTGAACGTCGTCGCGCCGGGGTTTGTCGAGACGGACATGGTCAAGGACCTGCCGAAGGATGAGTTGTCGAAGCACGTGCCGCTGGGGCGCTTCGGTACGCCGGAAGAGATCGCTGCGGCAGTCAGCTTCCTGGCATCGGATGAAGCCGGGTACATCACCGGGCAGGTGCTCGGCGTAAATGGCGGGATGTACATGTGAACAGGTGTCAGGTGTCAGGTGTCAGAGAAGGGCGACGCACCGGCAGTTCCCTGAAACCTGAAACCTGAGACCTGAGACCTGAACCATGACTGAACGCGTATTCATTACAGGCCTCGCCGCCGTTTCCTGCATCGGTATTTCGCTTGCCGAGATTGAGGATGGTCTGCGCACCGGGCGCAGCGGTGTGGTGCTGGATGAGCAGCGTCGCGAACTTGGGTTTCGGTCTGGTCTGACTGGCGCCGTCACGGGCTTTGACCCGAAAGAACGCCTGGATCGCAAGGCTCGAAAATCCATGCACGAGAGCGCCCAGTGGTGCGCCTTTTCAGCCCTATCAGCGATTGAACAAGCGGGTATTGACCCGGCCAGTCTGCGCAACCCGCGCACCGGGCTGATCATCGGCAACGATAGCACCAGCGGGCCGAACGTCGAAGTCGCGGACGCTGTGCGTCGCGACCGCACGACCCAGCAGCTCGGCAGCGGCTACATTTTCCAGTGCATGAACAGCACTGCCAGCATGAATCTGAACGCGCTGCTTGGCACGCAAGGCGCGGCCTGGACACTGGCTGCCGCTTGCGCCAGCGGCGCGCACGCGGTGGGGCAGGGTTTAATGCTGATTCGCAGCGGAATGCAGGACGTCGTGATCACCGGCGGCATGCAGGAGATCAACTGGGAAAGCATGGCCAGCTTCGACGCGCTTGGCACGTTCAGCAAACGCGAAGACGCGCAGGCCGCCAGCAGACCGTTTGACAGGGCACGCGACGGGTTGGTACCAAGCGGCGGCGCGGCAGCACTGATTCTGGAAAGCGAAAGTCACCTCAAGGCCCGCGGCGGAACACCCTTGTGCGAAGTACGCGGCTACGGCTTCAGCAGCGACGGCGAGCATTTGACATTGCCAAGCGGAGACGGCGCGCGACGGGCGATTCGAGCGGCCTTGGGCAATGCTGAACTTGAACCCGGCGCCATCGACTACATCAATGCACACGCCACCAGCACACCCATCGGCGACGTGAAAGAGGCCGAGGCGATTCGCGAGGTATTCGGCGAAGACACGCCGGTCAGCAGTACCAAGAGCATGACCGGACACGAGTGCTGGATGAGCGGCGCCAGCGAGATCCTGTACAGCGCGCTGATGCTGCAAGGCAATTTCATTGCACCGAACATTAACTTCGAGACGCAGGAAGAGGGCGCGGCGAAAATCAACGTCGTCGGCAAGACTCTTGAGAAGCCGCTGAAGAACGTGCTAGTCAACAGTTTCGGCTTCGGTGGCACGAACGCGTCGGTCATCATTTCGCGCGTGTAGCCATGTCCTACTCCACCATAGTTGTCGGCTCGGGCATCAGCGGACTCAGCGCCGCGATTGTCCTGGCGAAGCATGGGCGCAGGCCGCTGGTGCTGGAGGCACACAACATTCCCGGCGGGTGCATGCAGATGTTTCAGCGCCGTGGCCCTGACGGTCGCGTGGTGCGATTCGATACCGGCGTTCACTACGTTGGATCATTGTATCCCGGGCAGATCATGTGGCGCCTGCTCAACTACATGGGCGCGGAAGTTCCGACGATGCCCCTGGATCGCGAGTGTTTCGATCGCATCAGTTTTCCCGGTTCCGAGTTCTGCGTGCCCGTTGGCTGGGACAACGTCGCTGCGGCCCTCAAACGCGAGTGTCCTGACGAACCCTCCGCCATCGAGGCCTACGTAGCGAAGATGCAGCAAGTCGAGCAATCACTCAACTGGCACGTGCTAGACGCCGAGGTGGAAGGCGCATACGACCGCGAGCTATACGAGACCAGTCTGCAGGCGCTGCTGGATCAACTGAGCGTATCGCCGAGACTTCGTTCGTTGATCTGTGCCCAGTCTTCTTTGTACGCCGTCTCTGCGGCGAACGTCCCGCTGGCGATCCACGCGGCCGTCGTCGGCAGTGCCATCGAAGGTCCGCATTACGTGGTCGGTGGGGGAGACGCCATCACCAACCCACTGGTTGCACGCCTGCGCGAACTAGGTGGCGAGTTGCGCACGCGGGCGCCCGTGCGCCGAGTGTTGGTCGATGGCGACGCGACACGCGGAGTAGAACTGGCTACCGGCGAAGTCATAGAGGCCGAAGAGGTAATCGTCGCGACCCATCCGCGCACTGCGCTTGGCATGATCCCCGAAGACTCCTATCGAAGCGTTCTGCGCAAACGGATGGCAGACGCCGAAGAGTGTGTCGGCGCGTTTGTTGTCTACGGCACGCTTGACGCGTCGGCCGACCTGACCGGTGTTTCAGCGCGAAATCACTACCTGCTTCGCGATGCCGACCCGGACTGTTTTTACGATCCTCAGCTGGACGACCCGGCAGACGCCATCGTCAACCTGCCGCCGCCGGTGAATGGTGGCCCGCAACTCTTCAGTGCCATGGGCAGCGCGCGCATGGAGTGGTTCGGACGCTGGCAGGAATCCAAGACCCTGAAGCGCGATGCCGGGTACACGGCGCTGAAAAACAGGCTGACCGGGAACATCATGCGGATGATCGAGCAGCGCATTCCGCAACTGTCCGGCAAGCTGCATGTCGTTGACGCGTCAACACCACTGACTTTGCGCGATTACGTGGGCTACCCGCAGGGCGGTATCTACGGTTTGCAGCCGGGCATGAACTCGCAGGGACGCAACGGTATTCGCCGCCGAACGCGCTATCGGGGGCTGTATCTGGGCGGCGCGGGCACCGGAACGCCCGGGATTCTTGGTGCCTGCGTGACAGGATTCGCCGTTGCAGGCGCGATTCTTGGTACGGACGAGCTGATCCGCGAGGTGCGGGGCGCCACGGACTGACGCCGACGCCCCATTGATCATTCGGGCGTTATGAATGATCATCCGGGCATGGCACTGGTACTCGCGCGCTATTCGGCGCTTCGCACACTTGAATACTTTCGTGTTCCCCGCGACCTGACATTGCGCACGGGCGACATGGTGGTGCTGCGCACCAAGCGGGGCACGGAAATGGGCCAGGTCAAAGGTGAAGTCGGCGACCCGAGGCTCGGGCCCAAGGATTCCGTGGGCGGCGAGGTGTTGCGACGCACGACGCTTGATGACTCGAATGCCTTCCGGCGCATGCGCAACGAGGACATCAAGCCGATCCGCCGCACCTTCCGCGAGCTTGCCGGCAAGTACAAGCTGCCCATACGCTTTGAGAATGCCGAGACCCTGCTTGAAGACAACAAGCTGGTCATTTACTTCAGCAGCGAAGACCGCGTCGATTTCCGTGACCTTGTCAAAGACCTGGGTGAAGCGCTGCCCGAGCGCCGCATTGAACTGCGCCAGGTGGGCGCACGCGATGCGGCCCGTCTCACCGGTGACGTCGGCGTCTGCGGGCAGGAGCTTTGCTGCATCAGCTACATCATCGATTTCGTGCCCGTCAGTATGAAGATGGCCAAAGCCCAGCGCATCAGTCTCGACCCTGGAAAAATCAGCGGGCAGTGCGGACGCCTCAAATGCTGCCTGAAGTACGAGGACGACCTCTACAACGAGTTGCGCCAGACAGTGCCCCAGGAAGGCCAGCCGGTTACCTGCGACGGCAAGGAGTGCCACGCCTGCGGCGTGGACATTCTGCGCCAGAAAGTGACTGTCGACTTCGGCGATGGCAATCGCGAAGAGCGCGACATCACCGAGATCGAGTTTGAATCCGGCTGGTCCGAGAAAGACATCCGCCGCTACCGCAAAGAACGCCGCGCGCAGATCCGGGCCGAGAAAGAAGCCCGCATCGCTGAAAAACAGGCCCGGGCCGACCGCCGCAGCCAACCACGCCCGGAAGCCGTCGATCGCCGCCAGTCGCAGGACGTTGTGCATCCTGCGCGCCGCAACGAAGACGAGGCCACACCAGAGACCGCCGCTTCTGCCGCGGAGACCGCGTCCTCGCCCTCGGACGACGAGCCCGACGGGACACAGGAATCCGACGGCGAGCCCCGGCGCAAACGCCGCCGAGGTAGACGCCGTGGACGCAAACCCCGCGCGGGGTCGGACGGTGGCGGCGACGCTCAGTCACCGGCGTCCGACAACTGATTGCCGCAACTCCATGAAACCTGAGTGCCGCACTCGCCGTTAAATCCCGGAACACGGGTTGCATGATCCTGTCCCGGAGGCAAAAACGACGCCATGGACGAGCTGCAAAGACCAATTTACATCACGACGCCGCTGTACTACGTCAACGATGAGCTGCACATCGGGCACGCGACGACAACGGTCTACGCCGATACCATTGCCCGCTTCTGGCGCGCCTGCGGCCGGCCGACGCTGTTCCTTACCGGCAGCGACGAACACGGGCAGAAGATTCACAAGGCCGCCACGGCCGCGGGCACCACGCCGCGCGGGTTTGCTGACAAGATTGTCGGCAAGTTCAACGAGTTGTGGCAGACGCTGGACATCACCCACGACATCTTTATTCGCACCACCGACCCGTTCCACGAATCAGCCGTGCAGCGGGTTTTTGAGCGGCTGAAAGAAAATGATCTGCTGTACAAGTCGAGCTACAAGGCGCTGTACTGCGTCGATTGCGAAACCAACTACACCGAGAAGGACCTGGTCGACGGCAAGTGCCCCGTACACAAAACCACGCCGCAGAACGTCGAAGAGGATAACTACTTCTTCAAGCTCTCCAGCTTCACCGGCAAACTCAAGCAGTACATCGAAGCAAACCCGGATTGCATCGTGCCCGAGCCCCGCCGAAACGAAATCCTCGGCAAGCTGCGCGAAGGGCTGAATGACACCAGTGTCACCCGCGTGCAATTCGACTGGGGCGTGCAACTGCCCTGGGAGCCCAATCACGTCATCTGGGTCTGGGCCGACGCGTTGGTGAACTACATCAGCGCACTTGGCTGGCCTGACAACGACCACCTGCCGACCGACGATTTTGAAGGACGCAACCGCCACGCCCACGCCACGCCGGACGGCAAGAAGCCGTTCGAGTACTGGTGGCCCGAGGCCGTGCACATAGTGGGTAAGGACATTCTGTGGCATCACAGCGTGATCTGGTGGAGTGAGTTGCTGGGCGCCGGTCTGACCCCGCCCAGGCAGGTGTTTGCCCACGGCTGGTGGCAGATTGAGGGTGACAAAATGTCCAAGACCCTCGGCAACGTGATCAAGCCCGGCGATATTGCCGCAAAATACGGGCGGGACGCCGTGCGCTACCACATCCTGCGTGAAGGCCCCGCCCGCGGCGACGCGGACTGGCGTCACGCCAGTTTCGTAACGCGCTACAACGCCGATCTCGCAAACGGGCTGGGCAACCTCATCAACCGCTCGCTGAACATGCTGAACAAGTACTACGACGGCAAAGTGCCGGCTGAAGCCAAGTTCGCGGATGAACGCCTCGAGGCGTTGCGGCAGGGGTTGATCCGGCAGGTCAGCAGCCTGTCGGACCGTCTGCTCACCCGTATCAGGGCATTCGACCTGGATGGCGCCCTGGAGGAGGCCTGGTCGCTGGTGCGCGAGGCCAACCAGTTTGTCAACGAGTCGGCCCCGTTCAAGCTGGCCAAGGATGAAGCGCGCAAGCAGGACCTTGCCGCCAGTATGCACGCGCTGTGCGAAGTCGTGCACGCGCTGGCGTTTGCGGTGAAACCATTCCTGCCGGATGCGGCGGACAGGATCGCGGCCCAGCTCGGCATTGAGTTGTCTGATAGTCTGCAGAACGCGCTCAGGTGGGGGCGTCTGGAGGCGGGGCACCAGATCGGCACACCGGAGCCCCTGTTCGCGCGCCTGGACGAGAAAGTTGATGGCTGAGGAGCCCAACGAGTACGGAAACGCGGACGACGCCGAGATTGACGTCGAAGCGCTGCTGTTGCAGGCGCGGGGGCGCGACCGGTGTTACCGGTTAGCCGCGTACCGCTTTGTGCTGTCCGAGGGCATCGAGTTCACCATGCGCGTGCACCTGGGCATCCCGCGCGGCGAATACCGGCATCTTACCGGGCGTGAACTCGCGGAGGGGCTGCGCGAGCTTGCGCTGCGCGAGTTCGGCCCGCTGGCCTACGATGTCTGGCAGTGGTGGGGCGTTACGACGACGCGTGACTGGGGGGAAATCGTGTTCAACATGATCGCGGTGGGTCTGCTGAACGCGAACGAAGACGACCACCCGGAAGATTTCGATGATATCTACGACGTACGCGAAGCACTAAGCCCGGCAAACGTACGGTAGGGCGACGCCGAGTGCCTGTCCAAGCAGCGCCACCGCATCCTTCACGTCGCCAGTCGTATCAAACGGAAAGACGGTCAAGCCTTCATCCGGCAGCGGCTGTTCGAACCTCGTGCGGGCTTCCTGCAGCAGCCCGGCTGTAGCGTCGCTGACTCTTGACGGGTCAAGCTCGCGCCTGTTCATGCGTTCGCGCACCACGTCGTCCGGCGCGTCGCAGTGGATGAACACGGCGTGCCCGCCGGCGCTGATCGCGGCTTCCACGACAGCCTTGCGTCCGATGGCCATGCCGAACTGGGCGTCCAGCACGATACCGGCACCCGGCTTTGCTGCTGCGTCAAAAAGTTCCTGGTACACGCGCTCGGAGACTTCGAAGGCGTAGGCTTCCTGCGGCAAGCGATCACTCGGCGCTACGCCCATGAGCCGCTTGCGTACGACGTCGCTGTTCACGACCGGCCAGCCGAAGTGTGCGCCAATAGCGTTCGCGACCGTGCTCTTGCCGCAGCCCATGATGCCCATGACCACGACAATATGCGGCTCGCGGGCATGGAAGTCGGCCAGTGCGAAGTACTCGCTAGCCTGCTTGCGGGCAGACTGCTTTTGCTCATCGGGCACCTCCGGCTCAAGCAGTTGCAGCGCTGTAACTTTTGCCATCACGCAGGCCAGGTGCGCCTGATAGTAGCGGCGCAGTGCTTGCGGGTAATCGTCTTCGGCAATCTCGCGATAGGCGTTCATGACGTGGGCGCTCATATCGAACGCGCCGAGTGATTCCAGGCCGGTCGCCAGAAACGCGGCCTCGGCAAGTGTGTCGAGACGCCTGAACAGCGGGCTGAACTCGATGCAGTCGGTGATGACCGGCTTGCCGTCCACGAATGCGATGTTGCCCGGCTTCAGGTCGCCGTGCCCTTCGCGGATACGGTCTTCGGCCACGCGCTGCTCGAAGACGGCATGGTTGTCTTCAAACCAGCCTCGCAGTACCACGTCCAGGCGCTGCCAGGCTTCACGGGAGAGGCAGTCCGGCACGAACTGCTCGCATTCGGTGATGTTGGCGACTGTGTTATGACGCAGATTCTCGGGAAGACCGTTGGCGCGGATGTCTTCGTCGCACGGCGTGTTGCGCAAGGCCTGCACGAGGGTTTGCATCAGAGCGATGATCTGCGATTCCTGAAGCCCGCCGCTGGCCAGTTTGATAGGAAGCCACGCTTCATCAGGGATGCGCCGCATCACGACGCAGTAGTCGACAACGTCGGGCGCGGGCTCACTGGGCAGGTTCTCGGCCAGTGAGCTGATCGCCAGCTTGCCGCCGGTCCTGCGAACCTCGCAGACGCCGAGGTACGTGTCCGGAGCGAACTTCCGGTTGAAGTGCAGCTCGTTCAGGATCATCTGCCGACGCAAGGGCAGCGTCGAGTAATCCAGGAACGGAAATTTTACAGGCTTCTTGAGCTTGTAGGCGCGGTCGCTGGTAAGCAGCACAAGATTCGCGTGTGTCCGAATCTCGCGCTCAATGGGCAGATCGAATGGCAGCCTCGTGTAGTGCATGAACTGCTTGTAGCCGCGAAAACGCCAAAGCGCAAAACGCATTCACCACAGAGAGCACAGAGGCAGGCACCGAGTTACGGCAACTCCGTGTTCCCTGTGGTGAAAAAACAAAAACGGCGACCGAAGCCGCCGTTTCAGGTTTCTTGAGCTTCTTAGCTGTCCCAGCCGGGACGGCGCACTTCTTCGTCATTGAGGTCGATCACCTTGGCGTGAACGACGATCACGAGGTTGTACTGTTCCTTGCTGCGTCCCTGGCGCTTGAACAACAGCCCCAGCAGCGGGATGTCACTGAGAATCGGCACACCGCTTTCGACCCATTTGTCGCGCACGGTTTTCAGCCCAGCGATCACCACTGCGCCGCCGTCCGGCACGCGCACAGTGGTCTGCACGGTCTGCAGCTTGATCTCGGGAATCTGGATGGTCACGGAACTGGTCGGGCCGAGCGTCGTGGTGAACGTCGGAATCGGCAGGGCAAGCTCCGCGATGGTGGGCTGCACTTCAATCGTGATGAAGCGGCGGTCGTTGCTGACCGTCGGCTTCACGTCCAGCACCATGCCGTCAAGGATCGTGTCGATCACCGGGTTGGCAATGGCGGCGCTGGTGGCGCTGTTCAGTTCAAAGTCCTGAACATAGGGGATCTGGTTGACGATTGTGATGTTGGCGCGCTGCGTGTTGAAGGCACTGAGGCGCGGAGCCGTCAGCACGCGAGCCTTCTTGCGTTTCTGCACAGCAATGATGACGGCGTTGATCTGCGTCAGGTCCACGAAGTAGGCGAACTGCATGGCGAAGCCGCCGGTGTTCGTGAGCATGTTGCCGAGCGCGTTGTCATAGATGTGCTCGAAGCGTCCGCGAATGTCCTGGTTGAAGTTCACGGGCGGGTTGTTCGGGTCTTGGTTGTTGAAGAAGATACCCGAGGTCGGGTTGGCCGGCGCGATGCCGCCCGAGCCGTTGTCGAACTGGCCGCCGGCGTTGTCTTCGGGGCCGGTGGTCACGTCTTCGAGTGTGGTGTTGGCCTGGTTCGGCACCTGGGCGGGGCCACCATTGCCGCGGAAGTCGATGCCGAAGTCCTGCAGGTAGTCGTCTTCCACGCTGATGAAGCGAACTTCGATGTTCACCATCAGCCCGGCAATCTTGCGCAACTCGTCAAGGAAGTCGCGAAGCTCGGCCTGTACTTGCGGGTTGTGCGTGGCGACGAGCTGACCGCCAAAGAACTTCAGCGCGTTCGGTTCATCCCATGTGTCCGGAGCCACGGATTCGGTGACAAGTTCTTCGATCCGGTCGATGTCGAGGGTGCGCTCCGACTCGTCGGGGTATGAGATGCTCGGGCCGCCGCTGGTGTCATCGGCGGGGATCAAACGCAGGATCGGCCCCACAAACTCGGTGATATTGAAGGTAAGGTCGCGCACGTCATGCACGCGAGTTACCAGGGAACTGGCGTCCGCCTCGGCATCTTCGCCGACGACGAACAGCACGCCGAACTTGATCTGCGTCTTGAGGTCAAAGTCGGTAAGAATGATGTTGAGGGCGCTGCCGATCGGGATGCCTTCCAGGGCGATCGTCACGGCCTCATCGCCGTCCACATCCGGGTCCAGGCGAATGGCGATGCCGGCGCGGCGCTGGATGTCGGCGACCACGTTGGTCAGCGTCTCTTCTTCGTAATTGACGTCGATGATCTTGCTTTCCAGGGCATTCTGGATGCGCTGGATATCCGGGTCCGTGCGGACGGAGTCCTGCGCCTGTGAGCGGCGGGCGCGGATGCGCTCGGCCAGCAGCCCGGTGGGGTACTCCAGCAACGTCGTCTGCGGCACCATCGCCTCACGCAACTGGCGCAGGGTTTCCTGGTAGCCGGCGATGCGCTTCTCAAAGGTGTCGCGGTTGAGCTGAATCAGGCGCGCATCGGCGATCTCGCGCTTCAGGGTCTCGGCCTGGTGGAATTGTGGGTCGAGGTACAGGATGCGGTCAACGATTTCCTCAGCGGTCTTGAACCGGCGCAGCTCGAGGTTGTAAACGGCCTGGCGCCACAGCTCGACGATTTCTTCCTTGCGGCGCTCTTCGTCGGCCACGGACTCAAGGTCGCGCATCCGGCGTTCGCGCTTCAGGGCGTCTTCCTGCAGGTTCTTGCGTTCGGTCTGGAGTTCGCGGCGGGCGCGATCGAGACCGTTCTGGGCGATTGCATCGTAGTTTTGCTGAAGCTGGGCACCGTAGGGTGCGAACTTCACCAAGCGGCGCAGCTTTTCCCAGCTTTCGCTGGCGTCCGCCCAGCGACCATCGTTCTCGGCGTCGAGGGCGGCCTCGTAGGTGCGGCGAGCCTCGATTTCGTACTCTTCCTGAGCGGCGGCGGGCATGTCGGCCCAGCGCGGCGCCAAAGACGCGCCTGTCGAGGCGAGGTTGCGGACCTCATCAAGCAGCTTGGCGACGTCGTTGGTGTTTTCCGTGGGCTTGAGGGCGATTGCGCGCTCAAAGTAATCTTCGGCGTCGTCCAGTTCACCGTTTTTCATGGCGAGCACACCGCGGTCTTTCAACCAGCGGTACTCGACGTCGCGGCGGCGGTCGTTGTCGAAGACCTCGCGCGAGCCGTTGTCGCCCGACTTGACGTTCTGGCCCTTGGCCGTCTCGTCAACGCGCTTGCCATTATCCGTGACGCCGCCTGTACCGGAACGCTCGCCACCCGGGTTGTCCACGAGGTTGCCGGGCGCACCTTCGCCCTCGCGCTCGTAGCCCGACGGTGTTTCGCCGGCAGGTTCCCGTTCGCTGTCTTCGGCGACGAAGTCGTCCGACGCCCAGGCGCCGTCCGACCTGCTGGTATCACCCTGGAACGGCATGACAGAGCAGGCCGTTACGATGGAGGCAGCAAAGGTCAGTGCCAGCAAAGCACGTAGATTACGCAAAGTAGCCCTAAAATTAGACGTCATGGAATGCAGTCCTCACCTTGGGGTTCGTGCAGCGGGCGGCACGCAGCCGGGGCCGTTGCGACAATACGCCAGGGGAACCAGGGGTCCGCAATTCAGGGGGTAAAGATGAAGGTTAGCCAGCCCATCGCGCCCGTCAAGCAGGAAAAGAGGGGCCGGGGGGCCATTAACCTGTCATGAGTGTACCACACCGGGGGTGCCCTGAAAGTGACGTTTCCCGCACCGGGATGCCCGCTCGTTCGCAGGACGGATTCCGCTGCGCCCCCTTAGCCCGGCGCATCAGCAAGCGCCGCCCGGCACGGCTCGCTCAGTTCGTCCAGGGCGTGCCCACGGAACAGGCGCCCCGGTCCAGTCCGCATGGCGCGCATCAGTCTGTCAGCGGCCGCCAGCGCCCGCGCAACGGACGCTCGGTGCGGAAAGTCACCACGTGCCGCTCGGTCCAGGAGATCGGAATGCAGACTCTCTGCACGGGTCAGGGCATCCTGCTCCCCGTGTGCAAGATGCCAAGCCTCCAGACGGAGCTGCGGTACAACCGCCACGGTCAGGTAGAACCGCTCTAACTTGTCGGTTCCTAACGCCTCCGCGACCTGCGCCGTCAGGTCGCCGGCGCCCGCGAAATCCCCTTGCAGCAGCAACAGGCTCACCAGATCGGACGCGGCCAGGAACATGCGGGGCGTTTCGCTCGCACCCATCTCATTGGACAGCACACAGGCGTCGCGGGCGCTGGCGAGGCGCCCCTGCACGAATAGCAGTTTGCCGAAGTCGCGCAACGCAATCGACTTCCACATTCCGCGCGTGTCGCCGAACATATCAAGCGCCATGCGCAGCGACTGTTCGGCCTGGACTGTATCGCCCGCGTGCAGCTTGATGCCGCCGATGAGGGCCAGGCAGAAGGCCTCGCTGAGGCTGCCGGGTTTCACGCGGCGGTACTTCCCGATGGCCTCAGTGAGCAGCGCCAAGGCTTCGGGCTCGTTGCCCATCTCGCTGTGCCAGCGGGCGTACTCGCGGATGGCCGTGGCGGTTTCCTGAAGGCTGCCGTGCTCGCGGAACGAGTTGACCTGACGGCGCAGCAACTCGCCGGCCTCCGGCAGGCGCCCCAGAAACCACTGATAGCAAGATGCCAGATTTCCCAAGGTCCCCCGAACCACGTCTTCAGCACCGATTTCCCGGGCGCGCTCCAGTACCGGCAGCAGCAGTTTCTCCGCCCTGGCGCCATCGCCGTTGTTCAACTCCATGACCGCCATGTTGTGCTGTGCAATCCAGGGGGCGCCGACCTCTCCGGATGCACGGAATGCCTCAATGGCCTCTGTGTACAGCGTGCGCCCGCGCGCCAGCCCCTCCGGGGTCCGGGCGACAATCGACGCCAGCTCCGCCTTCACGCGCCCGATGCCGCGCAGGTCCCCGGATGCCGTAACGCATTGCAGAGCCTCGGCGGCGACCTGTTCCGCTTCCTCCGGTTCGCCGCGGGTACTCAACAGACCGGCCTGTTGCACGAGCAGGCGCCCGCGCAGAGCCTGCCCCGGATCACGCCGCAGGGCCTCATGGATCAGCGCCTCGGCGTGGTCGAGGTCCCCGTCGCGCGTCATGCGGTTGATATGGGCGTCAGCGGCCTGGCAGAACAGGTCCGCGGAGACGCCGCCGCGGGCGAGCTCCAGACAGTCGCGTTGCACATCGTCGCATTCGCGCTGTCGCCCCAGTCGCTTGAGGGCCGAGGCTTCGCCCAGGCGCGCCACGATGAGCAATTCGCGATCATCGGCCAGTTCCTGTACGCGGCGCCAGTGGGTGAGAGCGTAGGTGGGCAGGTGGCGGCGCTCGGCGTCTTCGGCGGCGCGGCGCGTGTAGGTGACTTCCTGGGCCTTGAGTCTGGCGTCACCCGGGGCGGACTCGGCGGCAAGCCGGGCGTGGTAGGCCAGTGCTTCGGCGTGGCCGTCGGCGCCATGGGCTTCCACGATACTGATGGCATCGCTATGCAGCTCACCGCGCCGGGTCAGCGGCATGAGCTGGTAGGCCGCGTCGCGCACAACGACGTGGCGGAAGAGGTAGATGTCTTCGGCTTGCATGAAGCGCGCGAGTATACCCGAGGAGTCCCCCGGCGCGAACGGTAACGGGGCACGCTCTCTAGCGGCGGTGGTTGTCGCCGTTTATGCCGATGCGCCCACCATTCAACCGGAACGTCAGCCCCGCGCCCTCGCGTACCACCACAATCACCACGCTGTCGCCGTCCTTTGTGGCCTGCACTTGCTTGACAAGCTCTGTCATGTTGCTGATCGCGACTCCGTTGTATTCGGTGATCAGATCGCCGACCTTGAGGCCGGCCACGGCGCCCTGGCTGCCTTCCACCACCTGGGTGATTTTCACGCAGTTCGGCGGGCCGAGGCTCAAGCTGACGTTGTTCTGCCCGTAATTGACGGTGGCTTGCACGTAGGTCTGGATGCCGTCGTTGCTGTAGGCCATCACCCAGTACTCGCCCTCGGGCAGGTAGGCGAAACGGGCCTGGTTGTTGTCGTCCAGCTTGCCATAGCGGTAGACGGTGCCGCCCTTGTTGTCGCTCTTGCTGACGGTGACCTGGATGCTCTTCTTGTCCTTGATCTCCGGTGCAAGGTCGACCGCAACGATCACGACACAGCGCTCATCGATGCTGAAGTCAACGGTGTTGTCACCGGCGCTGAGGGTAACGGTCTGTTGGGCCAGGCTGTCGTTCTGGTTGAACTCGACGCTGATCTCGTATTGCCCGGGCTGCAGGTTGTTGGCGACGTAGCTGCCGTCCTGATTGACCTGCACGTACTGTGCATTCTCGGCGCCCTTGCGAACCATCTTTTCCGCGTTCTTGTCGCGCACGTCGTCGTCGCCCACGGGCGTAACGCGCACGTACAGGTTTTCCGGGATTCCACCCGGCGCGCTGACGTTGCCGCTGAGCCGTGCCGGCTCTTGAAACAGCACATCGAACGTGTTGCTGCCATCGAAGATGCTGACCTCCTGGCTGACCTGCGGGAAGTTGTTGGCCTGCACGTGCATGGTGTAGTCGCCGGCGGGCACGCCGATGAATTCGAGCTCGCCCTTGGTCGTCACCGGCTGCTGGACGCCCTGGATGTACTGCCCCTGTTTGTCCGTGAACCAGGCGTAGGTGGGAGTCACGGCGTCGCCGCCGCTGCTTTTGCCGACGATCTTGACTCGGCAGCCGGAATCGATGCTGAAGTCGGCGTAGTTTTCGCCGCTGACCAGTGTGATCTCGCGCGAGTCCGTGAAGCTGCCCAGTGTCGCGGTTACGGTGTAGGTTCCCGGTTTGATGTTCTCGATGCGATACTTGCCGTCTGCGCCTGTGTAGCCGGAATTGCCGCCCCAGTACTCGCCGGCGAAGCCCAGGTCAACGGAGGGCGACAGCTCGAGTTCATCGAGCGTTTCGTACAACTTCAGGCTGCGGGTGCTTTCCTCGCCCCAGTAGCCGCCCCAGGCGCCGTCCAGTTCGTCGCCGCCCAGATACACGCTGACGCTCTGCAGGGGCGAGTTGTCCTTTGATTTCACGACACCGCTCAGGCTCGCGGCGCGCACCAGTTTGACTTCGACCTCCGCGCCCTCCGCGTTGACGTCGATGACTACGCCCGGGTCCTGGATCCAGCCTTGCGCGCTGACGACGATCTGTACTTTGCCTGCTTTTGCACGGATGCGGAATTTGTCGCCCGAGAACTCGGCGCCGTGGATGTATTCAAACCAGCCCTGCCCCGTGTCGCCGTTGGTGGTTACCCAGTAGCGATCCGGCAATTTGCCGCCTTCGTAGCGAAGTACGCCTTCAATGATGACGGGCACATCGAACTCGAAGTCGATGGTGTCGCCGGACTTGCCGGTCTTCTGACTGCTGCCGATTTCGGCGTGGTTCGCAGTGACGCGGTAGGTCACGGCGCGATCCAGGTCGTCAAAACTGTAGCGCCCCAGATTGTCCGTGTGGGTGATGCGGGTGTTGCGTTCGAGCTGGCGGAAGTAGCGGTCGAAGGCCTTGTGGGTTGCGACGATGTCATTCTCGTCCCAGGTCGGGGCGCTGATGACGGCATCGGTGTTGATGGCCGAAATGCGCATTCCTTCAACGGGCTTTCCGTCGCTGAATTTGACGCTGCCTTTGACTTTGCCGTCGCCGCGGTCATCGGGGTTGTAGAGGCTCGGCTGCTCGGGGATGTCAACTTTGGGCTCGTAGACCTTTGCGGGAGGTGGACGATCTACGGGCATCTTGAGCGGGTCTCTGACGCCGCCATCAAGGGGGCTGCACGCTTCGTCATAGTCGGCCACAACGGGGGTATTAGACGCTGGGTCGCCCGCACCGATGAAGCCGTACAGCCCGAACATGATGGCCAGCACGGTGATCACAAGCTGGGCAAGGCTGAACGCGGATAGTTTTGGCTTACGCATGACTCCCCCGTCATCAATACACGCCAGGCCGGCGTTTGTTACGCAGCACTAGGACGTGTTAATCAGGCAAGAGTTCCCCGGTTTTGTGTATCCGGGTCGTAACAGTTGCAAGTGATGAGTCTATCGGGCCTTACAGCCGAGTCGCGCGCTTCATGGCGCATCCAAAATTGCCTCGCGCGAAGATCACGCGAAGTACTGCAATTACAGATACACGTGAGTTCATATCTACACGCCAGGCTGTTGAGTGAACCTGGCGAGAGGGATCAGGACTTCTTGCTGCCGAAGACTTTGCCGATGAACCAGGCGATCGGGTCATAGAAACGGTCTACCACGCGTTCTTTCATCGGGATGATCGCGTTGTCCGTAATCTGGATGTGTTCCGGGCAGACTTCCGTGCAGCAGCGCGTGATGTTGCACCAGCCCGTGCCGAGTTCTTTGCGCGCGGCGGGGATGCGATCCTCCGTGTCGAGCGGATGCATGTCCAGTTGCGCCAGACGAATCATGAAACGCGGGCCGACAAACTGGTCGTGCTTCTTGTGATCGCGCAGCACGTGGCAGACATCCTGGCACAGGAAGCACTCGATGCACTTGCGGAATTCCTGCACGCGGTCGACGTCTTCCTGCATCATGCGGTGGTTGCCGTCGGCGTCGCGGGGCTTGGTCTTGAGCGGTGCAATACGCTTGTTCTGCTCAAAGTTCCAGCTTACGTCTGTCACCAGGTCGCGGATGATCGGGAAGGCTTTAAGCGGCTGAACGGTGATCGTCTCGCCCGGCTCAAACGTGTTCAGGCGAGCCATGCAGCCGAGTTTCGGCTTGCCGTTGATTTCCATACTGCATGAGCCGCACTTGCCGGCCTTGCAGTTCCAGCGTACGGCAAGGTCGCTCGCGTGCTCCGCCTGGATGCGGTGCAGCCCGTCAAGCACCACCATGCCGGGCTGGGTCTCGACGGTGTATTCCTTGAACTCACCGCCGTTCGCGTCGCCCCGCCAGACTTTGAATGTGCGCTGTGCCATAGCTTCGCTGGGGTTGGGGCTTCGGGGTTAGGGCATGGGGAAGTTCCCCTAAGCCCCAAGCCCAAAGCCCTATGCCCTTCTCCTTACTCTGCGTTTGCGCCGACCTTGCCAGATTCCAGGTCTTCAATATTTGAGTAGCCGATTTCCTTGAGCAGTTTGTCCGGCTCCGGGCGTTCGCGCTTCTCGATTTTCATTTCGCCGTCGTTACCGCGCCAGACGAAGATGTTGTACTTGCCCCACTCCTCGCGCTCGCCTTCAAAATCAACGCGCGTGTGTGCGCCGCGGCTTTCCTCGCGCATGAGTGCACCGCGAGTGATCGCCTCAGACGAAATGTGCAGGTTGCGCAAGTCGAGCGCCGTGTGCCAGCCCGCGTTGTACTGGGCGGTTGAGTGGGCCTTGGCCGTGTCGATCTGCTTGCTCCACTCGGCCAGCTTTTCAAGGCCCTGGGTCAGTTCTTCGCCCGTGCGCACGATGCCGACATGCTCATTCATGATGGCTTGCAGGTTCTCCTGCAGGACGAACGGGTTCTCGCCGCTTTCGCGATTCAGGAAGCCGGTTGCGCGACGGATGCAGGCCTGGACTTGCTCGTCGTTCACTTTGCCCGCGTCGTTGTTGTCGGCATACTCGCTGGCGTACTCACCGGCGCGCTTGCCGAACACGATCAGGTCGGAAAGCGAGTTCCCGCCCAGGCGGTTCGCGCCGTGCAGACCGGCGGCGCATTCGCCCGCCGCGAACAGCCCCGGCACGGTGGTCATCTGCGTGTCGTGATCAACCTTGATGCCGCCCATGTGGTAGTGCAGGGTCGGGCCGACTTCCATGGGCTCCTTGGTGATGTCCACTTCCGCCAGCTCTTTGAACTGGTGGTACATGCTGGGCAGCTTGCGCTTGATGTCCTCCGCGGGCAGGCGTGATGCGATGTCCAGGTACACGCCGCCGTGTTCACTGCCGCGGCCCTCTTTGACTTCGCGGGTGATGGCGCGTGCAACGACGTCGCGAGTCAGCAGCTCAGGCGGTCTGCGGGCGGACTTGTCGCCCTTGAGCCAGCGGTTGGCTTCTTCTTCGCTGTCAGCAGTCTCGGGCGCAAAACGCTCCGGGATGTAACCGAACATGAAGCGCTTGCCTTCCTTGTTCTTGAGAATGCCCCCGTCGCCGCGGACGCCTTCGGTCACCAGCGTTCCGCGCACGCTTGGCGGCCACACCATGCCGGTCGGGTGGAACTGGGTGAATTCGCAGTCCATCAGCTCTGCGCCGGCCAGGTACGCCATCGCGAGCCCGTCGCCCGTGTACTCCCAGCTGTTGCTGGTTACGCGCCAGGCCTTGCCGACGCCGCCACTGGCAAGCACGACTGACTTGGCCTTGAACAGCACGAAGCGCCCGGTCTCGCGCCAGTACCCCAGCGCACCGATCACGCGGTCGCCGTCCTTGAGCAGATCGAGAACCGTGCATTCCATGTGCACGTTGATGCCGCGGTGCACGCCGGCGTCCTGCAACGTACGGATCAACTCCAGCCCGGTACGGTCGCCCGTATGGGCCAGGCGCGGGTAGCGGTGACCGCCGAAGTTGCGCTGGTGAATCAGACCGGTCTTGGTACGGTCGAAAACCGCGCCCCAGTCCTCGAGTTCACGTACCCGCTCCGGCGCTTCTTTGGCGTGCAGTTCCGCCATGCGCCACTGGTTCAGGAACTTGCCGCCGCGCATGGTGTCGCGGAAGTGCACTTTCCAGTTGTCGCGCTCATCGGTGAAGCCCAGCGCCGCAGCCATGCCACCCTCGGCCATGACCGTGTGGGCCTTGCCCAGCAGGCTCTTGCAGACCAGTCCTGTGTTCTTGCCGCGACCGGAAGACTCAATGGCCGCGCGCAGACCGGCACCGCCCGCGCCAATCACCAGCACGTCGTGTTCGATTGTCTGCAGCTCGGATACGTCAACCATCTTCGATGGCAGGTTTCAGGTTTCAGGTTTCAGGTTTCAGGAAATGCTCCTGTCACCTTTCGCCCTACTTCTGTCGCCTGCTTCCTCCCAATTCTGGAACCTGAAACCTGTCCCCTGACACCTGTTCTACCAGGTATTCAGGTCCTTGATTCCGCCCGTCGAAACCATCAGCACGTAGAAATCCGTAAAGCAGACCCAGAACAGGCTCAGCCAAGCGAACAGCATGTGACGCTCATTGAACCAGGTGGATTTCTTCCAGACCTTGTAGCGGGTCTTGCTGCTGCCGTCGCAGGTGAAGCAGTTCAGTTTCCCACCGATCAGGTGGCGCCAGGAATGGCAACCGAACGTATAGCCACTGAGCAGCGTCGCATTGATGAACATCACCAGCGTGCCGACGCCGATCCCGAATTCACCATTCTTGAAGAAGGCGGCAAAGGACTCATACCAGAGGCATACCAGCAGGAACAGCGCACCATAAAGCGCGTAGCGGTGAAGGTTCTGGAAGATCAGCAACTTTGTTTCGCCGTTGTACTTCAGCGGCGCACCCTTTACGCCGCACGCTGGCGGCGATGCCGCGAAAGCACGGTAGTAGGCTTTGCGGTAATAGTAGCAGGTAAAGCGGAAGGTGATGGCCAGACCCGGGAAGAAGAACGCAGGCGATTGCGGGAGGAACTTAGGCCACCAGTTCGGGAAGGCGCCCAGCCACGCGTGGCTGACCGGAATCGCTCCCGGGTACCCCGAAATCGGCGTGAACAGCGGCGGCGCGCCGGTCGGGCTGACGTACGGATTCGCCCACAGCCAGGTTCCCTGGAACGCCCGCACCGTCAGGTAGCCAAAAAACAGGATCAGCCCGCACGCCGTCAGCACGGGCCCTATCCACCAGTTGTCGCTGCGCTTTGTCGCAGCGAACTTGGATTCGTGACCGCCAACAGCTGTTGCGGAAGCACCACTCATTGCAAAACTCCGGAACAAGCGGATGCGGGTTTACAACTGCGCTACCAGTGACGCAACAGCGGTGTTGCCGGGACAACTGAATGCGTCTGACGTCACTGCTATAGGCATGAAATAGGTGGCTGCGGTTGGTTGTTCTTTGGGCCGCGCGGCGGAGAATCTCGGCCTCGTTGTATTTGGGTTCCCGCATGAGTGACAGCGAACAACCGATTTCCGAGCGCCTGGTTGTGCTGCTGATCGCCGCGATCCAGTTCATCAACATCCTCGACTTCATGATCGTCATGCCTCTCGGCCCTGACTTCACGGTCGAGCTTGGCATTCCCTCGAACTACATCGGGCTGATCGCGGGCAGCTATACCGGCTCAGCGGCGATCGCCGGCGTGGCGGGCGCATTCTTTCTTGATCGATTTGACAGGCGCAAGGCATTGGCTGTCGCCATGCTTGGGCTGATCGGCGGCACATTCCTGTGTGCGCTGTCGTGGAATCTCGAAACGCTGATTGCCGCACGCGTGATTGCCGGGCTGTTTGGCGGGCCGGCCACGGCGCTGAGTCTCGCCGTCGTCGCCGACGTCGTCCCACGCGAGCGTCGCGGGCGTGCTATGGGCACAGTAATGACGTCATTCAGCGTCGCCAGCATTGCGGGCGTGCCGTTTTCGCTAGAGATCGCGCACCACTTTGGCTGGCGCGCGCCCTTCTACACTGTGGCAGCCATGGGTCTGGTGATCGCCACTTGCGCCCTGTGGGTACTGCCGCCTATGCGCATACATCTGAAAGCCGGCATGAAGCCGCCCGGCGCGGCGATGTTCCGCATGATCACCAGGCCGCTGCCGCTGCTGGCCTACGTGGCAATGATGGCCATGATGTTCAGCGCTTTTACGGTGATCCCGAATATCCCGACCTATCTGGTGTTCAACCTGGGCTACGACGGCGAGTCCTGGCTGAGTGCCCTGTTCACGCGCATAGGGCTTGAGCCACCCAGTGTGCTTGGTCCGCTGTACCTGATGGGCGGTACCCTGAGCCTGATCGTGCTGCAGTTTGTCGGACGCCTGACGGACAGACTCGGCAGCGCGACCGTAAGCTGGGTCGGCGCGGTGCTGACCATCATCGTCATCTACGTCTGGTTCATCGACTACCAGCCGGTGGTGCCTGCGCTGGCATGCTTCGTCTGTTTCATGGGTGCGATGAGTGTGCGTGGCGTGCCGGCCCGGGCGCTCGATACTAAGATCCCGCTGCCCAGTGAGCGCGCAGCCTTCATGTCCATGCAGAGCGCCGTGCAGCACACGTCGCTGGCGTTGGCGGCCGGGCTGTCCTCATTCGTGCTGGTGGAAGATCCGGTAACGAAAAGCCTGTCCGGCATGGCAACCATGGGCTGGATCGCGATCGTGTTTGCGATCCTGCTGCCGACTTTCGTGACACTCGCCGAACGTGCTGTGCGCAAACGCGATGCCGTGATGTCCGGCGGCGGCAAGGGCCACACCGGGCGAATCAGCGCGGCCGGCGCGCCGGTTACTGCACCGGTACCCGCACGGGCCCCCACGGCTCCGGACTGATTCTTGCTTGCATCCGGTGAGACCAAAGGCAAAGTCTGCCGCTCAGGGGAACTTATGGCCGCACTTTTGAAGGGTATCCCGGTTCTGCCCGTTGAGGACTTCAACGCCGCGCTTTCCTTCTACAAGGATAAGCTGGGTTTCAGCGAGACCTTCCGCGACAACAACGACGCGCCCGGCTACGTGGGTTTGAAACGGGACGACGTTGAGTTGCACCTGACCGGCGTCGGGGGCGGGCTTGCCCGTACAGTCGCCGAGCAGACCATGGCTCGCTTTCTGGTCGGCGACGTTGAGAAGCTATACGCCGAATACGAAAAGCAGGACAACGTCATCCACCCGAACGGCAAATTGCAGCAGAAGCCCTGGGGCACTCGCGAATTCGGCGTGCTCGACCCGAGCGGTGTCTGCCTGACTTTCTATCGAGACGCTTAGTTCGTGTGTCGTGGATCGTTTTGGTCGTAGATCGTGTATCGTTAGCCGTGGATCGAAAAGTCCACGGCTTTTGCATTGAATTCCGACACGCGAACCACCAACCACGATATACGAACCACGAAGCCAGCCATGATTGAAGTGTTCGATCTTGTGAAAGAATACGACGGCACGACCGCTGTCGCCGGGCTGTCTTTTGCCGTCCAGCCGGGTGAAGTGCTTGGGCTGGTGGGACCCAACGGTGCGGGCAAGACGACCACCATGCGCTGCATCATGGGGATCCTGCAGGCGACGGCCGGCGGCGTGCGTGTATGCGGGCACGACCTTGTCAGTAACCCGATCGAAGCCAAACGTAACGCGGCCTTCATCCCGGATGACCCGCAGCTTTTCGACTATCTGACCATTGCCGAACACCTGAAATTCTACGGACGCGTCTACCAGGTCAAAGACTTGCAGGCCCGCAGCGACGAGTTGCTGAAAGAGTTGGAACTAACCGGCAAAGAAGACGCCCTGCCCGGGACACTAAGCCGCGGCATGAAACAAAAAGTCGCCATCGCCTGCGGGCTGCTGCACAAGCCCCGCGCGGTGCTATTTGACGAGCCCCTGACAGGACTTGACCCGGTCGCCATCCGCCGCATCAAACAGACAATCAAGCGCCACGCAGCTGAAGGCGCGGCCGTGATTATTTCCAGTCACCTGCTCGGTCTGGTTGAAGAAATTGCGACGAATCTGCTGCTTCTGCAGAACGGCAAGAAGGTTCTGCACGGGACACTGGCCGAAGTGAAGGCATCCGCGCCTGACCTGAAGGACGGCGACCTGGAGGCCATCTTCCTGCGCGCCACGGGCTACGAGGAAACGGACTGATGCACAGCGCGCTGTTCTATCTCGCTGTGCGGCAAAGCGCAGGCTCACTGAAGTACCGGCTTTCCCGCCTGAAGAACCCGCGCTACTCACTGCCAGCCGTGCTGGCCATCGTCTACTTCTGGCTCAGCTTCGGTATGCCGGGTTTGATGCCGGCGCGCGAATCAACGCGGGATGCAGACTACGCGGGGATGATCCGCCTGTTCGTTGGCCCGGGCATCGGCATGCTGTTCCTGATGGGCTGGCTGGTGGCGACCGGGCGACCGGCGCCGGCCTTCACGCGCCCGGAGGCAGGGCAGCTGTTCGTACTGCCCCTGAGCCGGCGGGACCTGGTGCGCTATCGCCTTCTCCGCCCGCAGCTCGTGTTCGTCGTGCTTGGATGTTTTGCCGCGCTTGGCTCACTGCGCAGCGATTCCATCTCGCCCCTGTTCGCGTTCTGTGGCGCTTTCGTGATTCTGAACCTGCTGGCGATGAACTCCATGCTCGCGGCGTTGGTGTTGAACCGCATGAAACGCGCACGCCTGCCTTCGTTGGTGATGTACCTGCCGGCGATGCTGATCGTCGCCTGGGTCGTTGTCCCGGTTGCGCTGAACTACAGCGCGCCGCTGGAGTACGACGGCACACTCCGCGAGTGGATATCAAACCTGCTGAGTGGTGGCGTTGCCGGCATTGCCCACTGGCCGTTTCAGCTACTCGGGGGGATCGCCCTGGCGACGGATTTGGCGCGCTTCGGCATGGCGCTCGGCGCGGGTGCCGTATGGGCCGTCGTCCTGTACATCGGCTGCATGGTCATGGTCGCACCCTTTGAGGAAGGCGCGCTGGAACTGGCCGAGACGACGGGGCGAAAAGTCGACGCCATGCGTAAGGGCGGCGCCCTCGCCGCATCGGCCAGTCGTTTGAAATCCGCCCGCACGAGCCGCCTTGGTCTCAAGCCGACGGGGCCAGCGTGGCGCGCCATCTTTTGGCAGACATTGGTCGCGGACTGGCGCGTCGGGCCCTGGCGCATCGGGCTGATCTTCGCGGCGGTGATCGCGGTGGCCGGTGTTTTCGCCGATCGCATCTCCGGCAACACGGCCTTGCAGACCATGATCATCGGGCTCAGTGGCGCGGGCGTGATCCTGCTGGTAATGATGGGGCCGCGCATGCTGGCGACCGGGCTGCACACGGAACTGCGTCGTCTGCCCCTGCTGAAGTCGCTGCCGATCACCGGCTACGGGTTGCTGCGCGGAAAGTCCTGGGCGGGCGGGTTGCTGGTGTTCGGCCCGGGTGTGCTGCTGATGACTGGTGCGTTCGCGGGTGCGTCGGACCTGGTTAACTACAAGGAGTTTCCATATGTGGTCGGCGCACTCGGTGCCGGGCTGGCTCTACTGCTGCCGACCGCGGCGACCATGATCGCCCTGGAAGCCAGCGCTGTGCTGATGTTCCCGGCCTGGATGACGACGGCGCAGTCCGAGCCCGGCTTTGAGCAGATTGGGCGCAATCTGCTGTCACTGCTGGTGCGCATGGTGCTGGGCTCGTTTATGCTGATCATCCCGGGCGGATTGTTCGCAGTCGGCGTCGCCATAGGAGTCGTTACGGACGCCATCGCGCCTGCGCTGGCAATCAGCGGGCTGCTGGCCGCAATCGCCATGACAGCCCAGCTCGAGTTGTTGATGTGGTTAATGGGCAAACGCTATGACCGCATGGATGGCTCGCCCGAGTAGGCACAGAAAAGCCCCCGCAGCGCGGGGGCTTCCCGGTTTCAGTTGTCACACGCTTAGTTGCCGCTGACCATTTTTACCTGGCCCATGCCGTGACGCGCAATCCCTTGCAGCAGCCCGTAGCTGACTTCGCCGATGCCGATGCAGTGAATCTCGGACTTGTGGAACAAATTCATGCGCCAGACGTCGTCCACGATCCATTCACCCTGACCCTGGTACTGCCAGTATCCGTATGGACCGGGGAAACGCAGGTTCGGCTGGTCGGCGTGGCGGGTGCGACTTTCGGGGTCGCCGGTCTGGTCCCATTCCTCGCGGGCGTCCACGATAGCCCAGTCATCGTCCGTCGGGTCGCCGTCGGACAGCACAAAGATTGTGTCCGCGCCGGTGTAGAACGTCTCCGAGTTCACGTAGGCGTAATCCTTGACCTCGCCTTTGCCGGTAAGTTTGAAGGCCTGGCGGATGCCGCCATGCAGATTGGTGTTGCCCTTCAGCACGCCGTCCTTGCGGTCCTGCGTCGGCGCGCCGGCCTTGAAACGATCAAGCTCCTGGCAGGTTTTCTCGACGTTCGCCTTGTTCACGGGCGTCAGTCCTTTGGTGGTCTTTAGTGTTTCGTGCTCCGTGCCGAACCAGATCACGCAATAGAACTGGTCATCCTGCAGGCTGCGCAGGCTGAGCTTCAGGTATTCACGGGCGGCGTCGAAGCGGGTCTTGATTTTGTCCCACGGAAGCGGGTCTTCCTCTTCTTCTTCCTCTTCTTCGCCTTCTTCGTCAGGCTTGTCGGATTTGCCCCCGCCGGTAACGGGACCCTCGGGGCGCTTTACCGGCTTCTTGATCTTCTCTTTGGCTTCTTTCGACAGGGGCTTGAGCATCGAGTCGCTCATGTCGATCACGTACACGATGCGTTTGCCCGCTGCCTCGACGCCGACGAACTTGGTGGGGGGCGTGGCGGGGGCGTACTTGTCGTCGGCGCGTACTTCTTTGTTCGGGTTGAGCAGTCGGTCAAGCCAGGGTGCCGCGTTGACGTACAGTTTGTCGCCGCCAAAAATCTCACGGAAGTAGCGCGCCATGATGACCTTGGTGCGGTCATCGGTTTTCTTGTGCTCGATCTGCGGGATCAGCTTCAGGGCGGTCTTGCGGAACTGGTCCTGCCCGTAGCTGTGGGCTTCCTTGAACAGGGTCTTGGTGCCGATTTCGAGCAACAGGGTGCGCTCGTCGCCCTTCCAGTCGTCGGCATCCTCGAGTTTGGCTTCCCACCAGCCCAGCAGATTTTCGCTGCCGACTTCGCACAGGGCCTCAAGCGCCGCCGATTTCAGAAACAGGTCCTTGTGCTCATTGGCGATCAGGTACAGGTCGGCTTCGCCGCCATTTTCGGCGTGCAGGATCATGCTGCGGTACCACAGCCATGCGTCTTCGGCCTTGCCGTGCTTGTTGCGCCACTCGGTCCAGCCGGCGTCGAACTCAACGTCTTTGAAGTACTTGGCGCAGATACTGGTCAGCAGGTACTTCACTTGCGGCTTGGGGTCTTCGGCCTTGGCGTAGCTTTCCGACAGAATCGAAAACGCGCCCTTGTGCCCGGTGCTTGCCAGCTTCACGCGTCCGCGCGTGCGCATCTGCAGCGACGGGCGCTTGATGAACTCGTCGTAGTACTGCTTGGCCGGGCCGAACTCCTCGTTCTGGCCCATGCTGAAGTTGCCAACCACCATCAGCAGTGCCGCTGCGGCAAGCAGTCTGGCTAGAATCGGTTTGCTTCTGGTCCTCGTCATAGTCCTCACCTCGGTTATGTTCCTCAGTATGCGTAGCGTAACCGCCCTCGTGGTTACACGACGCATCGCCCCCAGCTGGTTTTCCCGATTCGGATCAACCTGATAATAACGACAGGACCGACAGACGGTTCGGCAATTGCCACGCATGACAAATGCGTGACATAAATCCTCGCGCTCGCCCCGGCTACTTGTCCTTTTCGGACTCTTCCTGCTCGTGCTCAACGGCTTCGATGGCCTTGGCGGGGTTGCTCACAAGCTCATGCAGGGCGTTGAGAATTCTGAGCAAGGCCGGCATGGCTACCAGCGGGATCATGTTGGGCCCGTCGCTGAGGGCCTTGTCGGGTTCGGGGTGGGTTTCGGCGAAGATGCCATCCGCGCCGGCTGCGACTGCGGCCCGCGCGAGCAGGGGCGCGAATTCGCGTTGTCCGCCTGACTTGTCGCCGCTGCCGCCGGGCAGCTGCACGCTGTGAGTCGCATCGAAAACGATAGGGCAGCCTGTCTTGCCCATGATGGCGATGCTGCGCATGTCGCTGACGAGGTTGTTGTAGCCGAAACTTGCGCCGCGCTCGGTCAGGATCACTTTGCCCTCGGCGCCGAAGGTGCTCATCTTGTCGACAACCTGCTTCATGTCCCAGGGCGCGAGGAACTGGCCCTTTTTGATGTTCACAATCTTGCCGGTCTTGGCGGCGGCTTCGAGCAGATCGGTCTGGCGACACAGGAAGGCCGGAATCTGCAGAATATCCGCGACTTCCGCCGCGGGCTTGCAGTGTTCCGGCAGGTGAACGTCGGTCAGGATCGGGACTTCGAATTCCTTCTTGATGGCTTCGAGTTGCTTCAAACCTTCGTCGATGCCGGGCCCGCGGAAGGCCTTGCCGCTGGTGCGGTTGGCCTTGTCAAAGCTGGCTTTGAAGACGAACGGCAGCCCCTGAGCCGCGCAGGCTTCTTTCATGCGCGCGGCGATGCGTTTTGGGGTCTCTTCATTTTCGAGCACGCAGGGGCCCGCGATGATGAAGAGTTTTTTGCCGTCCAGTTCGTGTTTGCCGACTTTCATGGGCGTCTCCCGAAGGCGCGCCACTTAACAATGATTGACGGGGATGCGCCAGCCCGGGAGGCTGGCTGTCGAAGGTCAAAAGTCAAAGGTCGAAGGCGACATATCGCGACCTTCAACCTCAGACTGTCGACGCAGGGCTACTCTTCCGCTGGCACCGGGCCCTTGTGGCTGGCTTCGAACACGATCTGGTTCGTGCCGCCGACGCGCGGGTTGCGGGCGTTGTCTCCATCGAGCAGGGTCAGTGTACGCGTGCCGTCCAGCCCGAACTCCTTGTCCGTCGCGGCGGTTTTGTACCAAGCCAGGCGCGTGTTGCTGAGCCCCTTGTAGTCCCAGATCTCGACGGTGATCTGGTCGCCGCTCTGCCAGGTGATTTCGAAGGGGGTCTCGGAATGGGTTACGGAAAGGGGGTTCTCGCCGACTTCGCGCAGGTTTTCGCCCAGCTTGCTTGAATCCCAGACGGTTTCTGTTTTGCCTTCCTTGTTTGTGTGCTTGATCAGCACTTGAACGTCCACGGTCTCGCCCGCGTCGAACTCCTGCGGATCGAGCACGACCTTGGTGATCTTGACGGTGTACACGCCGTCTTTCTTCATGCCCTCGGCGCCTTTTTCAAAGAAGCCGTTTACCAAGGGTCCGACCACTGGCAGGTCCGGCTTGAAGTACCCGGCCACACCCACCCCGACAACCAGCAGTAGAACCACGAGCAGCAAGGTGCCAGCCTTTGAGCCGCCCTTCTTTTTGTTTTTGTCAGCCATGGCATCTCCTTCACTCTGAGGATACCGGTTTGAGCCCCACAACCCAAGGGCAACGTCCTAAGTGGCATAGTCGCGCGTGCAATTGGGGCATGTTTGAATGGGCCTTTCAACCAACCAAGCCGTTGTTAGTGCCCGGAAACACTTCTCGCCACTGTCCCGACACCGGGCTTGCCCTATGCCTGACCTGCTGGTTGACCTTGAAACAGACCATGACGACGCGCCGCTTTATCAGCGTATCGCGGATTCGATCCGATCGGACGTACTTTCCGGACGTCTGCGGCGTGGTGAGCGCGTGCCGTCAACGCGGACCCTGGCCCGCGAGTTGAAAGTCAACCGTAACACTGTGGCCCAGGCTTACGAGCAACTGGTGGGTGAGGGGTTTCTTGAAGGTCGGCACGGCAGCGGCACATACGTCGCGCGCGAGTTGCCCCAGGCGAACTTCAATACGAAATCATCGCGTCACACGCAGCAGAAGCTGCGCCGCGTCGCGTTCGCCAATGCGCCGGTCGCGCCGAAGTTCTATTCCCACGTGCTGCAGGCTGAGAACCCTGTCTCGCCGCCGGGCGTGGACATTGACATGCGCCTTGGTGCGCCGGACATCAGTGCCTTTCCGTTGCGCCAGTGGCGGCGTGTGATCGGCAACCAGTTACTGGTCGCGCGGCGCGACCGCATGAACTACGGCAGCGCCTACGGCCTGCAGGAGTTGCGTGAGCAGATCGCGTCCTATCTGGGGCGTGCGCGCGGCATTGACTGCGATTACCGCAACGTGCTGGTCACCAGCGGCAGCCAGCAGGGGTTGTGGCTGGCGGCCTCACTGCTGGTGGGCAAGGGCGACGCGGTGATGATGGAGGACCCGGGCTACCTGGGCGCTCGCGCGATATTTAACGCGCTGGGGTCCGTGCCGGTCGGCGTGCCGGTTGACCAGGACGGCGCGGATGCGGCGTTTGTGGCGCGCAAGCTGGCTGACGGGGTGTCGCCGAAGCTGCTGCACCTGACGCCTTCGCACCAGTACCCGACGGGAGTGACCCTGTCTGCGCCCCGGCGCATGGAGTTGCTGGAGTTGGCAAGCGAGCATGGCTTTATGATTGTCGAGGACGATTACGACAGCGAGTACCGCTATGAGGGACGTCCCGCGCGGGCGCTGGCCGGCATTGATGTCGCGGGCGCGGTGATTTACGTCGGCAGCTTCAGCAAGGTGATGTACCCAAGCCTGCGCGTGGGCTATGTCGTTGCGCCGGAGTGGCTGATCGAGGCCATGGTTTCCCTTCGCTGGCACGTGGATTTCATGCCGCCGATGCTGGAAAGCGCCGCGCTGGCGCAGTTCATTGACGAAGGCCACTTTGAGCGCCATCTGCGCCGCATGAGGACTCTGTATGCCGACAAGCGCGAGGTCTTTACGCGGATTCTTGCCGAACAATTGCCGGGCGTACTGCCGGATCCCGTGCCGCCGGGCGGCATGAAGATCATGCTGAATGTGCCGTCGCACTTGACCCGTCAAGAGGCGTTCGAGCGTGCTTTGAACGCGGGTGTCAGGGTGTACGACCAGAGTGTCTGCTACTTCGAGCCCGCCGCCGCGCCCAAGACACTGACAATCGGCTTCACGGCCCTGCCCATCGAGAAAGTCAAGGAGGCCGCGTTTCGCCTGGCCCGCGCCTGGATTTAGCGCGTTTTCATGGTTGGTCTGCAGAGTCGCTGACGAGTGGGGGAGTTTGGAGCCAGGAATCCGCCCGGCCCAACACCCAACGTAGTTACTCCCGTCTCCAAAACTCCCGCCCCCGCGTGGTTCGGCAGAAGAACTCTGAAACTGCTCTAATGTGCGCGGCGGACGCGGCTGTCGGGGATGCCGAGTTCTTCGCGGTACTTGGTGACGACGCGGCGCGAAGCCTTGATGCCCGCTTCGTCAAGCTTCTTTGCAATCGCCATATCGGACAGCGGCTTCTTCTTGTTTTCGCCGTCCACGATTTCTTTGACCTTCTGCTTCACCGCTTCACGGCTGGTTTCGCCGTCGTCCTTGGGTAGCCCGCCCGTGAACAGCTTGTTCATGGCGATCACGCCCTGGGGCGTCTGCATGTACTTGCCGAAGACGGCGCGCCATACGGTGCTGTGGTGAATGCCCAGCTCGTCGGCGATGTCCTGCATTTTCATGGGCTTCAGGCCGGATACTCCCTCGCGCATGAAGTCTTCCTGGCGCTTGAGAATCTCGTTGGCCACGCGCTCCAGGGTGCTCTGGCGCTGGTCGATGGCGTCCATTAGCTGGCGGGCGGCGTTCAGCTTGCCCTTCACGAAGTTCAGGGTTTCCTTGTCGCCTTTGCGCCCTTCGAGCATCTTGAGGTAACTGGGGCTGATTGCGAGGCGTGGAACGTTTTCACGCGTGAGCTTGACCTCGAGTTTACCGTTTTCGTCTTCTTCCAGGACGACGTCCGGTACCACCAACTGCGTCGGCGCGTTGTTGTAGAGGGCGCCGGGGTGCGGGTTCAAAGCGCCCAGCAGATCGATCAGCAGCTTCACTTCGTCAAGACTGACATCCATTTCCTTGGCGATCTTGGGCAGACGGTTCTTGAGCACGTCTTCCCAGTGCCCGGTCAGCAGCACCTTCAACTTCGGGTAGTCCGGGTCGTCCTTGCCAATCTGAAGCAGCAGGCACTCCGCGAGGTCGCGGGCCCCGACACCCTTGGGTTCAAGGGCCTGTATCAGTTCCAAGGCCCACTCGGCTTCTTCCAGCGTGTACCTGCCGTCGAAACCCTTGATGATGTCCACCAGCGGGTAGCCCAGGTAGCCGCGCTCGTCCAGCGAGTAGACCACGCCTTCAAGCAACGGCCAGTCAAGCTCGTCGATTTCGATCATGCGCAGTTGCTCAAGCAGGTGGTCGTCCAGACTCTCGCCCGGCGCGGCGACGTTGTTGAAGGCTTCCTGTTTGGCGTCGGGCTCACCGTCCTGTTGTACGCGCCCGCTGCGCGGCACGAACTCGTCAACATCCGTGTTGCGCTGCAGGAACTCGTAGACTTCTTCGTAGGTTTCACCGACTTCCGTCTTGGGCTCGCCGCCTTCGTCGCGGATGTCCTCGTGGATGCGCTCCTCACGCTCGAGTTGCGTCGGCGCTTCGGCAGGGTCGCTGCCCATTTCAAGCGTGGGGTTTTCCAGCAACTCGTCGCGCACGAGGTCCTGCAGGTCAGCGCTACTCATCTGCAGAATGTTGAGGCTCTGGATCGTCTGCAGGCTCAGCACTTGCCGATGTTCCAGGCGCTGGCTTACCTGCATGCCAAGACTCATCCCAGGCCCGCTCATCGGTCACTCCCGAACGCCTGCCGTCCGGACAGGGCGTCGCTCAGTATTGCGCCGCTGACGTTTTCGATTTCCGCGCCGGCCGGCACGCCCCGTGCAATGCGCGTAAGCCTTATGCCTCTCTGTTTCGCCACGTCGGCCAGCACGTCGCGCAGATAGACGGCCGTGCCTTCGCCTTCCAGGTCAGGGCTCGTGGCGATGATGATTTCCTTGATGCCGCCCTTGGTGGCGCGTTGCAGCAGTGGCTCGATGGTCAGGTCATCCGGGCTGATGCCTTCCAGCATGGCGATGTGCCCAAGCAGGCAGTGGTAGACGCCCTTGTAGGCGCCGGACTTTTCGAAGGCCATCAAGTCCTTGGGCTGCTCGACGACACATACGATGGACTTGTCGCGCTGGGCATCACCGCAGATGGGGCAGGGGTCGTGTTCGGTGAAGTTGAAACAAATGCTACAGTTGGTAAGATTCTGTTTGACGTCGCGGATGGCGCGGGCCAGCCCCATGGCGTCTTCATCGCTGAGCTTGACCAGGTGGAAGGCCAGTCTTTCGGCGGTTTTGGAGCCGATGCCGGGCAGCTTTTTGAGGCTGTCCACAAGACGTGCCAGGCTGTTCGGGTAAGAAGTCAAGTCGAAACTCCAAAAACGGAACGCTATTTGCTAGAGACTTCTTAAAGATATCCCACCACAGGCGTCTGTCAAGCAGTCCGGGTTTGTGCCATCGGCGCAATCTCCCGCTCGTTCCACACGTATAGACCTTCGCAAGTCAGCCGTTAGGATTCGCTTGACCGTAACGACCATTAGCGCCGTCGCCGAGGAGACCGAATGCGTTACCCGTTCGTACTTGCCTGTTTCGCCCTGGTGCTGTTCGCCGCCGCCTGCACACTCGACGACGGGGATGAATCCAACGATGCCGGCGCCACAGCCGTCGAGGGACGCGACATTGTCCTCGACATCGGCGTGGCGCGCGTCGAAATCAGCGGGCTCAGCATAGGCCCCGGTGCCGGGCAAATCCCCGCCGGCAGCAAGCTCAAACTCAAAGTCGTGGACCAGGACATCAACGGGCGCGACGTCTATTCGCCGGTCATTGAGCTCAGCGTGAAGGACGGTGCGGGCGCGCCCGTAACGGGGCTGGCGCTCAACCCGCCCGCAGTCGTGGAGCTCAGCTATAACTCGGCTGCAGCCGCGGAAGAAGGCGACGACACACCGGACAAGTTGAATTTGCTCAAAATCGACGGGGGCACGACCGACGAGCTCGCCTACACGACCCTGTCGCCGGCCCCGGACACTGAGTTCACCCTCGCCTACAAGGGGCGCACACGCGCACTGGTGACCGGCTTCTCGCGTTTCGCCGTCGCCGGCGGCGCGAGCGGCGGCGGCGGCGGCCCCGGCACGCCGACCGCGCTGACCGGTACCGTCAGCACGGTTGTCACCGCTACCGTGTTTCAGCTTGCCGATACCGGGGCCGTCTTCAGCGTGAACCTCGCGGTTCCGACTTCGATTACGACGACTGTGCCGGCCGTGGTGACCCTGAACGACGCGAGTTTCAACGCGGGCAGTCCCCTCGATCCCAACAACCGTGTGGTCACCGTGCAGACGGGCGGCACGACCTATACCAGTGACGCGCCCGCAGCGAGTGTTGTGTTCCAGTTGAATGTGTTCACGGGTAGCAGCAGCAGCGGCAGTCTGCTGGGCACGGTCATTGAGCAGGGCGGCAGCGCGAGCCTGGCAATCAACTTTACGTTTACCACCGGCACTCCGCTCACGGACGCGGTCGGCGGAACGGTGACCGAGTTGGGGGGCTTCCGCACGCTCAACCTGCAGGATGCGGGGCAGACCGAGCAGGTGGTGATTCTTATGCCCGACACACTCCCGAATGCCATGCTTGATCCGATTACGTTTGATGAAACCACCTTTGATTCAGGCAATCCGACGGCCGCGACCTCGCGCGTTGTCACCGTCACCGAAGGCGGCGAGACCTACAGCAGCGACGTGCCTTTCTTGGGCAGCGTGACCGTTACGTTCACAAGCTGGGACGACCTCACGTTGTCCGGCGCGGGCACGATTACCGGCACGGTTGTCAGCGCGACCCCCGCCTCGAAGGTTCTGAATTACACGTTTACCGTCAGCGCGGGCGGCGGCGGCGGTGGTGGCGGTTTCAGCGCCGGTACACCGGTTGACATCACCACCACGGATGTCGCCGACGAGGCGGCCATTCACTATGACGACGCCGACGGCGATTACATTGCCGTCTGGATGTCCGACATCGGCACCACCAATCGTACGCTCGAAATTGTAAGCCTGAACCCGGACACGTTCGCGCAGGGCGCCATCGAAAGCTATGAGCCGACTGCCGCGATTGTCCCGGGCGGCGGCATGGGCCTGGCATCGGACGACTTCGAAAATCTGGCCATCGCCTGCGCGACTTCAACCAACGCGATCGCCATCTTCTACGCCTACGACGGCGTCGGGCTGCGCAGCGAAGTTGATCTTGGTGCCGGCTCGGCGACGCGCGTGGCTTACAACCCTGACGACGACAGCTTTATCTTCGCGTGGCAGTCCGGCGCGGACGTTATGATCCGCACTTTCAACTATGATGGCACAGCCCTGAACATCGCACAGACGGCCATCAGCGGCGCGACACTTACCGGACTCTGCGCCGCCGATACCGATGATGAGGCACTGGTTACGGGCGATGACGGCAGCGGCATCGTCGGGCAGTTGATCACCGTCAGCACGGGCGTCTTGAGCGGTGCCGGCTTTGACCTTTCGACTTCACTGGGCGGCGGGCTGTGCGAGTACGACCCGGTGGGGGACAATTACCTCATTAACACGCAGCAACTGGTGCAGGGTTTCTTCACGGCCCAGGTGTTGATCGCGCTTGCGCCCGGCACGACTGTGCCCGTGGGCGGCAGCCTGACGCTGGCCGCGGCGGCCGCGCCGACCCAGTCGTGCTTCGGCAATGCGGGCGTGATTTTCGCGGACCCGGGGGCGAACATGTACCCCGTGGACAGCGGGCTCAGCGGCCCGTCGCTGGTTGACCAGCCGTTGTTCGGCGCGCTGAACGGTCTGAATATCGACACGACGGCGGACGGCGGCGACCTGGCGGGCGCGGGCAGCAACCGCTATGTGTTGATTGCGGCCAGGGGCGCGGATGGGGTGACGGTGATTCCGTTGACGCTGACGCCGTAGCAGCTATGCGCGGGCGTGGGCACGTTTGTATTCGCGGCGCATCTGCTCAAGGTCTTTGCGCAGTTTGACGAACTCGGCCGGCTCAAGATCCTGCACGAAGATGTTTCCGTCGAGGTGGTCGCGTTCATGCAGCAACGCGCGGGCCAGCAGCCCTTCGCCGGTGACTTCGAACCATTCGCCCGTGACGTCCTGGGCGCGCATGGTGACCTTCATGGAGCGCTTTTTCTTCGCGAACAGACCGGGGAAGGACAGGCAGCCTTCGTCGCCGTACTGTTCGCCCTCAATGCTGACAATCTCCGGGTTGATCAGCGCGATCTCGCCTTCGGGGGGCTGTTCCTCCGCGCAATTGACAACGAAGATGCGCTTGCTGATGCCGACTTGAGGGGCGGCCAGCCCGACACCCCGCTCCTGATACATGGTCAGGAACATCTCCTCGATGATGTCCGCCAGGCGCGGGCCGAAGTCGGTGACGGGCGCCGTCGGCGTGGTCAGAATGGGGTCCGGGTAATGGACGATCTTGAACAATGCCGCTCCTTGACTTTCAAATGCCCAATTTTAGCCCATTAGAAGCGACACACAAGCATAAGCGCAGACTTGCAAGCCCGGTTTCCTGAGGCACAATGCATAGTCCGGAATGGAATTTCTTCTGTAAGCCCCCAGAGGATGTGCCCCGATGGCGGACGTCAGCAAGTTCATCGCCAAGGCTGATGAAGCGCTCAAGAAGCGCAACTACGATTACGCGATTCAGATGTACGAGTCGGCCATGGAGGCCGACCCAGGCAACGCGGATGCCCGCAAGAATTTCCGTCTGGCGCTGGTGCGCAAGTACGACGCCGAGGGCTATCCGAAAAGTTTCGGGCTGGGTGGCTTGAAGACGATTGCGGTCTCGAAGCATCCCGAAAAGCTGCTTGTGGAAACCGAGAAGCTGGTCGCCAAGGATCCGAAGAGCATCAAATACAATCTGCGCGTGGCCGAGACTCTGGCTGCGCTCGGGCACCATGAGGCCGCGTGCGCGGTGCTGGAGTTCACGGCCAAAGTGGCTAACCTCAAGAAAGACAAGGGTGCGCCCCAGTTGCTGATGCTGCTGGCCAAGGAATACGGCGAAACCGGACGTACCGAAGAAGCCGGCAAGATTCTCGGTCGTGCCGCGAGGCTCGCGCCGAATGACAAGCAGATCGCGGTACTGCAGAAAGAGCTGTCCGCCAAGACCTATCACAGCAAGGTCGGCACGGCGAAGTCGTCATACGACCTTGTCCAGAACCGTGAAGAAGCCAGCCTGCTTGAAAAGAAGCGCGCGGGCCAGCTAACGGAAGAGGACGCAGACGCTTTGATTCAGCAGGAAGAAGCCAAGCTGCGCGAAAATCCACTTGACCGTCGCGCCATCCGCGAAATCGGCGACATCCTGGACAAGCGCCGCAAGTGGCTGGATGCGTACAACCGGCTCAACGAGTTCCTGAAGGTCGATCCCAGCGCCACGGAAGTCGGTGAAGTCGCCTCGAAGTACAAGAACAAGTACTTCGACAGCATGATCCTGTTGTGTCAGAGAAAGGCCCAGGCCGAGCCCGCCAAGGCCGCCGCCTACATGGCCAAGATGAAGGAATTCAAGGACGAGAAGAAGAACTTCATGCTCGAGGATTACGGGCGCCAGGTTGAGGCCGCCCCGACGGACCTCGAGAAACGCTACTTCTACGGCACGGCCTTGATCGAGGCCGGCGACCACCAGGAAGCCTTCAAGCAGTTCCAGAAGGCCATCAAGAGCCCGAAGTACAGTAAGAAAGCCGGGCTTGCCATGGGGCAGTGCCTGCTGACGATGGGACGCCTGGAGATGGCCGAGATGGCGTTCCAGGCCGTGTCAAAGCAGCTGAACGAAGGCGATGAGGACATGGAGAAGGACCTGATGTACCTCGAGGCCGACCTGCTGGAGCGCAAGGGCGATAATCCCGGCGCCCTCGACAAGTTCCGCGAGCTGTACATGCAGGACATGGATTACAAAGACGTCGAAAAACGGATTGACCGCCTTAAGGGGGGCGACGCGGCCTGACCGGCATCGAAGAGGGCAAATCCGAATTTGAAACCGGGCGGTGGTCGAAGGCGTACCGCTTGTTTCAAAAGGCCCTGGAGGGGCGCAACGACTCCACCCGCGAAGTCGCCGAAGTGCGTGTGCTGATGGCCCGCTGCCTGACCCAGATGGGTGAGCCGGACAAAGCGGCATCGGAGCTCAAGGACGTCCAGCCAAGGCTGTCGCCCCAGGACGCGGAGTTGGTCAAGGAGTTCGAGACGGCCTGGCGCGAAGTGGAAGATACCAAGCGCCTGGGCAAGGACGAAATCGAGCGCCGCCGCGCGACCGCAAGGGCCGACAAGAACTAAGTTTCGCGGGGACACCGGAGGTTCCGTTTGCTGATTTCTCCCTGTTGCAGCCCAAACCGGAATTACTACACTTCCACGCCCGTATTGGGGATTACCTGAGGAAGCAATGGCACACAGCAACCAGGCGCGCAAGCGCAACCGGCAGAACGAACGTACCAACCAGCGCAACCGAATCGTGCGCTCTGATCTGCGTACCAGCATCAAGAAGTACCGCGTCGCGACCGCCAAGGGCGAAGGCGCCGGTGAGTTGCTGGCCGCGGTGGAAAGCAAGCTCGACAAGGCCGCCAAGCGCAACGTGATTCCGACCGGACGCGCCAACCGCCTGAAGGCGCGCCTGAAGAAGCTCGCGCCCGCCAATTAGTATGATTTCCCGACTGCCGGCACGAGGGTTCGCGTTTGCGGCCCTCGTGCTTTTCATTTGTTCCTGCGCGCCGCCGTCGGCGCCCGAGCCGCCCGTGCAACGTAGTCTGGCGGCGGGCGCACTCGCATTGCGCACCGGCGACGTGGAATCACTGCGGGCGCACCTGGGCAAAGGCGACGGGCTGTCGGCAAGGGCGCAGGCTCTGGCCGACAGGTACGACCCCCAAGCCTGGCTGCTGGCGCTTGGCGCCATCGAGCGCGAGTACGATCTGCCCCGCGCGGTGAAAGCCATGCGTGTCGGCGACGACGCGGCCCTCGCCGAGGCGCTGGGTTTCGGCCCGCAGGCGCTGACGCGGGATGTGTTGAGCGGCGGAGGCAGTGTGTACCTTCGGCGCGCCAATGCCCGCAACTTCTATGAATCCGGGCCCCAGGCGATCTCCCTGCTGGATGATATTCATGCGCCGACACTGCCTGCCGACTGTGTCGCGATGCACGTCACGCTTTGGGGGCGCCTCGAAGGTCGCGACCTGCGTGTTCGGTACGGGCTGGGTGCGGACGGTCTGACGAATCTTGAAGCCGCCCCGGAGCTCGCGCTTCCCGCGATTGCGCCGCTCGATCGCACGAGGCGTCACGCCGACGTCGCGGATGCATTGCCCCGCACCGGCCTGGCGGCGGTGCTGAACGCGGATGCTCTGAACGACCCGCGCTGGTACGGCGCCCGCTTTGTGCTGCTTGGGCACGACGGGCGGGTGCATCGCCTGCTGCTGGGACGCGACAGCGCCTGGGGCATTGTTGAGCACGAGTCCAGCAGCATGGCCGGGCGCCTGGAAGAACTTCGCGACCAGCGTCTGGGTGCGATCTGGCGCCTTGCTGATGACGCGCTGCGCTATGACAGCCGCTGGCCGCGCAGACTGGCGGGGCTGCCCCTGCCGCTTCGTGAACTGTACGACCCGGCCTCGGGCGATCCCTGGGGCGAGTTCGAACCGCAGCCGGCCACCGGTTTCGAGTTGGCCGAATCCCAGCATGGCGACTGGTACGCGGCCGCGCTGCACCGTGGGGCGAAAGGTCGGCGCGCCGTCGCCCCCGATGGGCGCATGTTGTGGATTGACGGGCCCGATTAGGGCACCCGCGCGGGACGGATAATCGGTATAATCAGCGCTGGTTATCAAGAATTCACCATGCCACGTGACTTGGGAAAGGCGAAACGTTCCGATCTCACCGGACACTTCCCCGGCGAGCAGGCCGAGTACGGCTCGGCGTTCGCCCGTTACCTAGAGGGGGCCGGACAGTTGAAGCCGCTTGAGGACGGAACGTATCTGGACACGCCCTCCGGCAACGGCAACGGCAACGGGCGGGCCACGGAGGTTCCCGGGCGCAACGGCGCCGACGGGCATGGCGGCAGCACGGACACGGAAGTAGGGCGCGGTCCCCCCGGCGGCGGCAACGCTTCGGATACGGCGTTCGACATGCAGTCCGACGGTTTCTTTGACGACGACGCGATGTTTCCCGAGCCCGCGTTCGACAATGAGCCCTTGCCCCTACAAGCCGCGGAGCTTGAGCCCGTCGAGTTCGAACCATCCGCCGACACCCTTCATCCTGATGGCAATGAGCCCATCGCACTCGACAGCGTGCCGGATTTGACGTCGCCGGAACTCGACATGGCGGACGACGAAGGAGAAGACAGCGAAGACACCGAAATCCTTGACCGCGAGTCGGCGCCTCACGTTATGCCGGCGCCGGCGACATCGGGTGACACCGGGCTGCTCGAGCCCGAGACCATGCGGCAACTGCCGGAAGACGAGCGCATCAGCTTCGCGGAATTGGCCGCCGATGACGATGAGACAGGCAGCCCGCAAGACATCGACGAGGCTGAAGAGCGCATCACCAGCAAGGTTGAGCCGCGCCGAGACACGGACCCGCGCAGCACGAACCCCGACGCCGTAGTGCGCGACACGGTCAACTTCTACAACCAGACGCAGAACTTCAGGGACCAGAAGGTCCAGAGCGGCTTTCCGACCATATCGCCCACCGTGGTCAACAGCACCCAGCCGCTCCCCTTGAACCGGGACCGCCACGACACCACTCCCCTGCGGCGCGAGACAGCAGGCGAGCCGGAACTTGTCGAACACGAGCCGGACCTGCTGGCACCCCAGGAGTTCAACCCCGCCGACGCGGGCTTCGCGTCCAGCGATGAAGACACCGATACGCTGCGTCCCGAGCCCGTGCTCGAGCCCCTTGCACTCGATGCGGAGGCCGAGCTCGATGAGGCCGACCGGCGCGAGACCGACAAGTTCCAGAAGGAAGACCGCGAGCCGCCGACGCTTCCGCTGCCGGTAGGCACCGACAAGGTGGACAAGCAGGAACTCGCCCGTCAGCGCAGCGGCAGCGAGCTTCGCCCCATCGCCGATGAAAAGGTCGCGGGGGGCAAAGACACGCAGCGCTTCTATGTGTCAGACATTCTGGCCAAGAAGCCCAAGCCCGCCGAGCATACGGGTGACACTACGGTGGACCTGGAACCTGCCGAGCAAGGCCCGCCCGCGGGGTACGGGGCAGGCAGCGACACGGCCCATGAGTTGACGGGCGAGGCCACGGTGAATGATCGACCTGACCGGGAAACGGCGCTGCCCCGCCCCGCCGAGGTCAACACCGATTTCAAGACGCGTGTTGTCGCGCGTGCGGATGAGCGCATCATTCCCGAACTCGGCGAAGAAGCGCAGGAGGACGGTGACGACACCGTTGACGAAGAGGCGGCCGTGGCAGGCGAGGCGGCGGCCGACGTGGAGAAGATCACCGACAAGCTGCAGCCGCCGGTCGAACGGGACCACACGACACGCCGACGCCCCGTAGTGCAGCAGGCAACACCGCGCCGCGAGCCTGACTCGGCCCGCAGCGACCGGGTCAAGCACATCACGGACGCGCTGTCGCAGCGCCTGAAGCAGGAGCGGCAGGAAACGCTGCGTCTGATCGAGGAAGCGGAAGCCGTGGCCATTCGCCTGCGCGACGCGTCGCAGGCTTCCCGCACCGATCTTGCCGCCATCAGCGAGCGCCGCGCGAGCGTCGGCGGCAACGGCGCCACCCGCGCCCCCGAACCTGAGCCCGCGCCGGACGAGTTCGCGACTGCAGTCTTTCCGTCGCAGCCGGATCAGGCGACGGCGGGAGCGACCGTGCCCGCCGCCGCCGGCATTCCGGCCGCGCAGCGCAATCCCAACCGCGTACCCACGCGCGCCATCGGAGAAATCGTCAGTGAGTTGCAACGCACGGCCAACGCGCCGACCTCTCTGAGCGAGTTGCTGGCTCAGGTGTCGAAAAACGCCCAGGAAGTCGCAGGTGACTCCGGGCCCGAGGACGACGACATCGACATGTTGGTGGCCGCCTCGGGGCGCCTGCGCGAGACGGTGGAGTCCGCGTTCGAGCAGGATCGCGTCAGCGGGCGCATCCCGGTTGTAGAAGACGACGTTGACTACGAGGCATCGCCGCGACGCGAGCCTGAACCGCGCGTACCCGCGGCGTCTTCCCTGTCAAGTGATCTGGACCGTCTGTGGAAAGTTCTCGATTCCCGCCGTACGGCTACGGTGGTGCTTCCAGCCGCGGACAAGGCTAGGATCACTCGCGATGACCGCGCAGATGCGGACGTCATGGAAGCCTGGACCCAGGAGATGCTGTGGCCCACGATGGCCGGAATCGCGGTTGTAACCTTCGCCCTGGGCGCGCTGTTCGTCTGGGTGCTGTCCCGCATGTGATCGTGACGCGCGCATTCATATTCATGTTGGTGCTGCTTGCCGCGCCGCTGGCGGCGCAGGGTTCGCGCGACAACTCGGATGATGAGTTGCGTCAGCGCCTGGCACGTATGGAAGCGGAGTTGGCCAATCTGCGCGAGCGCATTGAGCGCCAGGAGCGCGGCGCAACGGACGATGAGTTGCGCAAGAAGACCATCGTGCAGGTATATGGAGACATCGGACTGCAGTACCACATGCTGTTCGAGAGCCAGACCGAAACTTTCAATCGCCCGGATTTTCATCTGCACATCGGAGTGTTCGGCACGGCCTTCGAGCAGGACGGGCAACTCATTCGCTACGACGCGCGGATCACCACCCAAACCACCGACGTCAACGGCAAGTCGGTGCCGACCCTGAGCTGGCAGCCGCTACCGGGTTTCGGCGCCCGTCCGGTCGTTGCCTTTGACCGCTTTCTGATAGAAGGCGAACTCGAGCGCACGCTGCGTGTGACGCTAGGGCGCTTTCCGTCGCCGTACACGGGCACCGAACTACTGTTCGACGACGACTATCACTTCCAGGGCATGGCGGAGAGCGTGCGTTTTGACCGCTTTCTGCCCGCTTCGGCGCACCGCTTTCTGCCGCGTCTCGAAATCGTCGCCGTGCAGGGATACATGGCGCAGAACAACCTGGGTTTGCCCTCGCCGACGGCGGAGTCCCAGCCTGTTTATCTGGGCTCGCAGTTTCGCATCGATGTCGCGCCTCTTGAACAGCCGGCAAAGGACGAGGATGGACGCGTGACACCGGAGGTGACGGGTCTGTTTGAATTCCGCCTGGTGGCGGGCATTCACTGGTTTGACGGTGAAGAGGCGATTGCTAGTAACCTGGGGCTGGGCTACCTCGACGGGACTACCAACGTACTGGCCGACGACGGGTTGGTGCAGTCCGAGTTTCTGGTAGGCGAAGTCTACGCCGAGTTCATATTTCTGCGCGCCCAGCGTGCTCGCGTCACGGCATGGTTTCACGGCACTTTCAACTTTCACGCCGAGCCCCGCGGACCCGGACGCAACGAGAAGAACGAGCAGGCCTTTGACGTCGGTGCAAGCTGGGGGATGGAGCGTCTGCGCGAGCGCTGGGACTTCAAGTTCGCCTTTCACTACTTCCTGATTGAGGCCGACGCGATGATTCCCGAGTTCAACAGCGATACCCTGAACACGAACATCAAGGGTTGGGAGTTTTCCCTGGCGGTGCGCATATTCCCTACTGTCACGGCATTCGGGACGTACAGCATCACGGAGCGCGAAGACTACGACCTGAACGGCTTCGGAAAACCAAGTCGTTCCGACCCGGACTTCAGCGGCGGGCAAAGCATGCGTATCCGCATCGGCATATACCTGGACTTCTAGATGAGCACCGAGCCGCCGCCAAAGATCAACCCGCTGTTTCAGAAGTACATGTATGTCGTCGGCATCGGCGGCAACCTGCTGTTTTACTGGCAGGCTTACGAGATCTACTCGACCCAGCAGGCTCGTGACGTAAGCCTGCCGGCGTTCGCCATCGGGCTGTGGGCGGTCTCAAGCTGGTTCGTCTACGGGCTGAAGATCAAGGACAGCGTGATCATCAGCGCCAACATAGTCGCCATGATCGGTGCCGGGTCCGTGGTTGTGGGCAAGCTCATGTTCGGGATGGGGTAGCGCCCTCGCGAAGCCGTACCCAAAGTTTGTGCAACTCCACCACCACGAACACGCTCAGGCTGATCGCGAACATGACCAGCCACATCTTCATGCTCACGGGCTCGAGCCCAAGCAGTTTCTGCGTCGGCTCCCAGTGCATGGCCAGCAGATGCACGCCCTGTGCCAGCGCCGCGCCGCCCAGCAGCCACGGGTTGCGCAGGGGCGAGTTAACCCAGCCGCTGCGACGCTCGCTGCGGCAGTTGCCGATGTGGATGTTTTCGATCAGCACCAGCAGCAACAGCACCACGTTGCTTGCGGCAAACACGCTGAAACCCGCGACTGCAAGCAGGTACCAGAACGTCCCGCAGATCGACGCGCCGATCACCAAACTCACGATCAGCGTGCGTATAACCATCAAGCGGTTGAATATTCTCTCTCCGGGCGCGCGCGGCGGGCGCCCCAGCACGTCGGGCTCGCCGGGCTCCATTGCCAGCCCGATCACCTGCAAGCCCTCCGTTGCGAGGTTTGCCCACAACAGTTGCACGGCGGTCAGCGGCATCGGCAGCCCGATACTGATGCAGAAAAGGATCGCGAACACCTCGCCCAGTCCGGTCATTACCAGCAGCGCAACAACATTGCGCACGTTGTCGTGGACGATGCGCCCTTCCTCAATGCCGGCGACAATGCTGGCGAAGTTGTCGTCCGTGATGACGATGCCCGCTGCCTCCTTCGCAACGTCCGTGCCGCGCTTGCCCATGGCGACGCCGATGTGCGCGGCCTTTAGCGCGCCGGCGTCATTGGCGCCGTCGCCGGTCATACTGACCAGCTCGCCCTGGCGTTGCAGGGTTTGCACGAGGCGCAGCTTGTCCTGCGGAGTGACGCGTGCGAAGACGTTGATCTCGCGTGCGACGCGGTCGAACTCGTCGTCACTGACGCCCTCGAGGTCGCGGCTTGTTGCGGCGCGGTCGTTTTCGTCGGCGATACCCAGTTCACGCGCGACCGCCAGCGCCGTTTTCGCGTGGTCGCCCGTCGCGACAACGACGCGTACCCTGGCGCGCTTGCAGGCGGCAACGGCCTCCGCGGCCTCGGGGCGCGGGGCGTCTCGCATGGCGATCAGCCCGAGAAAGGTCAGATGGTCAGGGTGTTCGGGTACGTCGTCGGCGATGTTATCGGCAGCTTTGCCGCGCGCGACGCCCAGCACCCGCAGCCCCTGTTCGGAAAGCTCATCAATGTGCGCGCGCACGGCGTGGTGATCCAGTGCGACGACGGACCCGTCGGCAGCCATCGCGTCGTCGCACATGCCCAGCACGCGTTCAGGCGCGCCCTTCAGGTGCACCGTGACGCCGCCTTCACCCCGATTAAAGCTGGCGGCGAACTGGCGCTCGCTTTCGAACGGGAGGGTTGCCGCCTCGGGCATCTGTTGGATCAGCTTCTCCCGTGTGAGCCCGTGCTTGCGACTCGCGATCAGAATCGCGGCATCGGTAGGGTCTCCGGACACCGCGACTTCATCGCCGTGGCGCGCGATACTCGCTTCGTTGGCGACGCAGGCAGAAACCAGCAGGGCGTCGAGCGCCCTGTCGTTCGCGGCACCCTTAAGCGCCGTCAGTTGGCCATCCAGTGACCAGCCCGCACCCGAAACCGCGAACACCCCGTCTGTCGTCGCGATGCGCGTGACGGTCAACTCGTTCAACGTCAGCGTGCCGGTTTTGTCCGTACAGATCACCGTACAAGAACCCAATCCCTCCACTGCTTCCAGACGGCGTACCAGCACGCGGCGCGACGCCATGCGTTTTAGACCGATGGCGAGAGCCAGGGTAATTGCGACGGGCAAGCCCTCGGGAATTGCCGCCACGGCCAGCGCCACCGCCATCAGGAATGTTTCGACGAACGGAAAGCCGCGCCCCATGCCTACGCTGAACACAACGGCGCACGCGACCACGGTGCCGATGGCTATCTGGCGGCTCAGCTTCTCCATGCGCAGCACCAGCGGCGGCTTGCCGCGCGTCGTCGCTTCGAGGCTGCGCGCGACGCTGCCCAGTTCCGTCCGTGTGCCGGTTGCCGTGACGACACCGACGGCGCGCCCACGCGACAAGGTTGTGCCCGCGAACAGCATGTTCTTGCGCTCCGCCGGTATGGCTCTGGCGTCGTCGATCGGCTCCAGAATCTTGCTGACCGCGAGGCTTTCGCCGGTGAGGGGGGCTTCATCGACGCTGGCATCGTGTTCCTGCACCATGCGCATGTCGGCGGGGATGCGGGCGCCGCTCTCGAGCCATACGATGTCACCTACCACCAGTTCAGCGGAGTCGATCTCGCGTAACTCGTCGGCGCGTTCGACGCGTACGGTGGCGCGCATCAGAGTGAACAGGCGGATGATCTCACGCTCGGCCTTTACTTCCTGGAAGAACCCGATCAACGCGTTGAACACCAGCACGGCACCGATGAACCCCGCGTCAGCGAAGTCACCGAGGGCCGCGGACACGATGGCCGCGATCAACAGCACGGCGATCAGGGGTCCTGCGAATTGACGCAGTAGAATAATCAGCCATGAGGCACGCTTCGGTGGGGGAAGTTCATTGGGGCCGTCACGTTTCAGGCGCGAAGCGGCTTCGTCTTCACTGAGCCCGTCCAGGGAAGTATCGAGGCGCTTGAGCGTGTCGGCAACCGTCAAGGTATGAAACGCATCTGGCATGGCGGAATGCTAGCGCCTTCGCGCGTTGACACAATTGAAACGCGCCCACCATACGGCGGGCGCGTTTCAATTGTGTGAGTTAGTTTACCGCGACGGCGCTGAAATGCTCAACGAGCATGTCGCGGGCCTGATCGATAAGCCAGTTGGGTGTGCTCGCGCCGGCGAGGATGCCGATGCGCTGGGCATGGCGCAGCTTTTCGAAATCAATCTCTTCGGGCTTTTCGATCAATTGCGCCTTGGCGCCGAAGCTCTCGGCCACGATCGCCAGCTTTTTCGTGTTGCTGCTCGCTTTGCCGCCGATCACGATCACGTGGTCATTGCGCTTGGCGATAGTCTCCGCATCTTCCTGGCGCTCCGTGGTGACGTAGCAGATGGTGTTGAATACGCGCACTTCCTGTGCCCGCGCCAACAGCGCGTTCACGATCTCGTTCACCTTCTTGAGAATCAGTGTGCTCTGCACCACCACGCCCAGCCGGCGCTTGTTGCGCGGGATGTTGCCGATGTCGTGCAGCCCCTTGATTACAGTGCCTTCACCCTTTGCGTAGGCGAGAATACTGATCACCTCAGGGTGCTTGGGGTCGCCGATGATTACGACGTGGTACTTCTGTTTGTGCAGCAGCTGCGCGTAGTTCTGCGTCACGCGCACGTAAGGGCATGTCGCGTCGATCACTTCCGCGCCCTTGGCACGGAACTGGTCCTGTACTTCCGGCGGGACACCATGGGTTCGGATGATGACGGTCGCGCCTTCCTTCGCGCGGTCGTCCTCTACTTCTTCAATGTAATCCACACCGTATTCGCTGTTGAGCAGGTCGATCGTTTGCGGGTTGTGGATCAACGGCCCGAATGTGTACACGGGCCCGTCCTTGGTGTTCGCTGTAGCCACCGTCTGCTCATAGGCGCGGTCCACGCCCCAGCAGTAGCCGCTGTGCTTGGCGATGTTGATTTCGATGTTACCGGCCTGATAACGCGTAACCTCGCGCAGGTCGCCTGTGTATTTGTTGTGACCCATCTTTGCCCTTGTTCCAACCATATGCGGGCTCCGTAATGTGCACAGATTTAACTGCGCCAATCGGTCGCCCCCCACACGTGCTTATCGTACCAGACACTACACGAAGGTTGAACTTTCCGGCAAGAAAATCGGATCAGTTTGGTCCGGATTAGACGAATCACGCCCTGAAGCGTTTCAAAAACGGCGTTATAGTGGGTGCCTGAGGACCTCATGAGGATTGCGGACAAACTCAACTCGTTCCCGGTGATCGCGGTCGCGGCCTTGCTGCTGGCGGCAGTGACGGGATTGGTAGTCGGGTTCGCGTCCGTGGACAGCCCGTCGCCCGCCATCCGGGGCGGCGACACCGAGCTTGTCAATGATAACCGCTCTGTCGGCGGCGGGCCGCTGAGGAACCTGCCTGGTGGCTCGGGCAATGCCCGCAACCCGCGGGGCAACCGTGTCGGGGACGGAAACCGCGGCACGGAAGAGGGAGGCCATGGCGGCAACCGGCGGGTTGACCCGGCGGACACGGGCAACAATGGCGGCACTGGGACATACCCTCCGATCGAAACGCCGGGTGAATTGCGCAAGCTTCCGGAGGGGCGCGTTGACGAAATCCAGACCGTACCGCCCTTGCAGGAGCCCAGCTGCGCGATTCAGGTCGCGGTGACGGACGTTCATGGCAATCGCCTGCCGTTCGCACTGCTGGCGCTGGATGTCAGCGCGGGACCCCTTGGATGGCACGGCGTACCTCAGCAGCCCAAGAATGTGCCCGAGGAACGGGGCGTTTTCCGGTTCGAGCAGTTGTTTCCGGGGGAGTATCGCATCCGCAGCCTCGCGTCGAACTACAAATCAGAAGAGCACTCCGTGCGCCTGACACACGATGGCGCTGAAGAAAATCTTGCGCTGGTGTTGCAGCCGCTGGATTTTGGGGTGGTCGAGTTCTATCTGCACTTTGAAGACGGCGAAGTTCCCGAAGAAGTCGAGTTGCGCCTGAACAGGCACGGGCAGGAGGACACCACCAGCCTGGGCCGTTTCGGCAGACACGACACCGGCAGTGCCGTTACCGTGGGCTCGGGTGTGATTCCACCAACACGCTATCGCCAGAAAACCGAGGCGGGCGGCATGGTCAAGGTGACGCTCGCGGTCGGCCAACGCACGGACGTAAGCTTCGCGGCCACACGGGGCGAAATTCTGTATCGGGCGGATCAGTCGGTTACCCCGACAATGGGGCTGTCGCAGCAGGAAGTTGTGCTGAAGCCCCTCGCCGACGGCGAAGAGGATGACTTCCGCAGTGGCGGCGCGATCACGGTGGGGCAACTGGCCGTCACCCTGACCATCGGTGGCAAAAAGGGCGAGTTCAAACAAGTGAACATTCGTAAGACCATTGATGACTTCAGCTACCGCGTGCCCAGCACCACGGACGGCAACAAGTTTGTGTGGCAGGGAATCGTAAGCGGGCGCTGGTTTCTGGTGGCGGAGTCGCCCGAGTTTCACGCCCCATACGTGAAGGAAGTCGAGGTCCAGGGCGAAACGGTGCTCAGCCTCGACATCGTGAAGGGGCACCTGCGCGTCATCGCGAACCGTGAAAGCGGCGCGCCCGATCCGACCAGCGGTGAAGCCCGCTACCGTGTTCGTCTGCGCCCCATGGGCAGCGGCACGGTCGAGCGCGCCTACAACGGCAACCTGACCGGTAAGCAGAGCGACCACATCGATTTCTTTGTGCCCGCGGGCGACTACGACGTGCGCGTCGAGTCACCAGAGAACTACGCCAAGCTTGCCGTTTCCCCGGTGGAGCAGTCGTTCAGCATGGTCGCCGACGGCGAAATTGCCCTCAGCTATACGATCGCGCCCGCGGCGACTTTGAAGTTTCGGGCTGTCAACTCCGTCGGTGCGCCAATCCCCAACGTTGAGTACCTGATCACTTTCCACCCGGCCGGCGCCGTGCCCGAGAGCGAAAAGAGCAAGGTGGAAAAGGGTGCCTACGACGGAACCTGCGAAACGGGGCTCGCCCCGTCGGGGCCGGTGTACGTGATGATCTGGTCCCACAGTGAGAACTGGAACGAGCCCGACAAAGTGTTCCAGGTAAATCTGCCCGCGTACGGCACAACGGACCTTGGTGCAGTGGTTGTCCAGCCCTAAGTGCGGGGTTGCACCGCACCGGTAGACCATTGGCAAGGGCGCCCCTGTCATTGATAATCACCTTCCCCTCTGAATCGACCACACATGCGTAAAGCCTGGGCCATTTTGCCGTTGCTGTTTGCCGCGCTGCTGGCGGGTGCGGTCTTGCACCGCCCCACCGTAAGCGCCGAAGACGTGATCGTTCGGGCGCTTGACGCGTCAAGCATGGGCGCGACGGTGCAGGTCGGTGATTACGCCTGGGTCGAGTCGGCCGGTATCGGCATTCAGCTTCCGCCCGCGCCGCCTTCGGAGGCCTTCCCGCGAATGCTGGCGGGCAAGGCGTACGACGGTACGCGCTCGGCTGCGCTGTACGAGCTGGGAAGCGACGGTTTCGGCGGCATCAAGCGCGAACTGGAAGCGGACGGGGTGCGCTTTTCCGGCAGCGAATCTCGGCCATTCCGTCCACGGCGGTACCCGAACGAGTTGGCCGCGCAGCGCACCATGCTGACCTTCAATGATCCCCGGCGTGGTGCGATGCTGGACTGGCGGGCCTCGGGGCGTCACTTCGCGGTTGTAGTGATTGATGGCAGCGAGGACGCGGCGGGGCGACAACTGGACGAGTTGATTCGCGAGCTGGTGCAACTGGAGGGTGTTGAGGTTGGCGGCGTGGCGCCGTTGTTGTTTCGGGGGCGTTACACGTGTGTGCTGAACGGCTGGAGCATTGATGGGGAGCGCCTGCGCCGGCGTGAGGCGCAGGGCTGGATGGGGCTGCGGGTGTTTCAGGTTCCCACCACGGACTATGAGAGTGTGGACTGGCTTCAGTTTGAGCTGGAGGGCAAGCTGAAGGACGCGGGCTACAAGCGTTTGGCGGGCCAGAGGCCGGTCATTCTGAGCGCGGAGGGTTTTGTCGGGGAGTACTCTGGCGAAGACGGTTTCGTGCAACGGATTGCCTATGCCATGGTTGACGGGGGGTACATGGTGGCGCTGATGGAGGCGCCGGAGGCGCTGCGAAGCTCCCTGAACGAGCAAATGGAGGCGTTTGTTCGGACCCTGCAGGGCACTGGATTGAGCACCTTCGCTGCCGCGACGCCCCTTTATTTCAACCAGGTCAGCAAGCTGCGCCCGCATGTGTGGCAGGACGGTCGCCGGGTGCTGTGGGGTGTGCTGTTTGACGATGGGCGGCAGCAAGCGGTTCTCTGGCGGCAGGACGCCGTGAAGTGGGATATCCGGATGATGCGCGGTAGTGAGATCATTTTCGAGCGCGCCGGCGAGGTGAACAGCAGCCGGGCGCTGAACCCGCTGGTGGACGCCGACGTTCGCGCGCTGGTATTGCCGGAGAACTTCCGCGAAGAAGTCGAAATCACCATCAACATCGGCGGGCTGACGGCCAAGTCGCGCCTTGTGATCAAGTGACGGATGCAATCGTTTGTTCCAGAATGGTAGTCTGCAAACATGGCGACATGGGTATTGCTGGTGGTTGATCTGGACGGGCCCGAGCCTGCGCGTACGGAGTTTTTCGCCGCGATCGACATGACCGGCTGGACGCGCATTGAGGACATGAAGGGTTGCTGGTACGGGCGCCTGGGACGCATGAACTGGCGCCAGGCGATCATCGCCGTAGAGCGCATGTTGGAAATCGCGGCGCTGAGCTCAGGTATCGAGCGCGAGGTGCCGTTCGTGATTCACACCGGCGAAAGCGCGCCGCACTTTGGGCGCGTGGAGGCCGCCGGCGACATGGCCAAAACGGTGAAGCAGAACCGTCGCAAGGTCTACACCAAGCGCCTGCCGACAGCCACGAAGCGCATCCGTGAGCCGGAAGGCCCAACCGGTAAACCGACTTAGCCAATCCGTCTTAAATCGAGCAGCAGCATAGCCACGTGCCGTTCGAGCGCCGCCACGGGCAAGCAATTCCGGACACCCCGCTCGCGCTGCCGCCACCAATCACCAGCTTTTCCTGCCCAATAGTGACTTCGCCGGTGAAGAACACGCCGGCCGGCGTGCGGATGGTTGTGATCGCGATTGACATCTGCCAACCGTCGCGTCCGCCGAGTTCGATCCGTACCGGCGCGCCCGGGCGACCGCACTGAATGGGGCTGGCGATGACCTTGACGTGTCCGGAGTCCTCACGCGTGAGCACCGAACGGCGCGTGCGGGAGGGATTACGGTACTGAATTCAAGCTCACGGAAGCCCTCGGGCATGAGGTGCCTGACTTCGTACAAGTCAGTCTCGAGCACCGTACAGAAGCACAGCACAGAATCCGCCGGCAACTCGGTTCGTACAATCTCGCCGCCGCTGGTGTACGCGGGGCCGCGGAATTCAGGCAACGCGGCACAACCCGCAAGCAGCAGTGGAGCAAGCAGAAGGGAATGGCGCATTATGGCCCCCTATTGAAGTTGGCAGACAACTCTGCCCGTACTCTGCAACGTCATTGTGGGCCGTTGCGCACAGCGCTTGCTCTATTTTCTGGCGGTGAGGAGAAGGGGGAGCAGCAGTCCGGGAACTCTGATGAGGTGACTGCCGGCTCCCCCCTGGTCGGGCGGCGTATCCCCACGATGCGAGCCGCCCTGGACGGCTAACGATGAATGCTCAGGGAGGCATCGTTACCGCCGTGCGCCGCTACCCTTTGCGTCCAGGTGGTGAGAAGGTAACGGCGGAAAATCAGTGCGATCTCACACTTCGATGCAGTTGCAACATATGCCTCTGCAACTGCCGAGCGGGCATAACATTAGGAGTCACTCCTGATCGGAGGAACTCCGTCTAACGCGTGGCTACGAAGGTGATTCCGCACTAGCGGCTCAAGAGCAAGTCGCGAGCCGAAAACAGTCAAGAAAACGACCACATGCATAGCTCTATTGCACCGATCTAATAAAGACCGAAATACACCAAGTGCCGTGCGCCTACTTGCTGCCGTCCCAAGTGGGTTCGTCCGGTGGCTTGGACGGGTCGGGCTCTGCGGGCGGGGCGATGTCGTCGCTGGCGAAATCCTGGTACTCGGTGACCTCAGGTGCCCCCTTCGGGACGTCGTCATTCTGCGCAAGGCGTGCCGCCGCGGCCTCTGCGCTCATCGCCGTGTATTTGTCCGACGCGCTGCGAAGGCGTTCGCGAATCTGTTGCTGCTTCTGCTTGCGTACCTGGCTGTCGCGTCGGGCCTGCTCCGCCTTTTCGACGGCCGCCTGCAACGTTTCAAGCAGCGCCTTGGATTCGTAGGGCGAGTCCAGCACATCGGTGATGCCCAGCAAACTCCGCAGCTTCTCAACCGACTCATCCAGGGGGCCGCACACCATGATTACCGGTACGGGACGCGACGCGGTGAGTTCCGCCATGTTCTTCACGGCCTGCATGGCGGGCGCGGGCACGCGACCGGCCTCGAACACAAGAAAGTGCGGTGTCATCTGTGCGACCGCCGCCAGCGCGGCTCGCGGGCCCGTGACGGCCTTGGCCTTCAACCCGACCGCGGCGTTCAACACCGTGGATGCGGCATGCCCGATTTCCTCGGACGCCACCAGCAGGACACCGCGAGTGATGTTCTCGGTCGCCATGAGACTCTGTTTTCCAAAACGCGGGGCCGCTGGCAAGACCCCGCTAGGATCCGTTGAGCTGATCCAGGTCGCGCTGCAGGTTCTCCCGCGCTTGTTTTTCAAGCGGCGTGCCCCATTCAGTCCAGAACAGGCGTTCGCGCCCGAGCATCGCGCGCAGCCAGTCGCTTCGCCCCGCGTTCCATTCCGCGTCGCTGAGGTTCGCAAACTCCGCGCGAATGTTTGCGCCGTTGCGCTGGTATTCCTCCCAGCTTCCGCCAAGCGTGGAAAGATCGAGATCAAGGACCTTCTTTGATTCCTCGATACTCGGCTGGTGCCCCTTGGTATCGCGAATGATCTCGGCCACCACCTGTGCGCGATCCACTGGCCAGCCGGCCGCGATGAGTTTCTGCACCGCGAGGTCGGCGCTGTCTTCTTCATTGTCTTTGCTGCCGGGCTCATAGACGGCGTCATGGAACCAGATCGCCATCCGCTGTTCCTCATTTAGATCAAGCGACGCGCCCTTGCACAGCATGTCAGCGATGTGCCGCAGGTCGTGATACCGCCGGTGCGCTTCCGTGTATCGTGTCGTCAGTTCAAACAGAAGATCCGTAGCGTTCATGTTCAGTCCTGTGTCCATGGCAGCGGGTTCAGCCCGCGACCTTCGGTTGTGGTTTCGTGGCATTCCGTACAGACGCTGCGAATTGTCGTGTAGCGGCTGCCGACACCCAGCAATTGCCCCGTCCGGGCAATTGCCGCGATCGCGGAGGCTTCCCGCGCGATGCTCTCCCAGTACTTCAGGTTCTTGCCGGAGAATTTGCCGATGCGATCCGATGCGTCCCTCAGGCGTTCCATGTCGCGCTCTTCGACCGCACGCCCCGCCGTCGTCATGGTGTCGCGCATCGCGCCCATGCTCAAGCGTACTTTTGCCGGCGCCTCAAACACCTGCTCCGCGCGCTTTGCATCCCGGGTTTTTTGCCAGGCTTCCAGCACCTCCGAGTCGATTCCGTGCGCTGCAAGGGGCCAGAATTCGAAATGGCAGTTGTCGCAGCCTTGTTGCGCCGCTGCCAGGTGCTTTCCGGCACTCGCCCAGTCCCCCTCGGCCGCCGCCCCATTCGTCCGCTGGTTGGCGTCCTGCAGGGTGCGAAAGTGGGATGCAAACTGTTCCGCACGGCGGGCGAGGTCGCTACTCGCGTTGGCCAGCGCAAGACGGTCCTGAGTGTTCGTACTTTCGACGATGTTGCCGCAATCCACCCACATCCGTCGCATCGCTGTGTTCATCGGGCGATCCTGCAGCCAGACATCCCAGTTCGTGTCGCCCTTCGCGGCGGGTTTTCCGGGGGCCGCTTCGCCGTTGGGGGACTGCTTCACGCAGCCCGCAACCAGGCAGAACAGGCTCAACATGCCGAATGCGCCGAGCAACAGTATGGATCGCTGCATGTTGACACCTAACTCAGGATCGCGCCTTCCGTGTGCCCCTGCAGGGCGGCCGATACGCTCGCCCGAGTGTTCGACCATAGATCCGAGTGCAGCCACTTGCCCGGGTCTTCCGCGTTCACGTCAACTTCGTCGGAATTGCTCACACTCAAGGGCGCGCCGCCAAGAAAGTCACCGCTTGCAACCTCAAATACCATTACCTCGCCCTGCCACAACCCCGGCGAGAACAAACCACCGCCCGCTGCTGCCGGCTCGGCCAACAGCCGGGTGCGGATCACGACCAGAAATTTGATTGCCGCGAGAGTGTCAAACAGACGCTCCAGATAGGCGCCGTCGAATTTCTCCGGTGCGTCGGACAACGCCTTGCGCGTCTCTGTCAGCCAGCTTGTGTCCAGGATCAGGTCGAGGCGCGGACGACGTTTTTCCGGCGCCGATTCGAACAACTCCGCCTGTACCAGCACGGCGTTGGGTGCGTCGCCGAACCTGAGCTTTTCGCCTTCCGGCAGGGCGATGTCTTTCAACTCTTCCTGGTAGGTAAGCGCGCCACGCCCGACCTGCTCAATCTGCTTGAGTTTGGGTTCCGCTTCGCCGTGTCGCTCGCTCAGTACCGTGTCGAAGGACTTTCCGCAGCCTGCAATCAGCAGAACGCCCGCCAGCCCGATTGTGACGGCCTTAATCATTGCCGTACTTCCAGGGCAAGGGGTTCAGGGGCAGGCGTTCATCCTGCACGTACTTCTCGTGGCAGGTGCGGCAGTTTTCGGTCATCTTGCCGTAACTGGCGTCGATGCCAAGAACGTCGTTGCGCGCGGCAGTTTCAACGATCTTGCGCGCGTGGCGCTCCACGCTTCGCCACAGTTCAAGTTGTTCATTCGCCATCTCGTGAATCGCCTGCGCGCTGGTCAGCACGACTTTCTCGTCGTTGTTATCAATGGCGCCGATCGCACGTTGCAGAAACCCCACCATGCGGAACATGATCTGCAGGAAGTGCGGCGTCGAGGACAGGCGCAGGTTCCCGTAGGGTACATCGCCAAGCGAGTTTCCGTCGTCGATCCAGCCCTCAATCGTTTCAGGCAAGAAGCCGCGGGTTTCCAGTGACCAGTTTTCCACGTGGCAGTCCGTGCACGCGCTCCAGACGCGCTGGGACTGAAAGCGTGACTCAAACCAGTCACCCGCCTTCGCCTGGGTGGCCATCTCGCGGTTGGCGTCGCGAATGACCTCCCACATGTCGCCGAAAGCTTTGGCCTTGCGCGCAATGTTTTCGGCGTTGGACTCCAGTGTATCGAAGTCGATCACGCCGTGGGCGCCGCTTGCCATCGCGTTGATCTCGCCGCAGCTGACCCACATGCTGCGCATCTTGATGCGCATGGGGTTGACCGCCAGCCACGTCCCCAGTGAATCATCGGCTTCCGTGATGCCCGGCGATTTTATTGGTTTCACTGCGCTGTTCTTGGGTGTGGACTCGGTTGGGGGCAGGATCGGACTGTTGGCGGGCTCCGATCGCTTTACGCAACCGAGTACGACGCACGCCCCAAACGCGGCGAGGGTCAGCATTAGCGTTATCTGTTTCATGGCGAGCAGTCTATTGCCGGGCGCGCCCCGGACAATGGATTGTGCGCCGCGGAGTTTCCATACTCGCACCATGAGCGAGCCCTCGGATATTCGCCTGACCAGTGCCTGGCGCGAGCTGAAACGCGAGCGCGTAGCCGTGCTGGTGCTGGCGCTGAGTGCCGTGCTGCTGGCTACTGTGGAGTACTTTTTCCTCGCGGGCGCCTTCGTGAAGCTGTTTCCGGAAGTCACGAAGGAGTACGCACCGGGTGTCTGGTATGGATCCTGGGCGAAGACGAACGCAACGGCGCCATGGTGGGGCGTGCTGCTGCCCTGGGTATGGTGGGCGGGCGGCATGCTGGTGCTGTGGGTCGGTGTGCCGATGGTTGCGGCAAGACTGCTCGGCTTCCGTGTGCGCGAGCTGGGTCTGAGTGTGCGCGGCGTACTGCCGAAGCTTTGGGTGTACGGGCTGCTGTTTGTACTGGTGTTGCCGGGCGTGTGGTGGGCGAGCACCCAGGAGGGTTTCACCAACATGTACCCCATGCTCAAGCCCCAGTACGCCCAAACCTGGTGCTGGGCCGTGCTGCTGAGCTGGTGGGGGATCTACGCGGCCCAGTTCTTCGTGATCGAATTTTTCTTCCGGGGCTGGCTTCTGTTCACACTGGAGAAGCCCTTCGGTCTCGCGGCGATTGGCGTGATGCTGGTACCATACTGCATGATTCACTTTCACAAACCGTTCCCGGAAGCGCTGGGCGCCATCGGGGCGGGGGCTATCCTCGGCTGGCTGGCGTTGCGCACACGCAGTATCTGGGGCGGCTGGCTGCTGCACTGCGCGGTGGCCATCACTATGGACACCATGTCGTTACTCAAGGGCGACTTCGGCCTGCCGAAACAGTTCTGGCCATGATCATTCGCCTATACAACTTGAACGTCAGTCTTGAGGACGATTTCAATCGCGCCCTGAAACGGGAGGCGTCCAAACGTCTTGGGATGGACGTGTCAACGCTTCGGCTCGTGAAGCGAGGCGTTGACGCGCGAGAGCGAACGCCGCGATTCAACTGCACTGTTGATGTCGAGCTGCCGGAGGGCGCGGATCGGGAGCGTCTGTTGCGTGACCTGGGCTCTAACGCGGGCGTGCCTGCTGAAACTCCGCCGCTGACTGCCGCATCGGGCGATGGTGAGTTGAGTGGGCGAGTCGTGGTGGTTGGTTCCGGTCCCGCGGGCGGCTTTGCGGCCTACGTGCTTGCGTTGAACGGCTATAAGCCGCTCCTGATCGAGCGCGGCAAGCCGGCCCTGGAGCGACTGCGCCAGATCGGGCGCTGGAATGCGGGCGTGGTCGAGCTCGACCCGGAAAGCAACGCTCTGTTCGGCGAAGGCGGTGCGGGCAGTTTCAGCGATGGCAAACTCTACACGAGCAACAAGCGCGACCCCTTCGTGCTGCGGATTCTGGAGACGTTTGTCGACTGCGGTGCCCCGCCGAAGATTCTGACCGACGCCTCGCCCCACGTTGGCACGGACATTCTGACCCGCGTCGTCGTTGCTCTGCGCGAAAAGATCGTCGCCCTGGGCGGCGAGTTCCGCTTCGGGGCCAAGTTTAGCGACGTGCACATAGAGGACGGAAGGGTAGTCGGCATCGACGTCAATGGCGAACGTATCGACACGTCAACGGTCATACTCGCGCCGGGGCATTCCGCACGCGATACGTACGACATGCTGCTCACGCGCGGAGTGGCCATGGAGCCCAAACCGTTCCAGCTGGGCGTACGCATCGAGCACCCCCAGGAAGTCATAGATCGTGCCCAGCTCGGGCGCTACTGGCGTGACGAACGCCTCGCGCCGGCCAGCTATGACATAGCCTGCCATGCCGCAGGCTTCGACCTGTACAGTTTCTGTATGTGCCCGGGCGGCATCACCATGGCGGCCGTCAACGAGCCCGGGCATCTGAACACGAACGGCATGAGCTTCAGCCCCCGCGCCAGCGGCTACGCCAACAGCGCGCTTGTGACGACGTTCCAGCCCGCGGAATTCGGTCTGAAGCCACTGGACGGAGTCGCGTTCCAGCGCCGCTATGAGGCGCTGGCATTCAAGGCCGGCGGTGGGGACTACTCAACGCCAGCACAACCGGTGACCCACTATCTGCGCGGGCTGGATTCGCCAAGAAACATGCGCGGGACCTACGCGCGCGGCAGGAACTACGCGGCGCTTGGTGAGTTGCTGCCGGAAAAACTAAACCAGGCCCTGCGCGCGGGACTGCCCGAATTCGACAAACGGATTCGCGGATTTCTAACAGACAGCGGCATCCTGCACGCCATCGAAGCCCGCGCCAGCAGCCCGGTCCGAATCCCCCGTAACCCGCAGACACGTGAATCAAACAACGTCGCCGGCCTCTACCCGGCAGGCGAAGGAGCCGGCTACGCAGGCGGAATTATCAGCGCGGCATTGGACGGAATTCACTCAGCGCTGGCCATCGTTGCCACGTTTGCTAGACCGGTATGAGTTGTTTGGAGAGGGGCAGTCGCCACAATCGTGGTGACATCGACTTCGGCGATCGCCGCTCGCTAACGCTTCGCGCTCCAACCAGGGACAATATGGAACATCGCGAGCAGACTCTTCCTGCGTTCCACGTCGTCGGCGTTCAGATTCGCACGAACAACGCTGATGCCATAGACACCATCGGCCCCTTGTGGGGGCGCGTAATGACCGAAGGGCTGATTCAGAAAATACCGGACCCGAGCGACGAGCAGCTTATTGCTGTTTACAGCAGTTACGAAAGCGACCACACGGGTGCCTACGACTACACCATCGGGCGGCGCGTGAACTCGGTCGGTGAGATTCCTGAGGGTATGGCTCACGTCGAGTTTCCGGAATCGCGCTATGCAGTCGTGACGTCCCGGGGCGAAATGCCGGACGCGCTCGTCCAGACCTGGATGAAAATCTGGCAGGCCGACCTGCCCCGCGCGTTTACTGCCGACTTCGAAGTGCACGACTTCGAAACCCCGGACCAGGTCGAAATCTGGCTTTCACTGAAGTAGTTCCCGGCAAATCAGCCCTGTATGTCGCTCGCGTCCCGAAACTTCGGGTGCCGCACACGCCTGCCCACCAGGGCCAGCAGCTTTGCGTGGCGAACCTTGCGCCCCGTGCGCCGCAGGATATCGACGTCGGCGCCCTCTTTGTGCCCGGCCTGCAACAACCTGGCGGCCTCCGCGATTTGCCCGGCGTACAACAGGTGTTTGACGCAGCGGTCGTATGTGCGCGCCGCAAAGATGCTCCATGCCGCGTGTTCAAAACGTGGGCTGCCGCCGCAGCGTTCGAGTATGAGGCCGACAACCCGCAGGTCATGCGCGTCCCGGGCGATCAGCTGGTCAAGCCCCGAGAAGCGGGAAAGCGCATTTTCAGTCCGGTTGTAATCCGCGACGATTTCCGGCAGCGCCGCGAAATCCGCGTAGTGCGCCAGGCGTGCGATCCACTCCATGTCGCTGCCAACAGGCAGCGACGTGTCGAACCTGCCCGTGGCTGCCGCAACGTCGCGCCGGACCAACAGGCTCGTGATTGCGCAGGACATCTCGCCGCGCAGGAACGCCGCCGCGCAATTGCCGGTCATCAGTGTGCGGGGCGCGGCAGGCATGGCGCGGTCGCCCTTCGCCACCAGGGCGCAGCATACGCCCGCGCTGCCGGCGGCGTCTAACTGCGCGGTCAGCGTGCCCGGGCGGCGTGTGTCATCGTCGTCCAGAAACGCGATCCAGTCGCCTGTTGACGCGTCAATGCCCGCGTTGCGCGCGCCGGCGTCGCCCTTGTTGGGTTGCCGAATCGCGAGTAGCCGCACGTCCGCCTCGTCGGCCTTGCGCCCCAGAGCGTCGAGCACGCTGGGAGTTTCGTCGCTGCTGCCGTCGTCAATGATCACGAGCTCAAGAGGGCGCCAGTCCTGGTCCAGCACGCTGTCAACGGCGCGGGCAAGCAACGCCGCGCGGTTGAACGTGGGGATGATGACGCTTACGCGCATGGCAGGATCTTCAGTACGCCCTTCGTGTCATGCTCGCGGCACAGAGTTTCTTCTTCGTCCCAGGTGTGTTGATCACGGAACGTCCGCCTCGGCGTGCCGCGCTCCCATGTGAATCCGATCAGGCATACTTCGTGGCCCGCGAACCTCGGGTCATCCAGTACGCGCTCGATTGCCAGAAAGCCCGAACTGGGATTGACCTTGGCCCATGGGCGCTGCGGGTCAACGGCCCGGAGTTTGCGGCGCGCGCGCTTCAGGAAGCCGCGCGGCGGATACACGGCCGGCGTGTCCCGCAACCCGTTCGCACGCATCAGTTTGGGCCCGTAGTCCAGCTTCTTCTTGCGTCGTCGAAACTGAAACAGCGTGATCAGCAGCGCATCCAGCCAGTTGTCCCGTCGCCCGCGAAACCAGATTTCGCCGGCCTGGCGCGCCGGTGCAAGCTCGCGGAGCCGGGCTTGCTTGTACAGGTCGCGTCCGACGGCGCCGGTGTTGATCAAACAGAGAATTGTGGTGCGCGTACCGGTGTTGCCGCCGAAATTGGGGCACTCATTGAAGCGGACAACCACTTCGCTTCCATCCACGAGAGCGGAGTAGTCGATGGCGACATCGGCGTTCCCGATCAGCACCACCCGCTGCGCCAGTTGGAGCGCCGTCGCCTTCAACCCCGTCGTCATGCTACTCCGGTTTCTTCAACTTGATGCCAAACCATCCCGCCATACGCGCCCGTGCGAGTTTGCCCTTCAGCCGCGTCAGCACCGGCAATTCGCCGCATCGGGCGAGCGCCGCTTCCCATGACGCGCGTGCCTCACGCACCCGGCCCAGCCACAAAAGGTGCTTGACGTGTTCATCGTACACGCGGGCGAATGCGTGTTTCATGGCGTCGTCGTCGTATCGGTCGTGGCTTGAAAAGCGTTCGCTGAACTCCTCAAGAACCAGCAGTTTCATCTTGTCACGTCGCAGGTCGCCCTCCAGCCCGACCTCGCGGCTGATGCTGCTTTCGACGGTATGAATGACGGTCAGGGCGTCCGGCACCGCCTTGAACGGAAAGTCGAGCGACGCGCGCAGGCAGTATTCAAAGTCCTGGAAATTGCGGTGGTCCGTGAACCCGCCTATACGCTCAAACACCTCGCGCCGGATCATCAGCGTCTGCTGGTGCGCCCGCGTACGCCCGTCACACAGGGTTTCAAACACCCAGCCGTCCCGGATGTACTCTAGCTTCGGCTTCGGGCTGCCGTCCGCCCCGCCGTGCATGTAGCGGGTGAATGACACCCCTGCGTCAGGTGTTTGCCGCAGGGCGCGCAACTGGGTAGCGACTTTGGCGGGCAGCCACTCGTCGTCGTCGTCCAGAAACGCGAAGTACGATCCGCTCGCGAGTTCCATTCCTCTGGTGCGGGCGCGTCCGACGCCCCCGTTTGTAAGTTCTTCAAAGCGGTAGCCTACGTCGCTGTTGTCCGCTTCAGCCCGCAGTTCGCCCAGCACCTGTTGGGTCGCATCTTTGCTGCCGTCATCGACTACGACAAGTTCCAGCGGGCGCCACGTCTGCGCCAGAACGCAACGCACAGCACGGCGCACAAGCTCGGGGCGTTGGTAGGTGGGGATGATCGCGCTTACCAGCGGTTTGGTCATGTCCTGACCCGAAGTTTTGGATGCCGCAGACGCTTACCGACCAATGACAGCCACCACGCCTTGCGCAACTTCCGTTTCACACCCGGCAGCGGCTCCGCGGCACCCGTGATCCGCATCCCCTCGTCGTACATGCGGCGGGCACTCGGCAGGTCGCCGGCGTACAGCAGGTGCTTCACGAAGTCCGAGTACGCCCCGGCCGCGCGTTTCCGCCAGGCCTGCTCATCCCAATTTGGCAGATGCGCGCACTTCTGTTTGATTTTTTCGAGCGCCAGCCGGCGGCGGGCGTCACGGGCAAGCTCGGCATCCATGCTGTCGATGCGGCTGAGCGCGGTGTCGGAGTACGTGTAGACCGCTAGAATTTCTGGCACGGCGCAGAAGTTCGCGTAGTGGGACAGACGCGCGATCCACTCCGTATCGGAGCCGGTCTTGAGGTCGGTATCGAATTCGCCGACAACTTCCCACATGGTCCGCGCGACGAGCAGTGTGATCAGGTGGGCGTCGAGGGTGCGGTCCATGTACCTGCCCGGGTTGACGCCGCGGATCAGATTGGCGGGATCAGGTGGTTGAATGATCTCGCCTCGGGTGACCAGTTTGCGTGCCTGTGTGCAGCAAGCATCGGCGTCGGTGCGTTGGACCTCGGCAACCTGCTTCTCGATCTTGGTCGGCAACCACTCGTCGTCATCGTCCAGAAAGGCGAAGTAAGCACCCGTTGAGCGATTGACCGCTGTGTTGCGGGCACTGGCGCAGCCGCCGTTGGGCTGGTTGATGAACAGTGGCTCAACGCCCGCGTCTCGGACTTTCGGCTCGATGAAGGTCATGGCTTCGGACGTATTGTCGGTGCTGCCATCGTTGACAAGCACCAGTTGCAGAGGGCGCCAGGTCTGTGCGACTACGGAATCCACGGAGCGGTGAAACTCGCTCGCGCGGTTGTAGGTGGGGATGATGACGGAGACCAATGGGCCGGTACTCATCCAGGCAGGTTAATCCGGTTGGCGAAATGAGGAAGTTGCCACTGCATCGCAGGTGACAAATTCAGTAGCTTGCCGCCATGCCCAAACTGCTTGTGATTGCAGGCGAATTCCCCAAAGCATCCGAGACGTTCGTCGTCGGGCACATTCAGGGCATGATGCGGCGCGGATGGGAAGTCGCGGTCGCCGCTTACAACGTTGACGCCGCGGAGGTCAAGCGGGTGTTCGGGGAACTCGCACCGCCAACGTTTGAACTGGAAGCCCGGGCGGCACAGATCCGAACCCGCGGCACGCTGGGGCGCTGGTGGGCGCTGCGCCGGATACTGGGGCCCGGGCACAAGAAGCTCTTCAGCCCCGGCGCGGGCAAGAAACAGCACGCCCGTGCGGCGGCGCTGTACGAAGTCGCCCGCCAGTGCCGCCCGGACGTGATGCACGCCCACTTCGGCCCGCTCGGGCTGGTAGCGTCGCCGGCAGCGCGCCTGTTAGGCATTCCGCTGCTCGTGAACTACCGTGGCTACGACTTTCTCAATTACCCGGCTGCAAGCGGCTGGCACGTATACGACTGGCTCGCGCCCGACGCAGTCGCCGTCGGGCACACCAGATTCTGTGAGGACATATTAAGGAAGCATTTGAAGATTCCGGTCGAGCACGTGCGCCGCGGTGTAAACCGTGGGCGATTCAATCCACCTGAGCGCCGTTCAAGCTGGGGCGACTCCGTGCGATTGCTTGCTGTGGGTCGCCTGATGTTCAGCAAGGGGCACCATCTCGCGATCGAGAGCCTGGCACTGCTGGGGCGCCTGCACCCGAACGTGCGATTTGAGCTGACCCTCGCCGGCGGCGGTGACTTCGGCGTCACGCTGACGACACTGGCGGATACCCTGGGCGTGCGGGATCGCGTGCACCTTGCCGGCAGCCTGACGCACGACGCCGTTGCGGAGTGTATGCGCAGCGCGGACATACTGCTGATTCCTTCTTTGCCGCGATCCGATGGCTGGGTCGAGAACTTCTGCACGGTGGCCAGCGAAGGGATTGCCAGCGGGTTGCCCGTTGTTGCGTCCAACCACGGCGGTATCCCGGAAGCGGTCGAGGGTGCTGGCGTGCTGGTCCCCGCTGGCAGCGCCAATGAGCTTGCGCGGGGCGTGGCACATGTGATGGACACCCGCAGTCCCGCAGAATGGTCCACACATGCACTCAGCAAGGCCGAAGACTACCAGGACGCCTGGATGATGGATGACTACGAGCGGGTCACCCGTGGCGCCATCGACGGCAAGTTTGCCGCGCGTTGAGCAGGCGTGTACAAGGGCCCTCCATGTGTGGGATTGTAGGACAGCTTCGCCTTGACGGCTCGCCCGTAGACCCGGCGCACATCCAGGCCATGTGCGACGCCGTCGCGCATCGTGGGCCGGACGGCGAGGGCAAACACGTCAGCGGCAGCGTGGGGCTGGGGCACCGACGTCTGGCGATCATCGACTTGCAAGGCGGCGCCCAGCCCATGGCGACGCCCGATGACCAGGTCTGGGTCACGTTCAACGGCGAGATCTACAATTTCAAGGAGCTGCGCGCGGAGCTGGAAGGCGCGGGTGTGGAGTTCCGTACCAACAGCGACACGGAGGTGCTGCTGCACGGCTGGCGTCAGTGGGGCGACAGGCTGGTGCCGAAGCTGCGTGGCATGTTCGCGTTCTGTCTGGTGGATTACGACCAGCGCAAATGGCTGCTGGCCCGTGATCCTTTCGGCATCAAGCCGCTGTTCTACCGGCACGGCGATGGCGTGTTGGAGTTTTCATCCGAGTTGCACGCGCTGAAGTCCGTGCGCGGGCGGCTTGAGGCCGTCGAGTGGTTTTTGCGCTACCAGTATGTGCCGAACCCGTACACGATTTTTCATGATGTCTGGAAGCTGCCCCCTGCGCACTTCATGCAGGGTACGCTTGACGGCAAGATCGGTGAGCCGGTGCGCTACTGGCGCATGGATTTCATTGAGCAACGCGGCGTAAGCGAAACCGAATGGCTCGAACGTCTGGACAGCGCGCTGCATGACTCTGTCCAGGCCCACCTGATCGCCGACGTGCCGGTGGGGCTGCTACTGTCGGGCGGCGTAGACAGCACCCTCGTCGCCCGCGAAATGGCTGAGCTGACGGGCGGCTCGGTCAAGGCCTTCACGATGGACTTCGACGTGGAGGGCTTCGGCGAGCTGGAGTACGCAAAGCAGGCCGCCGACAGGTACGGCATCGAGCTGGTTCACGACACACAGAGCGACGACTTCTGGGACGAACTGCCGGAGCTTGTGCGCCACTATGGCGAGCCATTCGGCGACAATTCGCTGATTCCAACCTGGCGCGTCACCAAACTGGCACGCGAACACGTACCCGTAGTGCTGGGCGGTGACGGGGGCGACGAGGGTTTTGGCGGGTACAAATTTCATGGCGACTGGCTGAAGCGCCCAGAGACGCGCAAGCGCCGCAAGCGGTTCTTCATGCGACCGAGCATACGCCACCTGAAGTCGCTGCTGTGGGCGCACATGCGGCGCATGGGGAGCGACTGGAACAATGCCTTCGACTGGGAGTTGCTGGTCGGCTACACACAGCTTGACGCCTGGCGCAAGCGCAATTCGCGCCGACTGCTTTGGAAATCGGACTTTCTGCCGCTGACGGATCGCCCCTCGCCGGCGTTTGAAGGGGCGGCAAACTTGATTGGCCGCGCACACCGCCTGGATTTCGCACAGGAGATGGACTTTCTTACCTATCTGCCCGGCGCAATTCTGCCGAAGTCGGACGTTGCGTCCATGTATCATGGCCTGGAAGTCCGCACGCCGTTTCTTGATTACAGAGTGCTGGAAGTGGCGAGTGCACTGCCGGCAAACCTGCGCGCAAACGTCGAAGACGGCGAGCGAAACCTGAAGATCCTGTTGCGCAAGAGCCTTGAGCGCGACTTTTCTCCGGACTTCGTCTACCGCGGCAAGAAGGGTTTCGGAATTCCACGCGCACGGTGGTTCGCCAGAAGTGCCCGCGGGCGCGCGTTTATTGAGGGCCATCTACTGGATTCTTCGGCCGGACTGGGGGACTGGTTCGACATGAACCTGGTGCGACAGATGCTTGCTGAGCAGTCGGACGAGCAGGATCACAGCGCGATCCTGTGGCTGCTGCTTGTGCTGGCAATCTGGAAGTCCGGCAACCCCGGCGTGGTGTGGAGCTGATGGACGACGCAGGCAAACGGCTTCTCGTTGTGACCGGCGACTTCCCCGTTGCCTCGGAAACATTCATAGCTGCGCACATCAGGGGCATGATCGCGCGTGGCTGGAAGGTAGCGGTATGCGCGGGAACGATCGATCCGGAGGGCGTCAGCCGGCTGTATCCCCACAACCCGCCTGAGACTTTCGCGGTTGAAGCCCCCGCGCTGAAGTTTCGCAAGCGGTTCAGGTTCAACCAGACGCGGGGTTTGCGGCGCGACTTCGGCGGCGACTGGGCGGAGCAGTTCCCTGACGGCGGCGGTCCCCGCATGTATTCGCGGGCGCACGTGCTGCTGGAGTTTGCGCGGGCCTGGCGCCCGGATGCGGTGCATTGCCAGTTCGGGTTTCAGGCGCCGTTTGCCGGCCCGGTGGCCAACACTTTGGGTGTTCCCATGCTGGTGGTGTTTCGAGGCAACGATTTCATTCGCTTCCCGCTGGAAAAGGGATGGGGCATCTACGGCAAGTTTCCGCGGCGCACGGTGGCGATCGCGCATTCCGATTTTTGTGAAGGACTGCTGAAGCGTCATCTGCGCGTCAAGGTGGCGCGTGTTCGGCGTGGCGTGAATCGCGCAAGTTTCAGCCCTCCGAAACGGGCGGACACGTGGGCGGGAACAGTTCGTCTGGTGGTGGTCGGGCGCCTGCGCTTCTTCAAAGGGCATCACCTCGCGCTGGAATCGCTGGCGCTGCTGCGGCGACTGGTACCTGACAAACGCTTCGAGCTGACCATCGTCGGCGGCGGCGACCCGGAAGACTCCTTGTGGCGCAAGGCCGAGATTTTCGGTCTGCGCGAACGTGTGGAACTCACAGGTATGCTCCCTCCGGCCGACGTCGGCGAACAGATGCGCAAGGCCGACATCCACGTGATTCCGTCGCAGGCGGGCGCGGAGGGTTTCGTCGAAAATTTCTGCACGGTTGCGTCAGAAGGGTTGGCCAGCGGATTGGCTGTGGTTGCTTCCAACCACGGAGGTATACCGGAGGCGGTTGCGGGGGCGGGCGTACTGGTACCGGGCGGCAGCGCGCTGGAACTTGCGCGTGGTATCGTTCACGCGCTGAATACCGATTCGCCGGCGGGTTGGGCGGCCAAGGCAGCGGAGCGCGCGGAACGCTACCGGGATGAACAGATGATGGATGACTTTGAGCGCGTGACCCTGGAGGCGATCGGTGACTGATCCGGTGTTGGCACGGATGTTTGATGCCGCTTTGCCCTACGTGACCGGGCGGCGCTTGGTTGCGCACGGGCTGGACGAGGCGGCCTTGGGCGCGCTCCGGCGATGGACTGAAGATGCCGGCGACGAAGTCGTGTTATCCGTCGGCAAGACGGATGTGACCGGCGCGCTTGTGATCTTGCTGCTGCCGGGTATGGACAAAGCACCGGAGTTGCCGGGGCTGCAGGTCGTTGAAACCCAGTATGCCTTCCGAATGCCGGACGGGTTGGCCGACGACACGGCGCCGCCGACGCTGGGCGCTGATGACGATTGGCCGTTCTCACGCCTTGGTGCAGGAGTGTGGCTGGATGTGCAAAGACCGAAGCAGGTGCTGGGCTGCTTTGTGATAGCCCGTAAGGAGTCCGCATGACTGTCCAGCGGACGGCCGAAAACTGGAAACCGGAGGAGGTGCGCAGGCTCTGGGGCTGGATTTCCTCTCGCGAGGACATGATTGGCTCGTACTTCTCGCGAAGCGAGGGTCGCTCTCTCCAGAATCTGCTGCTCTTGACTGGGCAATTGCGTGGACGCGTCCTCGATTTCGGTTGTGGCCCGGGTTTCCTGCTGAAGCGCTTGTGCAACTTCAAAGGCGTAGAGGCTGAAGGGCTGGACTTTTCACCCAAGAACGTCGAAGAGACGAAAGCCCGTCTGAAGGACAAGCCGCGCTTCAAGGGTGCGACCGTGGTGGACGGCCTACCGTCACCGCTGCCCGAAAGTCAGTTCGACCTGGTCACTTGCATCGAAGTGATCGAGCACCTCACTGACGAGCAGTTTCAGCAAACCCTGGCGGAAATCCTGCGCCTCCTGAAGCCTGGCGGGCAGGTTTTGTTCACCACCCCGAATGATGAGAAGCTGTTGAAGAACCAGAACTACTGTCCTTTCTGTGATTCCCAGTTTCACCGCTGGCAGCACCTGCGGTCGTTCAATAGTCAGCAGCTGAAGGAATCACTGGAGCAGGCCGGCTTCGAAATCCTCTTTTGTCAGGGCATCGACCTGAAGCGCTTCAAACCACCCAAGCAACAGAAGGTCCTGGACATGGGGGTTCGGTACGTCGCGGGAAAAGTGGGGCGTGGGATCCGAGATGCCTCCGCTTCTTTGTTTGATCTTCTGACCGGGGCCAAATTCCCCCTGAATCGAAGATTTCGCGGGCGCGTCACGCCGGGTGCGCACTTGATCGCCTTTGTCCGCCGCCCCGAGCGGGGCAAGTCTTAAGGACGCCAGCGGCGAAGTCGCTTCCCCAGTCGGCGGAGTTCCCGGATGCACCAACGCGCGTCCTTGCTTCGCATTGGCGGCAAGCAGGCGAGAGTCGGGCCGTAGCTTGGCTGGGCTTCACCCATGCGCTTTGAAGGCGCTTCCCAACCATGAATGTCGTGGTCTGAGATATGTTTCCAGCACTCGGAGTCCAGATGGCTGAATTCTGCCACGTAAGCCGGATGATCGCTGTATCCGGCTCCGCGCCAGAAGACGTCGGTGAGCTGACGTTCCTTCTGCCCATGATGCGTATCGTGCAGGAAGATCATCCTGGGTGTAGCTGCGCGGCAGGCATTCAAACACAAGAAAACACCAGCCGGTCCCTTGGGTCCATCAACCAGCACAACATCGTCATTACGAAGGATGCGCGGAAGTAGTTTCGTCGAATCGCCGTACAGCAGTTGAACGTTCTCGAATGGCGTAAGGCGTTCGCGCGCAATTCGATCGTGCTCCGTGCCCTTTTCAAGTTCAACGCTGATGATTTCGGTCTTTGGGAACAGCTTCGCGAGTAGGGCCGTGCTTTGTCCACGGCCTCGCCCTGACTCGATGATACGCGGGGGGGCCTCGGGGTGAATGCAAGCGCAAAGGAACAGAATCTCGCTGTTCAAGACGCCCATTTCCTCGTATCCACAAGCCGCAGCAGCATCCAGCACGTGAAGGGCCAACTCGCGAGCAACGGGGATAACGAGGTTGATTTCGACCTTCTTCATAAGCTGAGGGCGAGTGAACAGCATAGAGTTGCTGGATACAAGAGCCTTCTTCCATCCAGGGCATTCGGTCCTGGATGGGATTTATGGCTTCCCGATCTTTGTTTGCCTCGACATGATCTCTTCTTTCCGTGAAGCTGAATGACAATGCGTAAGTTGTTTCCGAAACAGATCTGGCGGCGACTGCGCAAAGAGGCGTTGGAGCTGGAGCGTGAACGGCGTGCGAAAGAGGATTCGTCCCTGCCGCGCACGCCTCTTGAGCAGAAGCACATAGCAAGCCTGGAAACCCTGCTGGACCGGCGCGAGCTGCTGCGCCGCCTGCCGCGTGAATCAGTTGGCTGCGAGTTGGGTGTGGACCGCGGTGTGTTTACCGAGATGATTCTTGAGCTTGCCGCGCCGCGCAAGTTGCACCTCGTGGATACCTGGGGCGATGAGCGCTTCCACGAAGGGCTCATGCACGACATCCAGGCGAAGTTCAAGGCGCAACTTGACGGTGGGCAACTTGAGATCAACCGCGGGCTCTCACTCGACGTACTGAAGACTTTTCCCGACAGCTACTTCGACTGGGTCTACATCGACACGGACCACCGCTACCCGACCACGCGCGATGAACTCAGCCTCAGCGAAAGCAAGGTCAAGCCGGGCGGGTTGATCTGCGGGCATGATTACACCCTGGGCAACTGGATCGACGGCAAACGCTATGGCGTCGCTGAGGCCGTGCGCGAGTTCTGTGTGAAGCGCAATTGGAAGATAGTCTACCTGACCATCGAGGATCACGGCTTCCAGAGCTTTGCCTTGGAGCGCATTTAGCTGCTGCGTTTGCGGCGGCCTGACAGCAGGGCGAAAATGGGCGTCGCGTTGGGGAGATTGCAGTGTGGACAGATGGCGATTTTGTCGTCGAGCTCCGTTGGACAGATCTCGACGTCCTCTTTGCAGCCGGCGCAGCGAACCACATAGCGCAGCGGTTTGCGGATGTGCAAGGGGCTTTCCGTCAAGGCGTGCTCCGTTTCAGCAGGCGCGCCACCGCCGATTTCAAATCTTCCTGCGAAAAAGGCCTGCGCAGCAACGCGTCGGCCGGCCGCAGGTCCGCCTCCGAAATCTCGGCGTAGGTGCAGATCAGCACGGGAATCTCGCGTGTTTCATCATTGTCCTTGATGGCCTGCGCGACCTCACGCCCGGTCATGCCCGGCATCTCGTAATCGGAAACAATCAGGTCCGGCTTTTGCCGATTCGTCTTTTCGAGCGCGTCCGTGCCCGAGGTGGCCGACTGGATGCCGAACCCCTCCGCGCGCAGCATCGCGCCTGTAAGGGCCACGTTGGCCGGTTCGTCATCAACGACAAGTATCCGCTTGCTGGTGAGGGTGGGCTTCTTGAAGCTGCCGGTGGCGCGTTTGCTGGCAGTCAGAAAGGTCGGAAGACCGCGTGTCTTCCAGGCGGATTCAATGGCGAGCTTGATGGCGTAGTTGCGGGTGCGCAGCTCTTTCCAGGCCTCAATATCGGACGTGTGTATCGACACGGCGTCGTCGTGACAGTCGGCCAGGAAATAAAAATCGCCGCCGAGGACGCATTGCTCGACGGCGAACTTCATGTGCGGGTAGAGGTGGTTGCCGAGGCGCAGCACGAAGCGGTGGCAGGCGTGGGAGCTCTGTTCCGACTCGTCGTGGAAGCCGGCAAGGATGTGATCAAGGCTCAGCCCGTCCCATTGTGGCAGGGCGGGGCAGGCGCCGGAATTGGCGGGCCAGGCGTGTTCCCAGTAAATGCGGAGCGCGCGGGCAAGTTCTTGCGGGGAAATGTTTACGCCGGTTGTCGTCACCGCCAAACCCTCTACCTTTGTAACGACCGGGGCGGGGCTTATACTTCAGCAAATATGCGCGAATTGGGCGTTTCCGCCTGATTTGACGGTGCCGGGCACCCTGTTTTCGGAACTAACACTCGCTGGGTGCGTTAAACTCATTGTCCCCTGCCCGATCTCTGGCCCGTGCATGAACGCCGAAACGGCCTATATCTTTCGTCATGTGGTACTGCGGGACGCGCTTTACCAGTTGATGCTGCCTGGAGTTCGCGCACGCCTGCACGAACTGGTGGTGGACGTGGCCGAGGCACAGCCGCACTTGCGGATGCCGTCGCATGAAGTTGCGGCCCACGCGCGCGCGGCGCAGGAGGACAATGAGCCTTCAGACGTCGCAAAGCTGCGCGAACGTGAAGCCGCCTGGTTGCGACGTGCGGTAGAGGAGGCTACACGCCGCTCTGACCTCGATTCAATCCGTACCCTTGGAGAGCGATCGCTTGAGCTTGCACGGGGCACAGACGGCGAACTCGGTGCGTTGCTGGCGCTGGCCGACGCCTCCCGCGAAACCGGCAACACAGCCCGCGCCGAGCATTTGCTTGCGGAAGCCCAGGTTCTTGCGTCAGGGCGCGCCGAGGCGTTGCTCAGAGTGAAGACGCAACTGGTCGGTCTATATGTGCGCACGGGGCGCCTGCATGAAGCGGAATCCTATGGGCTCGATGTGCTCCGCGAATACGAGCGCGGTGGAGACAGGGAGGGCGCAGTGCAGGCGCTGGGCTACTTGGCAGTGATTCACTATCACCTCGGGTGCTCCGACGAGGCTGAACGTGAGTACCGTCAGGCGCGCCGCCTGGCAGCCCGACAAGGCCGGTGGTCGAACCTTGCGCGGTATACGGCGAACCTTGCGCTTCTCCTGGGTGAAACGGGACGCGTCGCGGAAGCCGAGGTTATGCATCGGGAAGGTATCCGCCTTGCCGAGATGGCGGATGACCACCTCGTGCTCGCGAACATCCTTGGCAACTTCGCGCTCCTGCTGACTGATACCGGGCGCCACGACGAAGCATACGAGTTGTATCGGCGCGCGCTTGACCTGGAGCAACGGGTGGGGCACCGACCCGGGTACGCTGTCGCGTTAGGCAATCTCGGGCGACTGCAGCGAATGCGCGGCAACGATGACGAGGCCGTTCGGCTAATGACGCAAGCGATTGAGCTTCACCGCGAATGCGCAGCCGAGCGGCACGAGGGCGTGATGTTGGGTCATCTTGGCGACCTGCAGTTTGATCTAGGCGAGTTCGCTGTTGCCATACGAAATCTGGATCGGTGCGTAGAGTTGCTTCAGCATGCGCAGGACCGGGTCTACGAAGGCGTGATGCGTACAGCACGGGCCCGATCGCGCCTGAACCTCGGCGATGTGGCAGGCGGCGTCGAAGACATTGAATGTGCGAATCTGCTGCTGGCAGGCGACGCCTACGAGGGGTTTCGGGCACAGTGCCTCTACCCCGTCCAAGCCAGGCTTGTTGCGATACGGGGCGGCGATTCCGACGCTGTTATCGCCGAGTGCGAGCGCCTGCACGCTCAGATCGAACGTGCGATTCCGGCCGAAGCGTCACCCCTGGAAGGCTTGCTGAGGGAGTTGCGGTCAGCGCGCCGCGAAAGGCGCAAGCCTGCGTTGTACTACGGGCGCGCCGTTGCGGACTTTGATGGCGACGGGCTGGCCCGCATCGCGACGTTCCTGCGTGAACGAGAAGAGAACGCCGCTTCCTAGCCGAAGCGCCCGGTCAGGTAGTCCTCGGTCTGTTTCTTGCGCGGCTTGATGAACATCTCGCTGGTGGCGCCGAATTCGATCAGCTCGCCCAGGTACATGAAGGCCGTGAAATCAGCCACGCGCGCGGCCTGCTGCATGTTGTGGGTGACGATGATGACGGTGAAGTTCTCGCGCAGGTCAAGGATCAGCTCTTCGATCTTCTGGGTACTGACCGGGTCGAGCGCGCTGCACGGCTCGTCCATCAGCAGCACGTCCGGCTGGTTGGCGATGGCTCGGGCGATGCACAGGCGCTGCTGCTGCCCGCCGGAAAGCATGCTGCCGTTTTCCTTGAGGCGGTCCTTGATTTCGTCCCACAAGGCCGTGCGCTTGAGACAGTACTCGACGGTCTCCTTGAGCTTCTTTTCGTCGCGCTCGCCAGCGATGCGATTGGCGTAGATCACATTCTCGTAAATCGTTTTCGGAAACGGGTTGGACTTCTGGAACACCATGCCGCAGCGCTTTCGCAGCTCAATGGTGTCCTGGTTCCGGTCGAAAATGTTGTCTTCACCAAGATAGACGCTGCCCTCCGTCCGCACGCTGTCGATGAGGTCATTCATGCGGTTGATGCTGCGCAGCAGGGTGCTCTTGCCGCACCCCGAAGGACCGATCAGCGCGGTCACGCGATTTTTGGGAAAGTGCAGGTTTATGTCTTTCAGCGCCTGCGATTTGCCGTACCACAGGTTGAAATTCTCGACGCGCACGGCGGGCTCAAGCGACGCCGGGTCTTCCGCTTCCCCGAAGCCGCTGGAATCCGTGGTGATACCGGGTGTGGTTCGTGTGCTCACGTTCAGTGTTTTAGCAGTTTCTTCCGACATGGCCGACTTTCCTTGCACGGGTTAACGCCCGGGCTGACTACACCGCGCTTGTCGCGTATTTCTTGCGCAGGCGATTGCGCAGGTTGATGGCAAAGATGTTCAGTACGCCCACCAGTACGATCAGCACCAGCGCCGTCGCGAATACCAGCGGCTTGGTGTTGTCGACGTTGGGGCTCTGGAACCCGACATCGTAGATGTGAAATCCCAGGTGCATGAATTTGCGCTCCAGGTGTATGAAGGGCGCCGTGCCGTCGATCGGCGGAAACAGCGCGTACTTTACCGCCCCGACCAGCATCAGCGGCGCCACTTCGCCGGCGCCCCGCGCCATGGCCAGGATCGTGCCGGTCAAAATGCCGGGCATGGCCTGCGGCAGAATCACCTTGCTGATTGTCTGGAATTTGCTGGCTCCGCACGCCAGGCTGGCTTCGCGCTGGCTGGCCGGCACGGCGCTGAGCGCTTCCTCGGTACTTACGATCACCACGGGGACCGTCAGCAGAGCCAGAGTCAGCGACGCCCACAGGATGCCGCCTCCACCAAACACCGGCGCGGGCTGCAACTCCGGAAAGAGCAGGTCGTCAATCGTGCCGCCCATGACCACGCAGAAAAAACCCAGCCCGAAGATGCCGAACACGATGCTTGGTACGCCGGCCAGATTGTTGACTGCAATGCGCACGGCGCTGACGATCGCGCCTTGCCTGGCATATTCGCGCAGGTACAGCGCCGCGATCACCCCGAACGGCACCACGGCGACGCACATCAGCAGCGTCATCACCAGGGTACCGAGGATCACCGGCCAGATGCCGCCTTCGGTGTTTGACTCGCGGGGATCATCGGTCAGGAACTCCCAGACCCTTGACCCGTAAATACCGAGCTTGCCGATGAGCCCGTTGTCGTTCGGGCGAAACGCGCGGACAACCTCGAACAGGTGCAAGGTGGCGGACCGGCCATCGGGCGTCCGGAATTCGTAAGTCGCGCGTTCTTCGGCGGCACGCATTTGCGCCACGCGAAACCGCAGCGTTCCGAACCGGAGCGCCTGGATGTCGGCGCGCTGCTCCTCAATTTCGCGGGCGCGCAGCAGGGCCGCCAACTCGCGCTCATTGAGATCGAGTTTGCGGGCCTCTTCAAGCCACGCATCCAGCAGTGGGGTGAGTGTTTTGAGCCAGCCCGCCAGCTGAGCCTCGTAGGCTTCCTCCGTCAGCTTCGGGTCGGGCAGGGGCTCATTGCCCTGCCAGATCTGATGCGCCTCGTGCAACGCCTCCATCATTGCGTAGACACTGCGCGAGTCGTTGTTCTCATAGCGAATGCGCTTCAGGGCGTCTTCGCGGTCCTTCAACTCGAAGTTAACCGCCCCCAGATCGTACTTCTCGATCTCGTAGCGCCGCAGGTACATCTCGCGCATGGCGGACTGTTTCTGCTGGAACACTTCCCAGACGCGCTCCCGACCATCCTTGCTGATCTCAGCCTTGACTTCGCCGTCAATCGTCACGCTGGTGACAAACCCGGTCAGTACGCCCTTTTCAAGGCGTTCAATCGTGATGGCGCCGGGCAAGGCGATGCGCTTGAGCACGACTTCTTCGTACGTGCCGAGGTTGTGACGTTTCAGTGCTTCCGGGTCGGGCATGTCGATGCGAACCCAGCGGAAGTAGAGGCTGTCGGCGTACAGCCCCTGACCCTGGTTGCCCTGGCGCACCAGCACTTCCATCGGGGGCTCTTCCAGCTGGTACGGCTTGACCGGCGTGCCGTCAGGGTTGGGCGGCAGCCCGCGAATGTCCATGAGCCGGTCGCCTCTTGTTGCGCCGACCAGCACTGCGTGGTCGCGGTACTGATCGGCTCCGAGCAGTACTTCGATGGGGACGTGTTCGCCTTGCTCGTCCAGGTAGCCCCAGGGGGACGCAAAGTTCTCGGGCTGGGAAATGTAGTCCGATGCCCTTATGGGCGCACCGCGCTCGTCCCTCACAACCGTGTCGGCGGGATCGGCCAGCAGCCACTCCACCCCTTCGAACAAGTCGGGAAGCGCCCGGTAGTCTGAAATCGTCGCCTTGCGCGGCGCCTCAAAATCGAACGGCATCGGTGTCCCGTCGAGTGCGCGCCACGGTATGGGAAACAACACTGCGCCCGCGCCCGACAGATACGCCTGCCCGCGAGTTGCGTGCTCGACCTTCCATGTACGCCGGACAGTGGCCAGATCCCGCTGCTCGCCCTCGGACAGATAGCGCTCTGGACCGGTCATAAATGCGGCCGGCGTGACGGGTTCATTGCGCAGGCTGGAAAGCAGGTCGCCGTCGGCGCGTCGTACGCGCCAGTCTGTGCCCTCGAAGCGGGCCTTGTGCGCGGCGTAGACATCAAGCGTAACTTCTTCCGGCGATGCGGTCATGGTCGCGGGCAGACTTCCGTCCAGCGTGCGCCACGCCTCACCGGCGGACGGAAAGACAACCAGCCGGTCATCGCGCGAAACAAATGCCGGGCCATGCTCCGGGTGCTGCACGTTGTAGCGGGCCTTGCCCATCACAAACGCGTCAACGTCGTGCACCCAGAAGGCGGACGTGCCCTCGACAGTGATCAGCAGCAGCATCCCGACGATCATCACGATCCCGACGGCCACGGAGCCGCCCGACAGCCAGACCCAGGGCTCGCCCTTCACACGTCGTTTGCCGATCCGTTTGTTCGGTGTTGCCATCTCTACATTCTCGACAGTCGCTTGCGCAGTCTCATGCGGACGATCTCGGCCACGGTGTTGATCAGGAACGCCATCACAAACAGCAACAACCCGCCCATGAACAGTGTTCGGTACAGCGTGCCGCCGTGGGGTGCCTCCGGCATTTCAATCGCGATTGCGGCGCTCAGGCTTCGAAAGCCGTTCAGGGGCTGCATGTCCATCACGGGCGTGCCGCCAGCGGCCATCACCACAATCATGGTCTCACCAAGCGCGCGACCGAGTCCGATCACAATGCCCGAAAAGATGCCGCTGGCAGCCGCGGGAAGTACCACCTTGAGCGTCGTCTGCCAGCGCGACGCGCCGCAGGCCAGACTGGCGCTGCGCAACTGGTTGGGAACGCTGGTCAGTGCATCTTCCGCGATGGTGTAGATAATCGGAATTACCGCGAAGCCCATGGCGAAGCCGACCACAAGTGAGTTGGTCTGCTCGAACTTCCAGCCCTCCGATCCCGTGATCCAGCGGCGGAAGTCACCCACGCGACCGGCCGTCGGGTGGTCGTAACTGAACAGCAGCCACTCCGCAGCGGGTGTGACCAGCAGGGAAAGCAGCACCCCGATTCCCAGCAGCAATGTCGCGAACGCCAGCGAAAAGACCACGTCCACGGCGACGGCCCTCATGCCGCCCTTGTACTCGCCTTCGAGCCTGTAGCGAATCCTGTCAACGAAGTTCATCCCGTCCCGTTTTGGCAGCAGCGGCGTAAGTCTGCGCAGGCAGAAGCCCGCCAGCAGCGCGAGCGGCAGGGTCAGAATCGCGAACAACAGGTTGTGTCCGCCCGGAATCCACCAGCCTTTGGGAAGAATTGTTCCGCGAACTTCCGTGTCCCGCGGCAGGGCCGCTCCGCCGCCGGTCCATGTCCGGAAGTCGCCACCCTCGAGTGGATCGCCGGCTAGGGGCTCAAAGCTGGTCGGGTCCAGCGCGGCGGGGTTGGCACCCTCGGCGCCCGGAAACAGAAACACTTCCGCGCGCGGGCCGATCATGCTGCTTAGCCAGAATCCGAGCGCAAGCAAGGCGAACAGCAACGCGGTGCTGCGCCACGGCCCGAATCGATTCACAAAGCTTGGCGGGCAACGCTGCCACAGCCAGCCGAACAACAGGAAAACCCCCGGCACAACCACACAGGCGACAATCAGCGTGGGCATCATCGGCGCGGCCTTGGGCGCGAAGTACAATGCCGCCAGAAAGCCGAGAACAACCGAAGGCAAAGACGCCATGATTTCCATGGTCGGCTTCAGGATGGATCTCATGCGGCGGTGCATGAACTCGGAAGTGTAGATCGCCGCCAGCACCGCCAGCGGTATCGCAAAGATCAGCGCGTAGATCGCACCCTTAAGCGTGCCTGTAACCAGCGGTATCAGGCTTAGTTTCGGCTCAACATCGTCAGTACCGCCGGTGCTCTGCCATTCGAACCTGGGTTCGGGGTAGTCCTCGTACCAGACTTTTCCAAACAGCGACTTCCAGCTGACCTCGCTGTGCGGGGCGTTCACCCACCAGTGGTGGACGGCGCCGCTGCCGTTGATCGCCAGAATGCCGTCGCCCTTGCGGTTGAATGTCGCGATGCGCGCGTCTTGAAGCTCCACGTCAAGGTAGACGCGTTCAGCCGTATTGTTGATGGCCCGGATGTGCCCGTTGGTGTCCACTACGAGCAAGGCCTTGGTGATTGGCGACGCGGACATGGAGACAACCTCGCCACGTGAAGGATCGAGGTCACGGATGCGCATCATGCGCGACTCGCCCTCGCCGTTCTCGATCACGTCGAACCAGCACTGAAGACCGCCCTGGTTGTCGCCAAACACAATGGTGCTGTCACCCAGCAGGTATTCCACAGCCGTGAGTTGCAGCGGCGCCGTCAGCGGCACATACCCGGCTGATTCACGCTGTTCGCTCACGATGTGGCGCCAGGCGAGGCCTTTGTCCTGATCGGCCTGTTCGCTGAACACGGAGAACGCGGGGTAGGGTTGTTTAAACTCTTCACGCTCGTTCAGGCGCGACAGGTGGACGACCACGCCGGAGCGCCGGGCGAGGATGATCTCGCTTTGCAACTCGTTCACGAGAATAAAGTCGGGCGGTGCATCCAGACGGTCAGTCAGGTCGGTCGTGCTGGATTCCGCTTCGAGTTCATCGGTGAACATGTTGACCGTGATGCTTTCATGCACCAGGCGTGTTTTGCCGTCCTCGGTCACGATCAACGTTGTGGTCCAGCGCTCGTCGTCGGCGTTGCCGGTGTTGATCTGGCCAGCGATGTCGCGTATCGCTGCGCCTCCCGTTGCGACGTCCATCTCGCGCTCGATACTGACCAGAGGCTGGACGGTGCGGTACAGCCCGTGCGTGGGCAGATGCTCAATCACCTTGCCGTCGCGCACCAGCACGTCGGGAATGTAATCGACTTGCTTGAAGTGCGCTTCTTCCGGTCGTGCGAGTTGCGCGAGTTCCGGCGGGTCCTCATTCAGATCATAGCTGAGAAAGTCGTTCAGATAGGCGACGCTGCCCACCAGCACGCGCCCGTCGCTGGTGCCCAGCAACAGGTGGTGGTGCGGCACGTCGAGCACGCTGCCAATTTTCCGTCGCGTGCGTTGGCGCAGGGTCATGCAGGCAGCCGTGATGGTCGCGTCGCCGATCTCCGCGGGCTTGAAGCGCACGATCACTTCGCCGTTTGCCAGACAGAACGTGGTGACCTGGCCGCTTGCCTCGATTGTCAGCCCGACGCGGCGGTACTCATCCGTGTGCAGCAGAAGTGTTTCGCCCGACGCGATCGGCGTGGGCTCAGATGCCGGGCCGGAGCCGACATCCGAAAACATCGGGAACACCTGCCATGCGATGAACAGAATCAGCCCGAGTACCGCCCCAACGACGCCAAGCCCGCCGACCGTGATGCCGTAGTTGGCGAGCTTGTCGACCACTTTCACACGCAGCGTGGTCTTGCGATTTGTGCGGGACGGCAGTGGTGTTTCCACGAATGCGGGTTCCACTCAAGCTGAAGCGGCGGGGCACGAAATGCGCCCCGCCGATCAACTATGGTCAAAGCTACTTGTACTGGTCAGCGAACTTCTCAACGAGCTTCTTGTTCATGGGGACGTAGCCGTCTTTCAGCACGATCTCCTGCCCTTCGACGCTGTGGATGAACTTGAAGAACTCGCGAACCACCGGCGATGTGTCCTTGCCCGGCGCCCTGTTGAAGTAAACATACAGGTAGCGCGATAGTGGGTACTTGCCGCTGTAGCAATTCTCGGCGTTTGCTTCGTAAGTGTCGTCGCCCGTGCTCTTGCTCAGGGGGACGGCCTTCACCCCGGCGGTCTTGTAGCCGATGCCGCTGTAACCGATGGCGTTGCGGTCAACGCTGATGCTCTGCACGACCGCGGCGCTGCCCGGCTGCTCCTTGACCGTCGTTTTGTAATCACCCTTGTAGAGCGCTTTTTCCTTGAAGTAGCCGTAGGTGCCGGATGCGCTGTTACGACCGTAGAGGACGACGTTGGCGTTGTCCCAGTCACCCTTGAGCCCGACCTGGCCCCATTTGCTGATGTCTTCGCTGTTGCCGCCCTTGCGGGTCTGGCTGAAGATTGCATCAACCTGCTGAAGGCTGAGACCTTCGATCGGGTTGTCCTTGTGCACGAACACGGCCAGCGCGTCGATAGCGACGGCGGCGTAGCTCGGCTTGTATCCGAACTTCTTTTCGAACTTGTCGATCTCTTCGTCCTTCATGGCACGAGACATCGGGCCAAGGTCGCTGGTGCCGTCGATCAGCGCCGGCGGAGCCGTGCTGCTGCCCTTGCCCTCAACGGCGAAGTTGACGTTCGGATAGTGCTTGCGGAAACCTTCGGCCCAGAGGGTCATCAAGTTGTTGAGTGTATCGCTGCCCACGCTGCTGATGTTGCCGCTGATTCCGGCTGTCGCCTCATACTTGCCCAGCTTGTCGTCAACTTTGACTTGGTCTTCGGCCTGCGCCGGTTTGTCTGTCGCCGCGACGGCCACCACCATGGCGATCATCACCGCGCCCAGCACTGCAAACTTGTATCGCATTGTGTTCTCCGTTTGGTCTTCACGGCAGAACGTAGCGACACAGGGTGAGGGGATTATTGGGGCTGTGTGAAGATTCGATTAATCGGACGCAGCAGCGCCAAGGCCAACCCGAAAAGGGCGAGTATCACGAAGACGGAATGGGACTCGTCGGTGGAGCACCCGCTGTCGCCCCCGCCACTGCCGCCGCCCTTGCTGGAAGGTGTGGACGTGTGCCCGTTGAAGGTGAAATTGTACGGGTTTTCGTCCGCGTCATCATTCGGGATGCCTACGACGAAGCTGAACTCCGCCGACGCGATGGGACTGACCTGCAGGGTGAACGTGGTGGTCATGCCACTGCCCGCAACGGGCGTCGCTGGTGGGCTAAGCACCGTGACCGTGCAGTTTGTCTCGGCTGAGATCGTAATCCCCGTGACGCTGAGGTCGGATGTACCGTCGTTGCGGATGGTCCAGGTGATGTTGAAAGGCGACGAGCCTGTGTTGTTGATAGCGTCCGTGCCCTCGTCGGCAATTGCAGCGCCGGAGCGCAGAAGCTGCATCTCGGGTTGCGCCGCCAGGGCACACGGAAAAAGCAGTATCAGCATCAACAGGCGCACGGGAACTCCAGATGTCGCGAGATTACTCTGCCATTGCCCGCGATTGCAACCAGCAAGAAAACAGGGGAGGCGTGATCGCCTCCCCTGTCCGGGTGTATCGACTTGTGCTTGCGGCTTAAGCCCTGCGAGCGCGGGCGCGCAGCGCGATCGTTACCACGCCCAGCAGTCCAAGCAGTGTCAGCCAGTTGATGCCGTGGCTGTTGGTGGTGCAGCCGCCACCGCCGCCACCGCCGCCACCACCACCGCCGCTGCTGGTGCCGGTGGATACTGTGATGGTTACGGACTCGGTTGCTGCCGGTGCCACACCGTTGTCGGCCGTTACGGTGAACGGACCAACGGTGCCCACGTCACCCGCAGCCGGAGTGCCCGAAAGCAGCCCGCCCGTGGTCAGGGTCAGCCAGGCTGGCAGAGGCCCGCCCGCGGTCACCGAGAACGTCGGGGCGGGGGTGCCGGTCGCCGTGAACTGGTGGCTGTAGAGCGTGCCGACAGTCGCCGTAGCCGGAGCCGCCGCACTGGTGATGACCGGGGCAACACCCGCAATCACCGTAATTACCAGGACTTCCGTGTCGTCAGGGGCGATGCCGTTCTGAGCTGACACGGTAACGCTGATGTCCTGGCCCAGCGCCGGCGTACCCGAAAGCAGACCGGCCGGGGTCAGGGTTGCCCAACCCGGCAGAGTGCCGGTGGTAACCGCGAAAGTCGGCGTCGGGTTGCCCGTGGCCGTGAACTGGTGGCTGAGTGTGCCACCGTCTGCAGCCTGCGTCGGGGCTGCGGCACTGGTGATGACCGGCGCCGTGCCGCTGACTACGATGCGCACGAACACCACGACCGGGTTTGTCCCGTCCGAGATGGTTACGTCGTAGTCGTGGTTGCCCACGTCCGCCAGCACTGCCGCCGCGCTTGGCGTGGCCTGCAGGATGGTCGGGTTGCTGTTGTTTGTGCTGAACGTGAACGTCAACGCGGAGCCAACCGGGAAGGC
>JAIOJA010000067.1 GCA_019912315.1 Planctomycetota bacterium
AAGGTGGAGCGCCTGTTCGCCTGGCTTCAGAACTTCCGCAGACTCGTGACACGCTGGGATTACCATGCCGCCAACTTCCTTGCCTTCGTGCAGCTTGGGTGCATCATCATCCTGTTGCGCCGTTTTTGATACCGCTTCTACTTCCTGTCAAGGACGGTGCATGGGAAGTCATCATTTTTCGGCAACTGGGAGGCGTGCTATCCAAGGTGGGACTTCCCTCACTGGCGACCCAGTCAGTGCTGTTTATGCGTAAATATGCCACTCGTGTCGAAGCAGGGCTCGCGCTCTGGGGTGAAGGCAGTTCATCACACGACGATCTTCGTCAACTCGCTGTGGAGATTAAGGCTCACTACTCTTGAAAAAACGGGAAAGGAGGTGTTCTGTGAGAATGCGCTTTGCAGCACTATCCATAATATTTATTGCAATGGTGGCGTGGGATGCCAGCCAAATTCGTGCGGCATGTTTTGAGGAGTGCATCAATACGTTGCCGGTTGGACATGAAGAATTCGGCGATGAATACTGCTGTATCATGAGTGAAGGCGGGAAGCCTGTAATCAAGGAACAGCCTTGTCATCCGGATTGGGATCCAAAGTTTGATTGCTGGTCTTGGAAAGGCCGGTACCTGGAAAGCTCCGGATGTCTGACCTTTGGAGACGCGGTCGAGAGGGGCGTCAGTTGCTACGATCATTCCGTCGCGATGGCTGTGCGGGACTTGGAGAGTTGTTCGTTCGAACCTGACACCTGCACCTATGGCGACGAGTACATGAGCTCGGATGGGGGATCGGTGTGCTGGGAATGCCCGTCCGAGGGCCCACCGCACGATTAAATGTCGTCTTGCAGAAGTTGGAACAGACAAAGACAAGCCCGCCGATCGATCGGCGGGCTTGTCTGTTGCGGCCGGAGTGCGACCTACTTGTAGATCTTCTCGACGTTCTTGGCTTCCTTGTCGACCAGCCAGACCGGGCGGTTGCCGGCTTCAAACTCTTTGCTCATTTCCCAGTCCATCATGGTGCCGATGGTTTTGTACAGGTCCGCGGGGCTTACCGGGTCCTTCAGTGTGTTCTGATTCTTGCTGTCACGGTTGTAGCCAAGCTCGTCCGTTTCGCCGATCACCTGGGCGGTTTTCACGCCGCCGCCACCAAGCACCGCGCAGAAGTTCCCCGGCCAGTGACCGCGACCCTGCGTGCCGGTCAGCTTCGGCGTACGCCCGAACTCACCCATCCAGACCACCAGCGTGCTGTCGTACAGCCCGCGGCGCTTCAGGTCGTTGATCAGGGCGGCCCAGGGGCGGTCAAGCTGCCCGATCAGATTCTGGCAGCGGTTGAAGCCGTCGTCGTGGGTGTCCCAGCCGCCAAGTGTTACCTCAACCGCCGGCACGCCGGTTTCCACCAGCCTGCGCGCGATGATGCAGGAGTCCGCGAACGCGCCCTCGCCGTACTCTTTGCGAATCTCGTCGGGTTCGTCCTCAAGGTAGAACTTCTTGCGCAGGGGGCTGTCCATCAGCTTGCGGGCCTTCTCGTACATGGCCTTGTGGGCCTCGACCGCCTCGTCGCCGCGCTCTTTGGCGAAGTCCCGTTCCATTTCCTTTACCAGCTTCATGCGCCGGTCCATACGTTCCTGATCCACACCGGCGGCGTAGTCCAGGTTTTCAATCTTCGCGCCGGGACGGCTGATCACAAACGGGTTGTTCTCAACGCCCAGATAGCCGGCCGGGAACGGGCTGCCGCGGAGTTTGACGAAGTTGGGCAACTCGAAAGTCGGGTCGCCGAGCTGCTGTGCCACGATGCTGCCGAGGCTCGGGTGCTTGAGGGTCGGGTTAGGAATATAGCCGGTGCGCAGCAGATAGCTGGCGCGGCTGTGGTTTCCTTCGCGGCTGGACATGCTCTTGATCAGCAGCAGGTCTTCGGCGCGCTTGGCGATTTCCTTGAAATGCTCCGCGGGCGCAAAGCCGGGAACTTCCGTTTCGATCTGCTTGTAGGGCGCGCCTGTTTCTTTGCCCGGTTTCAGGTCGAACGTCTCAAGCTGGCTGGGGCCGCCTTCCATGAACAGCAGGATCACGTGGTTGATCTTGCTGTTGCGTACGCGGGCCGTCTTCTTGTCTTCGCCGCGAATGGTATGCGAGAAGAAGCTGCTGGTGGCGATGACGCCCCCGGCTGCGGCGCTGGTCCGCAAGAAGTCACGGCGAGAGAGGCTGGTAGTCATGCTTGGCTCCGTTCCGGAATACCGTTAGTTACTGAATCATTCATACTTCTTGCATCAAACCCGCGTCGGGCCGGGAGGATGCGGAAAAACTAGTGGTTGGTCGCGAACTCCGTGGTGTTCATCAGGGCCACGAACAGATCTTCGTATACGGCATTGCCGCCGCCCCAGTTTGCCATCACCCCGCCCATGATCGCGGCGTCGCGCGCCGTGGGCCTGCGCCCCAGCACGGTCATGAAGATGGCGCGCACCCGGTCGTTATGATTGGCGTGTTCCTCACAGATCTTGTCGATACTGTTGGTAAGCCAGCCCGGGCCCAGCAGGTGCGAGTTCAGCAGCATCAGGGCCTGCACAATGGTGCCGTCGTAGTCGCCCAGTTCGCGCATGTCGGGCTCGGCGCCGTAGGCGATGCGCATCTGGTTGTAAATGTGGCCCTTCCAGCCGTTGACGCCGTCCAGGATCTTTTTGGACGCCTTTTCTTCGGGTGTGAGCTGGTTTTCCGGCACGTCGCGGATTGGCTCCACCTGGTTCAGGCGCTCAATGCCGACGACGTGCAGGATGCTGCGGTGGATTTGCTCCGGTGTAAGCTTCCGCACATAAGCGCGGCTGTAGTACTTGAAGTCGTTGCGGTTCGTCCGGTTCGTGTCCACCTCGCGCTGGTAAAGGTCGCTGTTCATGATCGCGCGGATCAGGTAGCGCGTGTCGTAGCCACTGGCCGCGAAGTCCTTGCCCATGATCTCAAGCACCTTGGGGAAGCTCGGCTCGTTCAGGCTGTTGAAGTCATCCACCGGCGTGACGAAGCCCATGCCCAGGAAGTAGGCCATGTAGCGGTTCACGCCCATCTCGCGGAAGTACGTGTTGTCCGGGCTGGTCATCCACTCGGCCAGTGACTGGCGAAGGGTCTTGCCCAGCGTCAATTCGTAGGACTCGCGCCCGATGAACTGCGGGTACAGCCACTGCTTGCCGACGTTGTGCACCAAGGCGTCGTGCTTGTCCTTCACAACCTTGTCGCCGCGGGTGTACCAGACACGGTTTGCGCCGTCGCCCCGCGCGCCCGTGCGCCCGTGCGTGAAGAAGGCCTGCATCCCGCGGAAATCGTTCTGCGTGAAATCCTCATACGGGTGGTCGTGGCACTCGGCGCATTGAATCTGCTTGCCCAGAAACACCTTGCTGGTAATGCCTACCATGTCCTGTGGCTTGTTCTCAAAGGACATCAGGTAGCCGACTTCCGGGTGCTCCGTGGTGTCGCCGATGACGGCCACCATGTCGTACACCATCTCGGACCACGGCTTGTTCTGGGCGAACGACGTCTCGAGATACTGCCGCAAAAAGCGCTTGCTGTTGCCGTCCGCGTCGCGCCCGATGGTAATCACCGTCCACATGTCGGCGAAGTGCCTGGCGTGCTCGGGGCTTTCGAGCAGACGGTCGATCAAGGCCGGTCGCTTGTCGTCGCCTTTGTTGCCGAAGGCGTCCTTGCGGCTGCCGGGGTTGAACTCGTCGATTTCGCGGGGCAGGGGCGGACGACCAACCAGGTCAAGGTAGGCGCGGCGCAGGAAAGTATCGTCGTCGCACAGCTTGGAAGGCTTGATCTTGCTTTCGGCGAGCAGCTGGTCAAACAGCTTGCTCAGCCCGTCCGCGAGTTTGTGTGGGTCCTGCCCGAGGGCGGGCTCGTCTTTTTTCGCCTCGGTCTTCTTCTCATCGGCGAACACGTCGTATTGGGACAGTACACCGAACGTAAGTGACACGACGGCAAGCAGCGCCAGAAACGGGGAACGTCGCAGCATGTTTCACCCAGGGTTGAAGCGGGCTGTAGGGGAGCCCTGACAGGACAATTGTACCGATTAGTTGAAACATAAAGCAAAGCCCGAAATGATTAGTCGTTCCATATCTGCAAACCGGGTTAATCGCTTGTGCCGAAAGTGGTATGGAAAGGGCGTTCCGCAGCCCCAAACCATGCTACAGAGCACAAATTGCCTACGATAAACCTTGCGCCCTTACGCGGTTGGGCGTAACGATGTGCCGTCCGGAGACACTAACTGTTGATGCCCATGCACCGATTTTTCGCCAGCGTCTTGACCGCATTGCTGCTTGGCGCAGCGTTGCTGGGTGTTGCCGACGCGCCCACGCAGGCCGCCGACACGCTCAAAGGTGACGAGGCAAAAGACGCCAAAGACCGCCTCAAGGACGTCAAGCGGGAGTGGAAGAAGGCCGGCAAGGCTGACAAACTCGTGCTGCTGCGCGAGTTGTCGCGCCTGCCCGAAAAGAGCGTGGGCAACTTTCTGGAAGACGTGGTCGAGGATGACGAGGACGACCTGGTCGCGAGCCGCGCCGCCTGGGCGCTCACCCGCCACGGCGACCCTGAGGACGGCGAGGAACTTGTCAAGCTGTTCAAGAAGGCCAAGACGCCCCCGCGCCGCGCAGCCTGTCTGCGCTGGCTGGGCGCCTACGGCGACGTCGCGCCACTGAAAGACCTGAGGAAATTCGCGAGCGACAAGGACGACAGCGCCGAAGCGGCAGTCAAGGCATTTGCCGACATCAACAACGATGCGGCCTGGGACGACATTGATGCTGTGGCCAGAAGCGGCGAGAACGCGGGCGCGCGCCGGACGGGCTGCGCGCTGCTGCTTGATCGAGGCGACAAACGAGGCGTTGAGGCGCTGGCGAAGTTCAGCGACCTTGAGGACGCGGCCTGGGCGGCGCACTTTGCTGTCGGCAACGACCTTGAGACCGACGCGCTGAAACTGGTGATCGAGATCGCGAAGAAGCCCGTGAGGATGGCGGCGGGCAAGCGCCCCCACTTTTTTGGCAGTCTGCTGGCGCGGGTGAACGCGACAGCATCGCACGAGGCGATCGCCGGCACAAAACTGAGCAACCAGCTCGACGCCGAGATCGGCTGGTGGCTGATTTCCCGCAACAAGGCCGGCGCGGATTACGCTGTGGCGTCGCGCTGGCTGAAAGACGACGACAAGGACGACCAGTTGAACGGGCTGCGCTATCTGCAGCGGGTGCCCGAGCCCTTGAAGGGCGACGACCTGAAACTTGCAAACGAAGCGTTCAAGACCTTGCTGGAATCCCCGGACGATGACGTAGTCGCGCACGCCATGCTGACGGCCATCCAGGCCGGTGTTTGCAAAGAAGAAGTACGCGCGAAGGTGGGCGCGTGGCTCAAGGACGACAAGCCGTTCCGGCGCGCGGGCGCGTTGCTGGCGGGCGGCAGGGCCCATATCGCCGAGCACGCGAACCGCGCCATTGAGCTATTGGGCGATTCAACCTGGTACGTGCAGTCCGCGGCGCTGGATTGCCTGCTGCATCTGCGCCCCGGTTTCTGCGCGGGCGAAGTGCTTGAATTCGCCAAAGCCTGCGGCGAGGGCCGGCTGTTCAGTGAGGCCCTCGCGTTACTGGTTGACTTGACCGGGCAGGACCACGGCGACCTGCTGGACAAATGGGAGGAGTGGCTCAAGGCGAATGAAAAGTTCACCGTTGCCGCTCGCAAACTGGATTCCCTGCGCGGCGTCATGCACCAGAGGCTGAAGGAAAAGACCGCGGCAACGTTTTACGGGCTGGAGATCAACAGCAACAACGTGCAGTTCGCCGTGGACCGCAGTGTCAGCATGGTCAACCCGGTCACGCGCGAGCCCGAACGCCGCGACTTTGCGGACCGCAAGAGCGACATTTTGAGCCGCCGCCCCGAGGTCAACCGTATGGTGCGCGACGGTTTTCTGCCGAGGTTCTACGTGGCGGCCGCGGAGATCGGCGCCGCGCTGGACGGGCTAAGCCAGGGGACGACTTTCGGAATCACTCTGTTCAATCACGAACATATTGATCACGAGCGCGTACAGAACGGCATCAAGCAGCGACGGGACGCCCAGAACTGGATGCTGAGTACGGACATCCAGGGCGGCACGGACATCAAGGCCGCGCTGCTGAGCATCATTGAGCGGGGCGAGGCGGACACGATTCTGCTGCTCAGTGACGGCGAGCCCATGAGCCTGAGCATTCTGGAAATGATCTCACGGGCCAACGTGGTCAAGCGCGTGAACATCAACGTGGTCAGCATTCATAAGGAGCTGTACCACCGACACTATCTCGACGCCCTCGCAACCCGCGACTACGGCCGGATCGTGGATGCGGAACCCAGCGACTAGAGCATCGTCCGAAAGGACGGGGGCAAGCGTCACTGGCGCTTGAATCGAATTCGTTGACGCGGCAAGCCGTGTCTCCCCGCCCTCTCGGGCGGGGCTCTACTCCGGAAAAACAATGTCCCGCGCGTTGCACCAGTGGCGGGCCTCCTGGTCGAACTTCTGCAGCAGCTCCTTGCGCAGCGCCTCGTCCATGAAGCCGCGCCTGAAACCCTCGCGCGCGATCTTGACCAATGTTGACGTGTCAATGCCAAGCACCTCGTGCGCGACTTCGTACTCGCGCGAGACGCTGGTATGGAACATGGCCGGGTCGTCACTGCTGAGTGTGACCGGCACACCCGCCTGGATCAGCCGAGGCAGCGGGTGGTCCGCCAGACGTGCCACCGCGCCCGTACATTCGTTGCTGACCGGGCAGACCTCAAGGGCCACGTCGCGGCGCTTGAGGTCGTCCATCAACATCGGGTCCAACGCGCTGCGGATGCCGTGTCCGATGCGCTGCGGATGCAGGTCCAAGGCGTCGTAAACATCCTGCGGGCCGCTGACTTCGCCCGCGTGAACACTGACCTTCAGCCCCATGTCATGGGCGCGCCGGAACACCTTCGCGAACTGCGGCAGCGGGTGCACGTGCTCGCTGCCGCCCATATTGAAGGCACAGATGTCAACTTCGCCCATCAGGGGCTCGATGTCGCGCAGGCGATCGAGGGAAAAATCGGCCCCGTGGTCGCGCCCCGCGGCAATCTGCACCCGAATCCTGATGCCGTGCCGTACTTCGGCCGCCTTGAAGCCGCGCCAGGCCGCCCGCACGATCGCGACCGGGTCATGCCCGCCATACATGACGCTGTTGCCGAGACCAACCATGATCTCGGCAAACCAGACGTTCTGTTTCACGAGCGTCCGGGCGACCTCGTAGGCGATAAACTCATAGTCGTCGACTGTCTTCAGGAAGCTTACGGTCCACTTGTAGACTTCGAGGAAGTGGGCGAAGTCATCGAACTCGTAGCGTCGACGCACGTGCTCCACGCTGGGCGCTTCATCAAGACGGTTATGCTTCTTGACCAGAGCGAACAGCGCCTCAACGGGGATGGAGCCCTCCAGGTGCATATGGAGTTCTGTCTTGGGAAGACTCGTGAAATCGATGGGCAACGTGCCGCCCCCGCGCGGTGCCTGATACTATTGGAATCGAAACTCTGCAGATTACGCCATGCGCCCGCACCGCGCTACTTCTCGATACTCTGCCCGAAAATCAGGATGTGGCCGTCCGGATCCACCATCTCGAATTCCCGCATACCGTAGAACTGCTCAATGATCTCGGTGGTCTCCGCGCCTTTGCCCGCAATGTGCCGCCGCAACTCGTCGAGTTTGTCGGTATAGAAATAATACTGGGCCTGGTAGTAGCGGTCATTCACCTTCGGCATATCCGGAAAATACGTGGGGCTTGCAAGCATGATGTGAACGTCGCCGATCCCGAGGCTTGCCCAGCCCGTTTTGCCTACATCGTCCATGCGCCCATCCACCGTAAACCCTATCACGTCGGTATAGAACTTGATCGAGGCCTGCACGTCGGCGCAGATCAGCATGGGTGTCAGACCGGTCAACATGGGTTTCTCCGAAACTGGGGTTGGGGCGTGGGGCACGGGGCGTTGGGAGTTGTTCATCCCGAAGCCCCTGGCCCGATGCCCTAAGCCCTGGCTGTTTTACATTTCTCCATCACGTCTGCGTACTCACGCGCGGATTTGTCCCAACTGTATGTGCCGGCGTGCTCTCGCGCGGCCGCGCCCATGCGCTCGCGCAACGCCTCGTCCGTCAGCAGCTTGCGCAGGGCGCTGGCCGTGTGCTCGACCATTTCAGCTTCCGGCGCGATAAACCCGGTCTTGCCGTCCAGCACGAACTCCGGCAGCGCCCCGAAGTTGCTGGTGACAACAGGCAGCCCGGCCAATTGCGCCTCAAGAAATGTGTTGCCGAAGGCCTCCGGGTAAATGGGCGTCAGGCAGTACAATGCCGACTCGCGGAATGCCCAGCGCCACTTCGCGCCGGTGATCGTGCCCGGCCAGGTAGTGCGGCCGTCCAGACCGAGTTTGGAGCAGTGATCGCGGATGCGCCGGGCGTGCTTGCCGTCGCCGGCGAACAATGCGTGCCACTGCAAATCCTCGATCTGCTTGAGCGCATCCAGCACCTGGATCTGACCCTTCACCTTGCGCAACCCGCCCATACAGAGGATCAGCGGGCGTGTGTCCGGCACGCCGGGCACTGGCTCAATGCCGCCCTCATGAACACTGTGATCGATGCCGTTGTGAATGCCGTGAAAACGCCCGTCATCAGGCAGGCCCGTCGTGTTGAGCCAGTCCTGCATAGCCGACTGGGACAAGCCAATAAACCCGTCGCACTCGCGCGTGAGCATCAGCGCTCGGTCGTGCTTCCAGTTGCCCGGTTTGTACTTCATACCGCTGCGCGGGTTCAGCACGAAAGGCACGCCCGTGCGCTTGCGAAAGCGGTGCGCGGCCGCGCCGGACTCGAGCCCCATGGCCAGCACGCAGTCGATCGCCTTGCGGCGGTGAATCACGCCAAGCTGCCAGGAGAAATCCAGCGCCTTGGCCCACTTCACAGGAATCGGACGCAGACGGTAACGACGCTGGCGCACAACCGCACCGTTGTCGAGCACGTCATCCAGCTTGCGCTGGGCCATGTTCAGGATCGTGACGTCATGCCCCTGCGCACGCCACGCCGCCGCCATGGCCAACACCGACGTGCGTGGACCGCTCGGGTTCTTATGAAAGTGCTCACTGAAAACGACGATGTGCAACGGCTATCCCTGCCGGAAGAACTTGCTGAGCTTAGGCCCGCGTTGGGCCGCGTAGTTGCTGCTGACGCCGACGCCGTAGAGCTTGCTGGGCTTGTCGATCAGGCGCTCGTAGGCCATCTTGCAGACCGGCTGGCGGTGGCGGACGATCAAATCGTCCTCGTAGGGCCGGACTTCAAGAACGGCCGGCGTGCCTTTGACTTCGCCTTTTTCGCCGTAGCCGAAACCGGGGTCGAAGAAGCCTGCGTAGTGCGCTCTAAACTCGCCGGCGCTGGTGTCGTACGGCAGCATCTCAACGGCGTACTCCGGCGGCACGCTGACGTACTCATATGTACTGAAAATGTAGAAGTCGCCCTGGCTCAGGAACAGCGTGCCGGTACTCGGGCGCTCGATGGCTTCGAAAAACTCCTTCGGGTCGTGCTGGCCGATCGCGTCGAAGTCGATGGGGCGAATGCTCTTGCGCGCGCGAAAGCCCGCCACCGGCTGCTCGATATCGAGTGTCATCAGCAGCCCGTCGTCCATCACGCCGTCCTGAACCGGCTGCCCCTCGGGGTCAAACAGCACCGGCGGCAACTGGTCCAGGTCTTCGGATCGCAACAGGTTCCGCCCGCGATAGAAGATGGTCTGGTTCAGCGAATCACCCGCGCGCACGCGCACGTCGAAACTCTTGGGAATCACCTCAAGCCACAACTCACCGCTGTAGCCGTCAGGAATCTTGTCATAGCGAGGATTCCCGTCGCACAACACGCGAGTCTGCAAGTCAATCCGCCCGGTGCTGCTCTTGTTGTTCGCGTAGGCGGCCACGCCTTCCGGCAAATCGAGTCGCTCGGCCAGCAGGATCAGGTAGACGTTGTCGCGCACCAGCACGCCGGGCTCTTTCAGGTCGATGGGATAGCGCGAGTAGCGTTCAATCAGGTCGGTAACGCGCTCGCCGCGCAGGGGCATGAGGCTGCCCGGCATACTGAACGCGCGGCGTGACAGGGTCAGGTCCAGGCTGCTGGGCTGGACTTGCTCAGGCCTGATCTGCGCACTGCTGATGACGCAGCCGTCGGCGATCAGCTTTTCGATTTCCTGTGATGGCAGTGTCCCGGGCATGGCGCGTTTATAGGCGGATTGCGCCGAAAACACAAAAGGGCGGCTCCAATAGAGAACTACTCCTTCGGCGCGCCGTCAGTGTCGAAGCTGGCTTCGCGCTCGGGGCCTACGCTGATGATGCCCACAGGTACGCCGACGAACTCTTCCACGAAGCGCAGATAGGCACGGGCGTTGGCGGGCAGGTCGGCGGGCTTGCGGGTCTGGCTGATGTCTTCCTTCCAGCCCGGCAGGGACTTGAACGTCGGTTTCAGCGCGCTGAACTTGCGGATGTCCGCCGGCAGTCCGGGCGCGGAGTGCCCTTCGTAGCCGACGCCGACCTGCAACTGCTCGAAGCCGGACAGCACATCGAGCTTGGTCATGGCCAGGTGTGTAATCCCGGAAATTCTGCACACGTAGCGCAGCGCGAACAGGTCAATCCAGCCGCAGCGGCGCGGGCGCCCTGTGGTCGCACCGTACTCGCCGCCGGCTTCACGGAGCTTGTCACCGACTGCGTCTCTTAGTTCCGTCGGGAAAGGACCGTCGCCGACGCGTGTGCAGTAAGCCTTGGTTACGCCGATAACTTTTTCGACGCGCAGGGCCAGGCCCACGCCTGCCGGGATGCCGGCGGCCGTCGTGTAGCTGCTGGTGACGTACGGGTAGGTGCCTTGCACGACATCGAGCATCGCGCCCTGGGCGCCTTCAAACAGGATGCGCTTGTTCTCGCTCATGGCCTCGGCGAGCAGCAGCGAAGTGTCCGCCACGTACTTCCTCAACTTCGCACCGACCTCGAGCAGCGGCTTGAGCATGGATTCCACGTTCGGCGCGTCGCCGGCGGTCTGGCAGTCGCGTACGTTGACGGCGCGCTGAAGTGCGTCGCGCAGTGCGCCTTCATCCAGCAGGTCGATCATGCGCACGCCGATGCGGTCATAACGGTCAGCGTACGTCGGGCCTATGCCGCGCTTGGTGGTGCCGACGCGGTTGGCCTCGGCGCCCGCTTCGCGGCTGACGTCTAGGGTCAGATGCAACGCTGTGGTGATCGCGATCCGGTCGCTGATGAACAGGCGCCCGTCGAGCTTGAGCCCGCGCCCTTCGACTTCGGCGATTTCCTCAATCAGCTTGAACGGGTCCATCACCATGCCCTGGGCCATGAGGTTGATGCACCCCGAATGCAGGACACCGGTCGGCAGGTGATGCAGGACGATCTTGCCGCCCTCCGGGTAGACGGTGTGCCCGGCGTTTCCGCCGCCCTGGAAGCGCACACACAGGTCGTGCGCGGCGCTGATGGAATCCACGAGTTTGCCCTTGCCCTCGTCGCCCCACTGGAGCCCGAGGATGGCTGTCGTCGGCATGGCTTGCTCACTACATGAAACCAGACGCCCAGCGGCGTCTTACGGGGCGAGCCTAAGGAGCCGACAGCAACTCGGCAAGGGTAAGTCGCAGCATCTCGTCCTCGAACATGTCACGGTGATCAAAAGGCGTGAAGCTCCAGCCCTGAAGGGTGCGCCGAAACTCCTCGCCGCGCTTCTGCAGAACCTCCGGAGCACCCGTCAGGTACAGTCCCAGCGCGGAGCGCCGGGTGACAACGCCGTCGCCGGTCATGAACATCGCGTCGGCCATGGGGTCGTAGCGGCCGCGCGGGTACCTGGGGGTGAAGTACAGGTCGAATTCGTCCCCGTCCGGCAACAGGCCCACACGCGCCAAGGTGGGCGTGCCGACACCGGCAATCACGTGGGTGGGCACTTCGGGCGGCCCTTCGATTGCCCGCCGCATCCGGCGCGCGTGCGCCAGCACCGTTCGCAGGTAGGCGCGGGAGGCTGCCATGGCGGCGGTAAAGCTTGCCTCGCGATCGTCTCCGGGGCGGCTGTCGCGGCTGATCTCGGCGCGCAGGCGGTCCTGAGAGTTCTCGTTGAACACGGACAGCCCGTACGTCTCCCAGGTTTCAGGGTTCCAGATGTCGACGGGCAACTGCTCGCCGCCGTCGCCAACGAAAATTGGCTCGCCGGGCTCCGGCAGCAGCTCGAATGCGGCGGGGAAGCTGAAAATCGTCGCGGGCGGGTAGCGGCGCGACAGCACGTTGGGCGCGTAGCCATCATGGATCAGGTGCAGCGCGTCGATGGTGCCCGCATGAGGCGTACCCAGGCAGATCAGACGCTCGCAGTCCTTCATGCCGGCGTAGTCGGGCTCAAGAGGGTCGTCCAGCTCGCGCCCGCTGACCACGTCACGCCCTCCATAGCGCAGGTAATAGCGCGCGATCAGCCCCCCATTGGAAACGCACAGGAAGGTGAACTTCTGGTCAGGCGCTCGCAAATCCCGCCGGATGCCGTCAATGAACTCATCGAGCTGCACCGCCGCCTCGACGTTGCTGCGCCGCCAGTCATAAAAGAACACGAACAGGTCGTGTCCGCGATGAAAGCGCTTTCCATAGGCCGGGCGATAGCCAAGGGTGGTACTCAGGTGGTCAATGAGCTCGGCGTAGAAGCTGACTTCGCCGCTGCCCTCCTTCAGCAGTATCTCTGCGCGGTCAAGCACGCGGTAGGCGCGCAGGTCGTCGACGTTGTCCTTCAGGGCGGGCTGATCGACCGGCAGTGCAAGGTCATCGCGCAGGTCTGAAATTGTCGCCGCGAATGTACCCCAGGCAATCTCGCCGTTCTGCGTATTGTAAAGGCGACTGCCAAGTGTTCCGGGAATCAGAATCACCGGCGGCCGATTGCCGCGCCGGCGCTCGCCCCGGTACTCATGCGGCGCGGAAACGTCAACCTCGTCGGAAGACACGGCCTGACACGCGGAAAACACCACGCAGGCGCACGACAGGATTATCCAGACAAACCTGGCCATGGGGGCAGATCATCGGGCATAAAGCCCGCGCCGTCGAGGGCCCGCTTCAGCTCGGGCCATAGCGGGGCAACCAGGTCGAGCTTCTGGCCTGTCAGCGGCTGGGTGAACTCAAGGCGCGCGGCGTGCAGAAACTGGCGCTTCAGCCCGAATTTTTCAGCCGCATGGCGGTTGCGGTCGCGGTCGCCGTACTCGTCATCGCCGACAACGGGCGCGCCGATATGTGCCAGATGCGCCCGGATCTGGTGCGTGCGCCCGGTGATCAGTTCCAGTTCAACCAGCGAATACGTGCCCTTCTGGGCCAGCACGCGGTAGTTGGTAACGGCGGACTGCCCACTGCCGGCCTGCACTTTGCGGCGGCGTCCTTGCTTGTCTTCGCGCCTCTCAATCGGCACGTTGATGGTGCCCTCGCGCTGGGGCAGCCCGCCCAGGGCCAGCGCGATGTACGTCTTGCGCACTTCGCGCTGCTTGATCATGCGTGTGAGCTGCTGCATGGCGGGCAGGGTCTTGCCGATCAGCACCAGGCCCGAGGTCGCGCGGTCCAGGCGATGCACGAGCCCCGGGCTGAACGTCGGCGACGGTTTCAGAAACTCGCGCAGGTTGGGCGCCTCTGCCCGCGGTTGCTCCAGCAGGTAGCTGGTCACCTGGTCAATCAGTGTGTCCTTGTCCGTCCCGCGATCGCCGGCATGAACAATGATTCCGGCCGGCTTGTTGACGGCAACCAGATGCGCGTCCTCAAACACGATTTCGAAATCCCGGCGTTTGGACAGACCGCGTTCACTGCGCTCGCGCACTTTCGGGCGCAGGTGCTTGTCTTCGGCAGCCCGATGGAAGACCACAACGTCGCCCTGTTTCAGGCGGGTGTCGGGCTTGGCCTTGCGCCTGTTCAGCGTGATCTGGCGGGTGCGGATCAGTTTGTATATGGCACTCAGACTGACGTCATCCAGCAGTTTCCGCAGGAAGCGGTCGAGGCGCTGGTTGGCCTCATTGCTGCCGATTGTGATGGTGCGCGGCTCAGCCATGGGGACGGGTCAGGGCTCCGGGTTTGGCGGGTGCGCCTGTTCTACCACCTTCCGCGCCCAGGTACACGGTGCCGGGGCCGGCAAACCCGGCCCCGGCTGTCCCGCGTGCGGCTACAGGGACTTCTTGTTCAGGTAGAAGTCCAGGCTCTCGTACTCTTTGTGGCTCTTGCGCTCTTCGATGTCGGCCACGGTCTTGGGCGGTGGCACGATCACCTTGTCGCCCGGCTTCCAGTTCACCGGCGCGGCCACGCTGTGCTTGTCTGTGATCTGCAGTGCATCCACGAGACGCACGACCTCGTCAATGTTGCGCCCCACGTTAAGCGGGTAGTAGATGATCGCGCGGACGACGTTCTTTGGGTCAATCACGAACACGGCGCGAACGGCGGCCGTTGTTGACTCGTTCGGGTGAAGCAACCCAAACGTCTGGGCGACCTTCATATCGAGGTCGGCGATCACCGGGTAGTCGATCTCGACGTCCATGATCTTCTTGAGGTTTTCGTGCCAGGCCAGGTGGCTGTGGATGCTGTCGATGCTTAGCCCGATCAGCTTGGTGTTGCGCTGCTCGAATTCCTTGCTGCGGCGCGCGAACTCGGTGAGTTCCGTGCTGCAGACCGGAGTGAAGTCGGCCGGGTGGCTGAAAAGGATGGCCCACTTGTCTTTTTTCCACTCGTGGAAGCCAAGTGTGCCTTCCGTCGTGACTGCCGTGAAGTCGGGGGCGTCGTCGCCAATGCGCGGGATACCGCGATAGTCTTGCGTCTCGGTCATATGTAAGTCTCCACAATCCGGGTTCGAAAATAGCTGTTTGGGATGGTAACGCGAATCACTCGGCATCCCATTCCCATCGCCCTCCGTAAATCGGTGCTGAACCGCGAAATGACTATCGCCCGGGCGTCTGCCCGGGCGATAGTGTCTGGTCGAATTGCCTAGTTTGCGGAGGGCTCGACGTGGACTTTCTTCCGGGCAGTGCCAGAGAAACACATCACGCCGTCGCACAGGGCGAACAGCGTGAAGTCACGTCCCATACCCACGTTTTTACCGGGGTGGTACTTGGTGCCCACCTGGCGCACGAGAATATTGCCCGCGCGCACGCTCTGGCCACCGGACTTCTTGAGCCCGCGGTACTTCGGATTGCTGTCGCGGCCGTTCTTGGTGCTGCCGCCGCCCTTTTTATGTGCCATGGCTTTAGCCCTTGATTGCTGTGACCTTGACGAGAGTGTGACGCTGGCGGTGTCCGCGCTTGCGCTTGCTGTTGGCGTGGCGTCGGCGATAGGTGAAGGCGATGAGCTTCTTGTCCTTCACTTCGTCCAGCACCTCGACTTCAACGCTGGCGCCGTCAACCCTGGGCGCGCCGACACTGACTTTGTCGCCGTTCGCGACCAGCAGGACGTTGTCCAGCGTGATCTTGTCGCCCTTCTTCTGCCCCAGGCGATCCAGCTTGAATTCCATGTCCTTTTCGACACGGTACTGGCGCCCACCGTCTGCAATGATTGCGTACATCTCACGTCCTTGTGCGGCGCTTCCGGGGGACCCGAAACAGGTCACTCAACCCAGAAACGAACCGGGGCGGAAAAGGTAGCTAGGACTTGGATACCGTCAAGGGGTGGCTTTTCTGAATTGCGTACTGGCTTGCCTCTCGCCAGGTTCGCCAAGTACGCCACTACTGCTGTGCCACTATGGCGAAACTGGCGCACTTGGCGAGAGGCCAATTCCAGCAACCCTCCAGCGTTAGACTCACATGGATACATTCCGAAAGCCCTGAGCCTGCGCTTACCCGGTCTCTGCACCGGTTGCTTGGCGTAGACCTATCCTTCCTTCCTCTATATCTGGTTCATAGTGCGGGTGCTGCTACCATGCCCCGCCAACGGAGACGTTATGTCTGAAGATGAATACAGGGCCATTCGTGAAGGCAAGCGTGACGCGCTTTCCGCGCTTGGCTTGAACCCGTACGAAGTCCGCACGCCGCCGCGTAAGCCCAACGGCGTGCTGCGTGAAGAATTCGACGCGGCCGAGAAGACCGCCACGGAAGAAAACCCGGCCGTTCTGAAGGATTGCGCCATCGCCGGGCGCGTGCTGGCCAACCGCAAGATGGGCAAGAAGGCCATCTTCCTCGATGTATACGACGGCAGCGGCAAGCTGCAGGTCTACATGAACGAGAAGGGCATCGGCGTGCAGGGGATGTCCATCTATGAGAACCTCGACCTGGGCGATTTCGTCTGGGTCAAAGGCGACGTCCAGCGCACACGCACCGGCGAGATTACCCTGTTCGCATCCGAGCTGCGCTTCCTGACGAAGGCTCTCGGTGTCCCGCCGCTGCCGCGCGAGTTCACTGACGAAGAAGGCAACAAGAAGAGTGTCGACGCGCTCACTGACTCCGAGTTGCGCCACCGCAAACGCTACCTGGACCTGATGGTCCACGGCGACGTGCGCGAGCGCTTCGTGCAGCGCAGCACGGTTGTGACCACGATCCGCCATTACCTCGAAGGAGAAGGCTTCCTCGAAGTCGAAACTCCCATGCTGCACCCGGTGCCGGGGGGCGCACGTGCACGCCCGTTCATCACCCATCACAACACCCTGCACATGAACATGTACCTGCGCATCGCCCCGGAGCTCTATCTCAAGCGCCTGCTGGTCGGCGGCTTCGAGCGGGTGTTCGAGATCAACCGTAACTTCCGCAACGAAGGCATCGACCACACTCACAACCCCGAATTCACCATGCTTGAGCTGTACGAGGCCTACGCCGACTACGAGCGCATGATGGAGTTGACCCAGGGCATGATTGTGGCCGCTGCCAAGGCCTTGCGCGGCAATGACGACCTCAAGTTCCAGTGGAACGGCCACCAGATCGAACTGACACCGCCCTTCCGACGGGCGAAGTACGCGGACCTGTTCAAGGAGCACGTCGGGTTCGAGATGACCGACAAGGACAAGGTCGCGGCCGAAGCTGTTAAACTCGGCATCGACCCGAAGCAGGATTACTGGAACACGGTCAACGAGATCCTTGAGCATCACGTTGAGCCGACGCTGATCCAGCCGACATTCTTGATCGATTACCCGACGGCGATCTGCCCGCTGACCAAGAGCAAGCCGGATAACCCGGACATCGCCGAGCGCTTCGAGCTGTTCATCGGCGGCGTCGAGTTTGCCAACGCCTTCAGCGAGCTCAACGAGCCGGTTGAACAGCTACGCAGGTTCGAAGAGCAGGTCGAGCTTGGCAAAGCGTCCCAGGACGTCGAGGCGCCCAAGGAAGTGGACTACGATTACGTCGAAGCCCTCGAGGCAGGCATGCCGCCCGCGGGCGGGCTTGGCGTGGGTATCGATCGCCTGGTGATGCTGCTGACCGGCACGGACAGTATTCGTGAAGTCATCCTGTTTCCCCACATGCGCCGCGAGCACCTGAACCAGCAGGATGCTTCGGTCCAGCGGGCCCGGATCGCCATCGAGAGTGTGCTGGAAGAGCTGGACTCGCCGGAGCTGCGAAAGATCGAGGGTTTTAAACAGTTGCACGACCGCCTTGCCGAGCTGGTCGGGCATGCCCGTGTGCTGCTGGGAGACCCGAAGGAAGAAACGAAACAGGGTTAGTGGCGCACCAGCCACCTACCGCTTTTGGTTCGGTCGCCCGTATCAGACTACCGATATAGTGGCAGCCCCGTCTTGCCCCGCTAGAGCCGCATGATCGTACTTCGAGGTTTCGCATTCCTGTTCTTCCTGCTGCTCGCGGCCGGCATGGTCGTGTGGCAGGTGAACCACCTGAGACTGGACCTTGCCGGCGCGTGGGCGCCAGCTGGCGTGGCCGTCATGATGGCGCTGGGCGGGGCAATTCTCACGGCCCAGGGCGTCGCGTTTCGATTCCAGAAGCGCCTGAACTGGTCGGCGCTGCTTACCGTCGCAAGTTTGCCCGCCCTGCCGGTGGTGTCGCTGGTGGCCGGCTTTCTGAGCCTGCTGCAGATACGCACCGGAAATCACGAACGCATCTGGCAGGTTAGTATGACAATCGGGGCGCTGGTAACGCTGAACGTGCTGCTGCCGTTAGTCTGCGGGATGATCCTGATGGGCGGCAATCCCGGATTGATGGCGGGCTGGACCGGCATCAAGTTTCAGTTCTTTATCGTGGTGGATTACTTCCTGTGCCGCGCGATCGTGCATTACTTCAACAGCGGCGCGAGCGCGTTCGTAAGTCTGCGGTTCCTGCGCAAGCGCATGACAAGCTTGCTGGCCGTCTTCGCGATTACCCTCGGTGTGCTGGTGCTGATCCTGGTCAACAGCGTCATGACCGGCTTCCAGACCGACTTCCGGGAGCAAATGCGCGGCAGCCTGTCCCACCTGCTGGTCCGGTTCCGCAGCAGCGACATCGACATGCGCCTCGACCAGCATGACCAGGCGCGGGCCGAGTGGGCCGAATACGTGCGCCAGATTGAAGCCACGCCCGAAATGCTGCTGCCCTGGCAGAAGGCGCTGGAAGATGCCGTGCAGCACTATCGCGCGCAGGACAAGGACGCCCTTCCCGACCCGCGCGACTGGGCCGAATCACAGCCGCCCATTCCGCCCGACGACCCGCCCCCGGACCACACGGCGCCGGACCAGCCAACCGGTGAACTGGGCGACGACGACGCGGCGTTCCTGAAACGCCTTCGTACGGGTGTCGGGCTGACCGAGTTCGACCGCTCCTGCCTGCGCGATGACGGCGTGATCGTCACGCCGAAGCAGTTCTACCTGTCCCGCGTCACCGAGCCGAAGCGCGAAGAAGACCGCATTCACACCTTGTGGTACGCGCCCCTGTTCCGCGCCGAGTTGCAGCACCAGTTTGAGTTGACCGAGCAGGCACTCGCCACCCATACCGACCCGCAGGGAAGCGCCGACATCGAAGGCGTATCCTGGCGGGTTTCCACCAAGACGTTCGTTACGCCGAAGTCGGGCTCGCGCGAGCTGCCGATTGCCGAGCTCGTGGGCGTAGACGTCGAGCGCGAAACCGATATCAGCAACCTGGGCGAGTACGTGGCAACCGCCGAGCTCACGGCTTTTCGCGACCAGTACGTCCTGGGCCCTCTGCTGAACCTGCTGGGGGCAACCCTGGGCTGGGAAACCGTCGAAAGCGTGGAAGCCCTGAAGCACCAGCGCGAGTTCATGTTCACGGAAGACGGCAAAGGCACCGGGCGTTTCCCGCGCGACATGACCGACACCCTGGCTCGCCGCCGTTTCACCACCGCCACCGGGCGCGTGCGCTGGCGCGAGTTTGACAACGTGCGCTTCCACGAATTCAGTCCGGGCCAACCGATCTATGAGCGGGTGCGGGAAGCCTACAAGAACGCCAGTCGCACCGAGGACCCCACCGAGCTCGGCGAGATTCTCAAGTCCTGCGAAAAGGACGTGCGAGCGATCCTCAAGCCACACCTGAAAGAGAACCCGACCGAGCGTGTTGAGCAGGTAAACCACACGGGCGCGAAGATCATCTTCCAGGAGTATCTAACCGGCTACGGTGAAAGCGTTGACGCCATCAAACGCTTCTACAGCCTGAACGTCGGTGAAATCAAAGCAGTCATTTCGGAGCTGAACGAGGAGGAAAACCCCGAAGTCGCCTTGCTTAAGGACACCTGGGAAAAACTGAACACCGCGTCCGAGGCAACCGAAGCAAAGGTCAAGGAACCTGGCGCTACCGAGGCCGAGCGCGAAGCCGCGCTGCTTGATCTGGGCGCGGAGTACCTGCGCGTATACGACGCGGCAATCCAGCACGCTGAGGACAAGCGCTTTCCCATCGCAGGCGACCTGCTGAAAAGCCTGCGCGCCTACGCCAGCAACCCCGAAGACCTGCTGCCCCTGCGCAAACGCATGTCCTTGCGCCTGAAGGTCCCGCTTGCCTACGCCGTTGAAAATTTCGAAGCCCAGGGCGACGACGTTGCCAGGCGTATGCAGGCATACCGCGACATCCTGCCCCTGCGAACCGCGATGCGGCCGGGCGAAAGTATCGAGTCGTACACGAAACGCGCGACAACGCCCGGGCAGCGACCCGAGCCCGACAAGCCGGGCATCATTCTGGGTGACGCGCTGGCCGAATCAGCCCTCGGCGCGGGCGTGAACGTCGGCGACTCCATCGCGGTCACCATTCCGCGCGTGTTCTATGAGGACAACCGCCTGGCCCCGCGAACAACCGAAGTCTGGTTCACGGTCACCGGCTTCTTCCGTAGCGGGCTGTACGACGAGAACCGTGGGCGCATGTACTGCGATTTTGAGGAATTGACGATGCTGCTGGCCGACAGCGAAATCCGCTACGTCGTCGGCGCACGCCTGGCAGACTACCGCCACTACGACGGCCAGGTCGAAAGCGACAAGCTGAAGTCCGACGTCCGCGACGCCCTGCGCGACAAACGGGTGCACTTCCTGAGTGTCGGGGTCTGGGAGGACGAAACCCGCACCCTGCTTGAGGCCGTGAACATTGAGCGCACGCTGATCGGGTTGATCGTCAGCTTCATCATCGTGCTGGCCGGCGGCGCGATTGTGATCATCGTGTACCAGCTTGTGAACGAGAAGGTGCGCGACATCGGCATATTGAAGGCGCTCGGCCATTCTCCCTGGGGCATCCGCAGCGTGTTCATGTTCAACGCGCTGTTTATCGGGCTGTTCGGCGCGATCCTCGGGGCGGGGCTCGGTATTGTGGCGTCGGAATACCTGAACGAAATCGAAGACACGGTTGACCAGCTTACAGGCATTCGCCTGTTTCCGCCGGACGTTTACTTCCTTACATACATTCCGAGCGTCAAGGGCCTGGACCTGCTGTGGCTCGCACTGGATGTGGCGGTGCCGGTCGTGATGTTCGGCTTTTTCTGCGGGATACTTCCGTCCATGGCCGCCGCTCGTAAAGACCCGGTCGAGGCGTTGCACTACGAGTAGCCTACTTGCTCCACCGCGCGCCTTCGATCTTGAGCAGTTTGCGCTTGCGACCCAGCCCGCCGCTGAAGCCGCCGAGTTTGTCGCCCGCGGCCAGCACCCGGTGGCACGGAATGATAATCGGCAACGGGTTCGCCCCCACGGCGTTGCCGACAGCGCGAGAGGCGCCAGGCTTGCCCGCTGCGTCCGCCAGTTCGCGATAGGTCGTCGTCTGCCCGAATTTGATGCGTCGCAGCCGGCGCCAGACCGCCCGCTGGAATTCGGTACCTATTGACAGGTCAAGCGGCACGTCGAACTTCTCGCGCGCCGACAGCAGGTACTCGACGATCTGCCCGCAGGCCTGCTCAAGTACCTCCCAGGGATGGCTCTTGCCGCGACCACGATCGTGCCGCCCGTTCAGCAAGCCAGGCAGGATGTTGTCCATCGGCTTGCCAAGGCTGACAGCAATCAGCCCGTGTTCGCCGGCCGCGAGTCCCAATTCACCCAACGGCGAATCAAGGTAGGCAACTGCGAGGCGGTTGTGCATGGTAGGCCCCCGGGCAATGATGTACGGAGTCTAACCGGAGTGGGTATGTCAGTCGCAAGCACGAAAGACGATTACGCCATATGGAAGGCGTGGCATCGCTACCGGCGGTTCGGGACGCAGGGCAGGCGCGACTTCTCCGTGAAGCAGAAACTCCAGCACGCCGGCATCGCGACCCTGGGGCGCCTGTTTGTGCGTGCGTGTTTCGACACCTGCCACTGGAAAATCGAGGGCGACGCGGAGTTTCGGCAGGATGTCCTCAACCGCCGCCGCCAGTTCATCTTCGTGCTGTGGCACAATCGCCTTTCCGGGTTCTTCGCATGGGCGGCACGCAACGCGATCCGCAGCACGTCGTTTCGCATCGACAGCATCATCAGCGCCAGCAAGGACGGCGAATTTCTGGCACGCTTGATCCGCGAAGGTGGCGGCGGCGAGATTCGTGGCTCAAGCTCCCGTGACGCAGCCCGCGCCCTGCGTACCGCCGTCATCGCCGCCGCGGAAGGCGCCAACATTGCCAGCGTCGGCGACGGCCCGCGCGGCCCGCGCTACGTGCTGAAGCCAGGACCCATCCTTCTGGCCAAGGCCGCGGGCATCCCGATACTGCCCTTCACCTGGGCGTGCAACCGCACGTTTCAACTGCACCGGTCGTGGGATCAACTGATGGTGCCGCTGCCGTTCAGCACCCTGCGTATCCGGTTTGGCGAGCCGCTGTTCGTGCCCGAAGACGCCGGCGCCAGAGAGATTGTCGGACTGCGGCGAAAGCTTGAGTCAAGCCTGAACGACCTGACCGACTGGGCCGACAGGAACACCCGCATTCGCAGGCAGTTGCCCACCCCGCGCGAGGGCGAGGTACTGAAACGCCGCCAAAGTATCGAACTGGACGAACGGCGGCTCTAGCTATCAGAAACGCAGCCCGAAGCCGATGTCCGGGCCATAGGTATAAAACAGGAAATTGTCCTGCCGGAAGCCACCGTAGAGGCGGACTTTCAAATAGTGAAAGCGGGCCCGCGCCACCAGCGCAAACCAGTCGGTGATGTTCCACTCAAAGGTGAAGATGCCGTGCAGGCTCGTGACGCTCTGCTTCATGTCCGAGCTGTCGCGCTCCTGAAACGTGGGAAACCCCGCGAAGTAAGTGCCGCGAGCCTCCGCCGTCAGGCGGATACTCTGCCCGATCTCGATTTCCGCGCCGAGCCCCACGCTGTACCAGGGCAACAACTCGCGGAACACTTCGACGTCGCGATCATCGTCAACGGTGAATGTGTCGCTGCCCACCTGCGTCCTGATGTAGGCGTACTCCAGCCCGGCCTTGGCGAAAAACGTGAAGCTCTTGCTCAGGCCCAGGCGGAACAGATCGCGCCGGTATAGCACGCTGAATTCGTACAGGTCGGCCGCGTAGTCAATGTCGGTGTTGGGGGGGTAAATGATGCCGTTCCAGCGCTTGAAGTCGTCCAGGTCGTCCTTGAACGCGCGCCAGAAGTACGGGTTGAAGCTGATCTGGATGCTGTCGTGCCAACTGAAACGAAGGCGCAGGTCGGTACCGCCGGTCACTCCGATGGGCGCGCCATCCAGATCGTCCGTGAAGCTGATACGGTCGCTGCCAATGCCCGCGCTGCGCACACGCTGCTGCTGCTCAAAGAAGCCAACGTGGGCGTACAGGTCCCAGTCCAGGCTGAAGCCATGAGGTTTGGAGAACTTCTCCTCGGCGCGCTTCTCGACGTAGTTGTCACTCATGCCCTGCGCGTGCAGGAACGCGCCAAGCCCGGCAATCAGAACCAGCAACAAGCCCCGCAACGTCATCAGCGCCTCGCGTCCATTCCGTAAAGGTCCGGCAATGTAACGAGTCAGGGGGCCCGCGCGACGGAAAAGTTTGCATCTGCAGGTGGGCCCACCCCTGACGGCCATGTGTCAGTCGCGCGTGGACAAGTTGTGGGTTGCCGCTAGAATCCGCGTCCCCATTCATTACAGCCACTTGCCGGAGACCGAGATGAAGTCGGACCTGGAAATTGCACGCGAAGCCAAGCTCGAAAACATCGAGGCCGTCGCCAAACGCTACGGTATCGAACGCGCGGACCTTGAACTCTACGGCGACGTCAAAGCCAAGGTCAAGCTCAGCATCCTCGACCGTCTGAAAGACAAGCCCAGCGGCAAGTACATCGACATCACGGCAATCAGCCCGACGCCACTCGGTGAAGGCAAGACCACCAACACCGTCGGCGTGACCATGGGTTTGACACACATTGGCAAGAAGGCCGCCTGTGTGATTCGCCAGGCCAGCCTGGGCCCGGTATTCGGCATCAAAGGCGGCGCTGCCGGCGGTGGCTTCGCACAAGTCATCCCCCCCGAAGACTTGAACATCCACCTTACCGGCGACATTCACGCCGTGCAGGCCGCCAACAACCTGGCCTGCGCCTTTCTGGATAATCACATCAAATTCGGCAACGCGCTCGGTATTGACACGTCAACGATCAACCTGCGCCGCGGCATGGATATCAACGACCGCGACCTGCGGAATATCATCACCGGGCTGGGCGGCAGCGCCAACGGCACGCCGCGCGAGACGGGCTTCGACATCGCCGTCGCCAGCGAAGTCATGGCGATTCTCGCCCTGGCTGAAGACATCCACGATATGCGCAGGCGTTTCGGCAAAATCGTCGTCGGCTTCACCAAGGACGGAAAGGGCATTACCTGCGAAGACCTCAAGGTCGCGGGCGCCATGACCGCCATCATGCGCGACGCGATTAAACCGAACATCCTGCAGTGCATCGGCGGCAGTCTCGCCTTTGTGCACGCCGGGCCTTTCGCCAACATCGCCCACGGCAACAGCAGCATCGTGGCCGACCGCGTGGCCGTGAAGGTTGCCGATTACGTCGTTACAGAATCCGGCTTCGGCGCGGACATGGGTGCCGAAAAGTTCTTCAACATCAAGACCCGCTACAGCGGGCTGGTCCCGAATGCCGTTGGCCTGGTGGCGACTGTGCGCGCCCTCAAGAACCAGTCCGGCAACTTCAAGGTCAAGCCGGGCAAGCCGCTGCCGGAGGGCTTGGTGAAGGAAGACCTGAAGTCGCTCGAAAAGGGCATGCCCAACCTGACCAAGCATGTCCAGAACTGTGTCGGCTTCGGCGTGCCAGTAGTGGTCGCGATCAACGTCTTCGGCAACGAGACCGAGAACGAGCTGGAAATGGTCCGCAAGGCAGCCATGGCCGCGGGCGCGCACGACTGCGTGATCAGCGAGGTCTTCGCCAAGGGTGGCGAAGGTGGCGCGGCCTTCGCCGAGGCGCTGGTGAAGGCCTGCGAGCAGCCGGCGAAGCTGCAGTTCACCTACGAGCTTGAGCAGCCCATCAAGAAGAAGGTGGAAGCCATCGCCCAGAAGATTTACGGCGCAAAAGACGTCGAGTTCAGCGCCGACGCAAGCAAGCGCATCAAGCAGTTCGAAGACGCCGGCTTCGGCAACCTTCCGGTCTGCATGGCCAAAACGCAATACAGCTTCAGCCACGACGCCAAGCTGTTAGGCGCGCCAACCGGCTTTACGCTGCCCATTAAAGACGCCAGGCTCAGTGCCGGCGCAGGCTTCGTCTACATGATCTGCGGCGACATGATGACCATGCCCGGCCTGGCAAAAACACCAGGCGGCGAAAACATCGACATCGATGAAAAGGGCAACATCATCGGAATGTTTTAGTGACGCGGGCATCCTGCCCGCACAAGCCGCGGGCGTCTCGCCCGCGAAAACCTAAGGGGGCAAAATGAAAACGATTAACGGTATCTGCATGGCAATCTGTCTCGCATTGGCCCTGGCGGCCTGCGGTGGCGGCAACAACAGTGGCAGCAGCACGGGTGGCGGTGGGGGTGGCGACACAGGTGGCGGCGGTGGTGGAGACTCGACGCCTGCGGCTGCGCTGGACGCTTTGAATGCAGCCTTCAAGTCCGCAGACGTGGACAAGATCGTGGCCTGCTACCACCTTACCGACGCGGAAAAGACCGAGTTGAAGGAAGGCGTCGGCGAGTTCAAGGAAATCTGGGACGCCGGCGGAAGCATCCGCCTCGAATACAAAGAGGAAGACATCAAGGTGGACGGCGACAAGGCCGAAGTTAAGGCCACGCTCTGGATCAAGGAAAAGGCCGACGGCGAAGAATTCTCCGACGGCGAAAGCTACCAGCTCGAAAAGAAAGACGGCACCTGGAAGTGCGTCCCAAGAAAGTAGCCCAGCCAAACAAAGGGGCGGCCACCCGGCCGCCCTTTTGTGTTTAAGTTCTGGCGGCAAAGCCGCGTGTTTACGGCAATGGCCCGCCGTAGGATTCTGGCAGGGTTTCTATGGCGTCGAGGGTTTCCATGCTTACGCGGATGACCTGGCCGACGAGGCGAACGATGTACTCCGGGTCGTCCTGGCGGTTGGGGTCGCTGGTGATGCCGCTTTTCTTGTCGGTCTTTACGCGGTACTGGTCGATCACCCACTCGAGTGCGCTGCGGTTGCCGAGCCGGTAGTCGAAGCAGCGCTCCGGGATGCCGTGCAGTGTCAGGTGGTTGTTTACCTTGAGCGACTTGCGGTCTTTGCTGAGGCGCATTTTGTCGGTGATGGTGTAAAGGTCGCATCCTTTTGCGCTGAGTGCGACCATGCGACGCAGTGGCCACGGCTCCAGCTTTTCGTAGTCCAGATGCAGTTTGCAGAGCGTTTCGCCAGCGTCGGCGAAGGCGCGGAACTGTAGCGCAGGGTTCGCGGAGCGAACGTCCCGCTCGGACGCATCGCGTCCGGCCGAGTCGCCTGCACCGGGCGCGGGCACCTTGCCCGCGCCACGCTTTGCGGGCTTCGGTGCCGGGTGCGCTTCAGGGCGAAGCTGTGCTTCGCCCTGTTCGTTGCTGCGCAACCCACTGGCCTGTGCAGCCGAGGCGGCTGCGCTACGGTTTTCAAACCCCGCAAACGGAATGCGCGGGAGTTCGCGCTTTAAACAGTCTTTGAATTTGTCGCGGTAGCCGGGGTGGTGAAGCATGCCGTAGACGTAGTGGAAGATGTCCCATTTAGAGATCGTCTTGTCGCCATAGGCCTCACGAAAAGTCTTGAGAGCCCAGTCCGTAACATTCTCCCGCCGGTTCGAACCGTCTTCGTCGTAGACGTAGAACGGGAAGCACTGAGAGCCACCTTGGGGAAGCAAGTCCACTACTTGATTCGATGCCAATCCGAACACCGGCCAATCACGGCCCGATTTCACCCAGATGTGCGTATTCGTCGGCCTCGGTTGGCCAGCCGGATAGTACGTCGAGAAACGGTAGGTTCGCTCAATCAGCGAGCCGTCAAAGTACAAGTAGCTGGAGGTGAAGGGACGGTATCGAGCAGTACAGATCAGCAACTCGTCGAACTTGGCGTACTCGCCCGCCCTGAGCTTCTTCTTTAGAGTCTCGCTCCACTTAATGTTGTCGTACTTCACGTAGTCATCAACGGTTTTCTTCAGACGGCGGGTAGTCGACGACCGTTTGTAGCGATCCACTTCGGCGTTGTAGTCTTCGATGAATTGTTTGACTCGGTCAACCAGTGCCTTGCGGTTGAAGTCGTAGACGACATCGTCCCGGTTGGTTTTCACGCCGGGAGACGATTCAGCGAAGATGGTCTGCGGGTTGGCATTGCGCTTGTCTGCGATTGGCACGAATCCTTCAAATTCGTCGGCACCATACGCCACGAGCCATGTTGACTTGGCATCCGGTTTCAGCTTGCGCCAGTCCACGCCCGCGACCTGCTTTGATCCCTCCAGCCAGCGGTACTTGTCCCAGCGGGTCAAGTTCTCTTCGACACGTTGGTAGGCGATCTCGTGCTTCTTGTGGTTCTTGCGTCGAATGGCAACCGTTACACCGACGCCGACCTGGATGCCGAACACGTTGTGCGTCGTGCCGCTTAGCTTCGGGTTCTGGCGTACGTTGCCGTGCAGGTCTACGTGGTAGATGCGCGTGAAGTCCTTGGCCAGAACTGCATGACCACCAGCGTCCGGTTGTGTCGCAGGCCATGTTAGCTTGATGGCGTCCCTTTTGGAGAACGCCATGGAACGTGAAACTGCTGCCGCCTTGAATCCCGCCGATGCCGCGACTGCGCCCGCTGCGCTTGCCA